>REDR01000089.1 GCA_007693385.1 Anaerolineaceae bacterium
GCCGACGACGAAGCAGGCGAAGCGCAAGCGCCTGCGGATGATGACCATGATAATGACGATGATGACGACGAAACCACACCCGAAGAAGATGTGGACGCGGACGACGGAGCATAACGCCCGCCGCCGCGCATCGTGTCAAGCAGTATGAATCAAAAGAGGGCGTCCGGTCTTGTAACCGTCAGCCCTCTTTTTGTATGCGTTATCGGGTGGCGTTAGTCGGTGTATACCGCCTCACCGAGATATTCCAGCGAGCTGATAATTTCGACTATGATCTCGTCGTAGTCCGCGAGATCGTCATCTTCGCCGTATTGGATCGCCCATAGCACGAAGCCGTCCGGGTACATGGTTGCCATGATGACCGCATTTCCCGGCAGGCCATCGCCGCCATCAACGAACAGGATCGCGGCGGGGAAGTCTACCAGATCGTAGCTGAAAATTTCACCGGGCAAACCGGCGGATTCGCTGAATTCGACCAGCAATTCAAGCGGCTCTTCCGCTTCGATTTCCAGAAACGGCATCAGTTCATAGTTAAGCGGCAATAAACTCATGCTGATCTCGCCTGACGGAAGCGGAGTCACGGTGTCGCCGCTTTCCATGATGTCGAGTGCTTCCTGTGCGCTGGCGAAATACACTTCGCCGAATGTCTCGCTGAACACCCAGCCATCGGGCAACGTCACGGTCAGGTCTTCCAGCGTGACGGTCTGGCGCTCTTCCATCACTTCGTCATTATCTTCTGCCATCATGTCGCCTTCGTATGTCAGGCTGAGGATGACTTCCGCGATGATGTCTTCGTAGTCCGCAAACTCGTCACCTTCACCGTATTGTATCGTCCATAGCACGAAGCCCTCGGGATACTCGGTGGCGATGACCAGCGCGTTCGGCGGAATATCTGATGCTTCATCGACGAACAAGACAGCGGAAGCGACGCCGAGCGTCTCCTCATAGTCCAGCAGTTCGCCGGTGATGTCGTCCATTTCCATGAACATACTGAGCAATTCGGCGGGTGTCTCAACCTCTGCTTCCATCATGGTTAAGAACTCAAACGGTAACGGGAACAACTGGATGACGATTTCACCGGATTCCGGTACCGCCAGCAGGTCTTCACCGTCGATAATGCTCAACGCTTCCTCGCTGGTAGCGAGTGCGATTTCACCGAAGAACTCATCCGCCTCACCGACCCAGCCTTCGGGCAGGGTGATCGACAGTCCCTCGATGCTCAGTACGCGATCCTCGTCATCGAAATCGGCTTCATCTGTGTCGGCGAAGACGGGCACGACTCCCAGTAGCAACATAATCATCAAGCCAATTGTAAAGCGTCTCATGATCTCTCCTAACGGGTAGTTTGAAGTAAAGTGTATTGCGATATTCGCAGTATAGCATAAAACATCGCGTGGCGTTTCAGATTTTTTTGCGGCGTGATGGGGTGGGGTGGCGATGTATAATCACCACCCCTGTAGCTCGTGAGGATTAATCGCCCTCTGGCGCGTAGTCAATTTCTGACAGCAAATCAGCGATAGCTTGCCAGTCGCTCGGCGCGTCCCATTGGATCGTCACCATCTTAGTAGCCGAATCGCCGGTCACAGCGACGACACCGGCCATCTCGCCGACTTCCATCTTGATCGTATTCACACACCCATCACAGCCGATGTTGGGTATCTTCACCGTTTTATTTTGCATCGGGTTGCTTCGCTCCAATCTTAATATAGCTTGCTTCACCAACCAGTGTAACGCATACCCCCGCCACCTGCTAAGGGTGGTTTCGCAATGGCTACTGTATTGGGTCTATGCGGTGGGCGTGCATGGACTCCGCTTATCCCCTATAATCGAGCGACAACTGAACGAAATATAGGAAGACATTATGCAAGATCGACATCCACTGTTACGCCTGCTGGATTATTCCAGCCGTTACCGCCGACAGGTCGTTCTCGGTACGGTTTTTTCCGTCCTCAACAAACTGTTTGACCTCGCCCCGCCCGCGCTTATCGGTGGCGCGGTAGACATCGTGACGCGCCGCGAAGAAGCCTTCCTCTCGGCCTTCGGGGTGACCGAACTCTCCGCGCAGTTGTGGGTACTGGCCGGAATCACCCTGTTCATCTGGATATGCGAATCCGTCTTCGAGTACATCCACAAGCTATACTGGCGCAATCTGGCGCAGAACATCGAGCATGACTTACGACTAGACGCCTATGCCCATGTGCAAGATTTAGAGATGGCCTACTTTGAAGATCAGAGTACCGGCGGCCTAATGGCAATTCTCAATGACGATGTGAACCAGTTGGAGCGCTTTCTGGACGTGGGCGCGAACGAATTGATACAGGTCACGGCGACTGTCGTGCTGATTAGCGCCGGTTTTATGCTGGTCGCGCCGTCGGTGGCGTGGATGGCGCTCTTGCCGGTGCCAATTATCATTTACGGCTCGGTCTGGTTTCAGGGGAAGCTCACCCCGCGTTATGCTAACGTGCGTGAGCGAGTCGGCTTCCTGAATCATCAACTCGCCAACAACCTCAGCGGCATCGCCACCATCAAGAGCTTCACCAACGAACAGCGCGAGACGGAGCGCATCCGCCATGAGAGCGACAATTACCGGCAGGCCAACCGCTACGCCATCGTATTGAGCGCGGCCTTCGTCCCGCTTATCCGTATGGTGATCGTCGGCGGGTTCATCGCTATTATGGTTTTCGGTGGACAGTTGGCGCTGAGTGGGGCGCTCAACATCGGGCTTTACAGCGTGCTGATATTCATGACCCAGCGCTTGCTATGGCCGTTGACGCGGTTGGGCGAAACGTTCGACCTGTATCAACGCGCGATGGCGTCTACCAATCGCATCATGAACCTGCTCAAAACGGAAGCGCAAATCGTGGACGGGGCGCAATCTTTGCCGCGTGCGGATGTGAAAGGTCATATTCAATTTGATGACGTGCGCTTCGCATATAGCAACGGCTTTAACGTCTTGAAATCGCTTTCGCTAGAAATCCCCGCCGGAAACACCGCCGCCATCGTCGGCGCGACTGGCGCGGGCAAAAGCACGGTCATCAAACTGCTGTTGCGCCTGTACGATGTGACCGGCGGGGCGGTGCGTCTGGATGGTCATGACGTGCGCGACCTGCAACTGCACGATCTACGCGGCGCTATCGGGCTGGTGAGTCAGGATGTATTCCTGTTTCACGGTACGGTGCTGGAAAATATCCTGTATGGCAGGCCGGACGCCACCGAGCAGGAAGTCATAGCGGCGGCCAAAATCGCGGAGGCGCACGACTTCATCACGAGCTTGCCGCAAGGATACGCGACCATCGTCGGCGAACGCGGCCAGAAGCTAAGCGGCGGCCAGCGCCAGCGCATCAGCATCGCGCGGGCGGTGTTGAAGAATCCGCCGGTGTTGATCCTCGATGAAGCGACCAGCGCGGTAGATAACGAGACGGAAGCCGCCATCCAGCGAAGCATGGAGAAGCTGGCGGTTGGCCGTACCACCATCATCATCGCGCATCGCCTCTCTACCGTCCGTGCCGCCGATCAGATATTCGTCCTCAGCGAAGGCGAATTGCACGAGCACGGCACACACGCCGAACTCGCGGCGCAAGATGGCATTTACGCGGCGTTATGGCGCGTGCAGACCGGCGAGAAGCTCAAAGCGGCGGGCGATTGATCGCCCTGAAAACAGTCTGTTAGCCCACTGTTTCCCGACGCTTGACCGCCCCTGATTCTGACGAATTGGGGGCGGTCTGTAATTATCTCAAATGGTTTTATAATTATAGTTATAGATTCTGTTATTTGCCTCAAATCCTTTTTTCCATCAAAATAGAAAAGCTTAAGTCATCTTTACCTCATAAAAAAGTCACAGTAGGAGAAAAAAATGATTGGAAAGAAAGTATTCGCATCAGTTCTGCTTGTGTTGACGGCTCTGCTGGCTGTCCCACTCGTCAGCGCACAGAACAATTTAACCTACGGTTCTGTCGCCATTGACAACATCGAAGCCAGTAGTCCGTTCGCATTCTTCAACTTTGTCGGCGATGTTGACGACCTCGTGAGCGTCCAGCTCACCGCTTTTGACGCGACGTTCCAGCCAACGCTCAGCATCATTGGTCCGACGGGGCAACAGCTGGTTTTTAGTTCCAGCGACCCGACCAGCTTCGGCAATAAAGCCCGTATTGACCTCACATTGCCACAGGGCGGCGCATACAATATTCAAGTCGGCGCACTGAACGTACAACGGGACAATTTCTACTGCGTCTGGATGGCATCAGCACGGCGGGCGCGTTGAGCACTTTCATCAGCCCCGACCCGTTCCAGATTAATTTTACCGAAAGCTCGGTGCAAGCGTTGCGCGTCGCTGGTTCGCTGACTGAATCGCAGATGCTCAGTTTCTCCGGTGGCGAAGTCCGCTTCTCGGCGGCAGTCCACGCCCCTGATGGCCGTTTGCTCGGTGTTGCCATATCCGATCAGATGGGTAACGCGAGCTTCAACGTTCCGGCGGCAGATGGCGTTTTCACCATCATCGCGACCAACCTCGACGCCAGCCCGGATGCTATCACCATGACCGTTAGCGCGGGCAGTAGCGCCCCTGTCGGCCCATCCACCGACGCCTCCCAACCTGCCAGCACACCACAACCCGCCGGGCCACCGCCTAGCGTCTGCACCATCACCACCGGCGACGGCGGCACGAACTTACGTACCGGGCCGGGCACCAGCTACGGCATCATCGTCACCTTGCCGGGCGGCTCTAGCTATCCGGCCACCGGCCAGAATAGCGGCTGGTATACGATTGATTATCAAGGCCAGACCGGTTGGATATTCGGCGGCGTGACCACTGTCGCCGGGCCGTGCAGTAATTTGACTTTCGTGCAAGCGCCCGCGCCACCCGATCAGCCTTCCGCTTCAACGCCGGAAGTGATGCCGACTATGACCGAATCGATGCCGATGGCGACATCGACAGCCACAATGGAAGGCATGACAGGCCCGACTATGGCGCCGCCGACCATGGCGCCGCCGACCATGGCGCCGCCGACTATGCCGCCGCCGACTGAAGTGCAAGGCCAAATCGCGCCGCCGACTGCTGATCAGATCACGTTCGAGATTGACCGTGATGCCGGTGGCGTATTCGCCGGTGCGCTATCCAGTCCGGAGGGAAATAATTCGGATCGCATCCGCATCCGCGTCAGCAATCTATCCAGCCAACCGCCGAACAGTTTCCGTCGCTTTAATGTGACGCTGGCTTGCTCCGGCCCGGATGCCGGTAATCTGCGCTGGGGTCCGGGCGGCCCGTCGCAAAACCCGACCAGATCATGCAATAGCACCATCGAAGTGACCCACACCTTCGATAGCAACCAGACATTCCTCAACGTTGCGATGATTGGCCCGGGCTACGTCGATTACACGATCATCGTGACCCGTTCCAACTAACGCCACGCGATAGTCTCGTCTTTCAGGCCGCCTTCACATTGAGGGCGGCCTGTGTTTTCATCACCTCATTTCTACGCTCAATTTTCCTCATACAGCAACCTCAGTTACAATGTAGAGTAAATAGAGCCTACTTAGCGAAATGATGCCGCCATATGCAAGAACAAAAACGCTTATGGAATCCACCGGTGCGGATAGCGGGTTTTTATCTTGTTGTCGCTACACTGTGGATACTGCTCTCGGACTCCTTACTGTATTTTATCGGCATTGACGAAGTGCTGATCCCCGGCTTGAGCATTTTGAAGGGTGTCGGCTTCGTGCTGACTACCGCCGCGATATTGTACCTGCATCTATCCCGCGAATTCGCCATCCGCTACATGCTAGAAGCCGAATTACGCCAGAAGATCAAGAAAATCAATGAAGCGCAGGCGGAACTCACCGAGAGCGAACAGCGTTTCCGGCAAATCGCCGAGAACATCCGCGACGTGTTTTATCTCAACAGCCCCGATAAACGGCAGACCCTGTATATCAGTCCGGCGTATGAAACTATCTGGGGGCGCGGCCGCGAGAGCCTGTACGAAAATTCGCAATCGTTTCTCGATGCGATTCACCCCGCTGATCGCCCGCGTGTGGTGGAGACGTTCGCCAAACAACGGCGCGGTGAAGAAGCGACGGTCAGCTATCGCGTGCAACGGCCAGATGGCACGGTGCGCTGGGTGCGTTCGCGGGCGTTTCCGGTGCGGGCGCCGGATGGCACTTTGAGTCGTGTCGCCGGTATCGCGGAAGACATCACCGACCGCGTACAGTACGAGAATCGACTCAAGCGGCTGTCGCAACGACTGGTCACCGTGCTTGACGACGAACGCGCCCGCATCGCCCGCGAATTGCACGATCAAGTCGGGCAGGAACTCACCGCTATCGGCATCAATCTAGGGATTCTAGCGATGCACACGGAGGCGATCAGTAAAGCGAACACAGTCGTGCATGAATCGTCAGAGATTATCAGTACGGTTATCGAGCGCATCCGCACCATCATCGCCGACTTGAGGCCGCTAGCGCTAGACGACATCGGGCTGGCGGCGGCTCTGCGCTGGTATTGCGAGCGCTTCCAGCGACGCACCGGCATCGCCGTCACGTTGAGCGCCGATCTTGACGACGGCAATCTTGATCCAGTAGTCAGCAACACGCTGTATCAAATCACCACGGAGGCGCTGACCAACGTCATCAAACATGCCGGTGCGAGTAACGCCCGGGTGGCGTTAGAGAGCGATGATAGCCAGTTAACGCTGACCATTATTGATGATGGTCATGGCTTTGATGTTTCTGCGTTCTTCAAAGATGATTACAAAAACCACTGGGGTATTCAGATCATGCAGGAACGCGCTAACACGCTCATCGGCTCGCAATTCCGCGTTGAAAGCGCTCCCGAAGCGGGCACGCAGGTCAGTGTGGTGGTGCAACTATGACCGCGCTCCGCGTCTTGCTAGCAGACGATCATCCCATCGTGCGCGATGGCTTGAAGATGTTGCTGGAAATGCACCCCGATATCACGGTGATCGCGGAGGCCGACAACGGTCATCAGGCGCTAGAGATGGCGGCCGCTAGCTGTCCCGACATCGCTATTCTCGACATCGGTATGCCGGAGATGAACGGGATCGACTGCGCGGCGGCAATGTCGGGTGTGTGTCCGTATACCCGCGTCATCATGCTATCGATTCACGGCACTAGCGAATACATTATCCGTTCGATCCAGGCGGGGGCGCGGGGCTATCTGCTCAAAGATTCGCTGAGTAAAGAGATTGTCCGCGCTATTCATCGCGTCATGGATGGGCAATACGTGGTCAGCAAGAAGATTTCGGACACGCTCTCCGCGATGGATGTTGACCTTCAGCGTGTATCCGCCGTGCCGGATAAATCGCCACTCGCACGTCTAGCACCGCAAGAGAGGCGCGTGTTACAGCATGTCGTCGAAGGGCTGACCAGCGTCGAGATCGCCTCCATGCTGAGCTTATCGCCCAAGACCATCGAAACCTATCGCAGTCGTATCATGGGCAAGCTCGGCGTTGAAAATATCACAGAACTGGTCAAGTTCGCCATCACGCACGGCGTCACGTCATTAGACACCTGATACGCCCGCGCCAGTCGGCACAGTTGACAGATTCTCGTAATCCGGCATATACTAACGAGTGTACGGCACTAATCAGGCGGTGTTTTGTTATTTCGCCTCTACTTGACGTAAAAACCAAGCAAGTATATAATCGGTGGGCTATGATGTATCTACCGGACACCACATGAACCCAGCGATGGAGCGAGTTTTCCATACGCTGTTTTAGCATTTGTTTTCTTGTCAGCTAAAACTTGAGTACAACTCATTTTACTGTAGCGCAGAGGGAGTAACGCCTGTGGAAGCGAAAGATTTTGTTGCATTGCGCGTCAGTCTTGCTTCGCCGGAGAAGATCGAAGAATGGTCTTATGGCGAAGTGCTGAAGCCGGAGACGATCAACTATCGCCGCTTACGTCCTGAAAAGGACGGCCTGTTCTGTGAAGCGATCTTCGGCCCAACCCGTGACTGGCAATGTGCCTGCGGAAAGTATAAAAATATCCGCTATAAGGGCATCAAGTGCGAGAAATGCGGCGTAGAGGTGACGCGCTCCTCTGTACGGCGTGAACGTATGGGGCATATCGGTCTGGCCGCGCCCGTCGCTCACGTCTGGTATACGCGCCGTGTACCTAGCTATCTCGGCCTGTTGATGGATGTCAGCCGCCGCAATCTGGATCGCGTGTTGTACTTCGCGCAGTACGTCATCACCGACGTGAACGAAGACGCCCGCAATCGTGCGCTGGCACGCATCGACAAAGAACTAAACGCCAAAGAGCGCGAGATGGGCGGCGACATCAAAGAACAGATGCAAAGCATCGAAGGTGAGCGCGATCAAGTGCTCGATGGGTTCAAAGAGCGTGCCGAAGCCATCAACCGCCACTTTGATGAAGAACTCGCCCGCCTCAGTGATCGTCTGATGCAGGAAGCGCAGACGGTACAGGCGCGTATCGAAAACCTTGTCGGGCAGGTCGCGCCGGAAGACGTGAATTTCGAGAGCGCCGACGCGGTTGTGATCGGGCGCGGCGAAATGGTCACCACACAGCATATCGCGCAGGTGCAAGAAGCGGTCAATAAGTATCTCGGCGATTTGCAGGTTGAAATTGAAGAGATGCGCCAGCAAGAACTGGACAACCTCGACGCCGAAGCCGACCAACTGACCGGCGAAACCGCCCGCACCCTAGACGAACACATGACCCAGCTCGATGACCGCATGAAGGGCATCCGGCAGGCGGCGGAGCGTGCGCGGCAGGAATTGCGCGAATTGTACGTCTTGCAGTTCCTCAGCGAGACGCGCTACCGTGAATTAAAACAGCGCTATGGCAGTGTATTTGAAGCCGATATGGGCGCGGAAGCCTTCTACAAGATCATGCAACGCCTTGATCTTGACCAGATGGCGAAAGACCTGTGGCATGAAGTCCGCACCTCTAAATCCAAGCAACGCAAGAAGAAGGCCACCAAGCGCCTGCGCGTGGTGGAGAGCTTGCGTAAGAGCAAGAACCGTCCGGAGTGGATGATCCTCACCGCGTTGCCGGTTATCCCGCCCGACCTGCGCCCGATGGTGCAACTGGACGGCGGGCGCTTCGCTACGAGCGACCTGAACGACCTATACCGCCGCGTCATCAACCGCAATAACCGCCTCAAGCATCTGCTTGATCTTGGTGCGCCGGATGTCATCGTGCGTAACGAGAAGCGCATGTTACAGGAAGCCGTCGATAGCTTGATCGACAACAGTCAGCGCGGCAAGGCGTTGAGCCGTCGCGGGCGGCGCGAACTCAAGTCACTTAGCGACATGCTGAAGGGCAAGAAAGGCCGTTTCCGCCGCAACTTGCTCGGTAAGCGCGTGGACTATTCCGGGCGCTCGGTGATCGTCATCGGTCCGAAGCTCAAGTTGCATCAATGCGGTTTACCCAAGACGATGGCGCTAGAACTGTATCGCCCATTCGTCATCAGCCGTCTGGTGCGCTATAACTACGCCAGCAACGTCAAAGGCGCTAAGCGCATCATCGAGCGTGAAAAGCCGGAAGTATGGGAAGTGCTGGAAGAGGTCATCAAAGAGCGTCCCGTCCTGCTGAACCGTGCCCCGACGCTACACCGTCTGGGTATTCAGGCGTTCGAGCCGCAACTGGTAGAAGGCAAGGCCATCCAGATTCACCCGCTCGTCTGCGCCGCGTTCAATGCCGACTTTGACGGCGACCAGATGGCGGTGCATGTACCCCTCAGCGATAAGGCGGTGCAGGAAGCCCGCGAGCGTATGTTGAGTACCAAGAACCTGCTGAAACCGGCGGACGGCCAGCCGATTGTCGGCCCGGCGAAGGACATGGTACTGGGCAATTACTATCTGACGATGGATCCGACGGTGGAGATCATCGCGCTGAAAAACCGCGTCGAAGATTTCCGTTCGATTGACAATATCTATGATCCGGAAGTGCGCGTCGGCATCGCTGAAGGCACAAACGGCTTTTATTTCGCCATGCACCGCGTCATCCCGGGCATGAAGCTCTACCGCAAAGTGACCGAGCCGGACGAGAACGGGCGCGATCAGGTCGTGGAGAAAGCGTTCGATCATGCGCTCCGCGCACTGCGTCAGGGCGATATTGATTGTATGCTCGCCAACGCCTACGAAGTGCAGAAGCTCATCAACGCTAAAGGCTGGGACGACATTCAAATCACCAACCTGCATGAGCGCCGTCTGGTCGTTGATATGGATGAGGTCGAATATCTGTATCGTCTGGGGCTGGTCGGGTTGCACACGCCGATCCTGCTGGGCAACGTATACGACTATCTCGCCCCGCAGGAAAGCCCGGAGATTACCACCGTCGGGCGGGCGATGTTCAATCGTATTCTGCCCGATGAATTGCGCTTCGTGCAGGAGACGATGGACAAGAAGAACCTGCAAAAACTGGTGGCGCGGAGTTACCAGCGCATCGGCAGTGATGCCACAACCGAAGTTGTGGACGCCATCAAGAATTACGGTTTCCACTACGCGACGATTTCCGGTACGACTATCGCGGTGCATGACCTCACCATTCCGGAGGAGCGCGACGACATCATCGCCAGCGCCGAGAACATCGTCGAGCAGGCTGACCGTGACTTCCGGCGCGGCCTGACAACCGAAGAAGAGCGCTACCAGATCACCATTGAAGAATGGAGCCACGCTAAAGACCTGCTTCAGGAATTGATCCGCGACTCGCTTGATCCGTATGGCCCGATTGCGGTCATGGCGGTATCCGGCGCGACGAAGGGCGGCTTCGGCCCGATCACGCAGTTGGCCGGTATGCGCGGCCTGATGGCTGATCCGTCCGGGCGCATCATCGACTTGCCCATCGTCAGCCACTTCCGCAAAGGCTTGACCGCGCTGGAATACTTCATCTCCACACACGGCACGCGCAAAGGTCTAGCCGATACCGCGCTCCGCACGGCGGACGCCGGTTATCTGACGCGCCGACTGGTTGACGTGGCGCAGGATGTGATCGTGAACCGTACCGACTGCGGCACGGAGCGCGGCATGTGGATTCTCAAGACGGACGACATCGCCGGCCAGTCGATGGCTGAGCGCATCGTCGGGCGTTGTGCGGCGCGGGATGTGTTGCACCCCGAAACAGGGGAGAAGATCGTCGGGCGTAACGAGATGATCGACGAAGACATCGCCGACCTGATTATGACGCTAGACATCCCCGAAGTATGCGTGCGTAGCCCGATGACCTGCTCGCTGGTACACGGCATCTGTGCGCTGTGTTACGGGCGCGATCTTGGTAAGGGCGAGATGGTCGAGATCGGTTCGGCTGTCGGCATCGTCGCCGCGCAATCTATCGGCGAGCCGGGCACCCAGCTAACGCTCCGCACGTTCCACGGCGGTGGCGCGGCGCAGGCTGGCGGTGACATCACAAGCGGTCTGCCGCGTGTTGAGGAGCTTTTCGAGGCGCGTAAGCAACCGAAAGGTGAGGCCGTCATGACCGACATCGGCGGCGTGCTACGCATGAGCAAACGCGACGGCGTGCGTATCGCCACCGTGATTGATAGCGAAGTCATCAACGAGGAACACGACATCCCCGCCGGTTGGGACATCAAAGTTGAGGACGAAGCCAAGATCAAAGAAAACACGGTCATCGCGGAGAATAGCGAGACTGGCGATAAGATCGTCGGGCGCATGGATGGCGTGGTGCATCTGGAAGATAACCGCGTTTATGTGCGTTACGAGCGCCGCCGCGAGGAAGAATACGAGATACCATCCGGTGCGCGGATGATGCCCGACATCTACGATGGCGGTGAGGTTCGCGCCGGACACCAGCTCACCGAAGGCTCGAAGAACCCGCACCGCATCCTGCGCGTGCTGGGCGCGGACGAGACTCAGCGCTATCTGCTGACCGAAGTGCAGAAGGTGTATCGTAATCAGGGCGTCAACATCGCCGACAAACACTTCGAGACGATCATCCGCAAGATGCTCTCGAAGGTGCAAATCACGCGGAGCGGCTCCAGTGAATTGTTGCCCGGCGAGTTGATTGACCGCCTGCGCCTATTGGACATGAACGAGCGCTTGATCGCTGAAGGTCTGGAACCGGCGGCGGGCGTGCCCGTCCTGCTGGGTATCACCAAGGCGGCGCTCAGTACCGATAGCTTCCTGTCCGCTTCCAGCTTCCAGCACACGATCAAAGTGCTGGCGGGCGCGGCCATTGAGGGCAAGGTGGATCGTCTGTACGGCCTCAAGGAGAATGTCATCATCGGCAAGCTGATTCCGGCGGGTACCGGCTTCCATACCTATCAAGACCGCGAATTGACCGCGCCGGATGTATCACTAGAAGCGCAGGGCGCGTTCGATACCGATGAGGACGCCTACGACGATAGCGATAGCTACGAAGAAGACAGCATGACGGCTGGCGACTAAATCCGCCAGCGCGATAGATCACAAATGAGATGAGATGAGATAGCAGGGGTGTATCCACACAGAGATGCGCCCCTGTTTTTTGTTGCGAAGGTTAAAAGTCGAGATCGTCCAGTTCGCTGGCGAGCGTCGCGTTGCCGATGGCGTCTTCCAGCGCGTCGATCATGTCGTCGTCGCCTTCGTCCTCCGCCTTTTCGATCAACGTCTCCAAAATCTGCATCGCGGTACGCCCGCCGATTTCCCCGAGCGACCAGATCGCCGTCAAGGTCAGTTCGCGGTCATCTTCCATCGTCATCTCGGCCAGACGCGGCACGGACTCCACCAGCGCTAGCTCTCCGGCGGCGCGGGCGGCCTCATAGCGGATGGCCGGTTCGGGGTTGTCGATCTCAGCCATAACGATGTCCTGCCAGCGCTTATCGGCGGTGCGCCCGATGGCAAATATCGCACTGGCACGCATCTCCGACGACGGGTTATCATACGCCTGCTGGATGGCGTGCGGCACGATCTCGTGGCTACAGTTGGCGATGGCTTCCAGCGCCCGCCGTTTCACTTCCAGATCGCTACTTTCATTCTGCCAGATGCGGATGACCGTTTCCTCAGCGTTTCGCGTCTCCTCCGGCGATAGGTCGCCCACTTCGCCCATCAGGATATAACGCCCCAGCGAACTGAGCGCCGCCGCCCGTACATCGCGGTTGTCGTCGCCTTCAGCCATCCGTATCAGCTTATACATCACTTCTAGCGATTGATCTTCCCACAATAGCTCGATGGCGTGTTCGCGCACACGCGGATCATCGCCGTCTAGCGCGTCGATCCCGAAGCGGCGATAGTCCACATGAATAGACGCCTCCGCACTGCTGATGAGGCCGCGCATGATCGCCCGTTGTATGGCCGGTGCGACGCTCTGCCACGTCGGGCGGATCGCTTCCATCTGCTCGTATGATAAATCCGACAGGCCATCGACCAGCGCCTTACCCGGGAATTGCTCGTCGGCTTCGCGCAAAGCACGGATGACCGCGTTATCGTCCGGCTTGCGTTGCAGGCGTGCCGCTTCAGTCTCAATGTCGATGTCGTCAACTGGCGGCAGATCGGGTTCTACCACCGCCGCGTCGTGACCTTCCACCGCTAATAGCTCCTCGATGAGCGCGTCCTCATCGAAGTTATCGTCTTGAATATGATCGTTGGTCATCGTCTCGCCTCCCTTATGGCAACAAATCGGTGACGGGATTCATCACATCGTTGATGATGAGCAATACGCCCAGTGATAGCAAAAAGACCAGCCCCAGCATGTGGACGTAGCCTTCGCGCTCCGGCGATACCGGCTTGCCGCGCACTAGCTCGATGAATGCGAACACGATGCGCCCGCCATCGAGCGCCGGAATCGGTAGCAGGTTGGTGATGCCCAGCGCGATACTGATGAGTGCCACGAAGCGCAGGAAGACCACGAAGTTATTCTCTTCCAGACTATCCTGCAAGATTTCGCCGCCAAGCTGACTGACGCCTACCACGCTGATGATGCGCGTTTCACCCGGCTCGGTTGCCCCCTGTATGATGCGCGACGGCAATTCGCCGATCATGCGAAACACGGTGGTCGTCTCCGCCACGCCATACGCCACTGATTCATTGAATGACTGCGGCACAAAGTCCACCTGCGGCGCCTGTACCAGCGCGACGCCGTTCGTCGGGTTGGTTATTTCACCGCTGATCTGAATGCCGATGCGCCCTTCGCCAACCGGCGGATTCTCGCGCGGGGTGATCGTCAAATCCAGCATCTCACCAGCCCGCATCACACTCAACACGATTGGCTGACCGGCACGCTCGGCGGTTAATTCCTGCAACGCCAGCACCGGATCAAATGCCGCGTCGAACGAGACTCCATCCGCCGCCATGATGCGATCATCCGGCTGTAATCCGGCCTGTTCGCCCGGCGTGTCAGCCATCACCATCACCACGCGCACCGCCGCCCGTAGCGCCGTCCACGTCGTCACCAGTTCACGGCTTAACGTCACGTCGATTGTCGCGCTCCGGTAATTGTCGTCCGCCTGCTGACGGCGCAAGCCAACCACCACCGTTTGCCCTTCGCGCTCGCGCACGATGTTGATGAGATCATCGCGGGATTGGGGCACGATGCCGTCAACGCTGTGAATCCAGTCGTTGCTCTGGAATCCGGCTGTCTCAAACACGGAGTCCGGCTCTAGTTCTAGCAAGCCAAAGCGTTGGCCGACTTCTTGCGGCATTCCAATCATGCCGACGAACACGAACACGACCACCGCCATGATGAAATTTGCCAGCGCCCCCGCCGCCATGAAGAAGATGCGCGGCAACGGCTTCACATCGTAGATTGATACCGGATGATCGACGCCACGCTCCTTGAGGATGGCGCGTTCTGAATACAGCCCATCACGCGATTCCGCCGCGTTTTCGTCTTGCTCATCGACGGCCTGTATCATGTCTTCACCGAATGGGCGCACGAATCCGCCCAATGGGATTAAGTTCAGCGTGAACTCCGTCTCGCGCCATGTGAACAGCTTTGCCACACGCGGCGGGAAACCGATCCCGAATTCTAACACGGTGATTCCCGTCGCCCGTGCCGCCAGAAAATGCCCCAACTCATGCACGATCACCGCCGGTATCAAGACGATGACGAAGGCCAGCAGGGACGACAATACCGTGCTACCGATTAAAAAATCAAACATCGAGCGTTTGCCTCAATTGATATACGTGAATTGCATTATAGTGTCGGTTGCGCGGCGTGTGCAATAGCCCCATAGACCAGCGTCGGGCGCTCGTCGGGCGGATGCTCAATCTAGCACCTGTGCGCCACCACCGACTCCCGCCTGTAATATGTCGATCATGCCCTCTGCGGCGATGTCGAGCGCCTCCAGACGGCGGCGTACTTCCGGCGCGTGTGCCGTCGTGCAGATGCAATGCACGTTCGGCCCGGCGTCCAGTGTATAGCACACGTCCAACCCTTCCGCCCGCCATTGCCGCACAGCGCCCATCAACGTCAATGAGGCCGGATGCCAGTAGAAAAGCGGTGGGCGGCTGGTCATCATGACCGCGTGCATTAAGTTGCTGTCATGCTCGACTGTCTCCGCGAAGGCGCGGAAATCACGCGAAGCGATGGCCTGCCTGACCGCTTCCAGCCGCGCCGATGCCCCGCGCAAACGCCCCGCCTGTAGATCGCTGGTTCCGGCGCTGGTGTGCCCGTGCGTGGAACCAACCGCTTTGTGGTCAGCGCTGACGATGGCTACGATGTCGGTTAAATCCCAATGTTCGGGCGCGGCGACGCTGTGCGCGTAACTCGTCTCGTGGTCTATCCCCGCTTCCCACTGGACGAAGCCCGCCGGAATAGACCGCGACGCCGAACCCGAACCGCGCCGCGCCAGCGTGGTTAATTCGCGCTCGGAGAGTGTCGCGCCGCCCGCCGTCACCGCCGCCAGCGTCAACGCGGCGAAAGCGGAAGCGGAGGACGCGATGCCCGCGCCCATCGGGAAGTTATTGCGCGATGCGACCCGCGCCGATGCGCTGATGTTCAGCCGTTGGCGCACGATGTCCAGATGGCGCGAGACGCGCTCCAACGCGCCGCCGCTTTCCGGCTGATCGTTCAGGCGTAGCATGTCCGCCGACAAAGAATCATCCCATGTGACCGTCGTCTCGGTGTAGAGCGCGTCAAGATTCATGCTGATGGATGGGTTAGCGGGCAAGCGCAAATCATCGTCAACGTTGCCCCAATATTTGATGAATGCGATGTTGGAATGAGCGCGAGCGGTGGCCTGTCTGTCCGTTGCCAACTTTGTTTTCTCCGATCTTTAGAATAGGCTGGCTATCTCTTCAAATTAAACCAGATAAGCGCGTGAATGTCAGGGTGTGAAATCCGCACGCCCTCAGCATTGCCGTCTTCGCATCGCTTGATATAATCGCATGATTGCCTATCTCGACTAACACACGCCGGAGATCATAATGCAAGCATTCGCTGGCTTACTTAAGACCATGCGCCCCAAGCAATGGACGAAAAATCTGTTGTTCGTCTTTCCAGCCATCATCTTTGATGGTCAATTGTTTGAGGCCGAGCCGTTTTTGCGCGTTCTGGCCGCGTTTATGTTGCTGAACATGGTCGCGGGGACGGTCTACATCATCAATGATCTGGTAGACATCGAAGCGGATCGCCAGCACCCGAAGAAGCGCTTCCGCCCGTTGCCCGCCGGAGAGTTGCCGGTTGGCCTTGCGCGGACGGCGGCGGTTGTCCTGCCGGTGACGGCGCTGGGGCTGTCGCTTTTGCTCAGCGTACCGCTAACGCTGATCTTGCTGGCCTACCTGCTGATGCAGATCGCGTATTCATTCAAACTCAAGCATGTGGTCATCGTTGATGTGCTGACCATCATGATCGGCTTCATCATGCGCGTGGCGGCTGGCGCGGCGGTCATCGACGTGCAGAACTTCTCGCCGTGGCTCTACGCTTGCACCGGCCTGTTAGCGCTGTTTCTGGCAGTCGGCAAACGGCGGCAAGAACTCATCAATCTGGGCGATAACGCGATCAACACCCGCCGCATCTTTCAGGAATATAACCTGCCCTTGATTGACGATATGATGCGGATGGTGACGACGGCCACGCTCATCACCTACGTGCTATATACCGTCGAAGTCCCCACCCAGACCGATCCGCCGTATCTCGGCCTGTTGACTGTGCCCTTTGTGCTGTATGGCTTATTCCGTTATCTGTATTTGATCCACGTGCGCGGTGAAGGGAGCGCACCGGATGAGGTCTTGCTCAAAGACCGCGCCCTGCAAATCGCCATCGTGTTATTCGGCCTGACGCTAGTCGTCATCCTGTATGCTCTGCCGGAGATTCAGGCGTGATAACGTCCGCACCCGCTAAATTCATCCTGCTCGGCGAACATGCCGTCGTGTATGGCTTTCCGGCCATCGCCGCGCCGTTGAACGGCTTATGCGCCCACGCCAGCGTACATCCCGCGCCGGTTGGCGCTGGCTTACGCATCGAGGCGCTAGACATGAACGAAGTCTTGCCGGTTGAGCTAGAAGCGGATGCGGTGGACAATGCGCTAGCGCTGACCGCGCAGAAGGTGCTAAAGGCGCTCAATGTCGCGCCGCCGGATGCCGTCATTCGCGTGACTTCGCACATCCCGATGGCGAGCGGACTGGGTAGCGGCGCGGCGGTCAGTACCGCCGTAGCGCGGGCGGTCATCAATGCGGTGGACGCCGACATCGACGACGACGCGCTGAACGACATCATCTACGACATCGAAAAGCTGTATCATGGCACACCAAGCGGCGTTGATAATACCGTCGTCGTCTATCAAAAGCCGGTTTACTTCTTGCGCGGTCAACCGCCGCAACTGCTCGACATCGGCGGCGCGTTGCATTTCATCATCGCCGATACTGGCGAGCCGTCGCTGACGAAAGTCACCGTCGCTGATGTGCGCCGCCTGTACGACGAACAGCCGCACGTCGTCGGCAACACGCTGGCCGACATCGGCGCGATTGTCGAACGCGCCCGCGATGCTATCCGTAATGGTGACGCGGTTGCTCTGGGTAGTCTGATGACCGCCAATCACCACAGCCTGCGGGCGCTGAACGTCTCGTCGGATGCGCTGGAAAGGCTGGTTGACGCCGCCATCGACTGCGGCGCACTGGGCGCGAAGCTATCCGGCGGCGGACGTGGCGGCCACATGATCGCGCTGGTCGCGCCGGACACTATCGAGGCGGTCAGCGCCGCGCTATCGTCTGCCGGTGCAGTCCATATCGTGCATACACAATTGGGGGCAGATCATGACCACAATCCTTAAATTAGGCGGCTCGCTCATCACCGACAAGCGCGAAGAGCGCAGTTATCGTGGCGATGTCGTGGCGCGGTTGGCCGGTGAAATCGCATCAGCGCTGGACGAAAACCCGTCCCGCCTGCTGATCGGGCATGGGAGCGGCTCTTTCGGGCATTTCGCCGCCCAGCGACACGGCACGATGGACGGCGTGCAATCTGCGGCGGAATGGCGCGGCTTCGCGGAGGTCGCCACCATCGCCGCCGAGCTAAATGGGCTGGTGGCGGCCACGTTGCACACGGCGGGCGTTCCGGTCTGGCGGATTCAGCCGTCGGCGTCAGCTATATGCGAGGATGGCGTCATCATGGGTATGGCGCTACCGATCATCCACATCGCGCTATCAAACGGGCTGGTGCCGTTGCTGTATGGCGATGTCGCGCTGGATGTGGTGCGCGGCGGGACGATCATCTCCACCGAGAGCATCATCCGCTATCTGGCGGCCAACAGCCGCATTGACCGCGTGATCCTGCTGGGTGAGGTGCCCGGCGTGCTGTCTGCTGATGGCGCGGTCATCCCGCACATCACGCCGCAAAACATCGGCGCGTATCAGTCAGCGCTGGGTGGCTCGGCGGGCGTGGATGTGACCGGCGGCATGTATACGAAAGTCATGGATATGTTGCAGATCGCGCAGGTGGGCGGCGGCGTGCCGGTGGACATCATCGACGGGCGCGAGGCCGGTCTGTTGCGCGATGCGTTGCTCGGGCGGGAGGTTGGCGGCACGCGCATCACCGCCGGATAGTTCGCTAGATGAGGCGACGACGGGCGAGAAAGTCGCTTCTCGCCCGTCTGTGAATGCTTGCCGTGTTACTGGCTGGCTTCCGTGCGGAATTCCGCGAAGAATACCGCGTCGTACAGATCAATATTGATGCCGTCCAGCACCTGTGCGTCGAACGGTGCATCGTTGGGGTAGGTCACCCCCATGAAGATGATGAAGCGCCCCAGTTGACGATAGGCTGTCGCGGTGGCTACCATCTCGTCGATGCAGGCGCTTTCGGTCTGCCAGACCTGCCCGGATAGGCTACTGTAGTCCAGCGTGAAATCTTCCGCGTCGGCGTTGCCCGCGTTCAGTAGCGTCATCAGCGTATCATCCAGCGTGGCCTGCCGCGCATCTTCAGCCGTCTCGAACACGTGAATTTGATAATTCAGGCGCTCTAGCGGAATCTCTTCCAGATCACAAACTTCGTTGTTGTGGTTGACGACCAGCGTGTAATCGTGGTTATACTGCGCGAAGAATTCGCCAGCGGCTTCTTGCAGATCATCCGGCAACAGCGCGACGAAATCAGCAGTGTCATAATCGCGGCTGGTCTCTGTGTCCAATACCAGCGTGTTCACGTCGGGGAAATCATCCAGACGTGCGGCTAACGCTTCGCGGCTGACCGGAGTCGTCGGCGTGTGATCGACAGCCACCGTCGCCGGATCAGTGATGATGATGACCGCATCCAGCGCGACATCCGGCTGAACTTCAGTGGCGGGGATCGCCGTCACGTTGTCCTGCCCGTAGATGACTTCGCCGAAGATGGTATGGCCGTATGTCAGCCAGTCGGTGATGGCGGTGGTCACGAAGAATTGACTGCCGTTGGTATCCGGGCCGGAGTTCGCCATAGCCAGCAGGCCGGGACGATCAAACGTCAGGAACGTGTTGAACTCATCCGCGAATTGGTAGCCCGGCCCACCGGTGCCGGTGCCTAGCGGGTCGCCACCCTGCACCATGAAATCATCAATGACGCGGTGGAATGTCAGGTTGTTGTAGTAACCATCTTCAGCCAGCGCCACGAAGTTGTTGACCGTCACCGGCGCGAGCGTCTCGAAGAGGTTGATGAAAACCGGGCCGTATTCGGTGCATAGCAGGGCGTAATAATCGACGCCACGCTCCAACGCCATCGCGGGCGGTGCGCTGTATTCGCGGCTCTCCGGCTCGTCGGCAGGGGTGGCCGCGTCGCAGATCGCTTCCGGCGTGCGCGGTGTCGTGTCTTCGTCATCCTGTGCGAAGGCGACAGCCGTCAATGTGAGCAAGGCCGTCACCAGCGAAAAGAAGATCAATAGTCGCTTCATACAAATTTCTCCAATATTCAAATGCAATCGCATCGGAGTCTACCACACTGTAGCGCTCCGCACACAGGGTTAAGCGTGGGTGAAAAGTAGGCTGGTGGCTATGGCAACTGTGCCCCGCTTGTGATACGATTTTCGCATGACTAGAAAACGATTAATCCCGATATTATTCATCTCTGCGGTTGTGTTGCTCGCGCTGGCCGGATGTCGTACTACCGAGATCATTCAGGTTCGCATCACGCCGACGCCCGATCCCGACGCCGTTGCGCTACAGCCTAGCCCGACGCCGACGGACGATATGGTATCCGTAGAGCAAGCTACCGCCACCGCGACGCCGACTGTAACGGCGACGCCGACGGCCACAACGACACCGACAGCCACCGTGACGCCGGATGACGCGCCGGATAGCGACGAGCCGACGCCGACTTCGATGACGTTTATCGGCCCGATCATCGGCGGCGATTATCAATCACCGACACCGCCGCCACCACCTACCGAGCAGGAATTTGAAGACATTCCCACCACCACGGCGCTACCGGTGACACCCATCGCTACGGCGACGCCTACTGACGGGCCAACCCCGACGCCGCTTCCACGCCTTGACGCGGATCGCATGGGGCTTCAGCTATATGCCAATGTCGAGTTTGATGACTGGATGCGCGTCATCGGCACGACGCAAGAAACCGGCGTCGGCTGGGTTAAGGTGCAGGTGGATTGGGCGTTCTTACAACCGGATGGCCGCGATCAGTTCGGCACTAACTTCCAATTGTTCGAGCGCAAGATGGAAGCGGTCAAACGTGCCGGGTTTGATCTGCTGTTGAGCGTGGCGAAAGCGCCGGATTGGGCGCGGTCTGATACCACCGAAAGCGGCCCGCCCGATGATCCGGCGGATTTAGCCTATTTCCTCGACTTCTTACTGCGCGAGACGAAGATCGGCGGCGTGACCGACGCTATCGAAGTTTGGAACGAGCCGAACTTAATACGCGAATGGCGCGGCGTCTGGCCGATGAACGGCGCGTCGTACATGGAATTCTTCGCGGTGGCTTATGACGCCATCCGCAACTATTCGCCCGACATCACCATCATCACCGCCGGACTAGCGCCGGTGGGCGCGGTCACAGATGCGACAGTCGATGATCGCATCTTCTTACAGCAGATGTACGATAACGGTCTGGGCAACTACACCGATGTCGTTATCGGCGCACATCCTTACGGCTGGGGCAATCCGCCCGATGCCCGTTGTTGCCCGTCCGAGTCGCGTGGCTGGGATGATTCGCCGTATTTCTTCTTCCTCGATAATCTGGAAGCGATCTACGATGTCATGCGCCGCAATGGACATGAGGATAACCGCATCTGGGTGACTGAATTCGGCTGGGCGACGTGGGAAGGCATCACCGCGCCGCCGCCCGAGCCGTGGGTGACGTTCAACAGCGCACAGCAACAGGCGCAATATAACATCCGTGCCTTCGAGATCGGTCTGGATTTGCCCTATGTCGGCAATATGATCCTGTGGAATTTGAACTTTGCTAATGATGTGCGCGTTAATCAAAGCGAAGAGGTGACCGGCTATAGCTTGATTAATCCGGCACTATCGCCGCCGGAGCGTCCGGCCTTCTACGCGCTGATCGAATCGACTGGCGGCAGGCGTTCGGCGGATTAATCGCCGCGAGTTGTAGATATAAAAATCAGGCCGCGCTACGCCATGAACACGGAGAGCGCGGCCTGATTTTGTGGTAGGTAACAAAAGCCGCGTTTAGCCGGCCTTGAACATGGACTGTAGCTTCATCGCCAGCCCCATGTCGCCGCTAATCTTGATCTTGCCGCTCATGAAGGCTTGCATGGCGTTGGTCTTGCCGGTGGCTACCGCATGGTAATCTTCGGCGGTAGATTTCAACGTCATTTTAGGATCGGCGGCCACGCCTTCCTGCGCATCCAACGATCCATTCTGGATGACCAGATAGAACTGCCCGTCATCGCCCAGATCAAACTGAATGGTGGCGTCCACGTCGGCGGCTTTGTCCGGCTGAAAACCGGATACCATCGCGTCTTTTATCTCAGAAACGTTCGGCATTTTTGACTCCTAGACTTATAATGAAAGTTAATTTCAATCGCACCTAGTATAACGTCAAATGCCCAAACCAGAAAGATTAATCTATCGCCTGTTCGGTTAGCAAATATTAGAGGATGGTCATTTTGAGCGCTTTTAGACGAATTCTCATAGTCATAATGATGTGTTGCGGCATCATCGCGTCCGTTAGCGAAGGTCAGGATACCGTGTATGACGTGCCGGGCACGATTGCCTATATCGGCACGGATTACAACATCGCCACGTTTGATCTACGCGCCGGACAGGTCAGCGTCCTGACCGATGACGCCAGCCGAACGCGACGCTACCAGTGGCCGACGTGGGCGAATGATGGCCGATTGGCCTATTTCTGCTGTGATCCATCGGGCGGGCAACCATTCACGCAAATTTTCATCTCCGACGATGGCTTATCCTCCGGCGATTTGCGCCACGTCGCGCCGAATACCGTGTTCAATCATGCGTCATGGTCGCCGCGTCATTGCGACGCGAGCGACGATTGCCGTGATCTAGCCGTCCTGCTCTCGATCATTGACCGCAACACCCTGAGCGTGGACATCATCCGCGACGGTGACGACGATGCCGGGCCGGTGCGCGTCGGGTTGGGTGCGCCGTTTTACTATAGCTGGAGTCCGGATGGCGGGCGTCTGCTGACTCAGCGCGACGTGCGGCGGCTGGATGTGTTCGATCTGGCGTCCGGTTCGTCTGAACAATTGCCGTATGCACCCGGATTTTTCCCCGCGCCGCACTGGTCGCCGGTCGATGACCGCCTGCTGGTCGGCGTGCTAAACGATGGCGCGACTGATCTCGCCATCATCGCCAACGAGCAAGTGCGCGTCCTGCGGTCTACTCTGCGCGGCGAATTGAGCTTCAACTGGTCGCCGAGTGGCGATTATGTGGCTTACCGCACGGTAGACAACGACTCGGCCAGCGACCTCATCGTGATTGATGCGGTGACCGGTGAATTGGTCACGCAGACCGACGACAGCGCGTTCGCCTTCTTCTGGTCGCCGGATAGCCGTCTGCTGGCTTACGTGACCATCGCCACGCCGCCCGGCACGTTCAACATCGCCCATACGCCCGCGTCGTCTGATCTCATCCAGCGCGTGCAGGAAGACGGCTTGCGCTGGTCGGTGCTGGATGTCGCCACCGGCCAGACGCGCAACTACGGCAGTTTCATCCCCACCGCCGACATGATCTATCTGCTACTGTACTTCAATCAGTTCGCACAAAGTCATTCGATCTGGTCGCCGGATAGCTCGCATATCGTGTTCGGTGAGGTGCTGGCGGAAGGACGGCGCACGGTCAGCATTCTAGACACGACGCGCCGCGATGCCGTGCCGTTCGCCATCGCTGATGGTCTGGTCGGCGTGTGGAGCTACCGTTAACATGCAGGCGACTTCGCGTTTACTTCCGGCTATTGTGGGGGTGTTGCTAGGCATCGGGCTGGTTCTGCTGATCGGCTGGCGATTGGTCATGCCGGTTGTCGGACAATCAGCGCCGACAGCAACGCCGCTTCCGTTGCGCTTCCCGACACAAGCACCATTCGAGTCGGCGGAAGATGCCGAGCCGACAGCCGTCCCGACGTTCACCCCGACGCCACTCGGCCCGGCGGTCTTGCGCTTGCGCGAAGGTTCCGGCGCGGTCAACATCCGCGCCGAACCAGACCCCGACGCCGAATTGATCGGCCAGATCAACGAAGGCGATGAGTATGTCGTCACCGGACGTTATTTTCTGTGGTATCAAATCCGCTACGATGATGTGCGGAGCGGGGTAGGGTATGTGTTCGGCCAGCTCGTGGAGATCGTCGGCAATCCCGATGAAGAAATCCCCGACTTGACGATTGCCACGCCAACGCCGCCACTTGATCCGGCCATCCTCGCGCCTACCGAGACGGCGGCGGCGATTCTGGCTCTGCCGGATGGTGAATTGACGTTAACCGCTATGGTGCGCGAGATCGAAGCGCCGGAAGGCGATCCGCTTGATCTGGACATGACCCAGCGTCAGGTGTTGCCGACGTTCACTTTTCCGCCGGATGTCGTCGCGCAAGCGCCCACACTCAACCCGACAGTCGCCCTAGAATCAACGCCGGAGCAAGGCGGCATCACGATTGATGTATCGGATGGCGTTGCTCCGGTTCTGCCGATGCTGGTTCTGGCCGGTCTCGGCGTGTTATTCTTCTTGCTTGGTATGCTACAGCGTGGCAATTAGTAGCTGGCGCAGGTGCCACAGCCGCCGGAATCCTCGAAGGTGCCTTCTTCCTGTTCCTGCTCGGCTTTGAAGGACTTGCCACAGCCGCAACCGCC
Source organism: Anaerolineaceae bacterium (assembly GCA_007693385.1). Lineage (GTDB taxonomy): Bacteria > Chloroflexota > Anaerolineae > Aggregatilineales > Phototrophicaceae > J038. The sequence continues at coordinate 24,647 of REDR01000089.1, forward strand.
CGCGCTGTTGGGGTTATCAATGCGGAAGCCGCCGCCCATCAAGCTATCGACGAAATCAATGGTCGCGCCGTACAGATAGCCGAGACTGGTCGGATCAACCACTAGCTTGACATCGCCGGTTTCCACGACGGTATCACTGGCGTCGGCTGAGGCTTCAAACGCCATACCGTATTGCAGGCCGCTACAGCCACCACCCGCCACGAACACGCGCAGATAATAGTCAGGGATTTCGCGCTGTTGTAGCAACGATTGGATCGTCTGTGCCGCCGTCGGCGTGACATAAAGGACTTGGTTTTCGATATTTACCGGCTCATTAACGGCCATTTTCGCATCTCCATAAGACGTTATCACAGTTCCAACAAAGCCAGTTTAACACGAAGCCCAACCAGCGTCAATAAAATAGATGAGTATCAGCATAACTAGCGCTGACTTTAATCACGCGAAGCATCCGGTATCAGATAAGCACAACTCGCGTCGCCGTCGGAGATGCGCGATAGCAGGCGCGGCACCACGCCGATCAGCGATGAAATCAGTTGTAAATCCATACTGCACAGTCGTTCGGTCTTTTGCGCGATGTGATGATAAGGGCAATTGTGCGTCCGCAGGATGAAACCCTCCGCGCATGGCTCGTATGTGGCCGAATAGCCGTGTTCGTTCAGGTACACGACCGCCTGCTTGATGCGCTCCGCTAGCGGCCTGTCGCTGATGTTGGCCTGCTGTGCCATTGTACCGGCCACACCCTCAATGATGACGTTCACGCGCTCGTCCGGTAAATTGCGTTCAATCTGCAATATTAACGCTTCGGCCAGCGTCCGATAATTGCCCGGAAACTGTTCTAGCGCTTTGTCGGTCAGGCCGTAGACATGCTGGGGGCGTCCGGGTCCTTCGCGGTGGCGCAATTCCGGCTCGGTGATGAGACCTTCGCGCTGTAGATGGTTGAGGTGGTGGCGCACAGTGACCGGCGTGATCGCGCCGCGTCGCTCACCCAGACATGCGACGATCTCATCGACGGTGGCCTGCTTTTTCTGATGCAATATTTCCAGAATGTGTTTTCGAGTCTCTTGCATGGTCTCTTCATTTTTATGACCAGTATGATAAAAAAGTCTAACATCTTCGAAACGTTTCTGTCAATCGGCGCATTTTAGATTATTGTCAATATGATTATTCTGACAACATATCGGGGAGATTGCATACATGGACACGGCGGGGCGGCCTGCTTGAACAACAGGTCACCCCGGTTCACACTAAGGCGTTATCGACCAGTGAATACCACTCACCGCTATCCCGTCGATCTCGATCAGTGGCGCACTCAGCGAACCGTCGAATGCGGTCAGGTGGATGCGCTGGCCGTCATCGTAAGAGATGAACCCATCCACCGGCCCGGCGGCGGGTTGGCGCACAACCGCGCCCTGTAAATCCACCGCTTCCAGACCGGACAGATTATAACGGTACAGCATCTCTTCATCCGTCGCCCCACACACAAAATACATCGTGGTTGGTAGGTTGCTGAATGTCGGGCTGTGACAATCTATGCCGTTGATCTGATCGGTGATGGCCTGCTCGCGGTTACTGCGTAAGCCGCGTGTGATGATGTTGCTCACGCCGTCGATGTCGCGCACATACGCCATGAACAGACCATCCCGCGCCATCACCGGCTGACGCGCATCACTGACGAATAGCTCCGGCGCTGGCGCATCGAGCGATAGATCAAGCAGATAGATTCCCGCCGCACCGTCCGCACTTTGCAGGCTGATGAACAGCAAAACATCCCGCGCATCCGGCATCCATGCCGGACGATATGGGAGCAAGCGCAAGTCATCACGATCACTGAAGATCGTCTGCGATACGCCGCTATAGCGATTGTGAACGACCAGCGCCCCCGCTCCGTCCGGCGCGGATTCGATGAAAGCGATCAGGCCGCCGGTATCATTAAAAGCCGGATACCCGCGTATCATGTCATCATCGAATAGCGGCGTGACCTCATCATCTTGCAAGACGTAGATATTACGCCGTCCGTCGCGCTCGCCGACGAACACCGCCGAAGTGCCGTCAATACGCCCGTTGAACAGCGGATTTAACCGCAAAAGCGCATCCGACAAACCGGCATCCGGTGCATCCCCTACCGGCGCGGCGAAAACCGGCGTCCGTCCGGTGCGCGGCGTTGTCGGCAAAGCGACATCCGGCGCGGGGAAATCGTCTATGCTGGCCGGTGTGACGCCATCGGGCAGGCCGCCTTCGCCCGCCGGAGCGCTACCGGGAGACAGTCCCGGGATTGCTGGCGCGGGTGGCGGGGGCGGCAGGCGTCCCGGCTCACCATCGCCGAACTCAACTTCGCCGGGTTCGGGGTCAAGCTCAAAAACCCGATCAGGGTCTTCTTCTTCTTCTTCTGCATCCGGTGCGGGCGGCAAGATCACCACCGGCGCCAGCGAGACCGATACAGACGACTCGAATGTCAGGAAGAAGTCACCACTGCGCGGCGACACGTTTTCACGACACAGCGCGTCATCAACTTGCCCGTGCCGAACGCCGGTTGATGTCACTAGCGATAGGTCGGTCAGGCCGCTGATGTCTACATTATAGTTAGCCGCCGGATCGCTGTAACGGTTGGTCACATACGCGACGAACGATAGATCGGCCACGCCGCCGCGCCGCACACTCACCGACTGGTAGTTCGTTTCCAGAACCGCCGGACGGCCATCACTGAAGGCGGTCATGACAGCGATGCCCACCGTCGGGCCAAAACTGGTGCCGGAAAGGTTGTTGTCATCGCGCAACGCAAAGCTGACGCCGTAACAGATGCGGGCGGCATCTGCCGGTGGGCTGGCGAAACGTGGCGGCGTCTGCTCACAGATCGCTTCCGGCGGGCGATTGAGCGCGGCGACTTTCTCGCTCCATGACGAGCGCGTATCCAGCACGCTACCATCCGCCAAGACCAGCGTCATATCCGGTCTATTGGTGCGACTGCCAGTTACGCGCCCTGCTTCGTCCGCATCGACAACTTCTACATAATCGGCTGTGGAGCGAACGCGGATGCTTGTCCCGCCTACGCGATTCCCGTTTACATCGCGTTGTGGTGTACCGCGAACGCAATTGTTGATTAGTTGTGGCAACGGGATGAAAGTAGCCGCCGCACACGTCAACGGATCGCGTTCGCGGCGTGGCTCCCGTCGATCACCTTCACGCACGCGCACAGTAACGCCGGTATATTCCGGATCGCACGTCAGCGGCGGGCCGGTATAGCCCGGATGCACGCCGGTATTGATGTAGCGGGCGGCGGCGGCGCACGGATCAGCCGCGTTGAGGATGGCGAGCAGGGCATACGGCGTTACTGTGTCGTTCTGGGCGCGGAGCAAGCGAGCATCTTCCGGACAGGACGCCAACTGCGGCGGCACATCCGGCGAGCGTCCGTCCACCATCGGATCGGGTGCAAAGCCGTACAGATAGCCCCACGGGTCGGTGCATAGCGTCGGGTCGTCAGCGTCCAGCCGGACATTGTTGACGTTGATCCCCCTTGAACGGATGATGTAGAAAAACTGTGTAGCTATTGTCGGCGTGTCCAGAACATACGGATTGCCGTCGCACGTCTCCATCAGACGCCGGTAGAAGGCGCGTTCAGCGTCGTCTATCGTCCCGATGAAGCGCATCATGCCGATATAATCACACAGCAAGGACGACTCGTTTATCAGCGTCGGATAATCGAACAGGGACAGCACGCCGAAATTGCGGAGCGTCGCTTGACTGACGCTGACGCCGCAATATCGGCTGACCATGATCGGCAGGGAGATTTCAAACAGCCACGCCCGATAATCGTCATCGACGAAGCCGCGTATCGTCTCCATGAAGGTATCCGTCGCCGCGCATATATCCGCCGGTAAGCGGCGCAGAACCGCCGCGAATACGTCGTCGTCGGTCATCCATGCGGTATATAGCACCTCCAGCCATGCCACAGCCTTGCCCGGACAGTCGCGCACCAGTTGGTCAAAAACCTCCGGCGGAATCAGGCGGATGACGCTACTGAAATCACCGAATATCATGGACTCGATGTATTCCCACATGAAATCGCACGGCGTCTGATCCATGTGTGGGTCATCGCCGAACGTGTCGAAGAAATCCGCCCAAGAATTGAGGATGTGCAACGGAATAGAATCCAGATAAACCAGCAACTCCGGACAATCCGCGAACAACGCCTCAAAATCGTAGGAGAACACGGCGAGCCGTACCATGCCGCCCTCGTCGTCATCGTCCACGATCTCCAGACCTTCTAACGGCACATCGGCACAGGCGGCCGATTGCCGTGTGACGAATCCGGCCACATAGCCGCCAATCTGCAAACGATACCACACGCCGTCCGGCTGGAACGACTGTGCATCGGCCACGTAGACCTGCCGGGGATTCAACGCGCCGACTAAATCCGACGATGTATTCGGCGCGGCGCGGATGTTGACCTCATCGCCGCCAATGGTGGCGACATAGCATGTCCCATCCGCCGGCAAAGCGGGAAGCGGAATCGCGGTAGGTTGGGCGGGCGGGGCGGTGGGCGGCGGCGGTTGCGGCGCGTCCGTGACGCTGAATATCGCGTCGTTGCTGGTCACGGGCGCACCGGTGACCGACATCCCTTCGCAACGGAAAACGGTGTTGCCGGTTGTGCCTTCCGGCACGACGTAGTTCGGCGGATTGAACGGGACACCATTCGCGGTACATTGCGTGATCTGTACGTTGTCGGAAGCCTGCGCGGATAGCACAACGTTGACCGGCGGCGTGCCCGTCGTCGGGTTGATGCTGATGGTGAGGCTCGCTGGTGATTCGGGCGGCGGTGGCGGTGGTGGTGGCGGCGGCGCGGTGACGGTGAAGACCGCTTCATTCGTCGGCACCATGAACTCCCCGCCCAGTCCAACATCACACCGGAACGTCAGCGTCCCCTGTGCGCCACCCGGCACGGTATAGGGTGTCGAGCCGTCCCCGATGAATGTCCCGTTGACGTAACATTCGCGCACCGGTTCGGCGGTGGAGACGTTCAACGTGACCACTGTGCCGGGCGGCCCGCTTGTCGGGTCAATGCTCAGCGAGTTCGCCAGCACACGCGCTGGCCCCAGAAGCGACAAAATCAGTACGACAAAAAGTAATCGGCGCATTACCAGATACTCCTTGATCCGTCCGTACCACCATCACACGATGAACGGACATCATCTAGCACTAGATTGACGTATATTATTTTTCTTTTCCAATGTTTTGGGCTGTGGATTACAGCGTAGCATAAAAAAGATCATCAAAACAAGTTTGTGAAAAATAATGCGAAGCGTTGCGCCGCTTATCGGAGATCATCACGGGAGGGGGATGCGGGCGCAATCGGTTGCGCCCTAAACATCCGGTTATGTGGTGGACTGTATCACGTCGAACGTCTCGATCTTCGGATGGCCGAGAAATGTATCCGGCGGGAGCGTGCCGGAACGCGCATGACCTTCTTTGAAGGCGTCTGATGTCGTCCACGCGACGAAATGCGCCTCCGTTTCCCAGAATGTCATCACGATGTACGGATCATCCTGATCCTTGGGGCGCAACAGGTTAAAAGACACGAAGCCCTCCATGCCATCCACCATCTGGGCGCGATCCGCGAAGCGCTCCTCAAATGCTTCCGCGTGTTCGGGCTTCACCGGAATCCGATTGCATACAACAAACATAGCCTGTACTCCTCTTTCAGATATTAAACGCCACCCTATCTTACAACATAAACGGGCGCAGGGGCGCGACGGCTTGCGCC
>REDR01000120.1 GCA_007693385.1 Anaerolineaceae bacterium
AGGCACAAGTACCATTGTGATACCGTCGAAGTCGCGTTCAACGGGCGTCCAGTCGTCGTTGCTGGTGGGAGAAAAATCCCCCGTTGCTATCATCGTCGCCTGAATCGCCGCATCCACCGTCGCCTCAAAAGCGGCTGTTGCTGTCACTGCCTGCTCAAATGCGGCCTCAACGGTCTGAGTTATAGCTATCGTATCTGCCGCTTGTGCGGTCTGCTCAAAGCGTTCCCTGACGACTGCTTCTAAAGTTTCTTGTTGTGCTGTCGCTTCCGGTTGTGCCAAATCGCTTGCTTGCAAGCCAATAATGGACATCAATAGAATCATGACACCCGAAACCAGCGCCAAAACCAGGGTGGCTATTGTTTTATTCATAATATTTCCTGTCTAAATATCGCATACTTTCCAACGGTTATCTTCGTAGACTAGATTCAGCACGGTATCAACTTGTACAGTTTCAAACGCACCCAGAAAAGACATATAAGTCTCGCCTAATAGACGCACACTCGCCCGACCAGACTGTTCGTTTAACAGGCTAGCACGGATCTGACTCGTATCAATTTGCGGCATTAGTCCATCAAGCATCCCACCAGAAAGTTCTGATAATCCGCCCGTAAGCGCACCAAAAAGAAACATGGCATCACTTGCCTGTGAACTACTCGCTCTACAAGTGTAACGTGCAAGCGTCACGCCATCAGCCGCCATAGTCGCCGCATACCATATCTCGGCAACCTGAGTGGGGTCCTGGTCAACCGGTCTTTGTGTGGGCATAGCAGTGATAGCAGTCGCAATAGTCGGCTCAATTGTCGGTGAATAATCCTGCTGAGAGCTAGCAACAGCCGTGGCTGTGAATAGTGCGGCGACAGCATCCTCGACGGATAATTCCGCTTGTGGAGAAACCTCATCATTCTCACCAGACGAGCAACCCGACACTATAAGCAATAAGGTCAGACAGATCAGCGTCAAAGTCCATGTGAGTTTTTGCGACATAGTTCGCTCTCTTTGATTACGAGGCTCATTTCGCGTTATTGATTTTTCAATCAATATACACTGTCAATATACCATTACCTGAGCGTTAGAACAATTGACGCTTCACCTAAATGACTCGCTCGTCAGGCTTGTTGCTTCCCCACCCCGTAAGGGTGCATAAACGTCACTTATGATTATGCGATGGCGCAATGAAGATGTGCAAGTGATGGAAAGACAACATTGACGCGAATCCACGCGGCACATTATGTGGAAATGCGGTATTCTTAGAGGTGGTACACACATCATCAGGCGATCAGACAGGACATAACATGCCCCGTATCTTCGATAACATCCAGCCCGATCAATTTCTGCTCCCCGCACTGCAAGACACGCTTCAGGTCGCCCATCGCGCCGATTTTTGCGTCGGCTACTTCAACCTGCGCGGCTGGCGTGCCATCGCCGATCACATCGACGGATGGACAGGAGAAACGGATAATCGCTGTCGGGTACTCGTTGGTATGCAACGCCGTCCGGAGGATGATTTTCGCACCGCCATGCAACAATTCCGCGATCACGAGCGCATTGATAATGCCACTGCCAATCGCCTGCGTAAGCGACTGGCCGAAGAATTCCGCGATCAATTGACCATCGGCGCCCCTACCAACGCTGATGAGATCACCTTGCGACAACTAGCCGATCAGCTACGCGCCGGTAAAGTCGTGGTCAAACTCTACCTGCGTCACAATTTGCACGCCAAACTGTACCTGCTACATCGTCACGATAAGTTCAATCCGATCATCGGCTATCTGGGCAGCAGTAATCTGACTTTCTCGGGTCTATCCGGTCAGGGTGAACTCAACATCGACGTAATGGACGGTGATGCCGCCCATAAATTAGCCGGTTGGTTTAATGATCGCTGGGATGATCGCTGGTGTGTCGATATCTCGGACGCCTTGATCGAGATCATCGAGACGAGTTGGGCACGCGAAGATCGAATTCCACCCTATCATATCTACGTCAAGATGGCCTATCACCTATCGCAGGAAGCCCGCACCGGCTTAAACGAATTCAGTATCCCCCGCGACCTCGAAGGCATCCTGTTCGATTACCAGAAAGCGGCGGTCAAGATCGCCGCGCATCATCTCAACAAGCGCGGCGGCGTGCTCATCGGCGATGTGGTCGGGCTCGGTAAAACGCTGATGGCGACGACGCTGGCACGGATTTTTGAGGACGATTTCGGCTTAGAGACACTCATCATCTGCCCGCGCAATCTCGTTAAAATGTGGGAGGAGGATTACGTCTATCGCTATGGCTTGCGGGCCAGAGTATTATCGGTCACACAAGCCGTCCGTGATCTGCCCGACCTCAAGCGCTACCGGCTAGTCATCATCGACGAGTCTCACAACCTGCGTAACCGTGAGGGTAGACGTTACCGCGCAATTCAGGATTATTTGAGTACCAATGACAGCCTGTGTATTCTGCTCTCGGCCACACCCTATAACAAGACTTATCTTGATCTATCGAACCAGTTGCGATTGTTCGTGCCCGAAGACAAAGACCTGGGCATCCGGCCGGAGCGATTGTTACGGGAGATTGGCGAAACCGAGTTCATCCGACGGCATCAAGCCGGTCTGCGGACACTGGCCGCTTTCGAGAAAAGCCAATACACTGACGACTGGCGTGAACTGATGCGGCTCTATATGATCCGCCGAACACGCAGTTTCATCAAACAGAATTATGCCGAAATCGACCCGACAGATAACCGCCCTTATCTGGTCTATCAAGATGGCGGCCGCAGTTATTTTCCCGCCCGCATCCCCAAAACGGTGACTTTTCATCTGGGCGATGTCACTCATCTGGATCAGTATGCTCGTCTGTATGAAGACGACGTGGTGAAAGTCATCAATGAACTCGAACTGCCACGCTACGGTCTAGGGCAATACACCGTCCGAAATGCCGACCAACTCGCCAGAGGCAACGAAAGCGAACTGGTGGAAAATCTCTCGCGAGCCGGACGACGCTTAATGGGCTTTTGTCGCACAAATCTGTTCAAGCGGTTGGAAAGCTCCGGTAAGGTGTTCCTGCAATCGCTGGAGCGCCATATTTTGCGCAACTATATTTTTCTGTACGCAATTGAGAATAAGCTCCCCCTCCCCATCGGGACACAGGATGCGGCGATGCTCGACACCCGGATCAGCGATGCCGACGTAGACGGAACGCTCACAGCACCGGGGTTATTCGAAGCCGATGATGATAGTGATACCGACGTACCATCAGCAGAAGCTCTGCTTGAGCAATGGAGCGAACCGGCTTTTCAGCGACGCGCCGGACAGATTTACCAGCTCTACGCAACACAGTATCAGCACCGCTTCCAGTGGTTACGTTCGGAGTTATTCCAGAAGAAATTGGCGTCTCATCTCCGCAAAGATGCGCTATCGTTGATGAGCGTCATACAGGATTGCGGTGACTGGCGTGCGGATGATGACATAAAACTCAACCGCTTGATACAACTCGTTGAGCAAACGCACCCTCATGAGAAGATCATCGTCTTTACACAGTTCGCTGATACGGTGAGCTACCTTGAACACGAATTGAAGGCTCGTGGCATCAGCGCCGTCGCGGGCGTGACTGGCGGCTCTGCTGATCCAACCGAAATCGCGCATCGCTTCAGCCCGATCAGCAATAACCGGCGCGACCGCATTCAAGCGGATGAAGAACTTCGCGTTATCATCGCTACCGATGTGTTATCAGAAGGCCAGAACTTGCAAGATTGTGCGATTGTGGTCAATTATGACTTACCATGGGCGATCATCCGCCTCATTCAGCGTGCCGGGCGCGTCGATCGTATCGGCCAGCAAGCCGACCGCATTCTGTGCTATACGTTCCTGCCCGCCGAAGGCGTCGAGCGCATCATTCGTCTGCGCGAACGGGTGCGTCAGCGCCTCACCGAGAATGCTGAAGTCGTCGGCACAGATGAAGCCTTCTTCGAAGATGATGTCGATACCCACACCCTGCTCAACTTATATCATGAGCAATCCGGCATTCTGGACGATGAGGAAGATGACGAGGTTGACCTCGCATCTTATGCCTACCAAATCTGGCAAAATGCCATCAAGCACGATTCATCACTAGAACGCACCATTCCGAAAATGACACCGGTCAGCTTTTCAACGCGCCATCACATCCCCAATCCCCACGAACCGGAAGGCGTGCTGGTTTACCTTCGCACTAACGAGGGCAATGACGTGCTAGCATGGATCAACCCCGATGGTGAAGTCGTCAGCGAATCGCAATTTGAGGCGCTGAACGCCGCCCGTTGTGCGCCGGAAACACCTCCCCTACCCCGCGCTGACTATCATCACGACGCGGTACAGACCGGCATCCGGCAAATCGTGGAGGATCAGCGCAGTAGTCCGGCCGGTGGACAGTTGGGACGACCTAGCGGCGCACGCTTCCGCACCTATGAACGCCTCAAGGAGTTTGCCACGACACAACGCGGCACGCTGTTTGAAGCGGAATATGAAGCGCGTGGCCTGTACAAAGCCGTTGATGAAATTTACCGCTATCCGCTACGGCAGACTGCTGTCGATGCGCTCAATCGTCAATTGAAAGCGGGTATCACCGATGAAGGACTGGCCGAGCTGGTCCTCGGCTTGCGTGAGGATGATCGACTGTCTATTATCTCTGATAGCACGGGCGATTTTCACGAGCCACGTATTATCTGTAGTTTAGGGCTGATGAGTGATTGATTGCGCCTATAGCTTATAATGAAATTGAAAGCGATATGGAGATCGACCGATGGATATGGTCGAAATCACGGTGAGAGTGTCAAAGGAATACGTTGAGGAGGCCGAAGAATTCGGAATGCTTGACCCTGATGCCATTGCTCAAATACTGCGTGAGGAACTCGATAAACGTATCATGCAGTTTGTCGATGCGGAAGTGAAAGCGCATCGAGCTGAACCAAGCGCCAAAGACACCACATAAAGAGAAAGTTTATTGATGACAACCAACCCCACACGTTTACGCGCATACATCCAGAAATTCCAGTTTGAAGACCTGTTCATTGAAGAACTCGGTTGGGATCAGTACCGCGACCGGCTGGAAGTCGTCGTGAATGGCGACTATGTGACACTCAATGCCTTCGCTGAAAAACGCGGCATGATCGCTTTCACCGTCGCGGCAATACCCGACTACAAGACGCGGCGCAAGATTGAACAGCAAGTGGCGAAATATCACCGCGAGAACATCATCATCTACACCGACGCGGCGCAAACTCAGCAAGTATGGCAATGGGTGCGACGCGAAACCGGAAAGCCGCTCGCCAATCGTGAGCGACAATTCACCAATGGGCAGAGCGGCGAGAACATCGCGCAGGTGCTGGCCGTCATCACCTTCAGCCTCGAGGAAGAAGAAGACCTCACGATCGTTGATGTTGCTAGCCGCGTGAAGGCGGCCTTTGATCTTGAGAAAGTTACCAAACGATTTTATGACCGCTTCAAAAAACAACACGCCGCGTTTTTAGCCTTCATCGAAGGCATCCCGGACGCCGATCTTCAACGCTGGTATGCGTCCGTCATGCTCAACCGGCTGATGTTCATCTACTTCATTCAACGCAAAGGCTTTCTGGATAATGACCCCGATTATCTGCGCAATCGTCTAGCGCGGACGGATGGCAATTTCTACCGTGATTTCTTGATCCCACTATTCTTTGAGGGCTTTGCCAAAGAGCAACACGCACCAGCAATTAAACGCCTGCTCGGTGATGTGCCCTATCTGAACGGCGGCTTGTTCCTGCGACACCAGATTGAGACATTATACGGCGATGTCATCCAGATCGAAAATCGCGCCTTCGAGGAACTTTTCGATTTCTTCGATCAATACCACTGGCATCTGGACGAGCGCCCCCTGCGCGATGACAACGAGATCAACCCCGATGTGCTGGGCTACATCTTCGAGAAGTACATCAACCAGAAGCAGATGGGCGCATACTACACCAAAGAGGACATCACCGAATACATCAGCAAGAATACCGTGATCCCCTTTCTATTCGACGAAGCGCGGAAAGCCGTCCCCATCGCATTTGAGGGCGATCATACGCTATGGGATTTAATGACCGAAAACCCCGACCGCTACATCTATCCGGCGGTGCGGCACGGCGCAGAAATCCCCCTGCCGGACAACATCGCCGCCGGAATCGACAACGTGAGCGAACGCGGCGACTGGAACACCCCTACCCCGCCCGAATATGGCTTGCCGACGGAAATCTGGCGCGAGACGGTAGCGCGACGTAGACGCTATGAGGATATACGCGGCAAGATAGAGCGCGGCGAGGTTCGGCAGATCAACGATCTGATTACGCTCAATCTGGATATTCAGCAATTCGCGCAGGACGCCATCGACTTCACCGACTCGCCCGATGTGATCCGCGCCTTCTGGCGAGCGCTCAACCGCGTAACCGTGCTTGACCCCACATGCGGCAGTGGCGCTTTTCTATTCGCCGCGCTCAATATTCTGGAGCCGCTGTATGAAGCGTGTCTGGAGCGCATGGAGGCGTTCTTGGCCGAATTCGGGCGCATTGGTGACGGGCATCCGCAAAAATATAGCGACTTCCGGCAGGTGATGGAGCGCATCGACCAGCACCCCAACCGCCGTTATTTCATCCTCAAGAGCATCATCATCAACAACCTGTTCGGCGTGGACATCATGGAAGAAGCCGTCGAAATCGCCAAGTTACGGCTATTCTTGAAATTAGTGGCGCAGGTGGATGACAAAGATCGCATCGAGCCGCTACCCGACATTGACTTCAACATCCGTGCTGGAAATACGCTGGTCGGGTTCGCCACCCGCGCCGAAATACAGGCGAATCTGTTCGCGCAGGCGGTTCTGCCACAGTTAGAGGTGTTGACCAGCACGCTGAACACCTTCCGCCGCGAGCAGTTAGAAGGCAACATCACGCCGGATGAAATGATGGCGTTGAAAGCACGGATCACGGCCAAAACAGGCGAAATATCAGCCGTATTGGACGAGGCGCTAGCGCCCATGCACGGATTCGGCGCTGACCAGATTGAAGCCTTCCGGACGACGCACAAGCCGTTCCACTGGTTCGCGGAGTTCTACGGCGTGCTGAACGACGGCGGCTTCGATGTGATTATCGGCAACCCGCCGTATGTGGAGTACAGCAAGATAAAAAAGCACTACAAGATCTTGAACTACTCTACTGAGAAGTGCGGCAACTTATACGCTTATGTGATCGAAGTGTGCAACAAAATTCTACGCGAAGCTGGTCGGATGGGAATGATTGTACAGATGTCCGCTATCTGTACAGATCGGATGGAGCCATTGCAAGACCTGTATAGACATAATTCAAAACAGGTATGGGCATCGTCTTTTGATGACCGTCCAGCAAAGCTGTTTGACGGGCTTGAGCACATCCGTGCGGCAATCATCATCAATGAAAAAGGCAATAAAGATCAAGAACATGGTGTACTGACCACCAATCTGAATAGATGGTACAGCGATACACGTCAGGTTTTGTTCGCAACTCTCGCATACAAAGGCGTGGATCAGTACATTGTACCGGGTAGTTTTCCCAAAAT
>REDR01000101.1 GCA_007693385.1 Anaerolineaceae bacterium
TGACCCCAACGGGTGTTCAGCCCTTGCCTAGATACTTCACGCGCACGTTCACCATCCGGCGCGTACAGCGCAAATCACCCCCCAAAAAGCACGACCCACACAGGACACATCAACAGAACCGCGCCTGCGAACTTCGTCGGCAGGGTTTCAGCTACCCGGAAATCGCGCATGAACTCGGCGTCAGCGTCGGCACAGCATGGAATTACGCGAATAAAGGCTGATTATCCATAAGGTTTGACCGCCAATTCACCGATCAACGGCGTTAATCCACATCGAACCGGACGCGCTCATAGATTTCAGCCAGATTGAGTTCACAACCGACAGATGGCAACTCGAGCGACGCATCGAGTCCGCTGGCCTCGCTGAATTGCCACAGGCCGACATCCTGACGCAGAAATCGCTCGATGTGCGGCTTATCCTGCGCGATCAGCACGTATTCCTGCAATGAGTCGATCTCGCGGTAATGCTGGAATTTCAAGCCGCGATCATGGCGTTCGGTGGATGGTGATAGCACTTCGACGATCAAAGTCGGGTTGAGCAGGACATCGCGCTCATCGTCGCTGAATTGTGGCTCACCGCAGACTATGGTGATGTCCGGGTAGCTGTATGATCGAGTGCTTGGTGTGCGGATTTTCATGTCGGACGGGTATGTTTCACGCGGACGACCGCGCAGTTGACCGTACAGCGCGGACAACGTACTGCCGACGATCAAATTATGGTTACGGCTAGCCCCGCTCATCGCATAGACTTCGCCGTCAATGAACTCATGTTTGAGTTCGCTCTCGCGCTCGAATGCCAGATATTCTTCTTCAGTCATATGAGGTCGCATATCGGGTAATGCGGACATCGCAGTTTCTCCCGTTTGAACGTTTTCTGTCTTCATTATACACGCGGTATACACGCGGTTGATCCGGTGCTTCTGCGCGGAAGCGCGGTCTATGTATGCAACTTAACTCGGAGTTTGATACAATCTGACCCAATAAACCCCAAACAAAGGAAGTTGAGCGATGGGCGAATATCAATATTATGAATTCCAGTCACTAGATCGACCGCTATCGGCGACTGCGCAGGCCGAGATGGAAAGCCTATCTTCTCGCGTTTACCTGACCGCAAACAGCGCCAGTTTTGTCTACAACTACAGCGATTTTCCGGGCAACCCGTACAAATTGATGGCGAAACATTTTGATGTGATGCTCTACATCGCCAATTGGGGCACTCGTCAACTGATGTTCCGCTTTCCTGCTGATGCCATACCAAATGCCGTGAGAGAGGCTTATCAATACGCGGAAATTATGGAATGGTCAGAAAGCGGCCAATACGTGATTCTCGACATCCGGCAGGAAAATGAAGCTGGTTTCGGCTGGGTCGAAGGTGAAGGACTGTTGCGGGGTATCGCACAGGTGCGGAACGACATCTTACGCGGTGATTATCGCGGCTTATATCTGGGATGGTTAATGGCCGTCACGCAAGAACTTTATGCTCTGGAAGATGATGAAGACCTGACAGAGCCGCCGGTGCCGTCCGGCATGGGCAAGTTATCGCCCACCTTACGAAATTTCGCCGACTTTTTTGAGATCAACATCGACCTGATCAACGCGGGGGCACAAGGTAGTTCTAAAGATGCCCAGCCAGAAACGCAATTGGGTGATTATCTGGTACAACTGCCGGATGATGAGAAACTCGACTTCTTGAAGCGGTTGCTGGCGGGTGAAACATATCTGGATATTGCGCTGGCGAAACGTCTGCGTGAGATAGCGGGCAAGGATGCTATATCCCTGCCGACAAACGATCAACGCCGCACGATCCGGCAACTGTTGGACTTAGCCAATCAAGTTGAGCAGAAACACCTGCAAGAAGAGCGCCAAAAAGCGGAGATCGCCCGAAAAAAGCATCTGGCAAAGGTCGCTCAAGCAGAAGGTGTGTATTGGGACAGAGTGCCGCAACTCATCGAGCAAAAGCGTGCCAACGCTTACGATGAGGCCGTCCAGATTCTAAAAGACTTGCGCGATCTGGCGGATGAGCGCGGGCAACTGTCCGAATTTCAAGCGAGAATCCGTGAAATCTACGAGACATATCCCACTCTGCGCGGTTTGCACAGTCGATTAGAAGAAGCGGGACTGTCTTAACATTCATCGAAATGCGACCACATCACGCATGAGGAGGAATATTTATGCAAACAATAACCGAAAAGCAGATACGCGAACGCGCTACTAAGTCGAGTTTCGAGCGCGGCCAATCTTATTATCAAGACGGCAGGGTGGGCGCTTTTACCTACCGGAATGACGCTTTACAAGCTGTGGTTGAAGGCTCAGGGGCGGCGTCTTATCAGGTTGAAATCAACCTGATAGGTAGTGTGATCGCCTCTGCAACCTGTACTTGTCCCTACGATGGCGAGGGCGATTGTAAACACATCATAGCGGTACTGCTGACATTCAGCCGGCATCAAGACGTGGATCCCATAGCCGATACACCCGCGCCCCAATCACCGGATGATCTGCTGAAGCAGATGACCGCCGACCAACTGCGAAGCGTGATTGACATGCTAAGACGGCAGAAACCGGAATTAGAAGATTGGTTGCGGATTGTTTTGCCGGGTATCGTGACGCCTGAAAAACCAGTCGAGCGTCATACACTAGCGCCGCCGGTCGACACCGTTGCTTTTCGGCGGCAGGTGCAGAGGGCAGTCGATCTACTGGATTATCACAGTCATTGGGACAGCATCTGGGCGCTGGTTGATGCACTTGATGATGCCCATAGTCAGGCGACAGCCTATATGGAACGCGGGGATTTTAACAACGCGCTGGCGCTCATGCGCATCATCGGCGAAGAGGTTGCGCCGGATTACGGCAATTTAGAGGAAGAGTGCCAGCTCGCCGGTTTTATGAAGGGGTGGGGCGAAGATTTGACGGTAACGATTCTTGGCGCGGACTTATCCGATGCGGAAAGAAAAACGCTCGGCGAGCAAACAGCAGAGTGGCACGCTGAATTATCTGATTATGGATTGGAGGATGTGCTGTATGGGGCGATTAGCGCCTGTATGCAAACCGATGATGCCTCCCCAGATGGTACATTGCTATCGAATCTGGGCGAAGTATGGCTTGATGTTCTGGCCTACAAAGGCGATGACGTTGCTTATCTGGAAGCCTGTCTGCAACAGGAAGCGCATTATCGTTATGTCTACCGCCTAGCCCAGCTACAGCGAATTGATGAAGTCATCGCTCACGTCGCGCAACACTCACTACGATCTGACGAGCAATTTGTTGATGAGTATCTGAAACTCGTGACGTTAATCGAAGAAAGAGGTCACACTGAGGCGGCTTATCAGATCGGCGTGAGCAGTATCTCGCGGAATGACACACGATCGGGACTGGCGATGTGGGTGGCTAAACGGGCAGAAGATCGGGGAGAATCGGAGACTGCGCAACAGGCATGGCGTATCGCTTTTGCTGACAGCCCATCCCTTGAAGTTTACCGCAAGCTCAAATCGTTATCCGGCGATGACTGGTCAGCGTTGCGCCACGAACTCATCAAGCTAGTGGCAGGCCGGAAGCGGAATGACATATTGATCGACATTGCGATTGAGGACGGCGACATCGAATGGGCGGTTCGTCTATGGGATAAAAGCCCTTATGTTGGTGATGAATTACTGGCTCGATTAGTGACAGCGGCGGCGGAAACTCAGCCCGATTGGGCGGCGCAACGAGCGATAGGCGAAGCGGAAAACCTGATCAAACGCGGGAGCAAACACTATCCACGCGCCGTCCGCTGGTTGGAGAAAGCCAAGGCAGTTTATACGCGCCATGATCGCATGGACGATTGGCAAGGGGAACTCGCGGCGATCCGAGCGAAATATGGTCGCAAATACTCTCTGATGGAACAAATGGAATTGTTATAGCCGTTCAGGGCGCAGGTGGCTTGGTTGTCGAGCAGAGTCAACGCGGGGGTGTCATGATTTCTCCACAGCGCTTTCTAGCACATCGCGCAGTTTCGCATAGAGCAAATCGCGGTCAAAGCGTTCACGAGCTAGACGCCGCGCCGCAGATCGAGCCGATTCCAACCAATCGACGGACTGTAGTGCATGGTTTAAGGTTTGCGCCGCCTCATAAGGATCATCAGTAGGTAGAACCAGACCTGCGCCGGTTTCGCACAGTAGATCAGCTTGCCAGCCACCGTAATTGATGGCGATTGGACGACCAGCCGCCAACGCATCAAAGAATTTATTGGCTGAGTTATTTTCCATTTCCTTGATGGGTAGAAAGACCGATGTCGCTATAGTGGTTGCTGATAGGATCGCGGGCATATCAGATTTTGCACGTTGCGACCATATCGTTAGGTTGTGCCCCAGTACGCCGTGAGATTGTGCTTTTTGTCGTATTTCCTTCGCCTTTGCGCCTGAGCCAATCAGCAGAAAGTGACAATCGGGATTTATCTCGCGCATATGATGGGCAACATCCACCAGATAACTGACGTTGTTAATCAGGCCGAAGGTGCCCGCGTATAAAATCAGGCTCTGGTCGGGATTTAGACTCAACTCAGCGCGGATTCGCTCGCCACTTTCCGGCGACACGTCGAATAAATCCACATCACTACTGTTGGGGATGATGGTGACGCGATCCGGTGAGATGCCGCGTCTTTGCACACCTTCAGCCATGCCCGGTGACAACGCGATGACGTGCTCTGACGAACGATATGCCAGCCATTCAAGTAATCGGGCACTTGCTTTCAAAATAGGGTTGCGTAGTGCGCGAACAGCTATCGGCATCTCCGGCCATAGGTCGCGGACTTCAAAGACCATCGGCACTCGCCGCCATAGCTTGCCCAGCAACGCGGGGATTGCAATTGTTAACGGGGTGCTAGTGGCGAAGATAATATCGGTTGGCTGTCGCATTGTCTGAAAACTCGCCAGAAAAGCGAATGCGAAAAAAGCCCATGTCCGACGCAGAAACGACATCTCATTGCTATAGGGCACATCAATAACGATTGTCGGGATGCCTTTTATCGTGCATGAGGTAACACGTCCCTGTCGCTCGAATAATCCGTCAAGGTTCGCGGATGATGAGATCATCGTTACCTGATGCCCATCTGCGATCAAGCGGCGGGCGAATTCATAGGATCGTGTGCCGCCGGAGCCATCCGGCGAGACAAAGTATTGGTGCAGATATACGATACGCAAAGTGAGTCAAAGCTTTCTGTTAAAAATATCTTCAACGTGTGAGATCGGCGTATATGTCCAGTAATTTCTGGCTCTCCGACTCCCAATTATAGCGCACGACGACAGCTGTTCGCCCCCGTTCTCCCATCGCTTCCGCTTCGTCCGGATGTTCCAGTAGCCATGCGATAGCATCAGCGATAGCACGCGGGTCTTCCGGGTCTACCAGCAAACCACAGCCAGCGGAATCAACTACGCCCCGCCACAACGGGAAATCGGACGCGATCACCGGAATTCCGGCTGTCATGTATTCAAACAACTTCGTCGGGTAGGATTCCAGATAATTAGGCGACGGATGCAGTACCGACAGGCCGACGCGGGCACGCGACAGGAAATCAGCCATCTGTTGACGTGATTGCCAGCCCGGAGCATGTACCGAATCAAAAGCTGGCAGGCGCTCCAGTTCCGTTTGCAGATCGGGCGGAATTTTACCGGCAATTACCAGCTTAGCGCCGAGACTTCGGGGCAATAAGGCCATCGCTTGCACCATCTCCACCGCGCCCCGTATGCGCGATACCGCCCCGACGTAAAAGATCAACGGCTCGCGTTCAACGTGCGGCAGGCTATCATCAGGCACGGAAATCTCGCTCATGATCGGGAAGTTATGCACGACGATTGTCTTTTTCGCCGGCAACCGTCTGGTATAAGAATCTTCGGCGGCGATGATGCGGTCAAATGCGCGAAATGTGAGGCGCTCGAACAAATCAACGAACTTACTGACCGCATAACGCAACGGGGGCAGTATCCAATCTTTGCTCATCACCTGACGCGGCAAATCCTCATGCACATCGCAGATAACGCGCTTACCGGATAGCTTGAGCAACAGACCAACCGGAATCAATTCGGGGTCGTGAAAATGATAGACGGCGGGATTCAAGCGACGGGCGGCGCGATAGACAGCCCATGTCGTGCTGAGAATGCGCTGGAATCGATTACGCGGCACGCGCACCGCTTTGATCTGCACGCCGTCAACGGTGGTGTCCGCTTCGTGCGGTACGACCAGCGTCACGTCGTATCCGACTTCAGCTAGTGAGCGACACTGTTTATGAAGAATGCGCGTGTCAAAAGGGTGATGAACGCTGGTCATATGAACGACACGCGGTTTCGGGGTCATCGTGAAATTAAGCTTTCCTTATGACATTAATTAGCACACGCTGGTAGAATTTTATCAGAGCTGGGGCGTAGTTTCCACTGTCAAAGCGACTCTGCATCAACTGACGGCCAGCCCGCCCCATTGCGGCCACCCGCGACGGCTCATCGGCCAGATCGGTCAGCGCCGCCGACCACGCTGGGAGGTCATCCGGCTGTAATATCAAGCCGGTCTGCCCGTGAATAATCGTCTCCGGTATGCCGCCGACATCGCTACCGGCTACCGCACAGCCGGAAGCCGCCGCCTCCATAGCGACGTTGGGCAAACCTTCCGCCAGACTGGGACACAGCACGACATCGGCGGCTCGCATATAGCCGGGGATTTCCGGCGCGGGCAGGCGACCCATCAGATGCACGCGCTCCGGCTGTTGAAGCGTCTGCCGCCACGCGCTCATTGCCGCGTGATCGCTATTGACACCGGCGATCAGAAGCGAAGCATCGGCGCGGATTAAGCGATCTTCCGCCGCCGACCACGCCCGCATGACGGTGAGGCCGCCTTTGGCGTTAGTGGCCTGATCTCCGGCAGAATGTCCACGCGGGAAGCCACCCAGAAACAGAAAACGCACCGGCGGACGCGTGGCGAGTGCCCCGAGCGGGGGATTATCAGGCGTGAATTCCGCCAGATCAACGCCGCGATAGATAACCTGCACTGGCTCAATCTGCGGATACATCGACACGAAACGGTCAACCAGCGCCTGACTATTGCCGATCACCCCGCTTAACCCGTTGATCCAACACCGCACAATCCGCATATCATGGCGCTGACTGAGGCCGACATTCAAATCCGTGCCGATAGCCTGTGTGACATGCGGCTTGCCTAACGATTGCGCCCATCTGTTGGCGATGATGCCAAGCGGGAATATGCCGACGGAATGCAGAAGGTCGGTCTCGCGCAACAGATCACCGATCAACCATTTGCCGAAGTGATAGGCCAGCAACATATTCAGATAGACGGTGGGTTTCGGGAAGCGATGCGGCTTGCTCGGGATTTGCGGCACGGCATAGCGCACCACGCGCACGCCTTCATAGGTATCGTGTTGAAGCATCGGCCTACCCGGGAACCACGTCCGCATCTGGAACACGGTCAGATCAATGTCGTGCTGAACCAATCCCCGCGCCGCACGAAAGTTGAATGGTGTGCGCCACGACTGCGCCGCAGACGGGAA
>REDR01000096.1 GCA_007693385.1 Anaerolineaceae bacterium
CCCCATTATACCGCAATCCATCCGGCGCGGACGGGGGTATATGATCGTCGTGCCGCCCCTACCTTTTGCGATTCGGCGTTATCTGGTACGCTTAACGACATATAAGGTGAATTAATCCAGAGATAAATACACATGCTGACGATGACAACCAAACAATTTCAACCGATCTTGCGGGCGGTGCGCGAGGCGGCGCGGCTGTGTGTGGCCGTGCAACAGAACATCATCCGCAACGACAAGGCCGGTCAAGAGCCGGTCACAATCGCCGATTACGGCAGTCAGGCGATCATCTGCCGGACGCTCAGCCAGCACTTCGCTGATGATGGCATCATGGCCGAAGAAAGCGGCGAGCAATTCATGGATGTACTCGACGACGCCCAACGCGCTCATATCGTCAGCTTGATCGAGCGCATCATCAGCCAGCCGACCAGCATCGAACAGGTGCGCGGCTGGCTCGACCACAACGCCGGTAAAGAGACGCCGCGCCTGTGGGTGATCGACCCCATCGACGGCACCAAGGGCTTTCTGGCCGGGCGGCATTACGTCAATGCGGTGGGCGTCATGCAAGACCGCCAGCCGGTGGGCGGCGTGCTGGCCGCGCCCGCCTACCCTGATGATAGCGGGCGCTATCGCGGCGGGGCGCTCCTGCACGCGCTCAACGACATCGCCTATATCGAGCCGCTAGATAATCCCAACCTGCGCCGCCGGATTCACGTCTCGGCGGCGGACGACTTCGCGCAGTTCCGCGCATTGGAGAGCGTGGAGAAGGGGCATAGCGGCCTGCAACGATTGGCGCGGGTGCGTCAGATCGTCGGCGTGCCGGATGCGCTGGTATCGCAGGCCGACAGCATGGAGAAATACGGGCGAGTGGCCGCCGGTGACGCCGAGCTATATCTGCGTTTGCCGCGTAGCCGTAGCACGCGCCCGCATAACATCTGGGATCATGCGCCCGGCGTGGCGATTTTGCAGGCGGCGGGCGGCGTGGCGACGGATGTTGACGGCTCTCCGCTTGATTTTTCGACAGGGACGACGCTGGGCAATTACGGCGTCGTCGCTAGCAATGGCACGCGCCACGATGACATTGTGGCCGCCGTGCAGAGCCTGATCGCCGAAGAGAACGCGGCGGGCTAGAGCGTCCCGCCACCTGTAGCGAAAGGATCGCGCCATGTCATACGACAATCATTTGCGCCGCTTACCACTATTCGCCAACATGCCGCCCCAGCATCTGGAATGGGCGAAATCCGCCATGCGTGACCTGCGCTTTGATGTGGGCGAGACGGTCTTTAAGCAGGGTGACGAGGCCAAGGGCATGTATATGTTCATCAGTGGGCGCGGCAAGCTGGTACGCACCGCACAGGACGGATCGCAACAGGTACTCGCCAGCGTCGGCATGAACCAGTACCTCAACGAGGCGGCGCTGTTCAAGCCCGGCGAGGAATCGGCCACCTTGCAGATCACCGAGCAGGCGCGGATTCTGTACATCAGTCGCCGCCGCCTGCGCGAGATCGTCGGCTATCATCCGGAGATGAAACGCTATCTGCCCATCCCCGATGATGTCGCCCGCGCCCGTCGCCGCGAACAACACTTCGACGGCCAGCGCGAAAGCGAAGAAGTCCTGCTCTCCACGCGGCGTCACTGGTGGGCGATTGCGCGGTGGATGTGGCTACCGGTGCTGATTCTGGCCGCATTCTCTGCGGTGGGCGTCAATGTCACCATTCCGGCGCTGTCACTGACATTGATCGGGCTGGGTGTTGTGTTGTCGGGGCTGGCGGCGCTGTATATCTATGCCGAATGGCGTAACGATCAGGTCATCATCACCAGCCAGCGCGTCATCCGCATTGAGCGCACCATCATCACGCTGGACGAACACCGGAGCGAAATCCCGCTTTCCAGCATTCAGCAGGTCAACGCGGAGAAAGTCGTGCCCGCCGACCTGTTCTCGCGCTTTATGGATTACGGCACGGTGGAAGTTCGCACCGCCGGACAGGGCGGCAACCTGATCTTGACGTTGATCCCCGATCCGGAAGGCGTGCAGGATTTGATCTTCGATAACCGCAGTCGTCGCCATCAAGAACAGGAGCGCGAACATCGCCAGAGCATCCGCGCCGAAGTAGACCGCGTGTTGAGCGGGCAAGACCCCGACATCGAGCCGGACGAACGCGCCATCGAGCAAGAATCGGTCTACATCACGCATCCGCCGCGTGGCTTCCTGCCGACGATCTACACCGATGACGATGGTAACACCGTCTATCGCAAGCACGCTTTTTATTACATGCGCCGCACGTCGTTGCCGGTCTTCGTGATGCTGTGCGCCGTCGTCTTGCTGTTATTCGCCGGACGCTTCGGCCTGATGGCGTATGCCGGTGCGGGCGGGTTGTTCTTCTTCGGGCTGATGTGGTTCTGGTGGGTTGATTGGGACTGGCGGCATGATTATTACGTGGTGGGCGACGAGATGATCCAGCTTATCCACCGTAGGCCGCTATTCTTGCAGGATGAGGACGATCAAGTTCTGCTGGAGCGCGTGGATAACGTGATCGCACGTCGTACCGGCATCTTTCAGGCGTTGTTCAACTATGGCGTGGTCAAAATTTCGCTGATCGGCGGGAATCGTGATGAGCATAAGCTGTTCGAGCATGTGTCCAACCCCTCCGTGATTCAAGAAGAGATCACGCGCCGTCAACAGCGCTGGCGTAGCCGACAGGATACCGACGCCGAACGCCGCCGCCGTGAGGAAATCGCGGAATATCTGGGCGTGTATCATGAGACGTACAAGAGTCGTCTGCCGGGCGGCATCCCGTCGGGCGGACACGAACCGCCCACGCCATCGCATCCCGCGCCGGATCGCGGCACGTCTACCGGCGCACCGGCACGCCCGCCCCGCGTCCCGCGCCGTCGCCCCAATAATGGCGGCAACACTTAGAAAAAATTACGCGGTAGGGCGTAGCACGCTACGCCCTTGTCGATTGCGTTAGGATTTATGGCCGCCGGTACCGCGTGAACGGTCTACGTTGCGCCACACGAAAGCCTCATCGCTGATGAACGCTTCGAGCATAGCGCGGGCGGTGCTGTCGTCCGGCTGGATGGGCGGCGACTTGAAGAAGTACGCGCTCGGCCCTTCGATAGCGCCGGATAGACCGCGATCCATCGCCAGCTTCGCACAGCGTACCGCGTCGATGATGACACCGGCGCTGTTCGGGCTGTCTACCACTTCCAGCTTCAACTCCACATTCAGCGGCACATCGCCAAACGTGCGCCCCTCCATGCGGATATACGCCCATTTGCGATCTTCCAGCCACGGCACATAATCGCTCGGGCCGATGTACACGTTGTTTTCGCCGATGTCGTGCTTAAGCTGGCTGGTCACGGCGTTGGTCTTGCTGATCTTCTTGCTCTCCAGACGGGAGCGATCCAGCATGTTGTAGAAGTCCATGTTACCGCCGACGTTCAACTGGCTGGTGCGTTCCAACTGCACGCCACGATCTTGAAACAGGTTGGTCAATACGCGATGCACGATGGTCGCGCCGACCTGACTTTTGATGTCGTCGCCGATGGCCGGTAGGCCGCGCTCCTCAAAACGCGCTTGCCAGTACGGTTCACGGGCGATGAAGACCGGAATCGCGTTCACGAAAGCGCAACCGGCGTTCAGCACTTGCTCGACATACCACTTGGTCGCTTGCTCACTGCCTACCGGCAAATAGTTGACCACGACATCGGTCTTGGTATCGCGCAGTAGCTCGGCGATGTTGGTGGTACTGCCCGGCGCTTTGGTGATCTTCTGGCTGAGGTACGGCCCCAGCCCGTCATGCGTCATGCCGCGCTCGACATTGACGTTCATGTGCGGCACTTCCGCGAAGCGCGTGGTGTTGTTCTGGCCGCTAAAGATGGCTGTGCCTAAATCTTTGCTGACCTTCTCGGTATCAATGTCAATTGCGGCGCTGAATTCCACGTCGCGGATGCGATAACCGCCGAGATTGTTGTGCATGATGCCGGGGATGAAGTCGTCGTCGTTGGCATCCTGATAGTAATGGACGCCCTGAACCAGTGACGACGCGCAATTGCCGACGCCGATAATTGCCACACGTACTTTCTTGTCGCTCACGATGTAGCGTTCTCCTTAAATTCTGGTTAAACAATCATCGGCCAATCTTATCTCAAATTGTGGGGGGCGTGTAGGGGCAAGGGGGCACTGTCGGCGCGTATATGGCGGATGCAAAACGGGAAGCCCGCGCCTTGCTGAGCTTCCCGTTTCGCCGTAGATTTGTCTGGCGGCTGTCCTATTTGAACGTGTAGTAATTGGTCACGCGAAAATCGGGCACGGATAGCACGTAGACAAATGTCTTGCCTTCAAAGTCCGGCCCCATGTTGACCTGTATTTCGCCAGTCGTCAGGCGGTAGAACTCAATGAAGTTGTCGTCTGATGCGGCGACCAACTGATTCTCGCTGATCGTCTCCTCTGACATAATCGCGGTGATTTCATCCAGCGTCAGCCTGAAAACCGGCTGGCCGTTGCCGTTTTCATCCAGCATGAAGACCTCAACACCCTGCTCGTCGAAGCGAATCTGCGGCGCGTACACAATAGCCGGATCGCCGAAGCCCTGGTTGAAGTTCACACGCCCATCACGAGACGAGCAGGAGAAGATGAAACTGCTTGATTCTTCTGGCTCCTCGCCCAAAAGACCGCCTTCAATCACTCCGATAAGTTCAGTGGCCGGGGGAAATTCTTGACCAAATTGGATAACCAAAGACCCGACTGAAGCATCAGTGACTGGTATATCTGTCACGGAACCGAGTAGCTCACCACTGGATGCATTAATAATATAAATATTATATTCTAATAGAGATTCTTCTAACGTGTACGAGATGTTTACCTGTGAACAATTATTTTCTGTTTCCACACTGACCAACACGATGTCACAGGCCGCGACTAAGATTGCCGACAGGCAGGCGAGTACAATGGCGGTAAATTTGCGATGCATGTGAATTTTCCTTATTATAATATCCGACTATGATGATTGATTTGCTCGCACTATACTACGCATGGGCGAATAAACCCACTAAAGTAAAAACTTCTTTGCAAGTTTGGCTCGGTTTTGGTGTAGCGAAGTTGTATTAACAATATTATTCGACGTAGCCCAATGCGCGGAGGTGGTCGAGCATGTCATCGCTCAGGCCGTCGTCGGTGGGCGTGGCGTGGGTGCTGGCGGTGAATTGTGTGATTTCATCGCGTAGGCGGGCGGCCACATCCGGCAGGCGGGCGGCGATGTCGTGCGCTTCGGCGGGATCGTCGGCCACGTCGAACAGCCCCTCCACGCGCTCCCCGACCATCGCCAGCTTATGCGCCCCACGATACAGGCCGCGCCGTGTATCGTTCAACCGTAGACGCGCCAGCGCGGACGGATCGCGGCGGCGCACCACGCTCAATAGCATCTGCGGCGGGATGGCCTCCGCGAAGGCGCTGTCGGCTTCGGCGTCGTCCGCCGGATCGTCGGGCAGGTGGCGCAAGCTCAGGTCGCCCGTCGGATTGACCGCCGGATCAGCGACGCCGGCCGCGTCCAGAATCGTATGGAAAAGCCGCCGCGTGCTGACGTTGGTCGCGTGGCGTCGTCCGCCGGTTGCGCCGTGCGGATCGTGTATGACGAGCGGCACATGCACCAATTCCTGATATACCACGAAGCTATGGCCGAAGAAGCCGTGATCGCCGTGCCCTTCGCCATGATCGGCGGCGATGATGACCAGCGTATCATCCAGCGCGCCGGAGCGTTTCAAATAGTCCAGCAGGCGGCCTAGATGCGCGTCCTGATGCGCGATTTCGGCGCGGTAGAAGCCATCCACAACCGCCTTCTGCCAGTCATCCGGCGCGGACTGTGCCGGACTTGCCCAGCGTCCGGCGTCCGCGTTGAAGGCCGCCATGTAGCGATAGGCGGCTTTGTCGCTGGCGATCTGCGGCGCGATGCGTTGCAGATACGGGCGTGGCGGGCGATATGGCATGTGAGCGCCCATCAAATTCAGGAACGCGAAAAGCGGGCGCTCGTCGCGGCGTCTACCGGCACGGTGCGCCCCGATGAAGCCGATCATGTCGTCAATCGAACGGGCGGTATTGCCCTTGTAGTTGATGCTCCGCGTCCATAGCGGCGTCAATAGCGGGTGCAACGAGATGCGAAACAGCCAGTCGTTGCGGGCGAATTGCTGGCTGACCGTGCCCGCGAATCGTCGCCAATAGTCGGCCATAGCGCGGCGGATGCGGCTTCGCGTCAGGTCTTGCGGGCGGTTGGGGGCGGCGCCCGCATAGTTATAGAAATCCTCAAACCCGTCGATCAAGCCGTTATCCAGCACGCCGACGAGCGGATTGTTACAGAATCCGGCGGTGTGATAGCCGTGCGCGGTGAGGATTCGCGCCAGCGTCGGCGTCGTCGGGTTCAGGCGGCTGGTCGCCTGCGTCACCTGATGCGCGGTGGGATATAAGCCGGTGAATAGCGATGCGTGCGCCGGTACCGTCCACTGCGCGGGCGATATAGCACGCTCATACAGCGTCGCGCTATCCGCGAAGCGGTCAAACGCCGGTGACGTGTCGGCGTGCCCGCCGCGCTCATAGATCGACAGGCGATCACGGCGGACGGTATCGAGAATAATCAGCAGGATGTCGGGGCGGTTCATGCGTCGTCCGGCTTCGCGTACAAATTTTGTAACATGCGAGCGCGGCGATTCTGGATTTCGCGCTGACGACGGGCGCGGCGCAAACGTCGCCCCTGCACGAAGCCTTCGCGCAGGTCGAGCAACGCGGTCAACAGCAGATGCGCCAGCAAGACCAGCGCCCACCCGCCCAGTAACAGCCTGCCATCGTGACTATCGAACAGGCCGTGAGTCGGCGCGGTGAACAGCGCTAGCACAAACGGCACGACATGGGCGGCCAGCAGTACCCAGCGCCCCACGCCACGCCGGATCGTCTCTTCGTCCTGTGGCGCGGCGGGCGGCGTTGTCTCGTCTTGCGGCGGTTGTACCATGCTCATAACGCTAGGTCTGGCCGTTCTCTTTCTCGACATTGGCTAGAAAATCCTGCCGCCAATTATCGGTGACTTGACGCTCTAGCGCCAGTACTTCATGGTCGTCAAGGTCGATCAATTCGCCGTCCCGATTGAACGTGAAATATTCATTTTCCGGTTCGGCTGGTTTCACCAGCTTCTCGGAAACGACCGGCGATTGTCGCGGCTTGTGGCCTTTGATTGGCCGTAATAGGCGCAGAACGCCCGATTGATATTTTTTCGGAAATGTCATCGTCGCGGTTTTTCCTTGTTTTTCGAGCCATTCGTAAACCCGTAAAGGTCTGCCTCGTTTAATCATTTTTCGCCTCGATCTAAATTCTGAACCGCGTCAT
>REDR01000069.1 GCA_007693385.1 Anaerolineaceae bacterium
AAAAAGGGTTTTCCCTTCGGAAAGGGACGCCAAAAACTTTTGAAAGGATTCAAAGTCTTTTTTGGTTCTTTTTTCTACAGAAAAAAGAACGTAGAAAATCACCTATTGAATCAACTGTACTAGATTTACCGATGAGCCTTTTCATTTGATGATTGCGGCTTTCATCGTTATAATTGAATCATCGTTTAATTGAATTGAAAAAAAGTAATGGAGATTTTAACTAATGGTTGATGTAGCGGCTTCTACAGGTGTCGGTTTTCAGTTGACTGAAGATCAGCAGATGCTGGTCAAGATGGCGCGTGATTTCACCCGCGAGGAGATCATCCCTGTTGCGGAAGAATACGACCACGAAGCAAAATTCCCGGATGAAATTTTCTTAAAAGCATTTGATTTAGGCATCATCAATATGAATATCCCCGACGCCTACGGCGGCGTTGGCGCGTCGGTCTTTGAGGAATGTCTGGTCGGCGAGGAACTCGGCTTCGGCTGTACCGGCATCAGCACCAGCATCAGCACCAACGGGCTGGGCGCGTTGCCGATCATTCTGGCCGGTAACGAAGCGCAGAAATCGTACTGGCTGGGCGAGCGCTTGATGGATCAAAAGCAATTCGTCTCCTACGGCGTGACCGAAGCCGCCGCCGGTTCTAACGTGGTCGGCATCCAGACCCGCGCCGAGAAGAGGGGCGCGAAATGGGTGATTAACGGCAGTAAGACGTTCATCACCAACGCCAGCCACGCCAATTTCTTCACCGTGTTCGCCAAGACCGACCCCTCCGCCGGACATCGCGGCATGAGTTGTTTTGTCATCGAGCGCGACCAGCCCGGCGTCAGCGTCGGGCGCAAGTTCGACAAGATCGGCCAGCGTGCATCGGATACCGCCGAGATCGTCTTCGAGAACGTCGAAGTGCCGGAAGAGAACATGATCGGCGAAGAGGGCAAGGGCTTCTATCTGGCGATGAAGGTGTTCGACCACAGCCGCCCCGGTGTGGCATCGGCGGCGGTTGGCTTACAGCGCCGCGCCCTTGAGGAAAGCGTCAAGTACGCGCAGGAGCGCGAGGCGTTCGGCGTGCCGATTTACCAGCATCAGGCCATCGGCCACAAGATCGCCGATATGGCGATCAACTACGAAGCATCGCGCCTGCTGGTGTGGCAGGCCGCGTGGCAGGTCGATAACGGCATCGCCAACCCGAAAGTGCCCGCTTACGCGAAGGCTTTCGCGGCGGATATGGCGACGCGGGCGGCGGTGGACGCGGTGCAGGTGTTCGGCGGCTACGGCTACATGAAAGAGTATCCGGTGGAGAAACTGCTCCGCGACGTGAAAATCTTCCAGATTTACGAAGGCACCAGCGAAATTCAGCGTAACATCATCGTGCGCGAACTGTTTCGCGGCTAGTCGTCATCGCTGAATCGTAACAACAAGAGGGCGCTCCGGCGTCCTCTTTGCGTCCTTGCAAGTTACACCAAGAGATGGATGATTCATTGCGCCCCTACTCGTGCGCCGCGCCCTGTGTCATAATGGAACTATGGCCGCGCATCGTGTGGCCGTATTCTGACCGTTGTCACCCGCGCCGGTTCATCCGGCCATGACTTGACAGGATATGAAACGCTATGACTGACGACCCCAGACGTACCCAGACCCGCCGCCTAGAGCCGGACGACCTGCCATCAACGCCCGCCGTGCGTGGTACCGGCCCGTTAGATTACGCGATGCCGTGGGTGATCGAATTGCGGATCGTGGGCACGCCGTCGGTCTTGCAGGTGCAGGTCAGCCAGCGAATTCTCGTCGGACGTACTGACCGTCATAGCAACGAGAAGCCCGACATCGACCTGGAGCCGTACCGCGCTTATCAGCACGGCGTCTCGCGGCGTCACGCTACCATCTCGGCACGCAACAGCCGCGTCACCGTGCGCGATAACGACAGTAGCAACGGCACATTCATCAACGGCGTGCGCCTGCAACCGCAGAAAGATTATCGCCTGCGCCACAGCGATACGCTGACATTCGGCAAGATGTCGTTGCAGGTTTTCTTCGTGGTCACGCCCAGCAGTTACGAGAAGCACCGCATCGCTTACGCGGAAATTATCATCCCGCAGATGGGCGACGGCCAGCAAATCTTGATCGTTGAGGATGATGAACACGTCGGCGACGCGCTTCGCTCCATATTAGAGCAGGCCGGTTTTACGGTGATCTGCCGCCGCAACGTGGCCGAAGCGCTGACCAGCATCGACGAAGCGATGCCCGCGCTCATCATCACCGAGCTAATCCTGCCGGATCGCAACGGCGCGGATATTGTCAGTTATGTGCGCGGACATCCCGACGGCGCGACCGTGCCGGTAGTGGTGGTTAGCGGTGCGATGGGTGGCTATCAGGTGGGGCAGGCCGTCGAAGCGGGGGCGGATGTGTTCCTGACGAAGCCGGTCGGCGTTGATGAGCTATTGCGCGGCGTGCGTAAAGCGCTCGACGAGAACGCATAACGCGGCTGTTGCGGCGCTTATCGCGCTCAAATCGGCCTTGACCGAAGCTAATAGCCGATGATAACATAGCAAGTCGCACGCATTCGCGGCGCTGTAACCTCATTATGAGGCAATGCACCGCCGAATTGTAGAAGTGATGGCGAAAGCGCTTTGCGTTTTATTGCAAGTGGCTCGCCGTTGGTAAGGTGTATAGCAGGCGGCGTATATGTACGCCTGTTTTCATGCCTAGTGACAGGCGAAAACCATAGGCAATAACTAAGGATATTTGGAGTGATTTATGCCAACCATTAATCAGTTGGTGCGTAAGGGGCGCAAGTCGCGGTCCAAAAAGACCAAGGCTCCCGCGCTTCAGTACACACTAAACGCTTTTTCGCAAAAGCGTTCACGCCGTAGCCGGGGTGCGCCGCAGAAGCGCGGCGTATGCACGCAGGTCAAGACCATGACGCCCAAGAAGCCGAATTCGGCTTTGCGTAAGGTCGCCCGTGTGCGCCTGACGAACGGTATCGAAGTCACCGCGTACATCCCGGGTGAAGGCCACAGCTTGCAGGAGCACAGTGTTGTGCTGGTGCGCGGTGGCCGTGTGAAAGACCTGCCCGGTGTGCGCTATCATATCGTGCGCGGATCGCTGGATACTGACGGCGTGAAGAACCGCGAGCAGGGGCGCAGTAAATACGGCGCCAAACGGCCTAAGAAACAGTAGAGGTATCGACCAATGCCAAGAAGAAGAACACCCAGCAAGCGCCCGGTTCAACCGGATAACAAGTACGGCAATACGCACGTCACCATGTTTGTGAATCGGATGATGCGCGGCGGCAAACGCAGTACCGCCCTGCGCATCATGTACACCGCGTTTGACATCATCGAAGAGCGCAAAAAACAGGATCCGGCTGAGGTCTTCGAGCAAGCCCTGCGTAACGTCACCCCCAGCGTCGAGGTAAAACCGCGTCGCGTCGGTGGTTCGACTTATCAGGTGCCGATTGAGGTGCCACCGGCACGCGCCACATCGCTGGCGATGCGCTGGCTATTGGCAAATTCACGTTCGCGTGCCGGGCGCGGAATGGCGCAAAAATTGGCTAGCGAATTAATGGACGCCGCCGAAGGGCAGGGCGCTTCGATCAAGAAGAAGGACGACACGCACCGCATGGCCGATGCGAACCGTGCCTTCGCACATTTCCGTTAGCTTTCGGTGCTGATGCTATCTAGCGCCAGCCACCCTATCTATCGAATTAGTCAGGGATAAAGCGGTAAACAGACACATGGCAAAGAACAAGAATTTCGACCTTAATAAGGTGCGTAACATCGGCATCATCGCCCACATCGACGCCGGCAAGACAACCACGACAGAGCGCGTGCTGTATTACACCGGCATGGTACATCGCATCGGCGAAGTACACGACGGGGCGGCGACCACCGACTATATGGAGCAGGAGCGCGAGCGCGGCATCACGATCACGTCCGCCGCCGTCACCTGTGCATGGAACGGCTACCAGATCAACCTCATCGACACGCCCGGCCACGTTGACTTCACCGCAGAAGTTCAGCGTAGCTTGCGCGTGCTGGATGGCGGCGTGGTGGTATTTGATGGTGTGGCCGGTGTCGAGCCGCAATCAGAAACGGTATGGCGTCAGGCCGACGATTACAAAGTCCCGCGCCTGTGCTTCGTCAATAAGATGGACCGTACCGGCGCGAGCTTCCAGCGTACCGTCGATATGATCGTCGAGCGCGTCAACGGTAATCCGATCAAAATCCAGATTCCCTACGGCGAAGGCGACGACTTTAGCGGCATCATCGACTTGATCGACATGGAACTCATCACATACGGCGACGATCTGGGCACCGCCATCGAGCGTCATCCCATTCCGGAGAACTTCCGCGAAGCCGCCGAAACCGAGCGCATCGCCATGATCGAGCAGATCATCGAGAGCGACGAGTTCCTCACCGAGAAGTACCTGATGGAAGAAGAGATCAGCGACGACGAACTGCTCGCCGCCCTGCGCTCCTCCACCATCGCCGGTATCGTTCAGCCGGTGCTGTGTGGCTCCGCGCTGAAGAACAAAGGCGTTCAGGTCATGCTGGATCGCGTGGTGCAGTTGTTACCGTCGCCGCTAGATGTGCCGCCGATCAAGGGCGAAGACCCCCGCGACGGCACGCCGAAAGAGCGTTCCGCCGATAGCACCCAGCCGCTTTCCGCGCTGGTGTTCAAGCTGGCTTCTGACAAATACGGCACGCTGTCATTCGTGCGCGTCTATAGCGGCGTGTTGCGTAGCGGTACCACCGTACAGAACAGTAGCAAGGGCGCACGCGAGCGCATCGGGCGTATCGTCCGTATGTTTGCTGACCGCCGCGAAGATGTCGATGAGATCAGCGCGGGCGACATCGCCGCCGTCATCGGCCTGAAAGAAAGCACCACCGGCGATACGCTTTGTGCGCCGGATAACCCGATCTTGCTGGAAAACATCCGCTTCCCTGATCCGGTGATCGAAGTGGCCGTCGAGCCGAACAGTAAAGCCGATCAGGATAAGATGGGCTTCGCCCTGCGTAAGCTGGCCGACGAAGACCCCACGTTCAAGGTCGAAGTCGATGACCAACTCGGCCAGACCAAGATCAAAGGCATGGGCGAGTTGCATCTGGAAGTGCTGATTGATCGTATGATGCGCGAATATGGCGTGCAGGCGACGGTAGGCCGTCCCCGCGTGGCCTACCGCGAGACGATCACCCGTCCGGCGCGTGTCGATACCACCTTCAAGCGTCAGACCGGCGGTTCCGGTCAATATGCGCGGGTGGTCGTCGAGTTCGAGCCGATGACCGAAGAAGACCGCGAAGCGGCGGCCACCGCCAACAAAGACGGCGACACGTCGTTCCTGTTCGTGGACGCCATCAAAGGCGGTTCTGTCCCGCGTGAGTTCATCCGACCCACCGAGAACGGCATCCGCGAAGCGGTACAGGCGGGCGTCATCGCCGGTTATCCGGTGGTCGGCATCAAGGCCAAGCTGGTTGACGGCGCATCGCATGACGTTGACTCCAGCGAAATGTCGTTCAAGGTCGCCGGTTCAATGTGCGCCAAAGACGGCGTGCGGCAGGCCGCCCCCGCCATCATGGAACCAACCATGAAGGTTGAGGTCGTCGTGCCCGATGACTACACCGGCGCTGTCGTCGGCGATCTGTCGTCACGGCGCGGCATCATTCAAGGTATGGAACCACGCGGCGCGGGCGTTAGCACCATCACCGCCAACGTGCCGCTAGGTGAAATGTTCGGTTACGCGACCAATCTGCGTAACCTGACACAGGGTCGTGGAAATTTCACGATGGAGTTTGCACAGTATACGATTGCGCCGCAGAGCATCGCCGATGAGGTGATTAAAGGGACGATGTAAACGTCCCTGCGCTGTTTGTTGCGTTGTATAAATAATCGTTTATCCATGAGTGAGTTCAAAAGGATACAACAGGCATGGCTAAGGGTAAATTTGACCGTACAAAACCGCATGTGAACATTGGCACCATTGGTCACGTTGACCATGGTAAGACCACACTGACCGCCGCTATCACGAAAGTGCTGGCGATGAGTGGTGCGGCCAAACGCCAGAACTATGAAGATATCGACAACGCGCCGGAAGAACGTGCGCGTGGTATCACCATCAACATCCGTCACGTGGAATACGAAACCCCGAATCGGCACTACGCCCACGTAGACTGCCCGGGTCACCGTGACTACATCAAAAACATGATCACCGGTGCCGCGCAGATGGACGGCGCGATCCTCGTGGTTAGCGCCCCCGACGGCCCGATGCCGCAGACACGCGAACACGTTCTGCTGGCGCGTCAGGTAGAAGTACCGGCGATGGTGGTCTTCCTGAACAAGGTTGACCAGATGGACGACGAAGAACTGCTCGAACTGGTCGAGATGGAGCTGTCCGAACTGCTGGAGAGCTACGAATTCGACCC
Organism: Anaerolineaceae bacterium; assembly: GCA_007693385.1. GTDB lineage: Bacteria > Chloroflexota > Anaerolineae > Aggregatilineales > Phototrophicaceae > J038. The sequence continues at coordinate 6,418 of REDR01000069.1, forward strand.
CGAGACGCCGATTGTGCGTGGTAGCGCGCTAGCCGCCACCGCCAGCGAGAGCGAAGACCCCTCCGCGCCGGAATACGCGCCGATCCTTAAGCTGATGGAAGCGGTGGACGAGTGGATCCCCACCCCCGCCCGCGAGACGGACAAGCCGTTCCTGATGCCGGTGGAAGACGTGTTCTCCATTAAAGGTCGTGGTACGGTGGTCACCGGCCGCGTTGAGCGCGGCGTGCTGACCAAGGGCGAGGAAATCGAGATCATCGGCCTGCGCGAAAAGTCGATGAAGACCGTCGTCACCGGTATCGAGATGTTCCACAAGGAACTAGACCGCGCCGAAGCTGGCGACAACGCCGGTATTCTGCTACGCGGTGTCACCCGTGACGACGTAGAGCGCGGTATGGTGTTGGCGAAGCCTTCCTCCATTACCCCGCACCAGAACTTCATGTGTGAAGTGTACGTCCTGCGTAAAGATGAGGGTGGCCGTCATAAGCCGTTCCTCACCGGCTACCGCCCGCAGTTCTACATCCGCACCATGGATATCACCGGTACCATCACCCTGCCGGACGGCGTGGAGATGGTGATGCCCGGCGACAACGTGAACCTGCGCGTGGAACTGATTAACGGCGTCGCGCTCGAGAAGGGTTCCAAGTTCGCCATCCGTGAAGGTGGTCTGACCGTTGGTGCGGGCATCATCACCGAGATTCTCGAGTAGCACGTAGCCAATCACGAATTGCGTCCATGCTGACGTGAAATCCATGCCGGGAGAAGTCAAAAACTCCCGGCATGTTTCCGCCTAATGGCCGCCTGTGCAAGAGGACACTATGGTATCGAAGAACAAAATCCGCATCCGCTTGAAGGCGTACGATCACCGCGTCATTGACCAATCCGCCCAGCGCATCGTCGAAACGGCGGAGCGCACCGGTGCGCGAGTGGTCGGCCCGGTGCCGTTGCCCACACGGATCGAACGGTTCACGGTGATGCGTTCGCCGTTCATTGACAAGAATTCGCAGGAGCATTTCGAGATCCGCACCCATAAGCGGCTGATCGATGTGCTAGACCCGGACAGCAACACCATCGACACGCTGATGCGGCTGAACTTGCCCGCCGGTGTCGATATTGAAATCAAGATATAAGTCCGCAGGCGTAAGCGCGTCCTATGACGTGCCTCTGCGCTGATAAAAACAGGCAGGGAAAGGGGGCAATTTCCCCCCGCGAGGGCGTGCAAAATCGCGTCCGGTTTATCCCTCTGGAGGCATACGGTAATGAAGGGCATTATTGGTAAGAAAGTCGGCATGACCCAGATATTCGATGACAAGGGGAACGTCATCCCCGCGACCATCATCGAGGCCGGGCCGTGCTACGTGACACAGGTTCGCACCGCAGACCGCGATGGTTATGTGGCGGTGCAGATGGGGTATAGCGAAACCAACCCCAAGCGACTCACACAGGGGCAACTCGGCCATTTGCGCCGTAACAACCTGCCCGCGTTGCGTCATCTGCGTGAATTCCGACTGCGCGGTGACGATCTGAGCGTCGAAGAAGGCGCGGAGATTAAAGTCGATGTATTTGAGAAGGGCGAACGGGTTGATGTGATCGGCATCAGCAAGGGGCGTGGCTTCGCCGGAACGATCAAACGCCATGGCTTCCATCGCCAGCCCAAAACGCACGGTCAATCTGACCGCGAACGCGCCCCCGGCGCGGTGGGCATGTGTGCCACCCCCGGACGTACCCTGCCGGGCAAGAAAATGGCCGGACGCATGGGCAACGAGCGCGTCACGATCAAAAACCTTGAGGTGGTGGTCGTGGATGCCGAGCGCAATTTGTTAGCGGTGCGGGGCTCGGTTCCCGGCGCTAAAAATGGCTTGGTCATGATTAAGCCAGCGCGCCACTAGGAAGACGGAGTTATAAGATATCATGCAAGCAACAGTGCTGGATATAAACGGCAATACGGTCAAGACCATTGACCTGCCAGCCGATATTTTCGAAACGGATGTGAACGTCGGGCTGATGCATCAGGCGTATGTGCGCCAGATGGCAAATGCGCGGCTGGGCACGCAAAAGACCAAGAATCGCTCCGAAATTCGGGCGACGAAGGCCAAATGGTACCGCCAGAAGGGGACAGGCCGCGCCCGTCATGGTGCGAAGAGCGCCCCGATTTTCGTCGGTGGTGGCCGCGCTCATGGCCCGCGCCCGCGCAAGTACACCAAAGATATGCCCAAGCCGATGCGCCGTAAGGCCATCCGTTGCGCCCTCAGCGCGTTAGCCCGCGATGAGCAACTGGTCTTTGTGGACGCGATGCAGGTCGATAGCCCCAAGACGAAGGACATGCGCCAGACCTTGCAAAATCTCGTTGGCGATGCGTCAGCGCTGATCTTGCTGGCCGAGCGTAACGAAAACGTCGAGCGCGGCGTCCGCAATCTGGAGGAAGCGCGTTACCTGCGCGCTCATTATCTGAACATCCGTGACCTACTCAAGCACGATAAGGTGGTCATCCCGCTCGATGCGCTGGATGTCATCACCGGCATCTGGGGGACGGAGAGTTAACGATGGGCCAATTACACGTTTATGAAGTGATCCGCCGTCCGGTTGTCACCGAGAAATCGACCGAACTGCTGGACGACGAAAATAAGTACGTGTTTGAAGTGGCGAAGAACGCCAATAAAATTCAAATCACCGAGGCGGTAGAACTGATCTTCGATGTTAAAGTCAACAAAGTTAACACGATGATCGTGCCGCCCAAGCGTGGGCGTCGTGGGCGTAAGTGGTACATGCGAACCAAAGCATGGAAGAAAGCCATTATCACCCTCGAGCCCGGCGAAAAGATCGAGCTGTTTGATGTATAAGGTGTCGAGCTATGCCGGTTAAAGTCTATAAACCCACCTCGGCAGGCCGCCGGGACATGACGGGGCACGCATTTGAAGAGATTACCAAGTCCAAGCCGGAACGCGCTCTGACCGAGCCGCTTCGCAAAAAGGGCGGACGTAATAACACCGGTCGCATCACGGTGCGGCATCGTGGCGGTGGTCATAAGCGCCGCTATCGCTTGATCGACTTCAAGCGGGATAAAGTGGACGCCCGCGCCGAAGTGCTGGCGATTGAGTACGACCCGAATCGCTCGGCGCGTATCGCGCTGGTGCAGTACGAAGACGGCGAAAAGCGCTATATCATCGCCCCTATCGGCCTGAAAGTTGGCGATTTCGTCGGTAACGGCGACAAAGCCACCCTGCGCCCGGGCAACGCGCTACCGATCAAAGACATTCCGCTTGGTACGCAGATTCACAACATCGAACTGCAACCGGGCAAGGGCGGCCAGCTCGCCCGCGCCGCCGGTACCAGCGCCCAGCTATTGGCGAAAGAAGGCAACTACGCACAGGTGCGTCTGCCCAGCGGCGAAGTGCGGCTGGTGCATGAGCGCTGTATCGCCACTATCGGGCAGGTCGGCAATACCGATCACGGCAATATCAAACTGGGTAAGGCTGGCCGCCGTCGCTGGATGGGCTGGCGCCCGACCACACGCGGTATCGCCATGGACCCCAGCAGTCACCCGCATGGCGGCGGTGAGGGACGCTCCGGCATCGGTATGCCCGCGCCCAAGACGCCGTGGGGCAAGATTGCGCTGGGCAAGCGTACCCGCGCCAACAAGCGCACACAGCCGTTCATCGTCCGCCGTCGTGGTAAACGGAGATAGAGGAGTTTAGGTTATGTCGCGCTCACTGAAGAAGGGTCCATACGTAGACCCCAAGCTGATGAAGAAGATCGATCGACTGAATCAAGACAAGAAGAAAGTCGTCGTGCGGACATGGAGCCGCGCCAGTACGATCTTCCCGCAGATGTTAGGGCATACGATTGCTGTGCATGATGGCCGTCGCCATGTCCCCATCTATGTGACCGAGAATATGATCGGCCACAAACTAGGCGAATTCGCGCCGACCCGCACCTATCGCGGGCATCTGGTCGAGAAGAAAAAGAAGCGTTAGAGGCCGAGCATCATGAAAATACGTGCACACAATAAGCATGTGATGATCTCACCGCAAAAATTGCGCCTCGTCTGTGACGAAGTGCGCGGGATGGACGCCCGACAAGCCGACGTGCTGTTGAAGTTCCTGCCGCAAAAAGGTGCCCAGATCATCCGCAAAACGCTAGCCTCTGCGATGGCAAACGCCGAAGAGAATTTCGAGGCGAACCCGTCCGATCTGTACATCGAGCAGATTTACGCCAATGAAGGGCCGCGTCTGCGCCGCTTCAAAGCGGGGGCGCGTGGCCGCTACAAGCCGCGTGTTCGTCGTACCGCACATCTGACGGTTGTTCTGGCACAGCGAGAGGTTGAGTAAATGGGTCGCAAGGTACATCCAATCGGCTTCCGGTTAAAGATTAATCGGGATTGGGATGCGCGGTGGTATGCGGAGCGCGGTCAGTATGTTGACCTGCTCCACGAAGATCGCGCCATTCGTAATTACATCCAGGATCAGACGGCACGCGCCGGTATCTCGCGCATCGAGATCGAGCGCTATCCGAATCAGGTGCGCGTCAACGTCCACACCGCCCGCCCCGGTATCGTCATCGGACGCAAGGGCGAAGCGGTCAAGAAGATGAAATCTGATCTGGAAACCAAGACCGGCAAAAAGGTCAAAATCGAAGTCACCGAGATTGACAAGCCCGATCTTGACGCGACACTGGTCGCGCAGAACATCGCCGGTCAGCTCGAACGCCGCATCGGTCATGGCCGCGCTATCAAACGCGCCATCGGTCAGGCCATGCGTCAGGGCGCTCTCGGCATCCGCATCAACGCCGGTGGGCGTCTGGGCGGGGCGGATATGGCTCGCCGTGAATGGCAGAGCGAAGGCCGCATCCCGCGTAACACGCTCCGCGCCGATATTGACTACGGCACGGCTGAGGCCATGACTACCTACGGGCGCATCGGCATCAAAGTGTGGATTTATAAGGGCGATGTGCTGAACTTACAAGAAGACGGTGACAAGCGTTCCGGCGACAAGAAAGACTCCTTCAAAAAGAAGGAATCCTTCGCAGGCCAATAGGCCGCGCCGGAGTTTGAGGAGCAAACCGCTATGTTAATGCCAAAACGTACAAAGTACCGCAAGCAGTTTCGCGGCCGCATGAAGGGGCAAGCCTCACGCGGCACGACCATCGCTTTCGGCGATTACGGCCTACAGGCTACCGAGCCAGTCTGGTTGACCAGTCGCCAGATCGAAGCCGCCCGCCGCGCGATGGTACGCTACATCCGGCGTCGCGGTAAAATCTGGATCCGCGTATTCCCGGACAAGCCCATCACCCAGAAAGCCGCCGAAACGCGCATGGGTAAAGGTAAAGGCTCGGTGGAATACTGGGTCGCCGTCATCCGGCCGGGGCGTGTGCTGTTCGAGATGGGCGGCGTCGAAGAAGCTACCGCCCGCGAAGCCTTACGTCTGGCCGGGCATAAACTGCCCTGCAAGACCAAATTCGTCAAACGCATTGACCCGATTTCCGGGCAGGAGGTCAGCTAATGGCTAGACTAGACATGAGCGAAGTCCGTGCGATGACTGACGATCAATTGCTGGATCAAATCGAAGATAAGCGGATTGAATTGTTCAACTTTCGCTTTCAACAGGCGTCAGGTCAGCTTGAAGATACCAACCTGCTACGGTACGCCAAGCGCGATCTCGCCCGCCTGCTAACTGTCCAGCGCGAGCGTGAACTAGCCGCGCAGATCACAGAAGAGGGTGCAGATGCCTAACAATCGTCGGCGGCTACAAGGCCGCGTAGTCAGTAACAAGATGGACAAGACGGTTGTCGTTGCGATTGAACGTCGCTCGATGCACCGTCTGTATAAGAAAGTGGTCACCAGTACCAAAAAGCTGATGGCGCACGACGAAACCAACGAAATCCCGATGGGGGCGCTGGTGCGCGTCGTCGAAAGCAAGCCGCTGAGCAAGAATAAACGCTGGGTGGTGGAGCAAGTGCTGGAGACCCCCGACGTGGTGCTCGGCCCGGTGGATGCCGCGCTGACCACTGAAGAAGCAGAATCGCCGGAGGAGGCGTAGCGATGATCCAGACAGAATCACGCTTGAAGGTCGCCGACAATAGCGGCGCTCAAGAGTTGCTGGTCATCCGCGTGCTAGGCGGCAGTAAACGCCGCTATGGTCGCGTCGGTGACATCGTTGTGGCGACGGTCAAATCTGCCGCCACGCAGGGCAACATCAAGAAAAGTCAGATCGTGCGGGCGGTCATCGTGCGGACGGCAAAAGAATATCGCCGTTCGGATGGCTCCTACATCAAGTTTGACGACAACGCCGCCGTCATCCTCAACGAGGACATGACCAACCCGCGCGGCACCCGCGTCTTCGGCCCGGTAGCGCGTGAATTGCGCGACAAAGGCTTCATGAAGATCGTGTCGTTAGCACCAGAGACACTTTAGGAGTGCAGAGCCATGCAGAGGATTAAAAAAGGCGATACCGTTATCGTGATCGCCGGTGAGGACATCGGCCTGCAAGGTGAAGTGGTCGAAGTACGCCCGCGTGAGAATCGCGTTATTGTGGAAGGCATCAACACCCACAAGCGCCATCGCAAAGCGCGGCAGGTCGGCAACCAGCAAATCCCGGCGCAGATCGTCGAATTCGACGCGCCGATTCACATCTCGAATGTGATGCTGGTAGACCCGGAGACCAAACAACCGACCCGTGTGGGCTTTAAGTACGAGGACGGGCGCAAAGTCCGTTACGCCAAAAAAAGCGGTACGATTTTAGACTAAACTGACCGGAGCGTATATCATCATGGCAATTCCAATTCTACAAAATCGCTACCGGGAAGACGTTATGCCGGCATTGCGGGAACGCTTCGGCTATGAAAACCCGATGCAAATCCCGACGGTTCAGAAAGTCGTCATCAATGTGGGCGTTGGCGAAGCCATCGACAACCCCAAATCATTGGATGGCGCTGTCGAAGACCTGCGAATCATCGCCGGACAACAACCGATTGTGACCAAAGCGCGTAAGAGCATCGCCACCTTCAAACTGCGCGAAGGCCGCGCCATCGGCACGAAGGTGACCCTGCGCGGCGAAAAGATGTGGGCACTGCTAGACCGCCTCATCAATGTCGCCCTGCCGCGTATCCGCGACTTTCGCGGCATCCCGCCCAAGCTGGACGGACGCGGTAACTACACCGTCGGCCTGCGCGAACAATTGGTCTTCCCGGAAATTGATTTCGATAAGATCGACAAGATTCGTGGCATGGAAATCACCATCGTCACGACAGCAGAAACAGATGAAGAAGGCCGTGCCTTGCTGAAATTGCTCGGTATGCCTTTCCAAGAGAATTAGGGAGCAACTAATGGCGAAAAAAGCAATGCAATACCGCGAACAAAACCGCAAATATGAGGTTCGTGTCCGCAACCGTTGCATGAAATGTGGGCGTCCGCGGGGATATATTCGTCGGTTCGGCCTGTGCCGAATTTGCTTCCGCGAGATGGCTCTCAAGGGTGAGATTCCCGGCGTGGTCAAATCAAGCTGGTAGGGAGTGAGCATGACAAGCGATCCGATTGCAGATATGCTAACGCGTGTGCGTAACGCGCTGATGGCAAGGCATTTAACGGTCGATGTTCCCTATTCCAAGATGAAGGCCGAAATCGCCCGCATCTTGAAGGAAGAAGGCTACATCGAAGATTATACCGTCGGGGATCAAAGCCCCTTCGCATTGATTAATATCACGCTGAAATACTACGGCGAACGGCGCGTCCGTCGGCCAGTTATCACCAATCTTCAGCGTGTGAGCAAGCCCGGACGCCGCGTGTATCGCGGGCGTACTGAACTGCCGCGCGTACTCAGTGGCGCGGGTATCGCCATCTTAACCACGCCCAAAGGCGTGATGACGGCGCAACAAGCCCGCCGCGAGCGCGTAGGCGGCGAAGTGCTGTGCTACGTGTGGTAGCTTTAGGGAGAAGATGTTATGTCGCGCATTGGTAGAAAACCGGTTGCCATCTCTGATAAAGTCGAGATCAAAATCGACGGTCAGCTGGTGACGGTCAAAGGTCCCAAAGGCCAACTATCTCATACCGTCCATCCCGACATCAGCGTGGCGATGGAAGATGGTCAGGTGGTCGCCACCCGCCCGTCTGATATTGGCCGCCACCGTGCCCTGCACGGCCTGACCCGTGCGCTGATCGCCAATATGGTGACCGGCGTCAGCGAAGGGTTCCGCCGTAGCCTGCAAATCGAAGGCGTCGGCTATCAGGCTGATATGCGGGGTAAGGATTTGGTGTTGAAGGTCGGCTACTCGCATGAAGTCGTCGTCAACCCGCCGGACGCTGATACCGTGTTCACCGTGCCCAGCGAAAGTCGTGGCCGTGTGATCCATGTGGATGGGATTGATAAACAAGTCGTCGGACAAATCGCCGCGAATATTCGCGGTTGGCGTCCGCCAGAACCTTACAAAGGTAAGGGTATCCGTTATAGTGATGAGGTCGTCCGGCGTAAAGCTGGTAAGGCCGCCAAAGCGAAGTAGAGAGTGTTTGCGATATGGCCGATGTAAAAGGCAAAACCAAAACGACAGCCCGCAGACGCCGCCAACAGCGCGTGCGTGGCCGCATCAGTGGCACCGCCACCCGTCCGCGTATGAGCGTGTACCGTAGCCTGACCAATATCTTCGTGCAGGTCATTGATGACGAATCCGGGCGCACTATCGCTTCGGCTTCCACCATTGACCGCGAAATTGCCGGTCAGCTACAGGGCAAAGGCAAAGTCGAAGCCGCGACCATCGTCGGCAAGACGATTGGCGAGCGCGCGAAAGCGGCGGGCGTCGAATCCGTCGTGTTTGATCGCGGCGGGTATAAATATCATGGACGTGTTGCCGCGCTTGCCGATGGCGCACGCGAAGCCGGTCTGAAGTTCTAAGGGGTAAATAATCAATGGCAGATAACCGTAGAGAACGCCGGGAACGCCGTGATCGGGATGAAGAGCGCGAAGAATTAGATGAGCGCGTAGTGGACATCAAGCGCGTCGCCAAAGTGATTAAAGGTGGCCGTCGCTTCGCCTTCCGCACGGTGGTTATCGTCGGCGACAACAAAGGCACAATCGGCATTGGCGTCGGGAAAGCGCGGGCTGTGCCCGATAGCATCCGCAAAGCCTCCGAACGTGCCCGCCAGAACATGGTGACCGTCGCGCTGGCTGGCTCCACCATCCCGTTTCAAGTCACCGCCCGTTATGGCGGTGCGAAGGTCTTTTTGAAGCCGGCTTCGCCCGGTACCGGCGTCATCGCCGGTGGTGGCGTCCGCGCTGTGTTGGAGGCTGTCGGCATTAGCGACATCCTCACCAAGTCGCAGGGCAGTCCCAATCTGCTCAACGTGACGATGGCGACGCTTGCGGCGCTACAGCAATTGCGTAGCCCGCAAGATATAGCCGCTATGCGCGGTAAGCCGGTGGAAGAATTGCTTCCGTTCTGGCAACGCCGCAAGAAGAAAGACGGGCTTGTGCTGGACGATGGCGAAGCCGAATCCGCGCCCGTGACCGAAGCCGTCGCCTCAACAGATGACGGCGGGGAGGATGGCGATGAGTAACGAATCCGAACGCACGATCCGCGTCACGCTGGTTCGTAGCCCCATCGGTTACACCAAAGACCAGCGCCGCACGGCGGAGGCGCTCGGCTTGCACAAGATGAACGCGAGCCGTGTACACAAGGAAACCCCTCAGATTCGCGGCATGGTGCGTAAAATCAGCCACCTGTTGCGCATCGAGGAAGTGGACGAATAGGGGAAATATCATGAAACTGCATGATCTCAAGCCCGATCCGGGGTCGCGCAAGAAAAAGACCCGTGCCGGACGCGGTATTTCGGCGGGTAAAGGCAAGACCGCCGGGCGCGGTCAAAAAGGGCAGGGCGCTCGTTCCGGTGGCGGCAAAGGCCGCTACTTTGAGGGCGGTCAGTTGCCTTTGGTGCGCCGTCTGCCATTCAAGCGCGGCTTCACCAATATCTTCCGTATTCACTACCAAGAGGTGAATCTGGCGGCGCTAGAAGACCGTTTCTCCGCCGGTGATACCGTCACGCCGGAGACTCTGGCGGCGATTGGCCTCGTCCGCGATGCCGATAAGCCGGTGGTTGTACTGGGGCGCGGCGAGCTAACCAAGTCGCTGACCGTTCACGCGCACCGCTTCAGCAAGAGCGCGGCGCAGGCCATCACCGACGCGGGCGGCACGACGGAAGTCATCCCGCTAGCCGTCACTGGCGCACGGGCGACGGTCAAGCGTCTGCGTAGACAAGACCTCGCCAAGCTCACCGGCGATAACAGCTAAAGACGAACTAATCGAAGGCCGGTGGTCACGCATTACCGGCCTATGCCTTGCAGTGACATATAGAGGAAATTTTCTATGATTCAGGCACTAAGGAACGCATTCCGCCTGCCAGACTTGCGCAACAAACTGCTGATTACCGGCTTGATTCTGGTGATCTATCAGTTTGCCGCGCATGTTCCGGTTGTGGGCGTTAACCGCGCCGCGCTTGAGACGTTGCTCGACCCGACGGCAACCGGCGGTAATCTTGTCAACGTGCTGAACTTGCTTTCTGGCGGTGCGGTGGCGAACTTCAGCATCCTTGCCAACGGTGTTTATCCTTACATCACCGCATCCATTATCTTCCAGTTGCTCGTGCCCATCATCCCGCGCCTTCAGCAGATTCAACGCGAGCCGGGCGGACGGGAAAAAATCCAGCGCTATACGTACTACATGACCATCCCGATGGCGGTCTTGCAGGCGTTCGGCCAGATACAGATTTTCAACGCGCTACTGGTGACCAATGTCGCCGATCCTACCGCCGCTAGTCTGGAGATCATCCCCGGTTTCGGCAGTGATTTCTTGTTGACGATCAGCGTGCTAGCCACCATGACGGCGGGCACGATGTTCGCGGTGTGGCTGGGTGAACTCATCACCGAGCAGGGCATCGGTAACGGTATTTCCATCATCATCTTCGCCGGTATTGTGGCCGAAGCACCGTCCAATCTGGTGAATCTGGCGACATCTTCGTTGCGTCCGTTCTACGACCTGATCCTCTTCGTGGTGATTACCATCGTCAGTATCGTGACGATTGTCTACATTCAAGAGGGCGTGCGTCGGGTTCCGGTGCAGTACGGCAAGCGCGTTCGTGGCCGCAAGCAATACGGCGGCACCAGCACGCACATCCCGCTTCGCGTTAATCCGGTGGGCATGATCCCGCTTATCTTCAGTCAGGCGGTGGTCACGTTCCCGGCGATCTTTGTCAGTTTCTTCCCTGATAGCGGCTTCCGAAGAGCGGTGACCGACTCCTTCGGCAACCAGCAAGGGCTGGTGTACTGGGGGACGTTCTTCACCCTTACCGTAGCCTTCACCTTCTTCTACTCCGAAGTGATGATCGGCAACCAGAATCTCGCCGATTCGCTACAACGGCAGGGCGGCTTTATCCCGGGCATCCGTCCGGGCAAGCGTACCGAAGACTATATCATCCGCGTGACGCGGCGCATTACACTGGTTGGCGCGGTCTTCTTAGGGATCATCGCCATCGTGCCCGGTATCGTGGACTTCGTGAACGGCATCATCTTTCCGGGCGAGACGGTGGGCGGCACACTGAACGCGGCCACCGTATTAACCGGCGCCGGTCTCATCATTGTGGTCGGCGTGGTGATCGACTTCATGCGCCAGCTAGAAGCACAGCTGGTCATGCGTAACTACGAAGGCTTCATGCGCTAAAGACGATAGCGGATGGGGGCGTGCATCTTGCGCCCCCGTTTCACTTCTCGCTGATCGACAACCGTCGATGACACGAACAGGAGTCACACCATCATGGGTCTGTATGTCATTATCATGGGCGTGCAGGGTGCCGGCAAAGGCACACAGGCCGCTTACATTCAGGCACAGTACGGTATCCCGCAGGTCTCCACAGGCGACCTATTCCGCGCCATGAAAACCCGTGAAGACGAGTTGGCGCGGCGTGTGCAGGACATCATGAACGCCGGTCTACTGGTGCCGGATGAAGTGACCAACGAAGTATTACAGGATCGTCTGGAACAGGCGGACGCGGCGGGCGGTGTCATCCTTGATGGCTACCCGCGCAACATCGCGCAGGCCGAATGGCTGGCGCAATACCTGACCGGACGCGGCGAGTCGTTATCCGCCGTTATCCTGCTGGAACTGGATGCGTTCACCGCCTTCAAGCGGGCTTTCGGGCGCGTGCAGTCACCATCTAGCGGGCAGATGTTCAACATCTACAGCGAAGCCGAGCGCCTGACGTGGCAGGCCGTCCCGCATCCGGGGGGCGAGTACCCGCCGCGCATCGAAGCGACGGACACGCAAACCGGCGAGGCGTTAGCGCGTCGTTCCGACGATGCCGACGCCGCCAGCGTGGTCAAGCGTATTGATACATTCTACGCCGCCACCCAGCCGCTAGTCGATTACTACCGCGAGCGCGGCGTGCTGGTTTCCGTCAACGCCGACCAGCCGGTTGAGGCGGTCAGCGCGGCGATCAAATCAGAGCTGGATCGCATCCAGTCGGGCGGTTGAACGTGTCCGAGCCGATCATCAAGACGCCGGAAGAAATCGCCATCATGCGCGAAGCGGGGCGCATCGTCGCGCTCGCACATGAGGCCATGCGCGAGGCCGTTGCGCCCGGCGTCAGCACGTTGGCGCTAGACCGCATCGCGGCGGAAGTGCTGGCCGATCATGGCGCGACGCCCGCCTTTCTGGGCTATCCGAAGCCGGACGCGCCGCCTTTTCCGGCGACGATCACCGCCAGCATCAATCATGAATTGGTGCATGGCATCCCGGACGAGAAGCGCATCCTGCAAGAAGGCGACATCATCAGCTTAGATGTCGGTTGCCATTACGAAGGGTTCGTCGGCGATGCGGCGCGAACGTGGCCGGTTGGCGAAGTCGCGCCCGCCGCCCAGCGCTTGATCGACGCCACCCGCGACACGCTGTATGCCGCGATCGAGGAGGCACGCGCCGGTCGGCGTGTCAGCTTTATCGCCCGCACCACGCAGGGATTCGCCGCCAGTCGTGGTTACATCGTTGCGAAGGAATACACCGGTCACGGCGTCGGGCGCAAGATGCACGAGCCGCCCGCCGTGCCCAACTGGTGGCCGAGTGGTAGATGGCGGCGGCATCCGTATCATGCGGCTGACGTGGTTTTACAGCCGGGTATGACATTAGCCATCGAGCCGATGCTCATCGTCGGACGTGAATATCTGGTCGAACTTGACGACGGCTGGACGGTGGTCACGCGGGACGGCTCGCTGTGTGCCCACTGGGAACACAGTATCGCGGTCACAGAAGGCGATCCGTTGATCTTGACCTTGCCTTGATCGCACAGAGGGGCGCGATTCGTTGCGCCGCATAAACGGGAATCTGCGGGGGCGTAGCGTGCTACGTCCGTCTGCGGTGTTGCCAACAACCTGAAATGCACACGCCTTGAATCGGTTGTAGACACGCTCACAGCATTATGATATGATGAACGATCTGTATAAAAGCCAAAACAGGGGCCGTTTAACATGAAAGTTTCAGCATCAGTCAGACGCCGCTGTCCAAAGTGCCGTGTGATTAAGCGTCACGGTCGCGTGATGATTATTTGCACGAACCCCAAGCACAAACAGCGCCAAGGTTAAAAATCGTAGGGAGATAAATCGGCATGGCACGTATTGTAGGTGTAGACCTGCCACGCAACAAGCGCATTGTGATCGCGTTGACTTATATCTACGGGATCGGGCGCTCCACCAGCGAGCAGATTTTAGCGGAGACGGGCATTGACCCCAGTACGCGGGTACATGACCTGACCGAAGATCAGGCGCAGTCCTTGCGCGAGGCCATCGCCCCGTTGACGACGGAAGGCGATTTGCGCCGCCAGCTACAGGGCAACATCAAGCGTCTGGTAGACATTGGCACGTATCGCGGTTTGCGGCATCGCCGTAACCTGCCGGTGCGCGGCCAGCGTACCCGCACCAACGCCCGCACCAAGCGCGGCGCTAAGAAGACCGTGCCGGGGCGTGGCCGTCGGCGTGGTGCCAAGAAGTAACGGCGGTCTGTATCGTACAGGCCGCGTTGCACCAATTTTATCGCATGGCAATTGGCGCCCTGCCAGCCAACCCGCAGGGCGCGTGTTGACTTAAAGCGGAGTGATCTATGGCAAAAGGTAGAAAAGGCGGGCGCCGTACCGCCAAGAAAGTCGTAAAGAATATCCCATACGGACAGGCGCACATCTACGCGACCTTCAACAATACCATTGTGTCGATGACCGACCAATCCGGTAACGTTGTCGCGTGGTCTAGCGCGGGTACCAGTGGCTTTAAGGGTAGCCGTAAAAGCACCCCCTACGCCGCCCGTATCGCCGCACAGACCGCCGCCGAGACCGCCCAGACGCACGGCATGAAAGAAGTGGATGTCTTCGTCAAAGGGCCCGGCCCCGGACGCGAAAATGCCATCCGTGCGATTCAGGCTAGCGGCCTCAAAGTGCGCTCTATCGCTGATATGACGCCGATTCCGCATAACGGCGTTCGCCCGCCCAAGAAGCGTCGCGTATAACCAAACCGGCGATACCCGTCCGCGATATTTGTGAAGTGAGGAGACAAACAATTGGTCACGAATCAAATGGTTCTGCCCCATCGGGTTGAAAGCGATGCCATGACCCGCAACTACGGGCGCTTTGTGATTAGCCCGCTAGAAAGTGGTTATGGCCTGACGCTAGGCAATTCCCTGCGCCGCATTTTGCTGTCCTCTTTGCCGGGTGCGGCTGTGACCAGTATTCGCGTCTCCGACGTGCATCATGAATTCTCCGCCATTCCCAATGTGCGCGAGGATATGACACAGTTGATCTTGCAGATCAAGCAACTGCGCCTCAAATTGCATGATGGCGTCGAGCAGTCGCGCTTACGTCTGGAGCATCGCGGCGAGGGCACGGTCACGGCGGCGGACATCGTGTGCCCGTCGGATGTAGAGATCATCAACACTGATCTTTACCTGTTCACCGTGGACGACCCGCGCAACGAAGCGCACATCGAGATGGAATTCAACGTCATGCTCGGGCGCGGCTATAGCCCGTCTGAGGAGCGTGGCCGCCTGCCGATTGGCGAATTGCCGATTGATGCGGTCTTTAGCCCGATCCGCCGCGTGAATTACGAAGTCGAACGGGCGCGTGTCGGCCAGCGTACCAACTATGACCGCCTGATTATCGAAATCTGGACGGATGGCACGGTACGCCCCGAAGAAGCACTGACGCAAGCCGCGCAAATTATGATCCGCCACATGACCGTGATTAGCGGTCTACAGCCGGATACCACGTTGCCCGATGGCTGGATTCCGTCGTCCGCGCCGGAAGAAGAAGAAGACAAAGAACAACCCCATCAGCGCTTTAAGGACAAGATGATCGAAGAGCTTGACCTGAGCGTGCGCGTGTTTAACTCGCTCAAGCGTACCGGCATCGCCACCGTTGGCGATGTGCTGGATATGCTGGATCGCGGACAGGATGCGATGCTGGCAATCCGCAACTTCGGCGAGAAATCGCTGGATGAGCTGGTGGATAAACTGCGCGAAAAGGGTTATCTGCAACAAGAAGAGGAATGAACCCGCCGCGATTTCTAGCGGCGCTGGATCGGTTCACCATAATTTGAGTCTAGGCGGGGCGCGGGCAACAGGTCGCGCCCTTGTGAAGTGTTAAGGGAGCAAACGCTATGCGTCATCGCGTAAAAGGAAAAAAACTCAGCCGTGATAGCGGCCATCGCAAAGCACTACGTAAAAACATGATGATCGCCATTTTCCAGCATGAGCGCATCCGCACTACAGAGGCCAAAGCCAAGTTCGTGCGCGGCCATGTGGAGCGCATCATCACCATCGCCAAGCGTGGCCTCGCCAAAGCCGAAGCCGCCGGTGATCCCGCGCCCGCCGTCCACGCTCGCCGCCTCGTCGCCAGCCGCCTGAACAATGATCGGGTGATGGTCAAGAAGATTTTCGACGAATTAGCGCCGCGCTATGAAGGCCGTCAGGGTGGCTACACGCGCATCTACAAGCTAGGTCCGCGCAAGGGCGATAACGCGCCGATGGTCATTCTGGAACTGGTCGGCGAAGACGACACCGACGAATAAGCGGGCGAGCGCAGAATGCCGCGCTGGTGTGCGATACTGGCCTATGATGGCACAGCCTATCAGGGCTTCCAGCGTCAGGCGTCCGGCACGCCGACGGTGCAGGCGGAACTAGAGGCCGCCATCCGGCGCATTACCGCGCAGGATGTGACGGTGATCGCCGCCGGACGCACCGACACCGGCGTACACGCGACGGGGCAGGTGATCGCCTTTGATGTCGATTGGCCGCACCCGCCCGCCGCCTTGCTCCGTGCGCTCAACGCGGCTTTGCCGCCGGATGTCGCCTTGCAGGGGATCGTCCGGCGCGATGGCTTTCATCCGCGCTATGATGCGCGGGAACGCGAGTACGTTTACACCGTGATACATGCGCCCCAGCGCCAACCGTTAACGCGGAATCAGGCGTGGTATGTGCCCCAGCCGTTGGCGCTCGACGCGATGAACCGCGCCGCCGCCGTGCTGGTTGGCCGCCACGACTTCGCCACCTTCGGTCAATCGCCACACGGCGACAACACCGTGCGCGAAGTCTTTCGCTCCGCGTGGGCGCAGGTCGCGGGCGAATCCGGCGTGACGACGTTCCGCTACACGATCAGCGCGACGGCGTTCCTGCACCATATGGTGCGGCGCATCGTCGGCCTGCTGGTCAACGTCGGGCGCGGCTGGCTGACGGTGGCGGATTTCGCCGCCATTTTCGCGGGTGCGGATCGCTCACGAGTGGGCATCATCGCGCCGCCGTGCGGGTTAGTCCTGCGCTATGTGGGCTATGATCCGCCGCTATGTTTTTGAAATTCCGGCCACTGTGCCGTTTTTCCGGCTTTGCAAAATCACCGGCGAACGGTGGACAAATCGAAGCCGTCACTGTTTGTTTGATGGCGGAGCGCAACGCCCGCCACAAGTGGAGAGAAACACATGAAGCAGAAAACATTTACCCCAACCCCCGCCGACATTGAGCGGCAATGGTGGGTGGTAGATGCCGAAGGCAAGACGCTCGGACGCATGGCGACGGAAATCGCCCGCATCCTGCGCGGCAAGCATAAGGTCATCTACAGCCCGCATGTAGACGTTGGCGATTACGTGGTGGTCATCAACTGCGATAAGATCGTCGTCACCGGCAACCGTATGGACACCAAAATCTATTACACGCATTCCGGTTTCATGGGCGGCTTGAAGTCCAGAACGATGCGTCAGGTGATGGCGAAGCATCCGGAGCGCGTCATCAAGAGCGCGGTCAAGGGCATGTTGCCCAAGGGCGTGCTAGGCCGTCAGATGTTCAAAAAGTTGAAGGTCTACGCCGGCGCGGATCATCCGCACGCCGCGCAAAAGCCGCAAGTTCTGGAACTGTAAGGGGGCACGATGTCAGCACAGTATTATGAAGGAATTGGTCGCCGCAAGTCGGCATCGGCGCGTGTCCGCCTGTTTCCGGGTGGCACCGGCAACATCATCATCAACGACAAAGACGCCCGCGACTATCTGCCGCGTCCCGGCGATGTCGAGATTTTCATGCAACCGTTGAACGAAATCGGGCAGGACAACAGCTACGACATCACCATCAAAGTGAGTGGTGGCGGCGTTAGCGGCCAGCGCGACGCCATCCGTCTCGGTGTCGCCCGCGCCCTGCTGAAGATCGACCCCGATCTGCGCCCGCGTATGCGTTCCGGCGGCTACCTCACCCGCGATGCGCGTGAGAAAGAGCGCAAGAAACCCGGCCTCAAACGCGCCCGTAAAGCGCCCACATATACCAAGCGTTAATCCGTTTCGATTGATGTGGTATGCTCAAAGGCAAGGCGATTCCGTCTTGCCTTTTTGATTGCCGCTTAGGAGAGATGACCATGACCATCACCATCGTCGGATTAGGCGCGGGCGACATCGACGACCTGACGCGCAAAGCATGGCGCGTGCTGAAAAATGCGCCGGTGGTCTACCTGCGGACGGCGCGGCATGGGTGCGTCAGTTGCTTGCCGCAGAGCGACACGCGCTATCATAGCTTTGATGCGCTGTACGAGGCGAAAGACGATTTCGAGGCGGTCTATACCGCGATTGTCGATACGCTGATGGATGCCGCGCAATCCGGCGATGTGGTCTATGCCGTGCCCGGCGACCCGACAGTGGGCGAGGCCACCACCGCGCAGATCATCACGCGAGGCCGCGAGGCCGGAATCGACGTGCAGATCGTGCATGGCGTCAGCTTTGTGGAGCCATCGCTGGCGGCGGTGGGCGTCGATGCGCTAGATGGCCTGCAAATCTACGACGGAATCGACATCGCCCGCGCCCATCACCCGCCGCTTAATCCTGATTTTCCGGCGCTGATCGGGCAGGTGTATAGCCGCTTTATGGCGTCCAACATCAAGCTGACGCTGATGAACCAGTACCCCGACGATTTCCCCGTCCACCTGATTCACTCTGCCGGAACATCACAGCAAACCGTCGAATCCATCCCGCTTCATGAGATTGACCACAGCGCCGCCATCGGCCACACCACATCGCTTTTCGTTCCGGCGGTGGGCGGCATGACCAGTTTCGAGCGCTTTCAGGACATCATCGCCCATCTGCGCGACCCCGAAGGCGGTTGTCCGTGGGACTTGAAGCAAACGCATGAGTCGCTCCGTCAATATTTGCTGGAAGAAGCCTACGAAGTGCTGGAAGCCATCGACTCCGGCGACACCGCCGAGCTATACCGCGAATTGGGCGACCTGTTGCTTCAGGTGGTATTGCACACACAAATCGCCATCGATTCCGGCGAATTCAGCATGACCGACGTGCTACGCCACGTCAACGAGAAGATGATCCGCCGTCACCCGCACGTATTCGGCGATAAGTCGGTGGATTCCAGCGAGCAAGTCACCGCCAACTGGGACGCGATCAAAGCGGCGGAGAAAGCCGCGAATCAAAGCGCGGACGACACGCCGCAGTCACGGCTGGATGGCGTGCCGCGTGCTTTACCGGCGTTGTTACGGTCATTGCAGTATCAAGATCGTGCGGCGCGTGCTGGCTTCGATTGGCCGGTGATTGACGACGTTCGCGCCAAGCTCAGCGAGGAACTGGACGAGGTGCTATCCGCGCCGGACGACGAAGCGCGGCGCGAGGAATTGGGCGATCTGCTGTTCGTGCTGGTCAACTGGGCGCGGTGGCTACGCATTGATCCGGAGAACGCGCTCCGGCTGGCGAACGACAAATTCTATCGCCGCTTCCGGCATGTGGAAATGCGCGTCGCGCAGACAGGCCGCCAGATGAACGACCTGACGCTGGCCGAATTAGATGTGTTTTGGGACGAAGCGAAGGCGCAAGGGTTATGAGGTGCGACGCGATGAACCACCATTGCATTTCTGACTGTTGTCACGATACTAGAGGTTTGATCGATGCAAAACAAAAACGCCAGCAACCGTATAAGTCACTGGCGTTTGTCGGGGCGCCCGGATTCGAACCGGGGACCTCACCGACCCGAACGGTGCGCGCTACCGGGCTGCGCCACGCCCCGATGAGTCGAGAGCAGTTTACTTGAGAATGCGGCCAATAGCAAGAGCAAAAATGATGACGACCAAACAATCAACCACACTCACCGACTACGTGCGCAAGTTCACCGGCGGGCCGATGAACCGGCTAGGTATGGTGCTCCATCGTGCCGGAATCCACCCCGACGCGGTGACGATATTCGGCCTTTTCCTGACGCTGGGCGGGGCTTTTTTGATCGGGCTGGGGCATCTGCAATGGGGCGGCGTGGTGCTGATTATGGCTTTGCCATTAGACGCGGTAGACGGCGCGATTGCGCGGGCGATGGCGCGGCGCGATAACTTCGGCGCGATGCTGGATTCATCGCTGGATCGCTATGCCGACGGTTTCATTTTTGCCGCTTTGAGTTATCATTTTGCTATTCAGAATCAACACACATGGATGCTGTGTGCGCTGGCCGCGCTGATCGGTAGCTTCATGGTCAGCTACACCCGCGCCCGCGCCGAAGGCGTCAATGTGGATGTGAAGGTGGGGTTGTTCACCCGTCTGGAGCGCGTCATCGTCATTCTGTTGATCTTGCTGTTTCCTGCCGCGTTTGGCCTACCATTGTTAGAGGTCGGCATGGTGGTTCTGGCGGTGGGGACAAACTTTACCGGCTTACAACGTTTATGGTACGTCTACCGTGCGCTACAGAAGCGCGAACATGGAGAGGGCTAACGCAAAATGGAATTTGAAAGCCAATTTATACGCATTGGTCAGGTACAACTACAATATTACGGTATCATCATTGTCGCCGCGATGATTATGGCGACGTTCGTCGGCGTCAATCTGGCGAAGCGCTTCGGACGCGATCCGGAACACATCTACGGGGCGCTGACATGGGCGATTATCCCCGGCATCATCATGGCGCGGATGTGGTTTGTCGCCTTTCCGCCGGTGACCAGCACCAATATTTTCGTGCCGGAAGAATATAACTATGCGTTGCAGATTGATGATCTGGTCGATGAAACCGGCGCGTTCACATTCGAGCTGACGCCCGGCCTAACGTTCGCCGACATCGAAGAAGGCTCGGCGCTGGATAATACCGGCCTACAGCTCAATGACCGCGTGCGCTCGGTGCGCGTCGGCGACGCGGCGGAAGCCACGCCGGTATTCGACACCACCGCGCTCGCCAATGTGTTAAGCGGCGTGGACTCCGGAACGGAGGTGCGCCTGACCGTTGATCGACAGGTGCCCAAAGATCGTAACTGGTATTTACGCAACTTCTTTGATCTGGACGCGGGCGGCATTGCGATATGGAGCGGCGGCCTGAGTATCTTCGGCGCGTTGCTCGGCGGTGCGGCGGGCGCTTATATCTACTTCCGGCGCAACGGTCTACACGTTCCGGCATGGCTGGACATCGCCGCTATCTGTATCCCGCTCGGGCAGGCCGTCGGACGCTGGGCGAATTACGTCAATCAAGAGCTATTCGGCGATCTGGTCAGCAAGAGCTACATCTTAGCGCTAGAAATACCGGAGAATATCGGCCTACAGGCGATACGTGCGGCGGAGGGCTTGCCGCCGAATGCGTCCGTTGGCCGGAATTTGCTCGATTATTCCGTCGTGGATGGCGCGGGGAATTTCTTCCTGACGTTCCACCCGCTTTTCCTGTACGAATCGCTGTGGAGTCTGGCGGCGTTCGGCGTGCTGATGTGGCTGTATCTCAATCATCGTGACCGCTTCCGTCCCGGCGATTTCTTCCTGATGTTCATCGTGCAATATTCGTTCATCCGCTTCATGCTGGAATTCCTGCGCTTAGAGGTGACGCTGGTCAACGGCGTGAACGTGTCGCAGGTGGTGACGGCTGTCGCCGGTTTGATCGCGCTGGTTCTGCTGGTCGTGCGTCTGGGTGGACGCGGTAGCGATCCGCGCCGCTATGACGAGATCGCGCCGCCCGAACCGCCCGTCGAAGACCCGAAAGCCAAAGACAAGAAAGCGGATAAGCCGGCCAAGCGCACGCGCAAGCCGAAAGAAGCGGAGACGCCCAAATCTGAGGACACCCCCGCCGCCGACGCCACCTAACGCGCTGACCGCACGCGACATAATCGAGACGCCCGCCACTGTGCGGGCGTTTTGCTGTGTCTGCATGTGTCTCTCATCTGCTGATGAGGTTATCGTGCGATAATGATTGGCGATTCAGTCACAATTGAGGACACCAAGCGCATGATTGAATGTGAAAATCTGACCAAGTATTTCGGCGACTTCTTAGCGGTGGATAACATCAACTTGCACGTCGCCGCCGGTGAGGTGCTGGCCTTGCTCGGGCCGAACGGCGCGGGCAAGACGACCAGCGTCCGCATGATGACTTCCATCTTACGGCCATCGTCGGGCACCGCCCGCATCGCCGGTTATGATGTGGTGGAACATCCCGAAGAAGTCCGCGCCCGCGTCGGCGTGCTGACCGAACAACACGGCCTGTACGAGCGCATGAAAGGGCTGGAATATCTGGATTTCTTCGGGCGCATCTATCATCTGAACCAGCGCGAACGCGAAGAACGGGCACTTGACCTGATGGCGCGGTTTGATCTGACCTTCGCGCTGGATAAGCGGCTGGGCGAATACTCCAAAGGCATGAAGCAAAAGCTGGCGCTGGTGCGTGCCATGCTCCACGATCCGGCGGTGTTGCTGTTAGATGAGCCGACATCGGCGATGGACCCGTTCAGCGCCAAGCTGGTACGCGATGCCATCATCGAACTACAGCGCGACGAACGCACCTTCTTGATTACCACGCACAACCTTAACGAAGCGCAGATGCTAGCGGATCGTATCGCCATCATCCGGCACGGCCACATCGTCGCGGCTGGCACATTCGATGAACTGGTGCGACGCTTCGCCGGTCAGCCGGTGATGGAAATGCGCGTCAACGGTAACGCCGCGCTCAACGGCTTCGCCGACGACATCGCCGACACCGTGACCGTCATCGAGCAGAGCGCCGACTGGTTGCGCTACCGCACCGATACCCCGCACCAGACCAACCCGCAGATTCTACGGCGGGCGCTGGGCGTCGGGCTGGAAGTCGTCGCGCTATCGCCGGTCACGCGCACGCTAGAAGACATTTATCTGCAAGTGGTCAAAGAGGATGAACAGGGAGAACGGATCAATGACGATCAACGCGCGTCCATCCCCGCCGATTAGGGCGGCACGCCGCCAGCCATCCGGCACGCTGGAACGCTGGCGTTACACATTAAGCAACGCGCTCATCATCACGCGCCGCGAAGTGCGCGACAGCCTGCGCGACTGGCGCATCATCGCGCCGATCATCGTGCTGACGTTCATCTTTCCGTTGTTGTCGCAATTCGTCGCGGTGCAGTTCCGCGAATATCTGGGCGGCTTCGGCGGTAATGCCATGCTCATCGGCGAGCGCTCCACGCCGTTTCTGCTGATGGTGGTCGGCTTCTTCCCCATCTCGATCTCACTGGTGATCGCGCTGGAGACGTTCGTCGGCGAAAAAGAACGGCGCAGTCTGGAGCCATTGCTCAGCACGCCGCTTTCCACCACCGAGCTATACATCGGCAAGACGCTAGCCGCCATGATCCCACCATTGGGCACTAGCTTGATTGCGATGGGCTTCTACATGCTCATCACGCTGACCGGCTCGCTGGAATGGCGTCCGCAACCGATGCTGATCTTTCAAATCTTCCTGCTGACCATCGTGCAGGCGCTGGTGATGGTCACGGGGGCGGTGGTGGTCAGTAGCCAGACCACCAGCACCCGCGCCGCTAATCTGCTGGCGAGCTTCATCATCCTCCCGATGGCGATGGTGGTCATCATCGAAAGCGTGATTATGTTCTCCGCGCCGGACGCCGAATCCGCACGCGGCATCACCGCGCTATGGGGGATCATCGTCGGTATGGCGATTGTCGCGGTGCTGTTCTTGCGGCTGGGCAGTAGCATCTTCAACCGCGAAGAGTTGCTATCCAGCACCGTCGATCAGCTTGATCTGCGCGGCACGTTCGCCAAGATCGGGCGTTACGTGGTGGCCGTCGATGATGACGGCACGCCCGCCCGTAACCTGATCGACTGGTATCGCCGCGCCATTCCCGACGGCCTGCGCCGCATCCGCGCCAGTATCGCGTTTTCGCTGTTCGTGCTGACTCTGGCGATGATCGTCGGCGCGATTGCGTCCGGGCAAGAGCCGTATAACATCACCTTGCCGCCACAGGATGAGCTGGTCGCCGAGCGCCCCGACGATCAATCGACGCGCCTTGTGTATAACTCCGTCGGTTCGAGTCCGGCGGGCGAATTAATCAGCTTCGATTTCATCATCCGCCAGAACCTGACGGTCATCGCGCTGGTGTTCGTCGCCGGTATGTTTAGCTTCGGCGTGGTGGCGCTGAGCATCGTAATTTTGACGTTCGGCCTGCTCGGATACGTAACCGGACTGGTGTTGAGTAACGGCTACAGCCCGATGTTCCTTGTGCTGGGAATCCTGCCGCATGGCGTGATCGAACTGCCGGTCATCTTGATCGCCACCGGTACCGCCGTAGCGATGGGGGCGTGCATCATGCGCCCGCCAGCCGGAAAGACGGTCGGCCATACATGGCTGGTACAGCTAGGCGTCAGCCTGCGCTTGATTATCGGCGTCATCGTGCCCGGCCTCATCATCGCCGCGCTGATCGAAGCCACCATCACGCCGTATCTGCTGTTTAATTATCTGGCCGGTTGATATAATGCTTGACAGTATCATAAAAAGCGGCTATCTTTTCACCAGAACAAACAAACACGGAGCGCATAATCCCGATGGCGTTTAGCATCCGCATCACGACAATCACTATGATGGCGATGACTACCCGGCCACACCATAGACGGTGAGGGGATTTTCGCGTAGCAAGTCATCGGCAAGGACTTCAGGAGCGTGTGGAAACCCCACACGCTTTTTTTGTTGGCTTTTAGACACAGGAGCAAGGCGTACTCATGAGCATCATCACCATGAAATTCGGCGGGACATCCGTCGGCAGTCCAGAGGCGATCAGTAATCTCGTTCAGATCGTGCGCGAGGCACGCGACGCGGGCGATCAAGTGGTGGTCATCGTCTCCGCGATGGCCGGAACCACCGACGCGCTACTGCGCTCAATCACGTTTGCGCGGGAGGGCAATCGCTGGAGCTACCGCGAGCTATCCGACAAGTTGCGCGACAAGCACGAAGACGCCATCAATTTTTTGATGGACGCTTCGCCGGAGCGCGAATCCATTATCAACGAAATCCGCCGCTTGCTAGACCAGCATCACGACCTATGCGACGCCATCGCCATCTTAGGCGACGCCACCCCCCGCGCCATCGACCATGCGGTGACGTTCGGCGAGCGCATGAGTAGCGCGATGATTTCCGCCGTCCTCAGCGCACACGGCGTCCCCGCGCAAGCCTTCGACGCCGGTCAACTGCTGGTCACCGATGATGTCCACCAGAACGCCACGCCGCAATGGGACGCCACCCGCGCCAACATCACCGAGCGCCTCATCCCGCAGATCGAGAAGGGCGTCGTGCCGGTCATCACCGGCTTCATCGGCGCGACGCCGGACGGCGTATACACCACGCTAGGGCGCGGCGGCAGTGACTACAGCGCCGCCATCTTCGCCGCATACGTCAACAGCGATCAATTCATCGTGTGGACGGATGTCGATGGCGTCATGACCACCGACCCGCGCATCGACAAACGCGCCCGCGTCCTGTCGAAAGTGTCTTATCAAGAGGTCGGCGAAATGGCGTTTTACGGCGCGAAAGTCCTGCACCCCAAGACGGTACAGCCCATCGTCAATCGTGGCATCCCGATATGGGTACGCAACACATTCAACCCGACGCATCCCGGCACGCTCATCAGCCATGACTCCGACGACACCGGCACGGTCATCAAAGCGGTGACGGCGGTGCGGCAGGTCAGCTTATTGACCGTTAGCGGCGCGGGGATGCTCGGCGTGCCCGGCATCGCGGGGCGCTCTTTTCTGGCGACGGCGGGCGCGGGCGCTAACATCCTGATGATCTCGCAGGCGTCGTCCGAGCAGAGCTTTTGCTTCAGCGTGCTACAACATCAAGCGCCGCAGGTCAAAGCGGCGGTGGAGGCCGAACTCGCCGAAGAAATCCAGCAGAACAACGTGGACGGCGTACACATCCGCGATGATGTCAGCATCGTGACCGTCATCGGCGCGGGGATGCGTGGCATCCCGGGCGTGGCCGGGCGCGTATTCACCCGCATGGGCGAGCAGGGCGCTAACGTGTTAGCCATCGCGCAGGGATCATCAGAGTGCAGTATTTCGTTTGTCGTTGAGGAGTCCATCGTGCGTGACGCGGTGATTGGCCTGCACGATCTGGCGTTAGAGGCGGTTTAATCGCGTGGGGCATCGCCTGTTCATCGGGTGGAGGGAATCAATAGGGCGCAATGAATTGCGCCCCGAACGTTCATAATGCAGAAATCATAGGGGCGTAGCACGCTACGCCCGAATTTTAATATTCGTTGATGATGCTGAAAACCATCGGGCGGCGCTTGGTTTCGTTGTAGAACAACCGCCCCAGACTGTCCTGAAGTTTTTCGCGGCGGCGTCCGTTGCTGTTGCGCTCTTTCTTCAACGTGTCTTCAATGGTATTGCGGACTTGATCCAGCAGTTCGTCGGATTCGCGCAGGTACACAAACCCGCGTGAGATGATCTCCGGCTCGCCGATGATCTTCCCGCTATCGCGCTTGACGTTGACCGACACCAGAATGAACCCATCCCGCGCTAGAATCTCGCGGTCACGCATCACGACGCGCCCGATGTCGCCCACGCCGCTACCATCAACGAAGATATAACCGCCCGGCACGCGCTCACCCAGCCGCACGCCGCCCTTGTCGATCTCCAACACGCGACCATTTTCCGCCACAAAGACGCGATCTTCCGGCATCCCCGCGCTCATTGCGAGCTTGGCGTGCTGGTGCAGATGGCGCAATTCACCATGAACCGGCAACAGATATTTCGGCTTGACCAGAT
This sequence comes from Anaerolineaceae bacterium, assembly GCA_007693385.1. Taxonomy (GTDB): domain Bacteria; phylum Chloroflexota; class Anaerolineae; order Aggregatilineales; family Phototrophicaceae; genus J038. The sequence goes on from REDR01000069.1 coordinate 32,931, forward strand.
TCAGCATCAACATCATCTCGTCCTGTCGCGCATGGCCGGACACATGCACCGACTCAATCGGATCATAGATCACGTTCGCGCCACGCTGTAGCAGGCGGTTGATGTTACGGCTGACCATCTCCTCGTTGCCGGGGATCGGGTGCGACGATAGCACGATGGTATCGTGCTTCTCGACTTCTAGCTGGCGATGGCGTCCGGTTGCCATCCGCGCCAGCACCGCCGACGGCTCGCCCTGCGATCCGGTCACCATGATGACCAGCTTATTGTTGGAGATGTTGTTGGTCTTGTTCAGGTCAACGAATAGGTCTTTCGGCGCTTTGAGGTGGCCGAGTTCCAGCGCAATTTCGACGTTGCGCGTCATGCTATAGCCAGCAATGGCGATCTTGCGCCCGTGACGCTGGGCGGCGTTGGCGACCTGTTGCACCCGCGAGATCAGCGAAGCGAACGTCGCTACCAGTATGCGCCCCTTCGCGTCACGGAATACGCGATCCAGCGCCCCGTCAATCACCGTCTCCGATGGTGTCCACCCCGTTTTATCGGAGTTGGTGCTATCGCCCATCAACAGCATGACGCCGCGCCGCGAAAAGCTGGCGATGCGGGCGTAGTCCGGCGGTTTGCCGTCTACCGGCGTGTTATCGAACTTGTAGTCGCCGGTGTGGACGATCAAGCCGTAAGCGGTGTTGATGGCGAAGCCGACACAATCGGGGATGCTATGCGTAACGTGATAGCTCTCCAGCTTAAACGGGCCGATGTCGAACTTATCGCCCGCCTTGAATATATTGACCGTTGTCTTTTCGGTCAGCCCCGCGTCGCGCAATTTCCCCTCGATCAAGCCCGCCGTCAATGGCGTGGCGTAGATCGGCGTATTGGGGAAGGCATCGATGACGTGCGTCACCGCGCCGATGTGGTCTTCGTGACCATGCGTGAACGCGATGCCGTGAATCTTCAGGTCTTTGCGCTCCAGCAGATAACGAAAATCCGGGATGATGTAATCGACGCCGTGCATATCGTTCGCCGGGAACATGATCCCCGCGTCGATAATCATGGCCTCGTTGCCCCACTCGAAAACGGTCATGTTCTTGCCGATTTCACCTAGACCGCCAAGTGGGACGATTCTCAATTTTCCTTTTGCCATATGTGACACACCCGACACCGAAAACAGTAGTCGGGCTTCTCCTTCCTTTCACTTCTTCCGTGATGTTTACTAACGTTACAACTCAAAGCTTTCTTGACGAAAGCTCATAACTTCGTCTTGATCTGCATACAAACGCCCTTGCTCGTGGGGCGTGAATAGCTTTATCAAAAAAATAACGGTGGGAGGCGTGGACGCCGTTCGGCGCGGATTAGTGTTTGTAATACGCCGTGTCGCGTCGGGAATTGCTACCATCCCACCTGATTTTATCACAGTTTTCAGCTTTGTGCATATCGCGCCCGAATCGCTTCGTGGACGCGATTCACCACGCGCTGAACCGCCTGCGGGTTATGTGTGCCCGGCACGCCGCCCTCCTCGATGAAGGCGTTACGCAGGATTAAACCCCAGTTGCCGGTACTGCGTAATTTATAGTCGATGATGTACTGCTCCACCGTCTCCGCGCTCTGGCCGCTTGGCGGCTCTAACATGCGCTGTAAACTGTGATACACCTCGTCAATATCACGCGGCGAGATCAGCACATGCTCGGTCAGGTGGCGGTGCATATACTGGCGTTTGCGCTCGTAGAAATCCGCCAGACTCATCTGCTCGCCGGTGGCGGTCTGTAGCGTCATGTCCGTGCCTTGCCGGTCTGATTGATCGTGCTGGGCGCTGAAATCGGTGATAGATAGCGGGCCGACGATTGCCCATAGATCGCGGTCATCGTGCATCGGCGCTAAGTCCAGCCCGTGCTTGCGGAAGTAGCTCTCCATCAGCGCGTGCGTGAACTCGAAGTCGGTCAGCACGGCGGCCTGCCGCGAAGCGCTGACGTTGATCGGCATGCCGGTAGACTCAATCGTGCAGATGCGCTTGCTCGTGCCCAGATCAGGCCGCAGACGCCCTAACAGGCTGTGCATCGCGGAGATCGGACTGCCCAGCGTATCGTCGTATAACAGGGCGCGTGCCATCGCGTTGGCGCGTTCGTTCTTCAGTAGCTCGGCGTAGCGCTCACGATCCCCCGCGATCAGATGCGGGCTGAGCGGGCGCTCAATCAGCCGTCCGGTGACGGTGGTCTGCCGCAGATATTCCCGCGTACACAGCAGTTCGCCATCACAAAAACCATTGACGAACGGGCCACCCTTTAGCACCGCGCTATTGGCGACGGCGCTCGCGCTACGGAGCATCGTATAGAACGCCAGCAAGCCCAGCGCTTCTGAGCGTCCGGCCAGATCAAGATGGATGTGACACCCCTGCAAGCGGAACACCTCCACCGCGTTAGTCTCCGGCGGCATGTGATAGCGCTCTTTGGCCTGCCGGATGCGCTCCTGATATTCCGGGAACTGTGCGTTGACCTCCACCATCAGATCAACGGCGGTCTGCACTTTGGCGTCGTCCGATAGCTTGAAATCGCTCTCCACCGGATACGACGATAGCACGGCGGTATACAGCCCTTTGTCGCCACTAGCGGCGGTCAGCGCCGCCATGATGCCATCCAGCGAACGGCGCGTCCGGCTGTAGCCGATGCCCGGCGCGACATGCACTTCGACCTGATAGCGGCACGCTTCGCGGTCAACCGTCGGCACGATGCCCAGCCGTTGCGCGTACCCCGCGTAAGCCTGTATGTATTCATCGACCTGCTGTTCGGTAGGTGGCGTCCCATCAGGCCGCACCAATCCTAGCTCTAGCTCCGCCCCGATAGCGCGAATCTTGACGCCCGGATCGTTCGTCTGCTCGATGTTGCTATGGTTCACGCTGGGATTCAAATTAAAAGGCACTACCGCCTGCGATAGCGTCTTTGATCCGCGATAGCGCTTACTGACCGCGCACCCCAGCAGATAACTATAATCGCCGTGATGGGCGATGATGATATTGGCCGACGCTGGATCGTCGGTTCCGTAGTAGGCGCTGACCGGACTGCCGATAGCTTCCGCGATTTCGTCTAGCGGCAAACTGTCATCCGTCGCGTTGGCGGCGTGGTCTTTTATGATCTGGTTGAAGATGCGCTTCTGTCGCTCAACTTCCGTCCAGGGGATGGCTTGACTATAGGCGATCAAATCATCATTTGTAGGCAAGGGGGTGTCCATAGCGAACGCTCCTGTGATGGGGCTGTGTGTGCTTTTACCGGTTATCATAAGCGATTCCTCATCAATCGCGCAATTCCCGCTTTTTTCGTGCCACTCTGCGCCAATTGTACGCCCATTTTCATCAACGCGCTCGCAATACGCAATCGAGATTCTGCACAAGATTCGCCGTGCAGATGATACAGGATGACACGCTGTTACGGGGTGGGCGTGATGCCCGGCCAGTCGTCGCCGTCGTCTTCAAGGCCGAGCGCATCGCTCATCAAGACTGCGCCTTTGTTGGCGCGGGGTAATTTGCTCAAATAGCGCTCGGTGATGGTCAGGTTGCTATGGCGTAGCAGGCGGCTGATCGTCTCCACCGGCACGCCGCTTTCTTCGAGTGCGCCCGCCACCGAACGGCGTAAATCATGCGGGGCGACTTCGCCCAGTCCGGCATAGTAGGCCGATTGCTTGACGATGAACCAGATACCATCGGCGGAGAGCGCCTGCTGAGCTACCGCGCCGCCCTTCCACATGCGCCGCAATACTGCCGAAGTCAGCGCGGGCTGGTTGGTCTGCGGGTCAACGTGATGGCGCCACTCGTCCAACGCCCGCATCACCGGACGCGGCATATCGACGACGGCCACCTTGCGCCCTTTGCCGCGCACCTGCATGACGGGGCGCTCGTTCTGCACGGAGAAATCGCCCCATCGCGCATTGGCTAATTCTTCGCGGCGTAGCGCCATCGTACACAGCATGTTAATCAGCACCGCGTTCCGCGCCCGCGCCCCATCGCTGGCGGCGATTTCGACGGCGGAGCGCATCAACACGCGCAACTGGTCGAGCGATAGCCAGCGTCCGGGACGTTGCCCGTCCTCAGCGCGGGGGATGCGTACCCGTGACATGCCCGCCGCGATGTGGTCTGGTAGCCATTCGGCTTCGGCCAGCAGGTCGGCTAATGTGACGATGGCCGCCCGCGCCTGCTCGATGCCCTGTTTGCCGTGTCCATCGGCGGCCAACCGCCCCAGCCACGCCCGCAGGTATTGCGGGGATAGCGTATCCTGCAAGATCGGCAGGGGGAGCATCTGCATTCGTGCCAGCCGCGCCGCGCCTTTCATCGGCTTCATGCCGGCGTTGTGGGTGAGGTAGGTATCCACCCAGCGAAAATAGGCGCGTTGCGTGTGCCGACTGCTGGCGCGTCCGGGCAAGGCCAGCGCGAAATTAAACGTCAAGCCGTCCGTTGTGGGGGATAGCTGTCGCTCGTTTACCGTCAGATCAGTCATGAACGCCCTTTTGTCGATTCGGAATATCCGCGCCTTTATGGTAGCACATCCGCCGCGAATCTCACCATTTGATTATTTGATTCCGTGCGGGCGCGGGGATACACTGGGCGGGCATAATACGCTATCCGCTACCAGAATAATCACTACGGAACAGGAAAACACCATGAAATTACCGCGTTTTACATGGAAGCGCTTGCTGGCTGTTATCGGGCTGGTCATCTTGATCGCGCTGGCCGGATTCGTCATCTGGGCGAGTATGACCAACCCGATCATGCCGCGTGCGGAGGCTGACTTGCAGAGCGACGCGACGGTGAACGTCGTCACCGAGTCCGGATTCATCGGCTTCGGCGGATATATCGCCTTCGAGCCACAGCAGACCGTACCGCAGGCCGGACTGGTACTGTATCCGGGCGGGCGGGTGCAGGCGGCGGCCTACGCGCCCATCGCCCGCGCCATCGCCGAAGCCGGTTATATCAGCGTCATCGTCCATGCCCCGCTGAATCTATCGCTATTTAATTCCGGTGCGGCGCGGGGTGTAATGAACGCTTACCCTGATGTTGGCGCGTGGGTGGTGGGCGGCCATTCGCTGGGCGGGGTGGCGGCGTCACGCTTCGCTAACGGCAACGCCGACGACTTGGCCGGGCTGGTACTGCTGGCTTCCGTGCCGTTTCCGGGCTTGAGCCTGAACGAGCGCGACGATCTGCGCGTCGTGTCGATCTACGCCGAGCTAGACGGCTTGCTGAGCGTCGCGGATGTGCTGGAATCGCGGGATGATCTACCGGCGGGGACGCGCTTCATCGAGATTGCGGGCGGCAACCACGCCTATTTTGGCTGGTATGGCGATCAATCCGGCGATAATCCGGCGACGATCAGCCGCGAACAACACACGGCGCAGACGGTACAAGCCATCCTTGATCTGCTGGAAGAAATCGAATAAGACCGGCTGACGATCACGGGGCGTAAAACGGGCGAGTCCGCCACATGGAGAACTCGCCCGCCGTGTTTGTCATCAGATGCCGCGCTGAGGTTTAGCGCTGGTCAGCAGGCTCCCATTTTAGATCTTTCGGGCCGATGTAGTTGGCCTTCGGACGGATCAAGCGTCCGGCCATCTGGTCGATGATGTTGGCCGACCAGCCCGCGATGCGCGACATGGCGAATAGCGGCACGAACATATCGACATCGAGCTTGAGCGTGTACAGCATGATCGCGCTGTAATAGTCCACGTTCGGGTACAGCTTGCGCTCGATGAAGTATTCGTCGGCGCGGGCGAGTTCGGCCAGCTTGTCGGCGATCTCGAACCATTTGCTGTTGCCGGAGCTTTCGGCCAGCGCTTTAGAACGATCACGCAGGATCGCGGCGCGGGGGTCGGTGGCCTTATAAACGCGGTGGCCGATACCCATGATGCGGCGGTTGCCTTCTTTGATGTTGGTCTTGAACCACGGCTCGACGTTTTCGACTTCGCCGATCTCAAGGAACATCCGCATCGCTTCGGCGTTAGCGCCACCGTGCGACGGGCCTTTGAGCGTGGCAATCGCGCCGACGACGGCGCTGTGCATGTCGCTTCCGGTGGCGGTGACGACACGGCTACAGAACGTGCTGGCGTTCATGCCATGCTCGGCCAGCAGAACCAGATAGGCATTAACCGCATCGACGGCAGTCTTGTCCGGTTCTTCGCCGGAGAGCATATACACGAAGTTTTGCGCTAGATTGTACTCCGCTTTCGGCGCGATGGGTTCTTCGCCCTTGCGGAGGCGATCCCACGCCGCCGAGATGGTGGTGATCTGTCCGGTGAGGCGGGCGGCTTTTTCCTGCGCCACCGCTTTATCGGTCAGGTTCTCGGAGTCCGGATCGTAGTGCGCCAGCGCGGAAACGGCGGTGCGTAATACCGCCATCGGATTGGCATCTTTGGGTAGCGCCTTCAGCATATCAATAATCTGCGGCGGGACGGACGCTTCGCTAGCGATCTTCGCCCGCAGTTCTTCGAGTTCCTGCGCGTTCGGCAGGCGCACATGCCATAACAAAAAGACGACTTCCTCAAACAAAGCGTTGGCCGCAAGGTCTTCGATGTCATAGCCACTGTAAATCAGCTTGCCATTCACACCGTCTACTAAACTCGTCGTCACGTCCGCTACGACGACACCTTCCAGCCCACCCTTGTTGGCGGCTTGTTCAGACATCGTTTACTCCTATTCATTGGCTAATAATTTAGAAACTGTTGGAAATTCGCGTCTGCTATTTATGCACTTTACACTATTGAGTATAGCACCCACATGACATACCAAACAAGCGCGGCGGGGGTGTCATTTGTCACTTTTCAGGTGAAAATTCGATTAAATCGAATGCCCCCGCACGATTATGACGGTAACTGCAACATCGTCAGAAATCCGAAATATATAATCCGGCGGCAACAGGTACTTGCATCTGCTGGCGAAACGTGTTAGGCTTTGCGTCAATATTGTGGATGAAAGCGTTATATTCGATGAATTCGCCCAAGCAAATGATGTGCATGTGTATGTGTAGCCAATCGCGTTCTTCAGGACGTTCGATCGTGTTTGCCATGCCTTGCCCATAAAGGGCTAAAGACCAGAGCCAACATCGAGCCGACTGTCCTGAGACAGTCGGCTTTTTTTGTTTTACGCACCAGCGGCCAGATATGATTTGAGGAAGCAGAGACGATGAGTGAGATCAACCTAGCGGCGACACTACAGGCGACGATCTTCGCGCAGATGGAAGCGGCCTATCCCAACGAGGGCGGCGGCTTCTTGCTGGGTACGCACGACGAATCCGGCTATCACGTCGCGGAAGTGGTAGCCGTCGCCAACACATTCGCCAGCGAGGAGCAATATCATCGTTACGCGATGCGGCCAGAGAATTGGGCGCAGATGGAAGACATCGCCGACGAGCGCGGTCTGGGGTTGATCGGCTATTATCACAGTCATCCGGATAGCGTCTCGACGCCATCAGAATATGATCGCGTTCATGCTCTGCCGCATTTTGTCTATATCATTACGTCGGTACGCGCCGCGCAAGCAGTCGAGATGAGCGCATGGCTGTTGCGAGAGGATCGTACCGCGTTTGATCGCGCCGCATTGCTGGTGAAGTGACCAGCCGCGAGCGTGTTTTTTGCAATACCTTTTCGTTCATAGGGAATAGTGCCAAGAGGAATCAAAAGACATGAGTGACCACGACAGCATCGAACAGCGCGAACTCGGATACGAGACTCGCGCCCTGCACGCCGGATACAAGCCCGACCCGACCACCGGCTCCCGCGCCGTCCCGATTTATCAGACCACTTCTTATCAATTCCGTGATACACAACACGCCGCCGACCTTTTCGCCCTGCAAGAGCCGGGCAACATCTACACGCGCATCATGAACCCGACCAATGGCGTGTTCGAGCAACGGCTGACCGAACTTGAGGATGGCGTCGGCGCGATTGCGACATCGTCCGGCCAATCGGCGGAACTCATCACCTGTCTATCGCTGGCGGAAGCTGGCGACGAGATCATCGCCACCAGCGCCCTATACGGCGGGACGTACACCCTGCTGAAATACACGCTGGGGCGGCTGGGCATCAAGACGCATTTCGTCAACAGCGACGACCCCGCCGAATACGAGAAGCTCATCAACGATAAAACGCGGCTGATCTATCTGGAAACCGTCGGCAACCCGAAACTGTCGATCCCGGATTTTGAGGGCATCAGCGCGGTAGCGCACAAGCACGGCGTTCCGGTGGTGGTCGATAACACGTTCGCGCCGTACCTGTGGAAGCCGTTCGAGCATGGCGTGGACATCATCGTTTATTCCACGACCAAGTGGATCGGCGGGCACGGGCTGAGCATCGGCGGCGCGATTGTCGATAGTGGCCGCTTCGACTGGAAGGCCGCCGGACGCCACAAGACGCTGATCGAGCCGGAACCGGCTTACGGCAATGTGGTTATCGCGGATTTCGCCGGGCCTGCCGCCTTCATCGCGCGGACTCGCGTGGTCGGCCTGCGCGACATGGGCGCGAGCCAATCGCCTTTCAATAGCTTCTTGAACTTGATCGGGCTGGAGACGTTGCCGCTACGCATGGAGCGCCACGTCCAGAACACGCAACAGGTCGCCGAATATCTGGAGGCGCATCCGGCGGTGGCGTGGGTGAACTATCCGGGCTTAGCCAGCCATCCCGACCATGAACGCGCCACGAAATACCTGAACAACCGTCCGGGCGCGGTGCTGGGCTTCGGCATCAAGGGCGGGCGCGAAGCCGGTGCGACCTTCATCGATTCGCTCAAACTGTTCAGCCATCTCGCCAACGTCGGCGACTCGCGTTCGCTGGCGATCCATCCGGCGACCACCACGCACCAGCAATTGAGCGCGGAAGAGCAGGCGGCTAGCGGCGTGACCGACGACTACGTGCGGCTGTCGGTAGGCATCGAGACGATTGACGATATTCTGTGGGACTTAGGGCAAGCGCTGACCGTCGTGCAGGGTGTCCGCGTTTAGTTGTTGACTGGCTACGGGGCATGATTCGTCCATGAGCATGATGTATCATGCCCCTACTTTTACGGGAGTTTGTAACGATGTCCAATCTACGCCAACTGTTACCGCGCCGCGCTGTGCGCCCGCGTGATCCGCGTTCGGTGAGCGTGGTTGACCGCCATCATGCCGACTTCGACCAGCCGCTAACCATGCGCTCCGGCGATGTGCTGGAACGCTTCCGCATCGGCTATGAGACATACGGCAAGCTGAACGCCGACGCCAGCAACGCCATCTTGATCTGTCATGCGCTGTCGGGCGATTCGCACGTCGCCGGATATTACACCGACGACCCCGCCGAGAAGCCGGGCTGGTGGGATGAAGCCGTCGGTCCCGGCAAGATGTTTGATACCGAGCGCTACTTCGTGGTGTGTTCTAACGTGCTGGGCGGATGTCGGGGCAGTACCGGCCCGGCTAGCATCGCGCCGGATGGCAAGCCGTACGGTTTGCGCTTCCCGTTGGTGACGATTGCCGACATGGTGGCGGCACAGGCGCGACTGGCGGATTATCTGGGCATCGAACGCTGGTTCGCGGTGGCGGGCGGCAGTATGGGCGGGATGCAGGCGCTACAGTGGGCGGTAGATTTGCCGGAGCGCGTCGCCAATGTGCTATTCATCGCCAGCACGCCGCGCTCATCAACGCAGAACATCGCGTTTAACGAGATCGGGCGGCAGGCGATCTATGCCGACCCACACTGGCGCAACGGCGATTATTACGGGCAGGCGGTCAAGCCGGACGCCGGCCTAGCTGTCGCCCGCATGATCGGCCACATCACCTACATGAGCGAACACTCGCTAGAAGAGAAATTCGGGCGCAACCTGCAAGACCACACCGAGGTGAAATACACGTTCGACACCGAATTCGCCGTCGAAAGCTACCTGCAATATCAGGGCTTCAAATTCACCGAGCGCTTCGATGCCAACAGCTATCTGTACATCACCAAGGCGCTGGACTATTACGACGTGGCGCAAGGTTACGGCACGATCTACGACGCCCTGCGCGGTGTGCTGGCGAATTTTCTGGTCATCAGCTTTTCTAGCGATTGGCTGTATACCGATAAGCAATCGCGCCAGCTTGTCGAGCCGTTGCGACGGCTGAAAAAAGAGGTCGAATATCATCGCGTAGACGCCACCTTCGGCCACGACTCCTTTCTGGTGGAGGTCGATAAGATGGCGGCGATCATCAGCCGCTATCTGGATAAGATGTGGGAACGTCGCCAGCGAGTCGGCGCGTAAGGTTTTTATCATGAGTATCATCAAAATAGACGAATCACGGTTGTATAGTGAATAACTGAGGAGTAGAGACAATGACGAGCATCAAAATTCCCACCCCGCTTCGCGGCTATACCGGCGGCAATATCAAAGTGGAAGTATCCGGCGACACCATCGGCGCGGCGCTGGATGATCTGGTGGCACAATATCCCGAATTAGAGCCGCATCTGTTCAATGAGGGCAAATTGCGGAATTTCATCAACATCTACATGGGTGACGAGGACGTGCGCGGGCTGGATGGGCTGGACACGACGATTGATCGCTCGGTCAGCCTGCGGATTATCCCCAGTATCGCGGGTGGCATCCACACAAGGGAGGCATGATGCGACCATTGATGACACGCGAGGCCGAACTCTCCCACGCGGAAGTCAGCCGTTATAGCCGCCACCTCATCATGCCGGAAGTCGGCATCGAAGGCCAGCGCAAGCTGAAAGCGTCCAGCGTGCTATTGATCGGCACCGGCGGGCTGGGTAGCCCTACCGCGCTGTATCTGGCGGCGGCGGGAATCGGGCGGATGGGGTTGGTCGATTATGACATAGTGGACGAGTCGAACCTGCAACGGCAGATCATACACGGGCAGAGTACGCTGGGCGTCTCCAAGCTGGATAGCGCCGAGCGCCGCATCAAGGATATTAACCCGTTCATCGAGATCGACAAGCACAACGTCCCGCTAACGTCGGATAACGCGCTGGCGATCATCGCGCCATACGACATCGTGATCGACGGCACGGACAACTTCCCGACGCGCTATCTGGTCAACGACGCCTGCGCCAAGCTGGGCAAGCCGAACGTATATGGCAGTATCTTCCGCTTTGAAGGCCAGCTCAGCGTGTTCTATGCTGAAGAAGGCCCATGCTATCGTTGCATGTTCCCCGAACCACCGCCGCCCGGATTAGTGCCCAGTTGCGCGGAGGGCGGCGTACTCGGTATTTTGCCGGGCACCATCGGCACGCTACAGGCGACGGAAGCGATCAAGCTGTTGCTCGGCATCGGCGACCCGATGATCGGGCGCATGATACTGTACGACGCGCTAGAGATGAGCTTCACGACGATCAAAGTCCGCAAAGACCCGAACTGTCCGGTGTGCAGTATCCCCGCCGAGCAGATCGAATTGATCGACTATGAGCAGTTCTGCGGCGTACCAGCGCACGACCACAGCGATTTTTCCGGCGTGGAAGCGGCGGAGCACAACGGCATGGGCGTCATCGACGTGCGGACGTTGAACCAGCGCTTGACCGGCGGCGACGATCTGCTGGTGCTGGATGTGCGCGAGCCGCATGAATGGGCGATTGCCGCCATTGAGGGCACGCTCCGCATCCCGAAGGGCGACATCCAGACCGCCAAAAACGCGGTCATCGCCGGGCGCAAGCTGGAAGCGGAGACGGTGCTGAAAGACATCCCGCGTGATCGTGAGATCGTGGTGCATTGTCGTTCCGGCAAGCGTAGCGCCGATGTGATTGATCTGCTGGTGCAGGCTGGATACGACGCCGACAAGCTGAAAAATCTGGAAGGCGGCATACTGGCATGGGCGGAACAGATCGACCCGACGTTGCCGACGTACTGAAGAATTTTGCCGTGTTGGGCGTAGCACGCTACGCCCCTACAAAATCATCGCGTGACTTTTATTCGCCGTCGCATCCCGTTTGTAACTGCTCTCAAACAAACATATCAAAAAATTCGGAAATTTTTCAGATTCGCGTGTTAGAATTGGAATGACGATCACTTCATTGAGGTAAAAAATCATGCCGGTTCTGCTACTCGCTCAGGGCGACGCCGCCGCTAAAGACATGCTACGTCGCGCCATCGAAGCCCGTTATGGCCCGCGCCCGCCCGCACTAGACCGCCTACAAATCGACTTCAAAGGCCGTAGCCGCTTCAAAGTTGGTCCGGTGATGGCGTGGGTGCCGGTGGATGTGGTCGCCTATTTCAGCTTTCCAACCGCGATGCGCTGGGATTTCATCGCCAAGCCGTTGAAGTTGCCCGTACAACGCGGCATCGAAGCCTACGACGGCACGACATATCGCAGTCTGCGCGGCGGCAAAGCGCCGAACACCATCGACGATCCGGCGGCGGCGAGCGCTATCCGTCAACGTTTATGGGCGGTGGCGTCGGTCATGCTCACGCCGTTGAGCGATCTATTCGTGCGGCTGGAGCAAGTCGCCGACAACGGCCTGCGGGCGACCAATACCCAGCTCGGCGACTTCGCCGACATCTATCTGCGCCCCGATGATACGATTGACCATGTGCGCGTGCATTGCCTGAACCCCGATAGTGGCCGGACGCAAGACTTCATCGTGCGGACATCGCCGGAGCAAAAGCCGGTTGATGACTTGCTCGTGCCGGAGAAATTAACGATGCTGTGGGACGAAGAACCGACCATCGAATTGACGCCGGTACAGGCGCGGATCAATCCGGAGCTACCCCCGGCGCTATTCTCGCTGGAAGAAGCGCCGGTCTAAATCCGCCTTAGCGATAATGCGCGGGCATCGGCTCTTCGGTGCGCTGGTAGATGCCAAAGCCGCGCTTGATGTAGTTATCAATCGCGTGCGGGCTATCCAGATTGCAGGTGTGTAGCCACAGGCGGCGCGTCGTTTCGTCGTCCCATGCGGATTGTATCGCGTGGCTCAACAGATGCTTGCCCAGCCCGCGCCCGATGAAATCCCCGCGCAGGCCGAAGTACGCCAGCTCGACATCGCCCGCCGCCGCGTCAGACACGGCCAACTCCGCATAACCCGCCGGACATCCGGCCACGTACAGCACATCCACCCGCGCCGGAGCGAGCGCCGCGTTCAATGCTGTGTCATCCAGCGCGGCGCGGTCACGCCAGCGCCACGCCGCCCCGACTTCGCTATACAAAAAACGGTAAAAAGCCACATCCACGCGCCCCAACCGGATGATTTGCGCGTCGGGCACATCCACCCACGCCGGTTGAAAATCGGAGCGTCGGCGCATCTCTAAATAAGTGGTCACCAATGTATCAGGAATCACGGTTCATCTTCGCCTCATCTGCTATAATAGAATCACGTTGACGGCACGCCGTCCGCGCTACGTGTGCGGATCATATCGCGCATCAACGAGAAATTAAACAGCATAGCGCATTTTTGCAAAAGGCAAATCTTAATGAACTTCGATTTGACAGACGAACAAAAGCAAGCTCAAAAAATGGTGCGCGATTTCGCCGCCAAAGAAGTGATCCCCGTCATCGGTGAATGGGATCGCAAACAGGAGATGAATCCGGCGTTTCTGCCGCGCATGGCGGAGCTAGGGATTCTCGGCATCAGCATTCCGGTGCGCTACGGCGGGCAGGGATTCGACTACATCACGCTGGGGCTGGTATGCGAAGAACTGGAACGCGCCGACACGACTCTGCGCGTGGTGATGAGCGTGCATCACGGCCTGAACAGTCAGGCGTTGTTGCAGTGGGGCACGGAAGAACAGAAGCAGAAATTCCTGACGCCACAGGCGACGGGCGAGAAATACGCCGGATTCTGCCTGACCGAGCCGGGCGCGGGGAGCGATGTGGCGGCGATGAATAGCACCGCCCGCCGTGTTGGTGATCGCTACATCCTCAACGGCGAAAAGATGTGGATTAGTCTGGCGACGAAGGCGCATCATTTTGTGGTGGTCGCCAAGCACGACCCCGACGCGCAACCGGCGCACAAGGGCATGAGCGCGTTCATCGTGACCAGCGACATGGCCGGAGTCACCTCCGGCGATATTCACGGCAAGCTGGGCGTGCGGGCGGGTTCAACCGGCTGGATCAAGATGGAAGACGTGGAAGTGCCCGTCGAGAATCGGCTGGGCGAAGAGGGTGAAGGCTTCAAGATTGCGATGTCGTGTCTGGATAATGGCCGCTACACCGTCGCCAGTGGTGCGACTGGCCTCATCCGCGCCTGTCTGGAAGATAGCATCCAGTACGCGATGGAGCGCGAGACGTTCGGCACGCCGATAGCGCAACATCAGCTCATCAAGCAGAAGATCGCCTACATGCAACAATGGTATGATGCGGCGTTCTTGCTGTGTACCAAAGTCGGCTATTTGAAAAATCAGGGCGTGCGTAACACCCGCGAAACCAGCATGGCGAAGTGGTACGCCACCGACCATAGCGTGAAGGCGGCGCTGGAAGCGGTGCAGATATTCGGCGCGTATGGCTTCAGCGACGAGTATCCGGTAGAGCGCTATCTGCGTAACAGCAAGGGCGCGGTGATCTACGAAGGCACCAGCGAGATTCACCAGTTGATGCAGGCCGACTATGCGTTCGGCTTCCGCGATGACAGGTCGATTCGCTGTGAGATGCCCGCCTACGATGCCGAATTCTGGCAATCCGAGCCGGAGCCAGTCGCAGGCGACTAACGCATCCGCGAAGATGTGAGCATGGCATAGATCAAAAAGCCCCCGTCGGTGTCACTGGCGGGGGCTGTGGTTTTGCGGTCAGATGCTTCAGGCACGCGGGCCGATCAACGGGCCGCCCAGTTGAATCATCGGCTGGTCTAGCGGCTTCGTCCATTGTTTCCACTGGTCGCTATGGTAGAAATAGCGCAGTTGCGAGACGCTCCCCTGTCGCGCCGGAGTCGCCGGATTGAACTTGTTGACGATGGCGTTCAGCAAGCGATCCGGCATCAGCAGAAGCGGGTTAACGATGGTGAATTCACGGTAGCGGATTTCAAAGTGCAGGTGATACCACGGCAACGGCTCGATCTCGGCGATGATGGTATCGGGCGTGATGCGCTGTCCCGGATTGAAGCGGCGCGGGTTGGTGATGTGCTGGTAGATCAGCGTGTAGTCACCGGCTTTCAACCACACCGACAGATTCGGTGAGACGCGGCGCACGTCGATGAACGTCGCCTCCACACCGGCATAGACCGGAATGCCGGGCGCTTGATTCAAGAAGTCCAGCCCGCCGTGCAAGCCCTGCGAATAGCCGTCATAGTTGAAGTTTCTGCCGTCAGTATAGGCGAATACGTTGTTGCCGAAATACTGAAACATCGCCGTCTGTTCGATGTTGACCGGCAATCGCTGGATCAGCGCCTTGTAGCCGGGTAGGTCGGTTCGCGTCGGCAGGCCAGCATCCACCGGCGGCGGCGGCTGGTTGATGGGTTGTAGAAACACGATGTCGCCATTGATCGAACGCTCCGCCGACCACCCGCGCCCGTGCCGTATCCACACGAAACCATCGGCCTCAACGCGGCTGGATGGGTCGGCGGTGATGACATGCTCAAGGCCGACGGTGCTATCCGGCTGAACGTCTGGATAATTCAGGCCGGGACCAATCCGCACGCGGACGCGCATCATCGCGCGGAACGATTGCGCGGGCGTTTCCGTGACTTCAACTTCCGGCTCAGGCTCGGGTTCTGGTTCAGGCTCGGGTTCAGGTTCAGGTTCTGGTTCAGGCTCGGGTTGGGGTTCAGGTTCGGGTTCTGGCTTGGTGTCGGTAGATTCAAGCTGGCCGCGCTTCGGTGTGCCGGTGCGGGCTTCACGGTCAAAGAAAGCGGCCAGACCTACCCTGATTAAAAACGTCTGTGTGCCGTCGATGCGGCGTTCCGGCGACCAGCCGCGCAGGTGTCGCACCCACACATAGCCATCGGCCTCTGTACGCGTGGACGGAAAGACGATCACCAGACTGCCCTCATAAATCGTGCCGCCGTCCACGCCGTTAAGCGCCGGACGATCACGGATGATGACATCGCTATGCGCCGCCCGCATTCGCATTGTTCGAGTTATTACCATCGCAATTTCAGGCGCAGATTACCGAAGCGCCCCCTCCTCTCGCCTCAAATTAAAATGAGTATCTGCTGGCCGATCACAACCGGCTTTTAACCGACGGCGAACGGCTTCGTGATACGTTGACATTGTAGCACAGCGATACTATGATTGAAAAATAAGATAAAATAGTCGGGGCGTGGCACGCTACGCCACGACAGATCATCATCCCGAAAAACGATGTCGGGGCGCAACGCACCGCGCCCGAAAATTACCTCCCTACGCAGGACTATTCACGGCACGAACGGAGACGACCACGCATGAAAATTATCTTTCTGGGCGATAGCCTGACGGCGGGCGTATATGGCGGCGATTTCGTCGCGGAGCTAGCCGCGATGATGCCCGACGACCAGATCATCAACGCCGGAATCGGCGGTAGTACCGCGCCGGATATGCTGGCGCGGCTGGATGACATCATCGCCCATGAGCCGGACGCGGTTTTTGTGATGGGTGGCGGCAATGATGCCATCTCCTACAGCCAGCCGGACACGCGCCCATATTATCGTCAGGCGCAAGACATCCCCGACGGGGTGGTGACGCCGGAGATGTTCACGACGGCTTATCGTGACATCCTGCAAACATTACAACTCGCCTTTGTGCGCGTGTGGGTGGGATTGCCGCCGATGGAGTACAACCCGCAGACCGTCTCCGCGATGAAGCGCTATAACGACATCGCCCGCGAAGTCGCGGCCAGCTTCAACGTGCCCGCGCTCGATCTGATGGCGCATTTCACGCCGGACGATGTGCCAGAACGCCCGCCAATCACCATCAAGACGATCAATACCATCGGCCAGCGCACCGCTAACGGCTGGGACGATTACGAAGGCGAACGCGAGCGCGGCGGCTACACTTATTCATTTGACGGCATCCACATTCTGCCGCGTACCGCCGAACGTTTCGCCCGCTTGATCTACGATTTCATGGACGAGTAGCCGTATAGTATGCGATAGGGAGTCTTTAACGTTATGATCCAAAAAATCCGCGCCGGATGGAACAAAGCCCGCACTATCCTGTTGAGCAATGAGCAGTTGATCGCGCAATTACCGGCGCGACGACACGGCGAAGCGCTCCGCGTGCTGGAAACCCTCAAAGAGCGCGAATGCTTACAAAATGGCACGATGAAACATGCCGACTTGCGCGGCGTGGACATTCGCGGAGCGCTGATCGCCATGTCGGATTTTGAAGGCGTCAACTTCGGCGGGGCGAAACTGGACGGCGCGTATCTGGGCTGTTGCAACCTGCGGCGGGCGGATTTCAGCGCGGCGCAATGTACCGGCGTGAACTTTCGTGAGGCGCACATCAACAATGCGCTGTTCGTCGGCGCGGATTTATCCGGCGCGTACTTCGCGGAGGCGGTCTTGCGCGGCGCGGATTTATCCGGCGGGCGATTGCACCGCACCAACTTCTGGGGCGCGAACCTGAAAGGCGTCCGCCTGCTGGACGCCGATCTATCCGGCGCGAACCTGACCAGCGCGAAGTTCGACAGCGCCACCACTCTCCCCGACGGCACACAATGGACGCCGGACGCTGATCTATCGCGTTTCACCGGCCCAACGGCCATCTAACCGAAAATCTGTAGGGGCGTAGCGTGCTACGCCCAACATTCCCCAACACCGAAAACTCCAATCATGCCTACCCATTATCTTTTAATTGAATCTCGATTCAATTAAAGGTACAATATCGGGGACAAATAGATTTTGATAACAGGGAGGATTTTACCTTGTCAATTATCGTTTTTACGAGAAGTACGCCGGATACCGCCGCGAAAGTGGAAGTAGACGGTAGCGGCAACGTGACATGGGGTGATGCGGCGACAGTCGTCAACCCGTGGGACGAGTACGCGCTGGAAGAGGGCATCGTGCAGGCCAAGAACGGCGGCGGCAAAGCGTCCGTCATCGCTATTGGCGGCGAGATGCACAACGACGCGCTGAAGCATTCGCTGGCGATGGGACTCGATCAGGCTATCCGCGTTGAAGATGACGCGCTGGACGCGAGCGACGCGCTAGCCTACGCGACAGCCGCTTCTGCCGCCGTCAAGAAGGTGGACGACGCCAAGCTGGTGATCTTCGGCAAGGAGAGCATCGACGTAGGCACCGATCAGCACGCCTATATGACGGCGCGTAAGTTGGGCTGGACGATGCTCAGCTATGTCTCGCAGATCATCGAAGTCGATTATGAAGCCGGTACGATCAAAGTTGAGAAGATGTACGAGCAAGGCAAGCAGGTTGTCACCAGCCAGCTACCCGCCGTCATCACCGTGATGAAGGAAATCAACGAACCGCGTTATCCATCCTTCATCGGCATCCGCAAA
The DNA here is from genome assembly GCA_007693385.1 of Anaerolineaceae bacterium. GTDB lineage: Bacteria > Chloroflexota > Anaerolineae > Aggregatilineales > Phototrophicaceae > J038. The sequence continues at coordinate 51,266 of REDR01000069.1, forward strand.
GCCAGCAAAGCGCAGATTCCGGTGTGGTCGCTGGCCGATCTCGGCATCTCAGCGCCCACCGCGAAGACGCAAACGCTGGCCTTCAACAACCTGCCCGCCCGCGAGGTCAAGACCGAGATGATCGAAGGTGAGCCGGAAGAGCAAGCGCGGATTCTGGTCGATAAACTGCTGGAGGAGAAGGTACTATGAGCGTGTTCGTACTGATCGAGACGTTTGAAGGTTCACCCAGCCCGACGAGCTGGGAAGCGCTGGGCGCGGGCAAGATGCTGGCTGATGCGTGGAGCGTGCCGTTAACCGCGCTGGTATTCGGCGAAAACGCGGAAGCCGTCGCCAAGACCGCCGGACAGTACGGCGCGGCGTCGGCGCTGGTCTGCGCCGATGATACGCTGAAGGAATTCCGGCTAGAGCCATACGCCGCACTGCTGACCGCGCTGGTCAATGAACACAGCCCGAAGGCAGTCGTCGCGGTGGGCACCAGCCGCGCCCGCGAGCTACTATCGGCCAGCGCCGCCGATACCGACAGCGGCATGATTAGCGAAGCCACCGAATTGACTTTAGACGGCGCGACGGTCAAAGCGGTGCGTCCGGTATACGCCGGTAAGCTGGTCAGCGATGCCAGCGCCAGCGCCGACGATGGCACGGTGTTCATCACGTTGCGGGCGCGGGCGTTCAAGCCGAATGACATGGACGAGTCCGCCGCGATTGACGTGACCGCCGTCGAGCCAGCGCTGGCCGAAGGCGACATCGTGAGCAAAGTCGAATCGTTTGAGGCGGCGAAAGGCACGGTCAACCTGACCGACGCGGCGATCATCGTCTCCGGCGGGCGCGGCATGGCGAACAATCCGAAAGACGCGCCCGGCGACGCGGAAGATGCGACGATCTGGAAGGCGCAAGACGGCTTCGCCAACACATTACAGCCGCTAGCCGACGCTCTCGATGGGGCGATGGGCGCGAGCCGTGCGGCGGTGGATGCCGGTTTCATCCCCTACGCGCATCAGGTCGGGCAGACCGGCAAGACGGTAGCGCCTGATCTGTACGTGGCTGTCGCCATCTCCGGCGCGATTCAGCATCTGGCCGGTATGCGTACCAGCAAGTTGATCGTCGCCATCAACAAAGACGCGGAAGCGCCGATCTTCAACGTGGCGCGTTACGGTCTGGTTGGCGATCTGTACAAGATCGTTCCGGCATTGACCGCCGAATTGAATAAGCGTCTGGGCAAGTAGCACAGATCATCGCGGGGCGTACATCCTACGCCCCGCGATTTTGTGCCGTCATTCGATGGTGTAATTGACGGTGTTGCCCGGCGCGTCATGAAAGACCAGCTTTTCGTCGCACAGATAGATCACATCGCCGATGCTGACCGGCTTCGGTGCTTCGATTAGTGCGCCGCCGAGCATCGTGCCGTTGGTACTGCCTAAATCTTCGATCATGACCTGATCGCCTTCGCGCTTGACGCGGCAATGAAAGCGCGAAATCCCCCGTACCGCCAGCACAATCTCATTTTCCGACGAGCGCCCGATGCGCGTCACATCCGCGATGAGTTCGTGCGTCTGGTCGCGCCATGTGATATGCGTCGGGGCGACGCCTTCGCGCTTCTCAACGTTGATTTGCGGTTGCGGTAGCATGTTCTTCTGGCGCTGGGCGTTGCGGTTGCGTAATTCGACGGTGTTATCGTGGCGGTTAGTCATGGTGTAAAGCGACTGCGTGGACATCATCTTGCGGCTGTAATCGTCATAGCGATTGCGGGCGAATTCGTCCGCCTGCAAGATCAGCGCGTTGCGTTCTTCCAGCAGGCGCGGGTCAACGGTGGAGGAGGCCAGTCGCTCGGCGGCTTCGCGTAGCAGGGCGGCGGCGGCTTCATAGTGCCCTTTGTCGGCGGCGATGATCGCTTCGCGGCGGGCACGCGCCGCGCTCAACAATAGCACGCTCTGGTTAACGTCCGCGTGCGGCACGATGGCCGCGCCACTCTCGACGGTGACATACACCGCGACATCAACGACGCGCCGTTCGGTGTGGCCGCCGTCTAATTCGTCGTACTCGAAGCGTAACGTGGCGATCTTCTGCGATTCGTCGCCCGTCGGACGGTACGCGGGCAGGTCAATCTCCAGTACCAGCGCCTTGACTTCATCGGCGAAGATGTCGCCCAGCCGGAACACGGTCTGGCCGTCGTTCGCCTGTGCCGGGTAAGCGTTCAATTGTTGCTTGATGCTGACGCCGGTTTCCGGCTCGAAGCGCACGCTGAGGTTCTGCCCGACGACGTTCAGCAGGCCGCGCAATTCTTCTTGAAAGATGGCGGGCGTCACTTCCGGGCTTTCGATGAAATAGAACGCGCCACCGCCCGCGCTCGCCAGCGCCATCATCAAATCTTCGTTGAAGTCGCCGCCTAGCCCCATCGTGGTGGTGCTGACGCCGCCTTCGTGCTTTTGCTGGGCGAGAGATACCAGTTCTTCCGTCGCGGTGACGCCGCGATTGGTCAGCCCATCGCTCATCAAGATGACGCGATTCAGGCGGGATTCGTCATAGTTCTGGCTGACAAGCTGGCAACCTTCCAGCCAGCCGCCGCTAAGATTGGTGGTGCCGCCCGCGCTGATGCTGGCGATACGCTGATTAATCGCGTCTTTGCGCTGGACGTGTTCCGGCGATAGCAGTGTCTCCACTTTGTCGTTGTATAGCACAATGGACAGAATATCCTGCGATGTCAGGTTCTGCACCAGAAACTGCGCCGCCTGCCGCGTGTAATCGAGCTTCTGCCCCGCCATCGAGCCGCTACGGTCAATTACCAGACTGAGGTTTAGCGGCCTGCGGGCGGGGGAACGGGATACTTTGCCCGCCGAAAAACGCGCCATTAGATTCAAGGTGCGCGGCTTGTCGGGTTCAATCGTCGCATAATCGAGTACATAATCTGCTTGCATCGTGCCACCTTAACGGACTAAATTCACGCGCCATCGCCCTGCGTGCGCTTTCAATATGCTGATAATGATAGCACAAAATAGAATTTCGCGGCACGATGACGCCACATCAGAACATCGCGCCCGATTCATCGCGGATCAATCTTCCGGCACGATGACGCCATCAATTAGCGTCAATGTGCGGTCAGCACGGCGGGCGAGTTCGATGTCGTGCGTGACCAGCAGGATTGTCGTGCCGGATTCGCGCCGGATGTCGTGCAGGGCGTCCAGCACGCGCTGTCCGGACTCGGTGTCCAGATTGCCCGTCGGCTCGTCGGCCAGCAGAAGCGGCGGGTTGTTGGCTAAAGCGCGGGCGATGGCGACGCGCTGTTGTTGCCCGCCGGATAATTCAGAGGGGCGATGGTGCAGGCGATCCGACAGGCCGAGAAGCGCCAGCAGTTCTTTAGCGCGGCGCATCGGCGAGTAGGTCGTGCGGCGGGCGAATTGAATCGGCAAGGCGACATTTTCCAGCGCGGTCAGCGTGGGGATGAGGTTGAAGAATTGGAAGATGAAGCCGATCTTCTCGTTGCGGATTTCGGTTAGCTGATCTTCGCTCATGCGGGAAACGTCGATGCCGTCGATCTCGACAGTGCCCGACGTGGGGTTATCCAGCCCGCCGAGAATGCCGAGCAGGGTACTTTTGCCACTGCCGGACGGCCCGACGATGCTCACCAGTTCCCCGGCGCTCACGTCGAGATTAACGCCGCGCAAGGCGTGAACGGCGGTCTTGCCTAAGGGTAACGTCTTGACAACATCACGGATGCGAATAACAACGTCTGGCATATACGAACTTTCGTCTACGATAAAGTCGATCATCAACTTGATGATGATACACAACCGCGTCGTATATGCCAAACATCGTTTAGACTGCTATAAGGTGATCGCCTAGACTTCGGCGTTTTCGACCTGTGGCTTGACGATCATGCGGAAAACGTCGGATTCGGTCACGATGCCGATTACCACGTTATTTTCATCAACTATCGGCAGGCCGCTAATCTTGTGTTCCAGCATCAGCGCCGCCGCCTTAATCATCGGGTCATCCTCGCGCAGGGTCAGCACTTTATGCGACATCACATCTTTAACCAGCAACTGCGACCACAGGTAATTCAATTCCCAGATGCTCAGCGTCGTCGCACCGGAAGGGCTGGCCTCGCGGACATCGCCAATCGTGACGATCCCCTTCAGCACATCGCCTTCGACAACTGGCAGGCGGCGGATATGATTCTTCTTCATGATCTGATGCGCCTGTGCAATCGGCGTCTCCGGCGTCACGCTGACAATATCGGCTGTCATCCAGTCACGGACTAAAATTTCTTTGAGTTGCATCGCTCTTCATCTCCTTATGTGTAGGGGCTGTCATTCACCCTACACTATGCCACAAATACCATGCGCGGGACAATGCACGCGCATAAATACGCAGACGGTAATAAACGTCACAAAAATTGTTTTATTTGGCGGGGCGGCCTGTTTTATTCAGCCGCATCCTTAGTCTTTTTTCCGTCAAATTTTTTGGCCGGTATCACGAAAACCGGAATGCAGACGCTGGTCAGCACCTTGTTCGCCACGCTACCGAATAGCCAGCGACTGAGGCCGGAGCGCCCATGCGTAGACATCACGATGGCGTCCGTCTCGCGTTCGTTGGCGTGTTCGACGATGGCGGTGGCCGCTTCGCCGACCGCGACTTCTACCGTCACTTTGTAGCCATACGAGCGCAGGGTTTCGGCCAGCCGATTGAGGTATTCTTCGGCTTGTGGCACCACATCGCGCTGTAACTCGGTGCGCGTCAGGTCGAACGCGGGCAATCCTGCCGGATAGTAGACGCTGGTCGGATATTCCGGCGCATCAATCACCGTCAGCAGGTCAATTTGACCGTCTTTAGAGACGATCTGGCGGGCATAGGTCAACGCCCGCTCCGCCAACTCCGAACCGTCCAGAGGTACCAGAATATGATTTAACATGATGAGCCACCTCCCTATTCGAATACACTGTGTACATTAAAGTATAGCCGCGTCGGGAGGCGGGCGCTAGTAATAGAGATCACACCATGCAAAGGCGATTGTCACCAAAAATTAACCGTCATCGCCGCGCCGCCAGAAGCGGAAGCGATCCGCCCAGCGCGATAGGATACTGCGGCGGGCGTCCGTCCATGCCATGTCTGCCGCTTCGTCGCGTTGCTGGCTGGTGGCGTCGGCGGTCTGCTGGCGGCCATAGCGCTCGGTGGCGTATAGGCGGGTGATCGCATTGACCGGACGCTGTGCCAGTGGCAGAACGCGCACGATGCGCCCGCGTCGCTCTTCGGTGGTCTCGTGCGCCTGTGGCGATATGCCGATCAACGGCACGTATCGCTCCAGACGGGCATAAGCCCGCGAGATCGGACTCAGGCCGCGCATCCCGCGCCATTCCCACCACCAATAGACGAACAGCAACGTCAACACGATGACCACGAACGCGAACAACAGCAACAGGAAGATTCCCAGCGCGGGCAGGATCATCTCAAGCGGGTTATTCGGCTCTGGCGGCGTCGGCGCGGGCTGGGTCGGGATGATGACCGGCGTCGGCGTCGGTGTGGGGGAGGGCGTCGGCGTCGGCGTCGGCTCTTCGACGGGCGGCGGGGCGATGCTCTCATCATCTTCCGGCGGCGTCGGTGACGGCTCCGGCGTGGGGGATGGCTCCGGTGTCGGCGTCAGGGTGGGCGTCGGTGTCGGCTGGTCGGGCGGGGATTGCTCCTCCACGATGGGCTGACGGTCATCGCCGTCGCGGTTGATTTCGTTCTGTGCCGATGTCGGCTCGAATTCGATCCAGCCATAGCCCGGGAAATACGCTTCAACCCATGTGTGCGCGTCGCGCTCGGTGACGACGAAAGCGTTACGTGCCGGGTCCCATGTGCCCTGCGCGAAGCCCGCCGCCATGCGCGACGGGATGCCCAACTCGCGCAACATGACGATCATCGCGGAGGCGTAATAGTTGCAATACCCCTGCTGAATATCGAACACGAACCAGTCTACCGGGTCTTGATCGCGTGGCGGCGAAGGGATCGTCTCGTTATACGTCATGTTCTGGCGCAGATAGCGCTCGATAGCCTTCGCCTGATCGTAGGGGTTGGTCGCGTTAGCGTCGGCGACGATCTGGCGGGCGAGGGTGCGCGTGCGTTGTGTCACCGACGGCGAGACATACGTATAAAGCGGCACGACCCACTCCGGATAATCACGCGAGGCGGCACGCAGTTGATCCGCCGTCGCCACACTCATCATGCTGGTGGCGGTGTAGCTCTCGCCACTGCGAATGACTCGCGTCGGGCGGATAACGGAGACGTTCATCGCCCGTGCGGGCGAATTCTCCGGCGCGGTGTACGATAAATCGGTGCGCGTGGGCAGATCAATCTGGAACGGTTGCGGCGCGGTGTAGATGATGCGCGTCGCGTTCAGCGCGATGGTCACGCGCTGGCTGACCAACTCGCGGGCGGCGTCCGGCTGTAGCTGAATGTCGGTGGGGGCGTTGTTGTTGGTCAGGCGAATTTGTGCCGCCGGAGTCCAGCGCCCGCCCTCATAAGTATCGAACACCCGCGAGCGCCAATAATAGCGCCGCCCATCGTTGGGTACGCTCACCCAGAACACATCTTGATCGCCCAGACGGATCGCGCCGCTAAGGTCGAGCGTATCCCCGCCGTAATAGTCGGCGGTGGTCGGCCCGGCGGCGTCAATCGGCGAGAATAGGCGGCTCCACAGCTCGGCCATCTCCTGCAACGGGTCGGACTGTAAGAACTGCTGGAACTCGTCGAGGCGCTCCTGCACGTCATTAGAGGGCACCATCCAGCCGGCCAGCAGGACGATAGACGCCAGTATCGCGCCAACCTGCATGAACTGGCGGCGCATATCACGCGGCGGGCGGATGCCGCGACTGTACCAGTCCCATTCCCGCGCATCGAGATGCGAACGCGCGATCAGCAACAGTGACAGGAACAGGAATAACACCATGTAGATATTGAGGTCGGTGGCGCTGGTATCAAAGATGACGTTGGTCATCAGGATGAGGCCGGGCGGGACAATCACGCGCCACACGCGATCAATGCGGAAGGTGTGCCACGCCGCGTTATAGCCGAGAAACCAGAAAAGCGTGGCGACCAGCAAGGTGAAAACGTTGTCGTTCTGGTCGATGCCGCCGGTCAGCGCCGCTTCAACCCAGATCACGGTCTGCTCGAATACCGCGTAGATGCTCTCCACGAAGTTGCCTTCGATGGTGAATGCGGTGAACATCAGGACTAACAGTGCCCCGTATGTACTGCTCAACATCAGCGCGGTTAATTCATCGAAGCGACTGCGCGAGAAGATCAGGCCAAAGACTACGCTGAAGATCGTCGTCGGGATGACAACCGACATCGACAGCGGCCACGCCGCCGCCGAGAGCGATAACGGCGTCAGCGCCATCAGCACGATCAGCACAAAAAGCGACAGGAAATCGCCGGGCGCGAAAAAACGCCGCCAGCCGATCACGAAGCGTTGAAACGCCGGAGGTCTAGGCGACGCCGGTTTATCTCGATATGTCGTCGTGGTCATATACTCACACCATCAGCCAACGAAACGCGGTTCATTGTAAAAGGCATCCGAACGGCTGACAACCGACTGTTCACCGACGGTCAACCCACCGCTATAATAAAAGTGTCAGGCGGGCAAGGTGATCGCGCCGGTGCGTTATGTGCCGGTGAGGAAAGTCCGCACTCCACAGGGCACGGTGCTAGCTAACAGCTAGGCGGAGCGATCCGACGGCAAGTGCAACAGAGAGCAGATTGCGTCCGGCAACGTCCGGGCGTGAGGGTGAAACGGTGGTGTAAGAGACCACCAGCGTCGGTGGTGACATCGGCGGCTAGGCAAACCCCACCGGGAGCAAGGCCAAGCAGATGCGATGGTGTCGCCCGCACCGCATCGGGTAGGCCGCTTGAGGCGTCAGGTGACTGGCGTCCTAGATAGATGATCGCCACCCGCCGCGCGCGGGTACAGAATGCGGCTTATGCGCCCGCCTGACCGTGTAATTGTGGCCTGTTGGTCGCGTCAAATCATACATTCGTAACGATCATAAGCCTCATCAAAGCTCATACTACCGAAAATCGCTTTATACTGGTCGGAACTTGCCATTTGATTCAAATAACCGATGTCGTCGTTTTCGTAGGCGGCGTCGATAGCGTTATGATTCTGCATCATGAAGATCATCTGGTCAGTGTCTAATGTCCAATCATCCGCTTCATTTTGCGGCGTTGTAGAGGGTGCATTAGATGGCTTTGCTTTTAACATCGCTTTTCCTTTCAATTCTGTTCGGCGTAATACGTCGTGCCGCTACCCAATCTTATCATGAATGACCGATACATCGGGAGACAGCGCCAGCAGGCCGTCGGCGATGATCCGCGCCGCGTTCTGCACGCCTGCCGTCGGGCGCGGATGGCCGAGCGCACTCAATTTCAGCGTGAAAGCGCCGCTTTCGTCCTCTTTTTCCACCAGCACAAACGCGATGCGCTGATCGAGTGTCGGCTCGTGGATGAACACCTCAAAAAGCACGGCACGCGCCCCGCGATAGCGGTCTAAAAATTTGATGGTCAGCCCGTCGTCGTGATAATTGGGCGTGGCGACGGCCTGCATCATCGCGTCTAAATCAAGCGGCGTCTTGAATACGATATGCGGCATGGGTAACTCCGTGATAGTGGGCACAATCGGCGCAGAGACATCCGCCCGACGGTAGACGAAATAATGACACGGCCGGCCCTCTTTGCGGGCGCGGGCTTCGTACTTGGTGGCGAACGGTTGCGGGCGTTCCTCCGCCCAATCGGACGGGAGCGCGTTGACCAGCGCCGGAGTCTGGCGTAGGAGATCGCGGCTCATTTCGGCGTATTCGATGATGTCGGTCGCCAGATACAGCAGGCCGCCGACGACTAAGCGGCTGGCGATGGCGTCCAGTGTGGCGCGTTTGATGAGGCGGCGTCCGGCGTGCCGCGCTTTGAACCATGGGTCGGGGAAATTGACGTGAATCTGTTGCAAGCGCTCCGGCGGAAAGAGATGCTGTAGCGCGGTTTCCGCAAACCCGCCGACGACGCGCACATTCGCCCAGCGTTCGCGGGGGATGCGCTTCTCGGCTTTGCGTAAGCTGGTGTTATCGACTTCCAGCCCGATGATGTTGTGGTCAGGATGCGCGGCCTGTAGATAGGCCAGCGAATGACCGTAGCCGAAGCCGATGTCGAGTATCAGCGGGCGCTTTGCGCCGAAGATGGCGTCCCAGTCCGTCGGCCAATCTAAATTGGTGGTGGTCATGATGGGCAAGGGTGTTGTCGTCATAGTCGCCTTTTGCATTCTGAATCGTCTTGCGCTTTAATATACAGGCCATCCGTTACGGTTTCAACAACAAGGAGGCTATGCCATCCCATGCGCGAAGACCGCACACAAACCATCGCGCTGATTTTGCTGGCCGTCGCGCTCGTCGTCGGGGCGTTCGTCGTCCTCAACACGCGCCCGACTCCGGTGGAGATCGCGCTAATCCCGCCCGCGCCGACGGCCACCCCCGCCCCCAGCGCTACACCCGCGCCGATCACGGTGTACATCACCGGCGCGGTAGATAATCCGCAGATCACATTGACGTTATCTGCCGGTAGCCGCGTATCGGACGCCATCAGCGCGGCGGGCGGCTTGCTGGATGACGCCGACCTTGACCGCGTGAACATGGCCGCGCTGTTGCGCGACGGCGATCAGGTGCATGTATTCGCGGTGCATGAACGCGACGAACAGGCGCAAACAACCATCGCCACGCCATCCGCGCCGCAAGTCATCTTCATTAATCAGGCGGACGCGGAGGCGCTGACCGCTTTGCCCGGCATCGGCCCGGCGCTAGCGGAGCGCATCATCGCCCGCCGCGATTCCATCGGGCGCTTCAACACCTATGATGATCTGCTGGCGGTTAGCGGCATCGGCGAAGCGACCATCGAGCGCCTGCGCGGGTTGATCGACTTCGACTGATTCAGCCGATTCGCAAGCCGGTTTCCGCGTCGAAGAAATGCGCGAATTCGCGTTCGATACAGCAATACACCGTCGCGCCGCGTGGCGTGTCGGCGCCCATCGGGAGCGCCATCGCCCAGCGCTCGCCGCCCAGCCACACCGTCACCAGATTGCGCCGTTCCGATAAGTACGGCACGACGGAATCGACCACGCCGGCCACGCCGCCATCGCACAGATGAAAATACTGCGGGCGCACGCCCATCGTTACCGGCGTGCCGTCCGGTAGATCGCGGCGGAACGGATAGCCGCCGAAGTTCTCGCCGTGCCATGCGCCATCACGCACCTCGCCCTCGAAGAAATTCATCGCCGGATGGCCGAAGAACTTAGCGACGAACAGATTCACCGGACTATCGTAAAGCTGACGATAACTGCCCGCTTGTTCGATGCGCCCGTGATTCATGATGACCAGTCGATCCGCCAGCGTGACCGCTTCATCTTGATCGTGCGTGACGTATAGCGCGGTGATCGGGAATTCGTTCAGCAGGCGGCGCAATTCCAGCCGCGCCTGCCCGCGTAGGTGCGCGTCAAGGTTGGAGAATGGCTCGTCGAACAGCAGTAATTTGAGGTCACGCGCCAGCGCTCGCGCCACCGCTACCCGTTGCCGTTCGCCGCCGGATAGCTGATTGGGGCGGCGGGTCATCAGCGCTTCCATGCCGATTCCGGTGATCTGCGAGATGCGGCGCACGCGCTCCGGCACTTCATGCTCGCGCTGGCGTAGGCGCAAGAAAAAGCCGATGGTGCGCTCTGACTCCCAGTGCGGCATCAATGCGCCGTGCTGAAACACCATGCCGATTCCGCGCTCCTCCATCGGCCTTTCGGCCATCGGCGTTTGATCGTACAGGATTTCGCCGGAATCCGGTTGATCGAGTCCGGCAACCAGCCGGAGGAGCGTGGTCTTGCCACAGCCGGAAGGCCCCATCAAGGCCAGCACTTCGCCTTCGCGCACGCGCAAGGACAGGTCATCAATCGCCTGAACGCTCTGGCCGCTGTCGTCAGTGAATCGTCGCGTGATATTCTGTAAGGTGATCGTCGTCATCAGTCATTCCTAAAAATATGCTATTTATCGTTCATCGTGTCAGTGGGCGCGATGGTTGCCGTTTAGCATACCCTCATGATACTATGGCTTTGGTTATTGGCGATCACAACATAGCGAAGCGAACATGGCGAAAATCGTAATTTTAGGCTCGGCGGCGGCGGTTAACGACGCACAACACGACTACACACATTTTTTACTGATCGGGGAGCGCACGCGCCCTATTCTGGTGGATGCTGGCTCGAACCCATTGGGCAAGATCAAAGATATGGGCATCGACGACGAAGATTTGCACGATGTCATCCTGACGCACTTTCACCCCGACCATGTGGCCGGCGTGCCTAATATGTTAATGCACATGTGGCTGTTGGGGCGGCAGAACCCGTTATGCTTCTACGGCTTGCACCATTGCATCAACCGCGTGGAGGACATGATGCACGGTTACGGCTGGCTGGAATTTCCCGACTTTTTCCCGACGGCGTTTCATCGCATCAGCGAGCGCTTCGCCGCGCCGGTACTGGAAAACGAAGAATTCCGTATCACGTCATGGCCGGTCAAGCACTTCATACCGACAATCGGCTTACGCATCGAAAACAAATTGACCGGAAAGGTGCTGGCCTACAGTTGTGACACCGAGCCGACAGGTTCCTTGAAGCATCTGGCGGAAGGTGCGGATTTGCTGATCCACGAAGCCGCCGGTGATCCGCCCGGCCACAGTACCGCCACCCATGCCGCCCAGCTCGCGGTAGAAGTCGGCGCTAAATCGCTGTACCTGATCCATTATCAGGTGTGGAATACCGATCCCACACCGCTTGTCGATGAAGCCCGCGCCACCTATGACGGCCCGGTGACGCTGTGCCACGACTTCGATGAATACACGTTCTGAGGGAGCTAGCGGCTACCAGTAATCTTCGTCGGCGTGTTCCAGTTGATCGACGGGCGCGACGGTGGCCTGTACGAACTGGAAGCCATCACGCGGCGCCATCATCTCGTGTACTTCGGTGATGTGGAAGACTCGCGGCCCGATCTTGACGGTACTACCGACTCGCGGCAGGTGTTGCTCGTTGCGAATGCCGCCCGGATACGATCCGCCCAGCACCACATAGCTCACTTTGTAAATCATGCTCATACGCCACTCCCTCCACTACGCTTGATGTCCGAGTGTCTATGACGCAGTTTGAAGGATAAGTCCTGCGCGATATTGCGCATCAGCACATAGCCGATGTCGGTCTGCATCTGGCACAAGCGCGTGAACGCCGCGACGGGCAAGCGATACAACGTCGTCGGCTCATCTACCGCGATGATCGTGGCGGAACGGGCGGCCTGATCGATCAGCGCCATCTCGCCGACGGTCTGCCCGTCGCCCAGATAAACGGCGGAGTCGGTCACATCGTCATTTTGCACGCGCACCTCAACCTGTCCGCTATTGATGACGTACAGCGCATCGCCGTCTTGCCCTTGCTCGAAGATCACATCTCCGGCGGCATAAACGCACGGCTCGACGATCTGCGCGACGGCTGTAAGCTGGCGTTCGTCCATCCCGTGAAATAGCTCTACGCGCTTTAATGTTTCGATTATGTCGGTCAAGGTCAATCCTTTTAACTGGCACATTACCCTATTATTATAACAGATGATAAGCGCGATTCGGGCATTTTGCGCCTAACAAAACTGACACACGATAGCGCAAGGCGCAATTCAACGGAAAACGGAAATCTGTAGGGGGTAGCGTGCTACGCTCAAAATCCGACGCGATCCGTCGCGCCATCCGCAAGGCTAGAATCTCAGCCATTGATAGCGTATATCTAATATTGTTTTTACAAGCATTTGCTATAGTTAGGAACGCTGTGGCCGTGCGACACGCGGCCATATACGAGCTATAGTCGCGTAAATTTGAAATCGGCGTATATACTAGGACGATTGATGACAAACAACACAGAGCGCGAGGAGCAGGCGTTAAACGCCGATGAGCTACTCGAGACGATAGAAGACGAGGGACTGCCGCCGGACGCGAACGAGGTCGGCGACGACGACACGGCTACATTGCCGGAAGAATTGCCCATTTTGCCGTTGCGCGGACTGGTCGTTTATCCGCAGACCGCCATCCCGTTGACCGTCGGGCAACCGCGCAGTATCAAGCTGGTGGACGACATCGCCGGGGGCGAACGGCTGGTCGGGCTGGTGACGGCGTATGATCCCGAACAGGAGACGCCCGGCCCGGATGACGTGTATCGCGTCGGCACGCTGGCGACCATTCACCGCCTGTTCCGTGCGCCGGATGGCACGTTGCGCCTGCTGGTGCAGGGCATTTCACGCATCCGCATTGATGAATTCATCGGCGAAGAGCCGTACCTCACGGCGCGGGTATCCGAGCATCCGGAGGATGTAGAGGAGACGCTAGAAGTCGAGGCGATGGTGCGCCACATCGTCGAGCAATTCACGCAGTTGGCCGAGCTAGTGCCCAACATCCCCAGCGAGCTAGTCACATCGGCCATCAACACCGACGATCCGCTTCAACTGGCGTATGCGGTCAGTACCTATGTCCGCATCGAGCTAGAGCAGGCGCAGGATTTACTAGAGGAGCAAAATACCACCGTCAAGCTACAACGCCTGACGGAATTGCTCAGTAAAGAAATCGAAGTGCTGGAACTGGGGCGCAAGATACAATCCGAAGCGCAGTCGGAGATGGAAAAAACCCAGCGCGAGTATTATCTGCGCGAGCAGATGAAAGCCATCCAGCGCGAGCTAGGCGACGACGACGTGCAAGAGGTCGAGACGTTCCGCCGCAAGATCGACGAGTCCAACATGCCGGAAGAGGCCGACAAAGAAGCGCGGCGCGAAGTTGACCGGCTGGCGAAACTGTCGCCGATGGCCGCCGAGTATGGCGTCATTCGCACTTATTTAGACTGGCTGACCGACCTGCCCTGGGACATCCGCACGGAGGACGCGCTGGACATCGTGAACGCCCGCGCCGTGCTGGAAGAAGACCATTACGGGTTGGAGGACATCAAAGACCGCATCCTCGAATTTTTGGCGGTGCGTAAGTTGCGGGCGGAACGCGCCGAAGAATTCGCGGAGGGCACATCACACGACATGATCCGGCGCGAGCGCGAAGGCGCGATCCTGTGCTTCATCGGGCCGCCCGGCGTCGGCAAGACATCGCTAGGCGCGTCGATTGCGCGGGCGATGGGGCGCAAGTTCATCCGCATGAGTCTGGGCGGCGTGCGCGACGAAAGCGAGATTCGCGGCTTCCGCCGCACGTACATCGGCGCATTGCCCGGGCGCATCATCCAGACGCTCCGGCGGGTGGGCACGCGCAACCCGTTAATCATGCTTGACGAAGTGGACAAGCTGGGGCGCGATTTTCGCGGTGATCCGGCCTCCGCCTTGCTGGAGGTGCTGGACCCGGAGCAGAACTTCGAGTTCCGCGATCACTATTTAGATGTCGCCTTCGACCTCAGCGATGTGCTGTTCATCACCACCGCCAACGAACTGGACACCATCCCGCCGCCGTTGCGTGACCGCATGGAGATCATCCGCTTGAGTGGCTACACCGAGCAGGAGAAAGCCGCCATCGCCAGGCAATATCTGGTGCCGCGCCAGATACGCGAGAACGGCCTGCGTCCGGAGGAAATCAACTTCACCGAAGGCGCGATCTTGAGCATCATCCGCGACTATACCCGCGAGGCGGGCGTCCGCACGCTAGAGCGCGAAATCGGACGGGCGGCGCGTAAAGTCGTGACCAAGATCGCATCCAGCGAAGTTGACAGCGTGGCGGTCAGCGAGGATAACGTGCGTGATCTGCTCGGCAAGCCGCGCATCGGCTACCGCACCGAATTAGAAGACCGCACCGACCAGCCCGGCGTGGCGACCGGCGTCGCGTGGACTCCGGTGGGCGGTGATGTGCTGTTCGTGGAGGCATCGCGCATGACCGGCGGCAAGGGCTTCCAGTACACCGGACAACTCGGCGACGTGATGCAGGAGAGCGCCAAGCTCGCGCTGAGTTACATTCGCAAGCACGCCGAGACGCTGAAGATCGACCCGACGTTCTACGAGAACAACGACATTCACCTGCATGTGCCCTCCGGCGCGGTGCCCAAAGACGGCCCATCGGCAGGGGTGACGATTGCCGTCGCGCTCGCCAGTCTGCTGACCGATAAGCCGACCCGTAACAACGTAGCGATGACCGGCGAGATCACCTTGCAGGGCAAAGTATTGCCGGTAGGCGGCATCAAAGAGAAAGCGCTGGCGGCGCATCGCTTCGGCGTGGATACGTTCATTTTGCCGCGCCGCAATGAGGCTGATCTGGAAGACATCCCCGCCGAGATACGCGATGCGATGAATTTCGTGCTGGCCGATACGCTCGATGATGTATTCACGGCGGCCATCGGGCAGAAATAAGGCGTTCTGCAACGTGGGCGCGATACACGAAGATAAATCGTAGGGGCGTAGCGTGCTACGCCCGCCGTAGGCACAATTCACCCCGCGTTGATAACGATTAGTGGACACACACCCGATAAATAGCTACACTATCGACAACGACAGTCGATTAGGATAAAGGATAATCTATGACAACCGTCATGATCGTGGACAACGATCATACAACCATCAAACTACTGAGCCAGCTATTAGAGCTGGAAGGATTCGACGTGATTCTGGCCGAAGACCCCGAAGGTGCGATGCAAGCCGCACGCGCCAACCCGTCATTGGATGTGGTGCTGATTGACTATCACCTCTCCGACGATGTGAAGGGTACACAGATCATCGAGCAATTGCGGCGCGAAGGCTTCGCCGACCTGCCAATCGTCGTTATGTCGGGCATGAACGTAGAAAGCGAATCGCTAGCCTCTGGCGCGGATCACTTTTTAGCCAAACCCTTTGAACCCAATGACCTGCCGGTGATTTTGCGGCAAGCCATCGGCGAATGACTGGAAAATGACCGCGCCGACGATGAACTACATCAATGACCGCGCAAATGATTTTACAAACAACGGGCGACACGCCCCCGCGCCGTCTATCGTTCAGCGCGTCATAAAACGAAAAAAGAGCTGTTATCATGGCATCGAGAAGCAAAAAAAAGATGCAGTGGTATCGTGTTGATTTACACGTACATACCCCCGCATCATTCGATTACGTCGATAAAGAAGCTGGCTATATCGACATTTTACGCAAGGCAGAGGCGCAAGGCGTCGATATTTTAGCCATTACCGACCATAACACGGTCAACGGCTACGAGAACCTGCAACGCGAAATTGAACAATTCAGCTATCTGGAAAAACTAGGCCGCGCCACGCCGGAAGAATTGCAATTATTGGCGGAATATCGCCGCCTGATGGATAAAATTCTGGTCTTGCCCGCCTTCGAGTTCACCGCCACATTTGGCTTTCATGTGCTGGGCATATTCTCCCCGCAAAAGCCCCTGCGCGAGATCGAACATCTGCTATTGAGCTTGAACCTGTCGATGGATGTCATCGCTAAGGGCAACTCCGAAGTCGGCGCGAGTAGCGACGTGCTGACCGCCTACCGCGCCATCAACGAAGCTGGCGGCATCTGCATCGCGGCGCACGTCAACGCGGCGCACGGCGTCGCCATGAAGGGCGTCAACTTCGGCGGGCAGACGCGCATCGCCTACACGCAAGACCCGCACCTGCACGCGCTAGAAGCTACCGACATGAGCCATCGCGGGCGCAGTAGCACTCAGCGCTTCTTCGACGGCACCAAGCCGGAATATCCGCGCAAGATGCGCGTGATTCAAGGTTCGGACGCGCACACCATCCACACCGCCCACGACGAACGCGGGCGCGTGATTCGCTGGGGCGTCGGCGAGCGCACCACCGAGCTATTGATGCCGGAACGCAGTTTTGAGGCGTTGCTCGATCTTTTTCAAGGCAACGACCTGTCGCGTTCGCGGCCATACAACCCCGACCACAAGCCGAAGGATTTTGTCGATCTGGCGCGGGAAGAAGGCGCGACGGTGGTGCAATCATTCCATCCGTCCATGACGCGCAAAAACGGCCACATGCTCAACATCGTCGCTGATGTCTGTGCCTTCGCCAACACCAACGGCGGCACCATTTACATCGGCATCAGCCCGCAAGCTGGCAAGAACCCGGAGGGTGTGGTGCGTCCGGCGAAGGCGATCAAGGACATTCAAGAGGAGATCGGCTCGTTGATTTCGCCGACGCTCGATGTCGAGATCGACACGCTGGACACACGCGGCAAGACCATCATCCGCGTGCAGGTGCCGTTTGGTCGGGAACGCCCCTACGCGATTGAGAACACGCGCATCTATGTGCGCGACGACGCCGACACGACACTAGCCATCCGCGACGAAATCGTCGAGTTGGTGCGGCAGGGCATGACGTTCGAGAAACAACCGTCCGGCTTGCCTTCCGCCGTTGATCTGGTGCAGACGACATCACCGGTCACCGCGTCCGCCGCCGTCGCTGTGTCCAACGCCGGAATCAGCGTGCCGGAAGCCGTCGCGCCTGTCGCGCCCGTCATCGACGATAACAAGACGAAGCCGCCCCGCGCCGGTGTGGAGATCGTCAAAGTGGAAACACGCGACTCCACGCGCTACTACGTGATGCACGATCTACGTAACGGCAACATCGTCAAGAACGTGACGCAAAACTCCGCCCGCCGTCTGTGGCTATACGCCATCAAGCAGAAGGAGACGAACCCCGTCCGCGCCGATAAAGTGACGTGGCGCGGCGACGTTGGCCTATGGCGCGTGTATAAGAAGAACGACACCGTGCGCTATGATCTGGTGCAGAAGGACAACGGGATTCGCGTGTATTACGGCGCGACGGAAAGCGGGATGCACGGGGACTGGGCGCAATTTCTGGTCGGTGAGGACGACGTGGCGGACGAATAAGCCGCGTTAGTCGATGTCCACATAGCGCCATAATACGAGAAAAGCCATCGCGCTGATGATCGTCGCTGTGATACCGGCGACGGTGAATGAACCGGTCAGCGCGATGATGATTCCCCCCACCATCGCCCCCAGCACGCGCCCGACTCCCGCCGCGCCCGCCACACTGCTCATCATGATGGCGCGGTTATCCGGCAGGATTTCGGTAAATAGCGGGATGGATGACACAATGGCGATCTCCACGCCGAGAAACAGCACGAACAGCAAGCCGAGCGCGACGGTCAGCGTCGGCGAAAACGGGATGACCAGATAGGTTAAAGTCGCCACCGCGATTCCGGCTAATGTGGTGCGGCGCAAGCCGATGCGGTCGGCCACGCCGATGACGAAGAATTCGCCCAGCACTTCGGCGGCGGAGATAATCACCGTCAGCGAGCCGAGCAGAGCCAGCGTCAGCCCGAAGCGCTCCTCCATGAATAAGCCATAGTTGATGAACAAGACCTCATTGCTGGACGACACGAAAAGCGCGTACAGCACACCGGCCAGCGCCGCCGGATTAGAGCGCATCACGCGCCACACCATGCGCGGCGACAGACCGGCAGAAGCGAAAGCCGGATTCGGCGGGTAGCCCCGCACGAAAGCCAATATCAGCAATCCGCCGATCAGACAGCTAACGCCGAGAAACAGAAAGACCGCTTGCAGACCGGCGGCATGGGTCAGCAGGTCGATGTAGGCCGCGCCGCCCGCATGGTTGAGCATGATAGCGGTGATGTTGCCCACGTCGGAGCGCGACAGCAGAAGGCCGGCCACCGGCGCGGCGATCAACAACGACCCCGCCCAGCTCAATTCACCGAAGCCCAGCGCCATCCCGCGCCGCCGATACGGGACGCTATCGCCCATATAGGCGTACATGGCCGGATCGTAGATCACTTTGCCCAGCCCGAAGATCAACATGACGACGGCGAACACCCACAGGCCGGGCACCAGCGCCGCGAAGAACGCCGCCGCCGACATCACCCACAACACCGAGATCATCACGTATTTACGGCGGTAACGCTCCGATAGCGGGCCGAAGACCGGACTCGCCAGCCCCGCCGACGCTTGCAAGGCGATGATCGACTGCACCACCGGCACGCTGACACTCAATTGGCGGGCGATGCTCGGCACGAATGGGTACGGAAAGCGGCGCGTCATATTGACGGCCACCCGCCCAATCGTTAACATCAGGATAGTGAGGATAATCCCGCGCATGGTGTCTCCTTTGTCATTGGGCGATTTGCTGGCACAGCCCGAAATGAACGCATAAAGGCGTTCATTGTAATGGATGCTGTCTATGCCATTTAAGACCGTTGTCGGCCAGTCTAGCCGCGCCGATCAACATGAGCATCGCTTGATCTTTTACGTTGTGCACCGTAAAAGCGTGGTAAATTCTTATTAGAGAATCCGGAAATAACAAACGAACGGAGTATATCTGTCATGCGCTGGCAGGATTTCACACTTATTGGCCTGCGCCTGCTGGGGATAGCGGGCGTCGCCGCCGCCGTCATCGTGGGCGGGTTGGCCGAAGATAACGCGACAGTCGCCATCGTCGCCGCGCTCGGCGTCGTGCTGGTCGGCATTGCGGGCGGATTGGCTTACATCACAGCGACGCGCCCCGTCGCGCCCTATGCCTACATGCTGGCCGATTGGGTGATCGCCGGTGGTTTCATCTATGTGACCGGCGCCGATGCCACCATCACCGCCGCCATCATCGCGTTTCTGGCGCTGACGTTGACCCCGCGCATCGGGGTAGCGCTCGGCGCGTTCTACCTGACCATTTTGCTCACCATCGCGGTAGGGCTGGCGATCTACGAGAGTAGCGGCGGCGACCTCAGCCAGAGCATTGACTTAGGCACGGTGGCCGACGAGTACGCCCTGCCGTTGATTCTAGGGCTGATTTTCGGCATCGCCGCGCTGATCTACACTTACATCGAAGGGCGCTTCGGCAGTGAACAGGAGGAGCGCCTCAAGAAGCTGGCCGGAGAGCGCGAAGCGCAGTTACAACGGATGCAGGAGCGCAACCGCGCCGTAACCGACATGACCAGCGCGGTGACGGCCACGCTAGAATATGACCGCATTCTGGATGCGGCGCTGGATATTGGCGATTTCATGGTGCGCGGCGAAGCGTCCGACCACCGCGTTATCAGCATGGTGTTGCTGTTCCGCGATGATAACCGGCTGTATATCGCCTCCGTGCGCGGGCTGAAGCCGGAATTTGAGGGTAAGCTGTTACCGGCGGGCGGCGGTCTGCTGGCGCGGACGCTGGAAGAAGGCCGAGCGATGATCTATCCCGGCATCGGCAAGGATGCGGTGCTGGCGCGGTTGCCCGGCTTCCGGCAGTTGCGTTCGGTGCTGTGCGTGCCGCTACGCGCCCACTACGATAACTTCGGCCTGTTGCTGTATGGCACGACGACGGCGGACGCCTTCGACCCGGACAGCATCAACATCTTAGAGGCGATCAGCGTGCAGGCTACCGTCACATTGCAGAACGCGGTCTTGCAGAGCAATCTACGCTCCGAAAAGACGCGCATCATGCAGATGGAAGAGGACGCCCGCAAGTCGTTAGTGCGCGACCTGCACGACGTACCGACGCAGACGATGGCCGGAATCTCCATGCGGATGGATTACGCGATCAAGCTATTGGAGCGCCAGCCGGATCAAGTGCTGGGCGAATTGCAGGAAATCAAAGGCATGGCGACCCGCGCCGTGACCGAAATCCGCCATGTGCTGTTCAAATTGCGCCCGTTAGCGCTGGAAAGTCAGGGGTTGATCGGCGCGATCAAACAGCTAGCGGAGAAGATGCAAGACAACTATCAGCAGGCGGTGACGGTGCGCGTCTCCGAAGAAGTGGAGAACTTCCTTGACGAGCCGCGACAGGGTACACTGTTCTATCTGATCGAAGAAGCGGTCAACAACGCCCGCAAATATGCCGAAGCGCCGATGATCGTGGTGAAGGGCATCCGGCAGGAGCAATCGCTCATCATCCAGATTGCCGACAACGGCAAAGGCTTTGATATGGAAGCGGTGAACGAGAGTTACGACAATCGCGGTAGCTTCGGCATGGTCAACATGCAGGAACGCGCCGACTTGCTAGGCGCAACGCTCAATATGCGGAGCGCTCCCGGCAAGGGGACGACAGTACAGATCAACGTGCCGATCATTCGCGGGCGCGACATCATGGAAATCCCCGACATCAAGCTGACCGGCGAAATCCGGCGCGGCAATTGACGCGGCGATTGCCGCGGCGATACGCGATAAATGAATCATAGCAGTTGCGCGGTTGACCTTGTGCAAAGGCACAATGACGGATAAAAAATCATGCGATAATTAGTAGGGGCGTAGCACGCTACGCCCGACATGAGGCGAACCCCGCCTCTGCTATTAAGTGAGAAAGGGCTAACATGAGTCCCAGTGATAAGGCCGCGCTACGCGGTGAACCGAGTTACGTCTGGCGTTCCGGACAGGAGCGCCGCTTGCAGATGATCGAGCGCTGGGCGACACTGCGAAATGCCCGCGTGCTGGTGGACGGAATCGGCGTGGGGATGTACGCCGCGCAGATTCGGCGACGGTACGCGGCACAGGTCGAAGGCGTAGACATCGAGCTGGAGCGCGTCAAAGAAGCGCGGGCGGAGACGCCGGGCGCGGTGGTCGGCGCGGCGGAACATCTGCCGTATCCGTCGGACTATTTCGACACCGTGCTATCGCATGAAGTGATGGAACACGTCACGGACGACTCAGCCGCCATGCGCGAGATCGTGCGCGTGCTCAAGCCGTGCGGACGGGCGGTGATCTTCCTGCCGAATCGCTGGTATCCGTTCGAGACGCACGGCCACTACTGGAAAGGCGAATACCGTTTCGGCAACACGCCGTTGATTAACTATCTGCCGGATACATGGCGCGACAAACTAGCGCCGCACGTCCGCGCCTATACCAAGCGCGGGCTACGCGGTCTGCTGGATGATTTGCCGGTGCGCGTGGTGCATCACAGCCGCATCTATGGCGGCTATGATAATGTCGTGGCGCGGTTGGGCGCACCGGCTCGCGCTGGTCGGCGGTTGTTGTATCTGTGGGAAGGCACGCCGCTTGATACGTGGGCGCTGTCGCATCTGCTGGTGATCCAGCGTTGCCCGTGCGTGTGATGTTTTTCGCGGGGCGCGTCAGGTCTGTTTCTTGGCGAGATCGTTCATCGTCTTGACCCAACTCGTGGCGGCACGGCGATTTTTGGCGTCGCCGCGCTTGTCGAAGGCGGCGGCGGCCTGTCCCATCAATTGCGCCGCCTGCGCGTTTTCCTGCTGGCGATGATACACCAGCGCCAGATAATACAGCGTCTCCGCGCGTTCGGGATCGGCGCGGTAGGCTTCGGTGAAATGTTCCCGCGCTGAATCCCATGCGCGTTCACGGTAGGCGATGACGCCGCGCCCGTAATGCGCCAGCATCTCATACGGATACAGTCGCAAGGCTTCGTCGAAGTCGGCTTGCGCTTCGCGGTGCATACTATCCGCCAGATAGAAATAACCCCGCGCCGCGTGATACTCCGAATTATTGGGCAATAACTCGATGGCGTAGGTCATCTCGATGATGGCATCGTCGATCTGTGGCGACGACGCGCTGTATAGGCCGATTGCCCGCTTGTAATGCTCGTCGGCTTCGTAGCGGGTTAGGCCGAGTCTTTGCACAAGTCGCGTCATGGTCTATGATCTGCATAGCGTTTCTGATACTTAAAATAGATTATAACACGAGGGCAAAATGGATTTTGAGTTGAATCAAGAGCAGACGATGTTTCAGCGCGTGGTGCGCGATTTCTGCGAGGCGGAACTGAAACCGCACGCCGCCGAAGTCGATGAAGTCGGTGATATGCACTGGCCGGCGATCAAGAAAATGGCTGATCTCGGCTTGCTCAGCTTGCAGGTGCCGGAGCAATACGGCGGCGCGGAACTGGACACGCTCAGCGCGTCCATCGCGGTAGAGGAAATCGGGCGGGTGTGCGGTTCTACCGGCCTCAGCATCTCCGCGCATAACGGGCTGGGCTGTGGGCCGATTGTTCGCTGGGGATCGGACGCGCAAAAGCTGGCCTATCTGCCGCAGTTGATCGGCGGCGACGTGCTGGGGGCGCTGGCGCTGACCGAGCCGCACGCCGGAAGCGACCTGCTGAACGGCGCGACCACCACCGCGACACGCGACGGTGACGAATGGGTGATTAACGGTCAAAAGGCGTGGATTACCAACGCCAGCGTCGCGCCGGTGATCTCCGTGCTATGCCGCACCGACAAAGAGGCCGGATCACGCGGGTTCAGTATGATTCTGGTCAAGCCGGATACGGCGGGCGTGACGGTGCATCCGCGTGAAAAGAAGATGGGACTCAAGGGATCGCCGACGCACATGATTACATTCGAGAACGCCCGCGTGCCGCTAGAGAATCTACTCGGCGATGAGGGGAGCGGCTTCTACCAGACGATGCAGACGCTGGATAGCGGGCGCATCAGCATCGGCGCGTTGAGCGTCGGCATCGCGCAGGGCGCGTTTGAAGAGATGGTCAAATACGCGCTGGAGCGCCACGCCTTCGGCGAGCCAATCGCCAACAAGCAGGCCATCCAATGGAAAATCGCCGATGCGGAGATGGAGCTAGAGGCGGCGCGGACGCTGGTCTACAAGGCTAGCGTGCTGAAAGATAGCGGACGCGACTATACGCGCATGGCGGCCATCGCCAAGTTGAAAGCCAGCGAAGTCGCGGAGAAAGTATGCTTTGACGCGGTGCAGATTCACGGCAGTTACGGCTACAGCCGCGAGTATCCGGTGGAACGCATGTACCGCGACCAGCGCCTGATGACGATTGGCGAGGGCACCAGCGAGATTCAGCGGTTGGTCATCGCGCGGGGTGTCATCAAAGCGGCGCGTGGATGATAAACGATGAACGGGGCGCGGTGATTTGCGCCCCGTGTTTGCGCTGTTTTAACGCATGTTGTCGATGATGGCGGTGGCGAAGGCGCTGGTGGCGACTTCCGTCGCGCCGTCCATCTGGCGGGCGAAGTCGTATGTGACGATCTTCTGCTCCAGCGTGCGCTCATAAGCGGCGGTAATCATCTCCGCCGCCTCGAACCAGCCCAGATGCTCCAGCATCATCACGCCACTGAACAGCAACGACCCCGGATTCACCTTGTCCAGATTGGTATATTTAGGCGCGGTGCCGTGCGTCGCCTCGAACAGCGCGATCTCGTCGCCGATGTTGGCGCCCGGCGCGATGCCGACGCCGCCGACTTCCGCCGCCAGCGCGTCGCTGAGGTAGTCGCCGTTCAGGTTGGTGGTGGCGATCACGTCATGCTCGGCGGGGCGCAACAGCATCTTCTGGAACATGATGTCGGCGATGGTGTCCTGAATCAGGATTTTGCCTTCCGGCACTTTCCCGCCGTGGTTGGCGGCGACATCATCCCATGAGATCGTCTGCTCGGGGAATTCTTCGGCGGCCAGTTCATAGCCCCAGCGCTGGAACGCGCCTTCGGTGAACTTCTGGATGTTGCCCTTGTGGACGAGTGTCACGCTTTCGCGCCCGCGCTCGATGGCGTACTCGATGGCGGCGCGAACCAGACGCTTACTGCCGAATTCACTGACCGGCTTAATGCCCAGTCCCGCGCCTTCAAAGAAGCTCGTCACGCCCATCTCTTCGCGCAGGAAACGCGCCAGCTTTTCGTTCTCCGGCGTACCGGCTTCAAACTCGATACCGGCGTAGATGTCCTCCGTGTTTTCGCGGAAGATCACCACGTCCACGTCTTGCGGGTCTTTGAGCGGGCTAGGCACGTTTTTGTACCAGCGCACCGGACGGATACAGCTATATAAATCCAGCACCTGACGCAAGGTGACGTTCAAGCTACGGAAGCCGCCGCCGACTGGCGTGGTCAACGGGCCTTTGATGCCGACCAGATATTGCCGCAAAGCCTCGAACGTCTCTTCCGGCATATAATCGCCGTCGTAGACTTCCGCCGCTTTCTCACCGGCGTAAATTTCCATCCATGCGACCTTGCGGTTGCCGTTGTAGGCTTTTTCCACCGCCGCATCCCAGATGCGCTTGCTGGCGGTCATGATGTCGTAGCCGATGCCGTCGCCTTCGATGAACATCAAGATGGGGTTATCCGGCACGTTGAGCTTGCCGTCGGTTACGGTGATCCTCTCCCCGTTCTGGGGCACGTTGATTTTTGCGAATGACATGAAATGTAACTCCTTGAGTCGTTAAAAACTGAAAAGTGATTATAAAGCGCCTGAACGCTTTCATCAAATATACGGAAAGAATAAGATCATCAGGCTGACGATGATCTGGCACAACCACGCCGCCGCCAACCCATTCCGCAGGCGCACGTAACTATACAGCGTGTTCGCCATACCGAAGATCACCAGCGCCACCAACGGAAGCGGCCCGGCGTTGATGTGCGGGAAGAAAATCAGCAGATTCCACACCGTCGCCATGATCGCCGCTTCCCAGAACGGGCGCAGTTCCATCATGATACCGCGAAAGAACAGCGTCTCCGCCATCGGCATGATGAACAGCAGATACGCCAGCACGATTCCCGGCGTGAACGTCACCCATACGCGCACCGCCAGATCGCCCAGCACGCCGCTACCGAATGCCAGCAACGGAATCCCCAGCACCAGACCGAGCGCCACACCCCACGCCAGATTTTCCGGCTTTTCCTGCCCGATACGCGGGAAGTTACCCAGCAACCACGCCAGCACGCCGAACGTGATGAGCAACCCCCACGCGATGCTATAGCGCAAGTCGGGGTCATTGGCCGCCAACGGCATCGAGCCGACGGCCACCGCCCCCGCAATCAGCAGGCCAAAAAGCGGGTCAGCCGTCGCGCCACGATAGCGGATGGGCGTCTCCGTCTCGATTTCGTCTTCCGCTTCTGTCGCAAACGCCGCGCTCTCGTCGTCGGCCTGCGTGTCGTCGTCATGTGGCCTGCTGTAATCGCTCATGTCACCGTCGCTTGATTTAGCTCAAAAGTTCCCGAATGACCTCCGCCGCAATCTGGGCGCAACTCTGTGTGATCCAGTAGTGCGTCACGATGCGGAAGGTGTGCGTGTAGCCCGGATACAAACTCAGCTTGACGTTATACTGGGCTTCCGCCTCGTGTATCAACTCCGCCGGAGTCAGTTTAGCAGAAGGCGACAACTCGAAGAATACAAAATTAGTATGCACGCTCTTGATGTGCAAGTCGTCCACATCGCGCAGGGAATCCGCTATAAAGCGGGCGCGTTCGTGGTCTTTGTGCAGGCGTTTGGTCATCTTGCGTAGGCTGATTAACCCCGCCGCCGCGATGATGCCCGCCTGTCGCATCCCGCCGCCTAGCGCCTTGCGGATGCGGTGTGCCTCTTTGATGAACGCCTTATCGCCCACCAGTATCGACCCCACCGGCGCACACAGCCCCTTCGACAGGCAGAACGTCATGCTGTCCGCCTGCTCGATCAAATCCGCCGCCGAAATGCCGAGTGCGGTGGCCGCGTTGAATATCCGCGCCCCGTCGATGTGCAACGCCAGCCCGTTCTCGCGGGCGATGGCCGCCACGTCATCCGTATACGCTTTGGTCAACGGTATGCCGCCCATCGTGCCCTGCGTATTCTCCAGACAGATCAAGCGCGTGCGCGGGAAGTGTTCGTCGTCTTCGCGGATGGCCTGCCGGATCGCGTCTAGCGGCATCGTGCCGTCCGCTTCTAGCGGGATGGTGTGCGGATGCACGCCGCCAAACGCCGAAATTCCGCCGGCCTCATAGCGGAAGATGTGCGCCTTATCGCCCAGAATGACCTCCGTGCCACGCGGACAATGCGTTAACACCGCGATCAAATTTCCCTGATTGCCCGACGAAACCAGCAGGGCGGCCTCTTTGCCCAGCATTTCGGCGGCTTCCGCTTGCAGACGGTTCACGGTGGGGTCTTCGCCGTAGATGTCATCGCCTACTGGCGCTCTGGCGATGGCTTGCCGCATCTCGTCCGTCGGCCATGTGACGGTATCGCTCCTCAGATCAATAGTATCCATCATGTCGAATCCTCGTTATTCAGTCGTCTTGATCGCGTCTAAAAAGTGGATGGCGGTATCAATGCCCTTGCGGAACATGCTCAGATGAAAATGCTCGTTCGGGCCGTGCGGCGAATCCGTGTTCAGGCCGAAGCCCATCAGCACCACCGGCACGCCGAGCGTCTGCTGGAAGTCGGCGACGATGGGAATACTGCCGCCCTCGCGCATGAATACCGGCGGCGCACCGAATCCGCGTTCGTAGGCGGTGATGGCCGCCCGCATCGAAGGCGCGTTGATGTCCACCAGCGCCGGATGCCCGCTCCCCTTTAAGCCGCGCACTTCGACGCGCACCGTCGGCGGCGCGGTCTGCTCGATGTGGCGCTTGATGAGGTCGAATATCTTCTGCGGGTTCTGGTCAGCTACCAGACGGCAGGTGATCTTCGCCAGCGCACGGGCGGGCAATACCGTCTTGACGCCTGCGCCGTAGAAGCCGCCCGCCATCCCGTTGACTTCCAGCGTCGGACGCGCCCCGACGCGCTCGCGGATGCTGAATTCCGGTTCACCCCACGCGGCGGGCGCGCCATTCTGCGCGATCCAATCCGCCTCGCTGATGTCGGTCTTGCTCAATTCGGCGCGTTCTTCCGCGCTCAATGCCAGCACATCATCATAAAAACCGGGCACGGTCACTCTGCCGTCGGCGTCGTGCAATCCGGCGATGATCTCCGCCAGCGCTTGCACCGGATTATGCACCGCGCCGCCATACATGCCGCTATGCAGATCGGTAGCCGGGCCGTGTACCTCAATTTCCAGCGCGGTCAGCCCGCGCAGGGCGTACACGATGGACGGCTGTGCTTCCGATAAGATGCTCCCGTCGGAGATGACGCACACATCCGCGCCCAGCTTGTCCTTGTGTTCGGCCAGAAACGGCGGCAGGTTGGGCGATCCGATTTCCTCCTCGCCTTCAATCACGAACTTGACGTTGACCGGCAACGCGCCGACTGTCTGCAAGATGGATTCCACCGCCTTGATATGGGCGAACATCTGCCCTTTGTCGTCCGTCGCGCCGCGCCCGTACACTTTGCCGTCGCGCTCCACCGGCTGGAAGGGATCGCCGTCCCAGCCGTCGGCTTTCTCGGCGGGCTGTACATCATAATGGCCGTATATCAACACGGTGGGCGCGTCCGGCGCGTGTAGCCAATCGCCATAAACCACCGGATGCCCCGCCGTCGGCATGACCGCCACATTCTCGATCCCCGCCCGCCGCATGTTGTCGGCCAGCCATTGCGCCGCCTCGCGCACCGCCCCGGCACGCTCCGGCAATGTGCTAACGCTGGGAATGCGGATTAGGTCGAATAATTGCTGACGGAATGCGGCGGCGTTCTGCGCGGCATAATCAAGCGCTGGTTGCATATTCATTTCTCCTCGATCATTGATAGCTTTACCAATTGCCCCAATTGTAACAAAGCCGCCCGCTTTCGATAGCGCCATTCGTATGCCACCCGATTCCGCCCGCCGAATCCCATCCCGCGTTTGTCATGTGGCCGCCCCGCGCTTATAATCTAACAGTCTGTATAACGAAAGAGAGCCAGCCCGATGAGCGACCCCGCCGATACAACGCAAAAACTCAGCCCTGAATATCTGCGGACGCTGTGGGACATCACCCGCGTGATGAACTCCAGCCTCGAATATGACGCCGTGCTGAATAGCGTCATGGATTCCGTGATGCAAGTGACCAATGCCCAGCGCGGCTTTGTCATGATCGCCGGTGATGATGGCGAGCTAAACACGCTCATCATCA
This sequence comes from Anaerolineaceae bacterium, assembly GCA_007693385.1. Lineage (GTDB taxonomy): Bacteria > Chloroflexota > Anaerolineae > Aggregatilineales > Phototrophicaceae > J038. The sequence goes on from REDR01000069.1 coordinate 79,984, forward strand.
AAGGCGAAGACGGCGACGACCTGCCCGGCACCAACTACAGCACAACCATCGTGCGCGAAGTCGTCCGCACCCGTCAGGTTTTATTGACCAACAACGCGCAATATGACGACCGCTACAAGGCCGGACACAGCATCATCATGCGCGGCCTGCGGGCGATCCTGTGTACGCCGATGCTGATCGGTGATCGTCTGGTCGGTGTGGTCTACGTCGATACGTCCATGCAAAGCGGTATGTTCACGCAGGCCGACGCCGATCTGGTGCAGGCGTTCGCGGGGCAGGCCGGTGTCGCGCTGGAGAATGCGCGGCTGTATGCCGTCGCGGTGGAAAAAGGCCGCATGGAGCGCGAGCTACAGATGGCGCGGGAGATTCAACGCTCGCTCTTGCCGCAAACGCTACCGCAGATGCGCGGCTATGAAATATCCCCGCTATGGCGTGCCGCCCGTGAGACGGCGGGCGACTTCTACGACGCTTTCCGCCTGAGCGATACGCACTTCGGGGCGGTCATCGCGGATGTGTCCGACAAAGGCGCGGGGGCGGCGCTGTTCATGGCGGTGGCGCGAACGATGGTGCGAACCAACGCCTTCGCCGGTCTCTCTATAGAGGAAACCGTCCGCCGCACGAACGACCTCATCATCGAAGACGCCGATAGCGGCATGTTCGTCACGCTGTATTTCAGCCACTTCTTTGAAGGCGGCCACAGCCTACACGTCAACGCCGGTCATAATCCGCCGTTGATCTACCGCCACGACGAGCGCACCGTCGAATTTCTGCCGCGTGGTGGGCGGGCGGTGGGCTGGTTCCCCGATAATCCGGTGCAAGTAGTGGAGATTCAACTCGCGGCGGGTGATGTCATCCTGTATTACACCGACGGCGTGACCGAAGCCGAAAACGCGGCGGGCGATATGTACGGGGAGGAACGTCTGGCGCAGATTTTCCGTGATAACGCCCATCTGCCCGCCGATGCGATCCTAGCCAATATCGCCGCCGATATTCAGGTCTTCAGTGGCGATGTGCCCGCCTTCGATGATATTACGATGCTGGTCATTCGCTACACCGATTCGTGAGATTATCCACAATTGCTCGATATTGCCGTTGACATCCAGCCTGCGCCCTGTTATATTTCCCGTCGCTCAGTCGCACATGACCAACCACATATCAGCACGACGCAGG
>REDR01000134.1 GCA_007693385.1 Anaerolineaceae bacterium
GATGACAGAGTGAATGGGCGATGACAGACGAGATAACGTATTGTGCGGTACACCCTGACCGCGAAACCGGCTTGCGCTGTAATAAGTGCGAGCGTTATATGTGTTCGGCGTGCGCGGTCCAGACACCCGTCGGCTACCGTTGCCGCGAGTGTGTGCGGCAGGTAGAAGACCGCTTTTACAACGCCGCCGCCACCGATAGTCTGATCGCGTTCGGCATCTGCGCGGCGGTGGCGCTGGGTGGCGGGCTGGTGCTGGGCTATGTCGGGCGGTTGGGATTGTTGATCGGCCTGCTGGCTGGCTTTCCGGCGGGCTTCCTGATGGCGAACTGGACGATGCAGGCCATCAAGCGGCGCAAAGGGCGCAACCTGTGGCGCTGGGCGGCGGGCGGCGTGGTCGTCGGGGCGCTGGTCGGCGCGTATCTGGGCGGCTTGATGGCGTATCCGGATAGCTTGCGCGAAGCCTACGAGATATTCCAGCAAATGCCACCCGCGCAACAGGACGGCATCCGGCGCGGCGGACTGCGCGTTATCTCACAATCGGACTTCGCCCTGCAACGGGTGTTAACGCTCGGCGTGATCGCTTTCGCCGGACTTTCTGCTTATTCGGTTTATCTGCGGATGAAATCATAACCATGTTAGAAGAAATTCGCATACGTAATTTTGCCATCATTGACAATCTGGAAATCACGTTCACCGATGGGCTGAACGTCATCACCGGCGAGACTGGCGCGGGCAAATCCATCATCATTGACGCGGTGGAGTTGCTGTTAGGCGGCAAGGCCGATGTCTCGATGGTGCGGGCGGGCGCTGATAAGGCGGTGCTGGAAGGGGTGTTCGCCCTGCGCGGCTACGCGCAATCCGTCGTCGTGCCGATCTTGCGCGAAGAGAACCTGCTGGAAGGCGACGACGCGGTGACGCTCACCCGTGAAGTTCGCGCCAACGGGCGCACGTCGGCGCGGGTCAATGGCATCACCGTCAATCAAGAAGTGTTGCGCCGCATCGGGGATGTGCTGGTCGATATTCACGGCCAGAGCGAACACCTCAGCCTGTTCAACCCGCCGCAACACATCGACCTGCTAGACCGCTACGCCGATTTAATGGACATCCGCGAGGCGTTGCGGACGGTGACCAACAATCTAGGCCATCTGCGGCGCGAGATCAAATCGCTTCTGCGCGACGAGGCCGAATTGCAAAGCCGCGCCGAGCGCCTCCGCGCTGATATACAGGAGATCGACGCCGCCAAACTGCAACCCGCCGAAGACGAAGACCTGAAAGCGGAGCGTAACCGTCTCGCCAACAGCGAACAATTGGCGACGCTGGTCACATCGGCGGTTCTGCTCCTCAGTGGTGACGATACGGCGGACGATCAACAAGCCGCCGTTGATCTGCTTCAGCGCGTGGCGATCATCATGGGCAAGCTGACCGCGATTGATCCGACATTGGAGGACGCCGCGCAACTGGCCGACAGCGTGGCCGAGCAAGCACAAGAGCTGGCGCTGGAGATTAGCGGCTACGGCGATGAAGTCGAATATGATCCGGTGCGCCTCAACGAAATTGAGGAACGGCTGGAACTCATCAACGCGCTGAAGCGGCGCTATGGCATCACGATAGAGTTGATACTGGAACATGCCGACAAAGCCCGCGCCGAACTGGATACGCTGGAAAACAGCGAGCAACGGCTGGCCGAATTGCACGAAAAAGAGACGGAAATGCTGGGGCAGATCGGCGAGATGTCGGCCAATATCAGCAAAGTGCGTGACCGCATCGGCAAGCAATTGAGCAAGCGCGTTGAAATCGAGCTAAAAGATTTACGCATGGATCGCGCCCGCTTCGCCGTCGAGTTGACGCAAACCGCCGATGAATCCGGCTGTATCGTCGGCGATAACCGCTACAAATTCGACTATACCGGCATCGACCATGTTGAGTTCATGATGAGCGCCAACCCCGGCGAACCGTTGCGCCCGTTGGCGAAGGTGGCTTCCGGCGGTGAGGCGGCGCGGATTATGCTGGCGCTCAAGCGCGTGCTGACGCAAGCCGACCACACGCCGACGCTGATATTCGATGAGGTCGATCAGGGCATCGGCGGGCGCATCGGGAGCGTGGTGGGTGAAAAGCTGTGGGGGCTGACCGACGGCCATCAGGTGCTAGTCGTCACGCATCTGCCGCAGTTGGCCGGCTTCGCTGACCGTCATCTGCGCGTGCAGAAGCACATCGCGCGGGATCGCACCGCCGCGCAGGTCATCCCGCTTGAGGGCGATTCCCGCGTGCAGGAATTATCCGACATGCTCGGCGGGACGGGTGACGGCAGTCGCCAGAGCGCATTGGAGATTCTCCGCGCCGCCGCCACGCGCAAGGCCGCCCCACGCCCGACATAGCGCCCGCACCGGCGCTAACGGGCGCGAGTCAATAGAATAGATAATTCGTCCTCGTGGCGGATTTCCCAATCGTCGCGTTCACGCAAGATCGCGGCGATTTCGTTATCGGGGAAGACCAGCACGGTATTGATGTTCCATTCTGCGAACGCCTCCTCCCAGCCTTCGCCGTCCCAGATGTCCTGCGCGGCGAACACGAAATCGGTGTATAGGTCGGCGCGTCCGTCGATGAATACCGGATAATCCGGCGCGTGCCACGTCAGGAATCCGCCCCAGTTGTAATGATTGAACAATTCACGCGGCAGGTCTTCTTCGTACATCACCTCGACGGCATCTAGCGGCCAATGGTTGGTCTGAAATTCGCGGATGTTGTTCGGGTTCGTCGCGTAGGCCACATACGCCACCGCTAGCGCGACCAGCGACCCCAGCACCACATAATGGAACACGAACGATAGCCGTGATGTCGCCGGTTGTGGCGTGGCGCGGCGGCGTCCCCATTCGGTAGCGTTCAGCCAGCGCGATAGTTCCTGAATGATGATCGGCGCACCGATGACGACGGCGAACGGCACAAAGCGCAGATATTCCAGCCCGATATAGACCGCCACGCCCATCATCAGCACATGCGTCCAGTCACCGCGCCGCCGGATGATCGGCACGACGACGCAAGCGACCAGCAGGAGCAAATAGACCGCGAGTAACGCGCCGCGCCAACTGGTGAGGTTGGTACGTTGCCATTCGCTGATGAATTCCTGCGATGAGGGATCGTTGAGCACGATGACCGGCACGATCAGCGCCGCGATGCCGAACGGATTGACCACCAGCGCCGCCGCCGATGCCGCCCCCGCGCCGATGAAGCGTCGCCAGCGCGTCACGTCCATCACATGCGCGGTGCGGTTCGCCATCAGGCGGTTGAGCGGTTCGCCGATGGCGGTCAGGATCATCAGCAGGGCGGTCAGCGCCCAACCCGCGTGCAGGTTGCCCCACAGCAAGAAGATGACCGGCAACACCCACAACCAGCGCGAATCGCCGCCGCGCTTTTGCCCGTGAATCAGCCATAGCACAATAGCGGTGAATAGCAGGCTGATGATATGCGGGCGTGGTGCCCACACAATCGACGAGATCAGCACAAAAAACGGAAAAACGATCAAGCGGGCGACGATATGGCCGGGCACGATGTTGAACACGACTATAAAAATGACAAAAAATATCGCGCTGGTCATCAAACCTAACGCGGCATATCCGCCAATCTGCCAGACTGTATACAGGATAATATCTGATACCCAGTCGAAGGCGACCCGCGGCTCTCCGGCGTAAGTGTGCGAAAAATGATCGACGCGCATCACGTCGCGGTTTTCGACCATCCATTCGCCGGTGCGTAAATGCCAGCCGAGATCGGCGTCTGTGGGGGGGCGTGATGGTAGCAGTACCACCGCGATGAATAAAGCAAGCGTGAAAAACCACGCATGACTTAACGCTGGTAATCGCATGTCTGCCGTCCTTGTCGGTGATTAACTGAGCGCGGTGAAAACTTTGGGCGCGATCAACCAGACCAGCACGCCCGTCGGCGGATCGTCCCGCGTCAGGTCAACCCGCGCCAGCCCGCCTTTCTTCATCAGGATGTCAGCGCCGGTTAGCTCACCGATCACCGTGCTGAATGTCGGTTCATGGCCGACCAGCAACGGGTGGCCGTGTGCGTTATCGTGGCGGACGGCCTGTAGCCCGTCTACGTCAAAGCCGAAGTTCAACTCGTCGCGGGTGATACACGGCACGCCCAGCGCTGAGGCAACGATGTCGGCGGTCTGCTGGCAACGGACGCGCGGGCTGGTGTATACCGCGCCAATTCCCATGCCCAGCGAAGCCATGATCCGCGCCGTCGTTCGCATCCGCGTGACGCCGCCCGCCGTCAAGCGCCGCGCATGGTCACTCTCGGCCCGTTCTTCGGCGATGCCGTGCCGCAAAAAATAAACGCGCATGGCGTTCTCCTTTCGTTGTTGCGCTCGTTCGCGCTTATTTTACTCGCATATCGCGCCGGAATCAAAACAGGGCGACCATGTGGCCGCCCTGCGTGTGTCTTGCTTTAAGACAGCAAAGTGCGCTATCTCTAGGTGTTCGGCACGGCGTTCAGCGTGTTGCCGATGGTGTTGAAGATGCTGTCGATGGTGTCACCCAGGAAGGTGAGCGCGATGATGACGACAACGGCAATCAGAACGAGGATCAGTGCGTACTCTACGAGGCCCTGGCCTTCTTCCATATGGCTGTGTAACATGATAAACTCTCCATAAAACTTGCTTCGGATAATGGTTGGCGGTGTTGATAAGACCGCCGATATGCCACTATCCTATCACGCATTTATGCAGGATGTCAAACAGTCCACCCTTAATTGTCATCATATCTTAACAATAATGTTGTGAAATCAATCTTTCCTCAACTTTTACCTGATACTCTGGCGGCATCGCAGACAAAAGGCGCATTGATTTTCGCGTGATTTTCACGCATTAAGCGTTGTGACGTTAATTCGCAAGGTCATTGCTGGGCGGGATGGCCTGTAAATGCGCGTCGAGTGCTTGCAATGCGCGGTGCGTCTGCGCCGGTTGGATGCGGTGCGCTTCCAGCAATCGCGCCAGCGCGTATTGATCGTTCATGTTGGTGGCATAGATGGCGGTGATGGTGTGTTCCGCTAGATGCTCCATCATGTACGGGTATTCGGTGTCGGCGTGGTAGCGGATCGCTTCCAGCACCGTCTCCAGCGATTGCTCGCGCCCGTCGATCTTGGCGGTCAACTTGCGGCGGGCGGTTGTGTCGAGTCCGGCGGCGTCGGCTTGTTTGATGGCTTGATTCGCCAGCACCGCGCCCCGTTCGATCCAGTCGATCAGCTTTCCGTATGGGCGGCGGACTTTCTCCCCGCGTAATGTCAGGATTAGCGCCCGCCACATCAGTTTGAGATTTTGCATGTCATCCGTCTGTAAACGATACGTCATCATCTAGTGTGATCTGCCCGACGATGAAGAACTCGTCGCCGTCCTCTGTCGGTACATCGAGCAGGCCATCAGGCGTAAAAGTATAGGTCTTGACGGCGACGGTGTACACCCCCGCCGCCAACGTCGTCACGCCGTCCACCGGACGCAACCGGCGCGGATCGTAGACCACTTCGCCCGCCGTGAATGTGCTGGTCGGGCGCTGGCCGACGAATGGCGCGGAGTCTTTTTGCGCGACCAACCGCCCGTCAGCGTCTAGCAATAGGGCGCTGATGGTGTAATCGGCGCTCAGCGCGTGCGCCGTCTGCCACCATAGATCGAGCCGCAATTCATCGGCGATGATGGCCGCGTCGCGCAAGACCAGCCCGGACGCGAACGCGGTCAGCGCGTCGTCGGGTAGCTGGTCGAAGCGGTACACGGTCAAATCATTGCCCAGCCAGTCATGGGCGCGGCGGGCGGTCGGCGTGTGGCCGGTCTGCGCCAGCGCATCGAAGCCGCTGGTATCGCTCGACCAGTGCATGAACCACACCGCCGTCTGCTCCGCTAGCAACGCGGGCAGACCGTCGGCGTAGCTGTCGGCTTCTTCCAATTGCCATTGCCGCAGAGAACGCCACGTCACCCCGTCCGGCATCCAGCGCTCGAAATAGTAGATCATCTGCCAATCACCGGAGGGCGTGACATGGGCGAGCGCGAGATCGCCTTCGCGGGCGAATTCCGCCGCCGACAATCCGACATCGCGCCATGGCGGGCGCGGGCGCGGCGTATCGTAGGCGACCACGCCATACAGCACGATCACCGCGACCAGAAAGACGCGCCCCGACCCGCGCAGATTGCCCAGCCCCAGCGCGATCAACAGCGCGACGGCGGGCGTGATTTGCGTCAGGCGATAGTCCATCAAAATCGGCGTGAAGAAATTGGCGATATACGCGCCGATCACCGGAATCATCAGCCAGCCGAGCAAGAAAGCCGATCCCGCCACCGGCACGCGCCCGCCGGTCACGCGACCCCGCGCATCGTAGCGCAGGACGACGACGCCCAGCACCGCCAGCCCGATCATCAGCGCCCATTGCGCGGTGAACCATTCCACGCGCCACGCCCACAGCGAAGCCAGCGTCGAAGGCACGTTAAAGCCGGTGCCGACATTGGCGGTCTGTCCGGCGACGACGGCCAACCCCCACGGCACGAAGGTCAGCGCGGCGATGCTCAGCGCGGCGATGCCGGTCAGTCGCCGTCCCCCGCGCAGATGGATCATCACCGGTAGCGCTTGCGCCGCCATGAATGCCAGCCCGAGATATTGCGTATACAGCAGGGCGATATTGGCCGCCACCCATCCGGCCAGCGCCGCACGTTCGCCGGTTCGCATCCAGCGTAGCAGGCCATACGCGCTGACCAGCACCCACAGCACATGCCATGAATACATGCGGACGGTCTGCGCCATGTAGATTTCCATATCGGCCAGCGCTAGCAATAGCGCGGCTAGCACCGGCACGACATCGCCGCGAGTCGATACCCCGCGCAGGCGTTGTATCTCGCGTGCGACGTGGTAGATCACCGCCACGCTGAGCAATCCGGGCAATAGCGAAAAATAGCGCAGGGCTAGCTCGGTGATTCCGGCGACTTCCGCCCATGCCCGCAGGCCGAAGAAGTAAAGCGGCGGGTGTACGTCGTTGATGATGACGCGCAACATATCATCATGGCGGATCGCCCAGTAGCTGAAGCCTTCATCAACCCACAGGCTTTCGGCGTCGATGTGGGTTAGCCGCGCCACGAAAGCCAGCAAAATGATGGCGGTTAGTACGGCCAACGAAGCGATATGGCGGGATTGGTCGTTTTCTCTCATGTTCTTCAGCACAGGCGATCAAACTCTTTCGGTTGTTTCGGTTCGTGTCGCGCTATCTCAAGGTATACGCCAGTTGTGCCGTGCGACGGGTAGCGC
>REDR01000121.1 GCA_007693385.1 Anaerolineaceae bacterium
GCGCAAGTTCTGGCGTCCGCCGGGACTCGACGACATCCCCGGCGCGGATCGCAAATAAGCGACGACGCGCCATAAAAGACGATTTATTCAGCAAAGAAAGTGAGACACATGGCAAACAAGAAGAACAAACAGAAAAAAGAAATGTCGCTCAAGAACATCTTGATCGGTATAGTCGGTCTGGTATTGGTGGCGATTGCCGCCTTCTTCGGCATCGACATTGACGAATTTCTAGGCGAAGGCGCGGCGAATACCAGCGTCACGCAGGAACAGCCCGACATCGCCGCGCAGTTGACCGCCGTCGCCAGCCTGCCCGGTGACGTGACGCCGTTCACGCTGGAAAAAGGCTTCGGCGGCGAACGCGCCTTCTGGCAAGTGTATTTCACCGCGCCGCAACGCTTCAGCGCCGAACCGGAAGAAACCTGTCGCGGGGGCATTGATGAAGTCGTCGTGACCGCGATCAACGAGACTGTGCGCACGCTGGACATCGCCGCGTTTGAGTGGTCGAACGCTTGCATCACGCGGGCAGTGGTTGACGCGCACGAACGCGGCGTGACGGTGCGGATGGTGGTGGACGATCATTTCACTGTTGAGGAGAACGAAGAAGCGGTCTTGCTCGGTGAGGTGTCGCCGTTCCAGTGGATCATCGACGCCGGAATCCCGTTCCGCGATGATGAGCGCAGTGGCCTGATGCACAACAAATTCATGATTATGGATTCCCAGCGCGTGCTGACCGGCTCGATGAACTTCACGCCGCGCGGCGCGTATGTCAACAATAACAATATTCTGTTCATGCGCTCGCAGAGAGCTGTCGCCGCTTATCAGCAGAAATTCGACAATATGTTCGAGCGCGGCGGCTTCGGTCCGCGTGGCAGTGTGCCGAAAGATGTACAGTTCACACAGGACGGCGTGCCGGTACGCATCATCTTCTCGCCCGGCGACGCGGTAGATCAAATCTTGATCGATGAGATCAACAACGCGCAGAGCGAAATCCGCTTTATGGCGTTTTCCTTCACGCTGGACTCAGTGGGCGAGGCGGTTCTCGCACGTTCGCAGGCTGGCGTCGATGTCGCCGGTATCTTCGAGACTCGCGCCAGTCAAACGCAGTTCAGCCAGCTACCGCCGCTTTTCTGCGCCGGTCTGGACATCTATCAGGACGGGCAATCGCGCCGCACGTTCCATCATAAGGTTTTCGTGATTGACCGCACCACCGTGATGACCGGCTCATTTAACTTCAGCCAGAACGCCACCACGCGCAACGACGAAAACATGGTCATCATCCGTGATCCGTCGCTGGCTGAACTGTATCTCGCGGAATTTGAACGCGCATTGCAGGGCGCTGTGCGTCCCGGCATCAGTTGTGATTAAAAGGGGGCAGGGCATGGAAAAAATACGCTGGGGGATCATCAGTACCGGCGGCATCGCGCATTCGTTCGCGCAGGGTTTGCGCCATCTGCCGGACGCGGAGATCGTCGCCGTCGGCTCGCGTTCGCAGGCCAGCGCCGACGAATTCGCCGACCAATACGACATCCCCAACCGCTACGATACTTACGAGGCGCTGGTCGCTGATGAGCGCGTGGATGTGGTCTACATCGGCACGCCGCACGCCTTCCACGCCGATAATATGCGGCTGGCGTTGGGCGCGGGCAAGCATGTCCTGTGCGAGAAGGCGTTCACCATCAACGCGGCGGAGGCCGCCGAGTGCATTCAACTGGCGCGGGAGCGCGGCCTGTTCTTGATGGAGGCGATGTGGACGCGCTATATTCCGGCCATCGTGCGCCTGCGCGAATGGATCGACGACGGCTTGATCGGCGAGCCGCGCATGGTGCAGGCTGGCCTCAACGTCAATCTGCCGTATGACCCACAGCACCGCGTCTATAATCCCGAATTGGGCGGCGGCGCGATGCTGGATGTCGGCATTTATCCGATTGCCTTCGCCTGTATGATTCTCGGCCTGCCGCAGACCGTCAGCCATCAGGTGCAGATGGGCGAAACCGGCGTCGATGAACACGCCGCGTTTCTGTTCGGCTACGACGACGGACGCGCCGCGCTCCTGTCGTTCAACGTGCGCCAACTGCTCCCCAATGAAGTCATCATCAAGGGCACGCAGGGCTACATCCGCGTTCACCCGCCGATGCACCATCCCACCCGCCTGACGCTGTACCAGACCACAGGCGACAAGCTGGAAGATTTCGACATCCCATACCAGAGTACCGGCCTCAATTACGAAGCGGCGGAAGTGCATCGCTGTCTGCGGGCGGGCTTGACCGAAAGCGACGTGATGCCACTGGATGAAACGCTGGCGATCATGCGTTTGATGGACGCGGCGCGGGCGGATTGGGGATTGGTGTATCCCAACGATAAATGATGAACGTGATGAACAGGGAAAGAGACGGGTAAATCATGGATAACTTCTTGTTTTATGCACATTCTGGTTTGCGCTGGCTGGTGATGTTGATGACCATCGTCGCGCTGATTCATCTATCGGTGCGCGTGTGGCGACGCCTGCCTTTCGACAAGATGACGCATCGCGTGGTGGTCATCTGGAGCGGGCTATTCGGCCTGCAATGGATCGCCGGTTTGTTGCTATTCGTCGTTCTCGGCGGGTTTGATCTGGCGCATCGCTGGGAACACACCGTCACCATGACGATTGCGCTGGCGGTGGCTCATGCTTACGTGCCGCTTAAGCGTCGCGCCGATACCGTGCGCTACTATGGCGTGCTGGCGAGTATCGCCATCGTGTTGTTGCTGGTGATCGTCGGCGTGGCGCGTCTGCCGCAGGGCTGGACGATGAGTGTCGATCCGCCGCAGGAAACCAGCCACCATCTACCGCTAGAGGATCATCAGCCGTTCGTCCGTGCCGATTTCATCGTGCGCTGAATGGTTCGGGATGTCACGACAGATGACAGCGCCTGTGTTATAATCGTAGCGTGGAATATCGGGGGCGTAACGGTGAATTAAACGCCGTTATGGTTCGTTTTTCGTATCGTTAACGGTGTCGCTAACTGGCATCAAAAAAATGAAAGATTCTATCAGAAAGGTACGTTCAAAGTGAGTTCGCTCGTATTAACATTGAGGGAAACCTTGCGTTATCGGGGCGCAATCGGTCAATGGAGCTGGGTGCTTCATCGTCTGTCCGGTCTCGGTGTACTTCTTTTCTTCGTCATTCACATTATTGATACGTCGTGGGCGCTTTTTTATCCGGGGCTGTACGAAAAAGCGATTGCGATTTACCAGACGCCACTGTTCACCGTCGGCGAATTTTTGCTGGTGGCGGCGGTCGTCTACCATGCGTATAACGGCTTGCGGATCGTCATATTAGACTACAAGCCGCAATGGTGGCGCTTTCAGGAGCGTGCCGCGTGGTGGGTGCTGGGCTTAACCGCGCTGACGCTGATCCCGGTTTTCCTGTTGATGTTCGCTCACGTGCTGGACTACTACAACGCCAACCCGACGATGTTGAGTCTCGGCGTCGTGCTGGAAAGCCAGATTCCGTTTGTGGTCGGCATCGTGCTGGCCTTCGTGGTGTCGATTATCCTCTCTAGCTTGGTCGGCCTGTTCTCCGGCGATAGCGGCGCACAGAAGACCACCGCCAGCAAAGGCGGCAGTCGCTCGGAGCGCTTCTGGTGGTCGTACATGCGTATTAGCGGCCTGCTGATCGTGCCGTTGGTGTTCGGCCATCTGGCGATGATGCATGTCGTTCAGGGCGTGTTCGATCTGACCGTCGCCGGTAAATCGGTGGTCGGCGTGGCCGCCACCAGTGATGCGCTACTGGGCAATGCCATCAACGACACCGGCACGGCAGTTGAGTTCGTCGGCGAGCGCTGGAACTACCTTGTAGCGAGCGTGGCCGTCTGGCGCTTCTACGACTTCGCCCTGCTGGTATTGGCGTCCATTCATGGCTTCAACGGTCTGCGCTACGTGCTGACCGACTACACCATGAGCAACCCCATGTTGCGGCGGGCGTCGATCTACGTCAGCATCATCGGCGGCGCGATCATGATCGTGGTCGGCGGCGGCGCGTTGATCGGCACGATTGATAACTCGGCGGTACGCATCGCGCTAGAATCGCGGGTTGATCTCGGCTTAGAAATCCGCGAAGCCGAAGGCGTCGAGCGTAGCCCGTTCCTTGAGGAATGGCTCAACGAGATTGAAGGCGGGCAGGAAGCGGCCACCGGCACCGGCTTAGACACCGGCGCGGATACCGAATCCCCTGCTGTAGGCGATGACGCGGACGCGGACGATAACGCGGAGGCGAGCGACGCCGAAGACGGTGATACTGCCGTCTCCGATGATCCGGATGATTCAGCGGAAAGCGGTGACGGCGACGAGTAGCGGCTTATCGGAATAACGTTTTTAGGGAGTAGTGTAAACATGAAAATACATAAACATGAGGTCATCATCGTCGGTGCGGGTGGTGCGGGCTTGATGGCCGCGCTGTACGCCAGCGAAGGCGGCGCGGATGTCGCCGTCGTCAGCAAGCTCTACCCGACGCGCAGTCACACCGGCGCGGCATTGGGCGGCATCGGCGCGGCGCTGGGCAACCTCGAAGAGGACAAACCGCTCTGGCACGCCTACGACACCGTGAAGGGTGGCGACTATCTGGCTGACCAGAACGCGGCGCTGGTGCTGGCCGAAGAAGCCATCGCCGCCGTCGTGGAGCTGGAGCATTACGGCCTGCCGTTTGACCGCACGCCGGAAGGCCGCATCAGTCAGCGTCGCTTCGGCGGGCATACCAGCAACTTCGGCGAGAAGCCGGTGCGCCGCGCCTGCCACTCTGCTGACCGCACCGGCCACATGATCCTGCAAACGCTGTATCAGCAGTGCATCAAGAACGAAGTCAACTTCTTTGACGAGTTCCACGTCGTAGACCTCATCATGAATGACGGGGTGTGCGCCGGTGTGATCGCCATTGAACTCAGCACCGGCGAATTTCACATCTTTCACGGCAAGGCGACGCTATTCGCTACCGGTGGCTGGGGGCGCGTGTGGTCATTCACCAGCAACGCGCACAGCCTGACCGGAGACGGCGCCGCCGTCCCGCTACGGCGCGGCATCCCGCTAGAGGACATGGAGTTCTATCAGTTCCACCCCACCGGCCTGTATGGTCTGGGCGTGTTGCTGACCGAGGGCATTCGCGGTGAGGGCGGCGTGCTGATTAACCGGCACGGCGAGCGCTTCATGGAAAAATACGCGCCGAGCATCAAAGACCTTGCCAGCCGCGATGTCGTCAGTCGCGCCATCTACGAAGAGGTGCAGAAGGGCAACGGCATCAACGGCAAGGACTACGTACATCTTGACCTGCGTCCGGCGACGGTCAACCGTTTCTTAGCGGAGGCCGGTGAAGATCGCCGCTTGACCGAAGAGGACATCCGCCGCAAGCTGGCCGAGACGCTGGACGTGAGCCGCACATACGCCGGCGTCGATCCGCTAAAAGAGGGCATTCCGGTCAAGCCGACGGCGCATTATGCGATGGGCGGCATCCCGACCAACGTTGACGCCGAAGTGATTATCGACGCGGTTGGAACGGTTGTGCCCGGCCTGTACGCGGCGGGGGAGGCGGCCTGCGTTAGCTGTCACGGGGCGAACCGTCTGGGCACCAATTCGCTGGTCGATCTGGTCGTGTTCGGGCGGCGTGGCGGCATCAAGATGGCTGAATTCTGCAAGGGGGCTGATTGGCCGGACTTGCCCGGTAGCGCCGAGCAGGTGACGGCGGAAATCCGCGCCGAATTCGAGCGCATCCGCAACAGCAACGGCAAGATCAAGACCTACCAGCTACGCGAAGAGATGCAGAAGCTCATGATGGAAGGCGTCGGCGTGTTCCGCACGGAAGAACTGATGGCGCATACCGTCGAACAGTTGAAAGACATCCGCCACCGCTACATGACCGATCTGGTCATTGATGATCGCGGGACGAAATTCAATACCGACTTGCTGGAAGCGTGGGAGCTGGGCTGTCTGCTGGATAGCGCCGACGTGACCGCCATCAGTGCGCTGAACCGCAAGGAGAGTCGCGGGGCGCACAGTCGGCAGGACTACACCGAGCGCGACGACGATAACTGGATGGTGCATACGCTGGTTTATCGGGAAAACGAAGCGCCGTACGATCCTGAGCCGCGCTACAGCCTGAATATGGAAAGGCCGGTTGATGTCTCGCTGGCGGATGAGGACGAGCGCTTCATCCCCAAAGCCCGCGTTTATTAAATTGATTGCGTGGGGTGGGCGGCGCGGCGCGTCTTCCGCCCCTGTTCGTCGGATTGATAGTGTAATAGTAAGATAAGGGAACTACGATGCGTATTAACTTTAGAATTCGCCGGTACAATCCGGAATCCACCGAACACAAAAAACCATATTGGCAGGAATTCACCGTCGATAACGTCGAAGCAACAGACCGCGTGTTAGAGGTGCTACATCGCATCAAGTGGGAGCAGGACGGCTCGCTATCGTTCCGGCGCTCCTGCTCCGGCGGCATCTGCGGCTCGGACGCGATGCGGATTAATGGCCGCAACCGGCTCGCCTGTAAGATTCTGGTGCGCGATGTGGTCGAAGACGGCGGCACGATTCAAGTCGAGCCGATTCTCGGCCTGCCCATCCTCAAGGATTTGATCGTCGATATGGAGCCGTTCTTCGCCCATTACCGCGAAGTGATGCCGTATTTCGTCAACAACGATCCGGTGCCGGAAGACGGGCGCGAGCGCCTACAATCGTCGGAAGACCGCGAAGTGTTCGACGACACGACCAACTGCATCCTGTGTGCGGCGTGTACCGCGTCCTGCCCCAGCTTCTGGGCGAACGGGAAGTACGTCGGCCCGGCGGCCATCGTGCAGGCGCACCGCTTCATCTTCGATAGCCGCGATCAGGCCGCGCAGGAACGGCTGGACATTCTCGGCGAAGAAAACGGCGTGTGGCGTTGCCGCACCATCTTCAACTGTACGCCAGCCTGCCCGCGTGAGATCAGCGTCACCCGCGCTATCGGTGAGGTCAAGCTGGCGATCCAGCGCGGAAGCACCGAAGGCATCATCCACCCTGACACCATCCCCGCCAAGCAAGGCCACCATTAAACAACACGCGGGGGTTGTGCGAATTCGACACAACCCCCGTTTGT
>REDR01000057.1 GCA_007693385.1 Anaerolineaceae bacterium
ACGGTTGCTCAACCCTTCGATCATCAGCGCCAGCACATCGCGCTCACGTTCGGTCAGGTCATGGCCGATTGTCGGCGGCCGTGTGGTGGCGTGGATCAACACCTGCGCCGCTTCCGGTGCGAGTGTTGATTGTCCGGCGTGAGCGCGGCGGATCGCATCCGCTAATTCATCACCGGACACATTTTTCATCAAATAGCCGACCACACCCGCCTTCAGCGCGTTTTGCACGGAGTCTTCATCGTTGAAGCTGGTCAGCGCGATGACCTGTGTTTGCGGGCACGCTTCGCGGATGGCGTGGGTGGCGCTGATACCATCCATACGGGGCATAATCATGTCCATCAGTACCACGTCGGGCGCGTCCCGCTTACAGGCATTCACCGCGATCTCGCCGTCATGTGCCTCGCCAATAACAATCAGATCGTCATAGTCTTCTAGTAAAACGGCCAACCCGCGCCGCACCATATTATGATCGTCCACAATCAGGACGCGAATCTGTTCGGCCATCGCCTAATCTCCTTTACGTTCCGGTGCTACCCAGACAATATGAACGCACGTTCCCGCGCCGATCTCCGTGTTGATATCAAGTGTGGCGTTGATCGCCCGCGCCCGTTCTTGCATGATGTCCAATCCGAGACTGGACTTGCCGACTTGCCCCTGTTGGAATCCATCGCCATCATCGCGGATTCTCATGTTGAGAGTGCGTCCCTCAGTCAAAATTTCGATCTCAACATGGCTAGCGTCGGCGTGCTTGTCGATGTTGTTGAGCGCTTCCTGTGCGATGCGATAAAGCCCAATCTGCACATCTGGCGGCAAGTCGGGCAAGTCTGCCATGTTGAGCGTTAGCGAGAATTGTCGCCGTTCTTGAATCGGCTGTAGATATTGCTGAAAAAGCTCGCGCAGGCTGACTTGCGTCAACGCGGTGGGGCGTAGCTCCAGCAACAGCACGCGCATCTCGGAGAGCGCGGTGACGGTCAACTGATGCACTTCCTCCAGTAGATTGCGGGCACCTTGCGGGTCTCGATCCCAGCGTCGCAGAACAGACTCCGACATGGCGCGGCAAGTGAACAACGTCTGGCTGACTGAATCGTGCAGGTCGCGGGCGAGGCGCTGACGTTCTTCAAGCGCGGCTAATTCCTGCGATTGCTGGTGGAGGCGGGCGTTCTGAATAGCGATGGCCGCTTGCTCAGCAAAGGTGAATAAACGCACGGAGTCTTTGGTCTGGAAAAAATCCTGCCGTGTGCTAAACACGCTGATAAATCCGATTTCGGTTCGTTGCCAGCGAATAGGCGCGACAATGTAAGAGCGGATGCGATTACCGTCGGCCATCGTCGGCGAATCACTCTCGTCTAAACATATTACCCCGTCGCTTTTCGCCAGACGAAAGTAAAACTCGTCTTCTTCGTTCGCTTCACCTTCGGCGATCACCCGTACCTGTGATGTCTGTCTATCAAGGCGGGTGATCCACAGATGGTCGCGGTCAGAGATGGTGATTGTGGCGAAATCGTGCGAGACAACGCGGCCTAATTTTGTCAGGATGCGGCTTAGCACTTCCTCCAGATTAAGGGTGCTGGTCAAGAGTGCGATGGTATCTCGCAGGGCTTCGGCGAACTGCCGTTGTTCCATTTCGGCCAGTTCCAACAACTTGCGGTCAGTGATGTCCATGTACTGCTCGATGCGCCCGCCTTCGTACATGCCGGAGCGAATGGGCTGGCTCCAATGTTCTAACCAGCGCTCATCGCGGTTTTCAGCCGGCATGATGTGGCACTCGAAGCGGTCTGTGAAGCTGGCGAGATCGTAAGCCTCAAACAGGCGAGAGGCGTAATCATCCGGGTCTTCAAACACGCATTTCAACTTCCCGTCGATCAATTCGCGCTTATTCTGGCCGACGATCTGTTCGCGGGCGATACCGAAATAAACTTCGGTGGCTTCGTTGCACCAGACCACTTTTAACGCCTGATCCAGAATAATGACGCCAACCATCGACGTATCAAACACATCATCAATCAATGAGCGATACTCTTCTTCGCTCCGGCGCAAATTAGACTCGATGCGATGTCGCTCCACCGCATAGCGTAAGGCACGCTTCAACACCTTGCTATCCACATCCCCCTTCGGCAAATAGTCTTGAGCGCCCATCTGCACCGCTCGCACGCCAACTTTCTGATCGTCCGTGCCGGTCAGCACGACAATCGCGGTATCGTCCATCGCCGCGTGAACCTGTGCTAACGTCTCAATGCCCAGACTATCCGGCAAGGAGAGATCGAGCAGGACGACATCGTAATGTGTGGTCTCTCCGATTGCCAGACCTTCGGCGAGTGTCGTCGCTGTCCTGAAGTTGATCGCCTCGGATGTCGGGGAAGTGCGTAGCATCTCCTGAATCAAGCGAGCATCACCGGCATTATCTTCGATAAGCAGAACGTTCATGACGGACACCTAAGATGACGGTTGCGAAGGCAACTTGACGATCTGAAACCAGAAGTTTTCGATATTCTTGACGATAGTGATAAAGCGATGTAGGTCTACCGGCTTGGTGATGTAGCAGTTGGCGTGTAGCTGGTAACTGTTGAGGATGTCTTCTTCATCTTCCGATGTCGTCATCACCACCACCGGAATCATTCGCAATTCGTCGTCCTCTTTGATCTCTTTGAGGACTTCGCGCCCATCCTTGCGCGGCAGATTCAGGTCAAGCAAGATAATGTCTGGACGGGGCACGCCGCCATAATTGCCGCGCCGCCGCAGAAAATCCATCGCCTGCACGCCGTCGCGCACCACGCTCAGGTTGTTGTGCAATTTGCTGTCTTTTAATGCCTCTTGTGTCAACCGGATGTCACCCGGATTGTCCTCTATCAGCAGGATTTCGATTGGTTCACTAATCACGGTAAACTCCTTTTCGATGAACTATCAAACGGTAAAGTGAAATGAAACGTCGTGCCGTTGTCTGGTTCGGATTCGAGCCAGATGCGCCCACCGTGCTTCTCAATGATCTTCTTGCAGATGGCGAGGCCGATGCCGGTACCGGCGTACTGTTCACGGGCGTGCAATCGTTGGAAGATCACGAAGATGCGCTCGGTATATTGCGGTTGGATGCCGATACCGTTATCACTGACGCGGAAGTGCCATTCGTCGCGCTGACGCTGTGCGCCGATATGGATTTGTGGCGGTTCATCGCGCCGGAACTTGATCGCGTTGCCGATTAAGTTCTGGAGCAGTTGCGCCATTTGCGCGGCGTTGGCCGTCACCTGTGGCAGATCATCGTGGGTGATTGTCGCGCCGTTATCCTCAATTGACAGTCGCAAATTATCACATACCTGACGGAGGATGTCACCGATGTTGATCGGCTCGAACTCGCGCTTGCTCCTCTGCACCCGCGAGTAGGACAGCAGATCGTTAATCAATTGCTTCATGCGCGTCGCGCCATCCACCGCAAAGTCGATAAATTCGCGGGCGTCGTCATCCAGCTTATCGGCGTAACGCTGTTCTATCAATTGCAAGTAACTGGTCACCATGCGTAATGGCTCTTGTAAATCGTGCGAGGCGACATAGGCGAACTGCTCCAATTCTTCGTTGGATCGGCGTAACTCTTCCGTGTAGCGTAGCAGTTGCGCTTCAATGTGCTTGCGGTCTGTGATGTCCATGACGACGCCACACGTCCCGATCTGTGCGCCGTCGTCGTCGTGGATGGCGGCGGAGTGCGCTTCGACATGGACGACTTCTCCTGACTGCGTGATACAACGGAACTGCACCGCGCCATGTTCGCCGCTAGCGTAGATGGCGTTTGCTTCGCTGACTGCACGCTCCCAGTCTTCGGGATGCACCACCGCTTTCCAGTAGTTTGGTTCGCTGTACCAGTCGGCAACCGGATAGCCGAGAAGCGTTTCAGCATACTGGCTGATGAAATCCATCTTTTGCGTGGCGGCGTCGGCTTCGTCATAGCTGACATAAACCACGCCGGGCACGCTAGCCACGACGCTATTCAACCGGCGACGCTCGTTTTCCAGCAACATAGTTAAATGCAAGAATTCGAGTTCGCGGCGCTTACGCTCGGTGATGTCCAGTGCGGCGGGCACCAGATGCACCACGTTCCCCTCAGCATCTTTGACCGGTGAAATCATGAAGTCAATCGTGCGGTACTGATCTTCGCTAACGCGGATGTCCACGTCGTAGCGGACGAACTCGCCCGCCCGTGCTTTGCTGATTGCGGCACGGAGTCTTTCTTGCGATTTTACCGAATAGCTCCACCAATAAGTCTCATCGAATGACTGTCCGATCACATCGGTCTGCGATAATCCGGCAATGGTGAGCGCCGTGCGGTTGATTTGCGTTAATTTGCCATCGATAGACATCAAACCTACCAGAAGCGGCAGAGCGTCGAGGATGCCCTGTAGCGCTTCGTTGGTCTGGCGGGTGTCTTGCATCGTGTGTAAGCGTTGTGCCTGCATCCCGCTAATGGTCAGAGCCACGATGCCGAACACGCCGAAAGCGACAACATCGGCGGGCATGGCGTTCAACTGATGATGTGGATCGAGTAGAAAATAATCGGCGGCGAAGATGGAGAGTGCGGCGGCTAACACACCCGGCCATAGCCCCCCGTAACGAGCGCTAAGGACGACGGCCAATGTGAACAGCAAAAAGCGGCTGTTGGCGATGACCTCCCATAGCAGAGACGATAGCCACAGGGCGACGAACACGGATAAGATCGCGGCTAGATAATGGTTGAGCGGGGTATTGGCTTCAAATAATACTTTGATTTTGGCTTGCACGTTGGATGATGGCCTCCGTAATGCTCGGGGCGAATACTGGCGGACGCAAATGAAATACTGCGCTGTCTCTTTCTACATTATAGAACGGAACGGGTTACACACGAATGAGGTAAGACGGCGAAGATGTATCACCCACCTGACCTATTTTGATTCGGGTTATATCGCGCATCCAAACGATGCGCCACAATGATACAGTGAGAGCAGTACGCAAGATTAGATAGAGGATAAATAAGCATGAGTGGTATTTGGGATCGCATCGCGGGTAACTGGAAGCAATTGAAGGGTGAGGTACGTTCCCGTTGGGGCGAGCTGAGCGACGACGAAGTGGAACAGGCCGCAGGCGAGCGCGACAAGCTAGCCGGTAAGATTCAAGAGCGCTACGGCATCACCAAAGATGAAGCTAATAAGCAAATCGACGAGTGGGCCGACGAACTCAAGCTAGACTAGCCACCCCCCATCCTACTGAAGAGCGCGAGATGGCCGCCGATTGCGGTCATTTTGCTATTCGAGTGAATTTAGACACAAAGGAGCGCAAATAATGAATGACCGTATTTATTACAGTCAAGAAGCGGAAAAACAGGCGAAACGAGAGCGCATCGTACTGGCGCTGGCGGCGGCGGTGATGGGGCTGGGATTAGGCGCGGTCATCGCGTTGATCTTCGCGCCGCAATCCGGCGATAAGACGCGCGAGCAGATCGAACAGCAGGCGCGGGAATGGATGGATCAGGGCGAAGACGCCGCACAACAGGCCGTCAGCAAGGTTCGCAAAATAGCCAACGATAGCTGATGCGCGACGCATCACATTGCCCATCACTTTAAAGAGCAGGTCTTAACGATCTGCTCTTTTTGCTTTCGCGGGTAGATCGATAACGCATACCTATAGCAATCTCCCCCGAATGACCTATTACGATTTACGACTATGCACTCATCTCCCGGGCGATGTCCCGCGTTATAGTGGATATAGTTCCAAACAAAACGAGGAGATAGTCAAATGTTGAACTGGGCCGCTACATTCTTCATCATCGCGCTGATTGCCGGTATCGTCGGATTGACCGGTATCGCCGCCGCCGCGACAAATATCGCATGGATACTATTTGTTGTATTCATCGTACTGTTTCTAATATCACTGATAACCGGACGCCGCCCGCGCGTCTGAGTACTGCAAAACGACTCACCTGTTTCGATGGGTGAGTCATCCCCCTCAAAAATGGCGATCAATAACTTTATCGAGTAGCTAGATTAACTCGGCACAAGCATCACGCAGACGGTAAGATGTGCTGTATCGAGCGCGAGCAGGTGGCCGACATGATTTGCCGTCACGATGTGCCGAAAAAGGTAGTAGACATCATCATGCTGATGGTCACGCGCTATCCTTAACCTGCAAGATATCGTGGATCACTCACGACCTATCTCAATTACCCTGCATCCCAGGAAAAGACATTCACCCGTTCCGGCTTGATGAACACAATTACATCATCGCCGCCTAATTCAGCTGGATAGTCCTTACCAATGTAACGATTAGACAACATGTTCAAATAATCGGCTGAACCCTCAGTGATTTGTTTCATATATTTTCCGCGAATCTGAATGTAACGATATACAAGGGCAGGGTCTTGAATCAGCAGGGAGACATGGGGACGTGCCATCATATTTTTAACTTTGAGGCTAGTCGGTCCACTCACAAAACAGATGTGCTCATCTTGCACACCAAACCAGATTGCCGCCGTGACCGGCGCACCATTTTTGAGTGTGGTTGATAAATATGCAATCGCTTTGGAGTCGTCACTTATAAGATCACGGTAAGCTTCTGGGACGATGTTCATCGCTCTTTTCCATTCACATAACTAGATGTACCGTCCAGTATAGCGGATCCGACAGCACACACGCTATAGTCCGAGTGCTTGGGGTGCAATCGGATTTGGGGGGCGAGTTGGGAAGCGGAGCGCTACAACTTGTCCAGCCTGTCGGTCATGCCAGCGATGCGACAAGCGGTATTCAAAACACGGTATACAGTCTCGATGAAGGGGCAACGTGGACACCGTACAGCGACGCATTCACCATCTCAAGCAATGCGACGAACACGGTTCATGCTGTTACCCGTGACCACGCGGAAAACGTGACAACGGCGCAGTTGAGCATCCCGATTGACAAGCAACTGCCACACGTCGATATTGAGATCACAGGTCAGCGCGGGCAGGGTAATCTGGTTTGCTTGTCAATACACACCTGGGAACGGTTCTCCGTCACTTTATGTGAAAGTTAGCCGAGAGGAGTTATCATCCC
>REDR01000099.1 GCA_007693385.1 Anaerolineaceae bacterium
GCCGGGGACGTGGACGGCATCGTGCCCGGCCCGCGCACGGCGGACGACATGCCCGACGAAGCCTCTATCGAGGCGGACGACCCGCTATTTGATGAAGACGATGCACCGGCAGACGACGCAACCGAACCGGATTGGCTGGCGGCCATGGCGGATGATGACGGCGACGACGAAACAACGGGCGAAGACCTGACGGCCGACGACAGCGCAGACGACGACGAAGGCGACTTCGAGGCGCTGTACGCGCTAGAGCCGGAAGAAGAAGACAACGACTCGCTCGATCTGCTGGCCGAAGCCGAAGACGCGGGCGGCATCGTGCCCGGCCCGCGCACGGCGGACGACATGCCCGACGAGCAATCCGTCGAGCCGATGGCGCCACTCGCCGACGAAGACGACGCGCCGGAATGGTTGGGCGGGCTGACGGAAACCGCGCCAGATGGCGCGGACGATGCGGCGACAGAAGCCGACGACTCGCTGTTTGATTTCAATGATGGCGACGACGACGACGCGCCCGACTGGTTGGACGATGTGGCCGATGTCGATACCGATGATGTCGATTTCTTCGCGGAAGAAGCGGAGGAAGAACCCGTCGCTAAGGCGTCTACGGACTGGCTGAGGAAGTTGGCCGAAGATGACACGGTGAGCGAAGCGGAAACCGACGAGCAGGCATCCGCAGAGGCGATCACCGACGACGAAGACGATGAAGAAGATGACGCCGACGACGAAGCGTTCGCGGCGGATTTCTCATTCGGCGGGCAAGAAGCGGTCAGCGATGATTATTCGTGGCTCAATGCCTTGCAAGATGAGGAAGAAGAAGAAGAAGAAGAAGAAGAAGTAACGGACGAGCAGATCGAAGAAGACGACGAACTCGAAGAACTCGACGGCCTCTTCGCAGATGATGATGAAGATCAAGAAGAAGACGAGCAGACCGAAGAAGAAGCCGCCCCTGATTGGCTGATGGATTCAGCGGACGACGAAGACGATGAAGAAGATGATGATGCGCCCGACTGGTTGACCGAAGCGGAAACCGACGCCACGCCGGAATGGTTGACCGACGACGCACAAGCGCAACCATTGAGCGACCTATTCGCGGGCGAAGACGACGAAGACGACGACGACGTTCCCGACTGGCTGGCCGACGATGCCGACGATGAAGAAGGCGAGCCGACAGACGATGCCGCCGGTATACTCGGCGTTGCGGGCGCGGCGGCAGTCGGAGCGACGGCGGGCGCGGTGTCGTTCCTGTCCGGCGATCCCAACGACGAAGAGACGTTCTTGCAGGACATGGAAGAAGAAGACCATCCGGCGGAGGTCGATGAATTCGACTTCGCTATGCAGGAATTAGACGCCGAGCAGGACGCGGAAGCGCTCGCAGGCGACGATGAACTCGATTTTCTATCCGGCGACGAGACAGCGCTCGATGAAAATGAGCTTTACGAGTTGGAAGTGCTGGACGAGATCGAAGAGCCGGACGAGAGCGATGTCGCGGAAGGCGATGACGAGATCAACCTGGCGCCGGTATCTGATGAAGAAGTGACCGGCGCACAGAACGCGCCGGACTGGTTGAACGCACTGGCGCCCGGCTTCGATGTCGAGTATGAGGCGGAAGAAGACCCGCAACTAGAAAAAGAGTTCCTGCCGGAACGCCAGCAGGCCGCCGTCGCGCAGACCGGCGCTAGCGTCGATTTCGGCTGGCTGATGGAGATTGTGCGGGCGGAGATGTACCAGAGGCCGGACATCTCGATGGATAACCTGCCCGGTACCAAACCCGCGCCCGCGCCGAAGAAGGTCGCCGCGCCGCAAGCCGGACGCTTCCGTTTCTCGCGCTTGCCGGTATGGGTGGATCAGTTGCGCGGCGGCGCGAAGCAACCCGCCGCCCCTGCTCCGGCCTCTGCGGACGGAGACGACATCGACATGGATGATCTGCCGGATTGGTTAACGGACAGCCCCGACGACGCCGACATGGAAGACATCTTCGCCATCAGCGACGATGACGCCGCCGACATGCACGACGCGCCCGACATCGACAACGAGTTCTTCCGTGATGATGTGATGCTGGATGATACCGACCAGTTCGGCGATGATCTGTTCGCCGGGCCGCGTGACGATGACGATGATGATGATTTCGACTTTGATGATGAGTTGTTCGACGATGATTTGTTCGACAAAAAGTAACGCCGCGAGAGGTTAGGCTATGGCAACTTCTGATAACCAGCCCGATTTTGAATCCATGACGCCGGAAGAATTACAGGCGTGGATAGAGACGCTGGCCGAGCGACAGGGGGCGACGGAAGGCTTCATCACCGAGAGCCGCATGGATGTTGCCGAAATAGACCCCGACAGCGTTGATGTGCAGGATAATTACATCCCCTACGGCAAGACGGCGGAAGAATGGGTGCGTATCCAAGAGGAAGAACGCGCCGAACGTGAGCGCCGCAAGCAGGCGTCGGCCACGCAATCCGCGCCGCCGCCCGCGCCGCCCGAACCCGAACCGGAGCCGGTGGCATCCGCGCCAGCCGGTGGCGGCGAGCCGGATTTTGAATCCATGACGCCGGAAGAATTGCAAACGTGGATGGAGACGCTGGCCGAGCGACAGGGGGCGACAGAAGGCTTCACCACAGAGAACCGCATGGATGTCGCCGAAATCGACCCCGACAGCGTTGATGTGCAGGATAATTACATCCCCTACGGCAAGACGGCGGAAGAATGGGTGCGTATCCAAGAGGAAGAACGCGCCGAACGTGAGCGCCGCAAGCAGGCGTCGGCCACGCAATCCGCGCCGCCCGAACCCGAACCGGCACAGGCTGAACCCGCCGAAGAAGGCATGGATTGGCTTTCGGGGTTGGCGTCGCCGTTGCAAGACGAAGCGCCACAGGCCGACACGCCCGATATTGATTTGTCCGCGCTGGGCGAAGCGGTGGACGACGACGACCTGCTCGATCTGAGCGGGTTGGATGATCTCGATCTGGATATTGATCTGGGGCTGGGCGAAGCGGCGGACGATGATCCGATGGGCTGGCTGGATGGGCTGGTAGCGGAAGAGGACAAGCCGTTTAATCTGCCGACGGACGACATCGCGCCACCCGCCGCCCAACCGCCCGCTATGGATGTATTCGACGAACCGGAGGAAGCCTCCGACACGCTGGAATGGTTAGAGACGCTGGCGCGGCAACAGGGCGCGAGCGAAGAAGAGATGGTCACGAGTGCGGCGGACGACGATCAATCAACGCTGGAAGACCCCGCCGAATGGCTGGAAACGCTGGCCGGAAGCGGGCGCGAGCCTTCAGCCGACCAGCCGCAGGCGTCCGACGAGAGCGACCCCGAAGCGCTGACCGGCAAAGTCTTCTCCGATCTGGATCGCGGTGTGAGCGACCCCGACGCGGTGAAAAGCTGGCTGGACAACATGCTGGAATTGGGCGCATCGCGTGATGACGTGCCCGATTACATCGAAGAAGACGACGCAGACGATGATGACCTGCCGGAAAAAGGCGACATCCCCGACTGGCTGTTAGAGCAGATGGGAGCGCCACCCCAGCTAGACGACGACACGCAACCGTCCGAAGATCAGATCATCGCTGATCTGGGATTGGATGCGGAAGATGATGCTTCTGATTGGATGGCTGAAGGCGAGTTCGGCGCGGTGGAAGCCGAAGCCGACATCGACATGCCGGATGATGACGACGCGGACGACGATTTGCTGACCGAAGATATGCCGGACTGGTTACAGGAAGAAGTCGCGGCAGACGAAGGTGAGGCCGTCGCGGGCGACATCCCCGACTGGCTCCGTGAGGAAATGCCGGAAGGGTTGGAAGATGAACAGGCCATCTTCACCAAGCCGGACACCATCGAGGATGACTCCGACCTTGACCAGACCGACTCGTGGGTGGAAGCGTTCGAGCTAGAGCGCCAGATGCGCCTGCAGGGCTTGCAGGAAATACCGGAAGACTGGTTACAGGGCGAGCCGCCGCGTGTAGATACCAGCGTCATCATGGATGAAGTGGACGCCACATCAGAATTGCAGTCTGCTGATTTCGATGAAGAAGCGACATTACAGGCGGGTGAACCGGAGGCGGTGCCGGGATGGTTGGGCGTTGATGCACCGGAAACGGACGACACCGCGCAGGCCGAAGACGCCACAGCCGACGATATGCCGGAGTGGTTGCGCGAAGAAGAAGCGGAGCAGAAAAAACAGGCGACGCGCTGGCTACAGGAAAGCGGGCTGGACGATGCGGAGGACGTGCCGCGCTGGTTGCTGGATACCGGCACGCTAGGCGAACTGCCGCCGGATGTTTCCGAGCAAGTTGACCGCGTGCTGGGGCAATCCACCCCGCCGCCGGTGCCGGAGCAACCCGCCGCGTCCATCGTGGCGGCGGACGACGCGCAAATTGACCCCGCCGCCGCTTTGCAGACCGCCCGCCAGCAGATGCAATCCGGCGAAGTCGAGGAATCGCTGACGCAATACGAGGCGGTTGTGCGCGTCAATCAAAATCTGGAAGCGGTGGTCGAAGACCTGACGAAAGCGGTCAAAGAAGGCCCGCACAAGCATAACGCCGCCGTGCATCGCGTGTTAGGCGATGGTCTGATGCGGCAGGGACGCTTGCAGGATGCGCTCGATACTTACCGCAAGGCGTTGAATTTGCTATAATGGCGGCGCTGACAATACAGATTTTTGTCAGCTTTCTTTCAAGAAGGTGACGCCAAAAACTTTTGAAGGGATTCAAAGTCCTTTTTGGCTGTTTTTTCTGTAGAAAAAAGAACGAAGAAAATCACCTATTGAATCAATTGCGCTAGATTTGTCCATGAATCATCTGGAAAGGATGAAACGAACAGTATGGAACGCACACTCATCATCATTAAACCGGACGCGGTGCAACGTGGATTGACCGGCGAGATCATCCGCCGCTTTGAGGCGCGTGGCCTGCGGATCATCGGTATGAAATTCTTGCAAGTTTCGGAAGCGCTCGCCAAGAAGCACTACGAAGTCCACACCGATAAGCCGTTTTTCGGTAGTCTGGTGGAATACATCACATCATCGCCGGTGGTGGTGATGGCGCTGGAAGGCACGGGCGCGGTGCAGGCGGCACGTAATACCATCGGCGCGACCAAGCCCAATGAGGCGCTGGCCGGTACGATTCGCGGCGATCTGGGGCTGGAGATTGGCCGCAATCTGGTTCACGGCTCGGACAGCGTGGAGAACGGGCAGATCGAAGTGGCGAATTTCTTCAGCGATGATGAACTGGTAAGCTGGGCACGCAACACCGACGCCTGGATTTTTGAGTAACGACGCAACAAACCAATAAACGATAATCCGTGGGGCGCAATGTGTATTGCGCCCCTTTGCACAGATTAACGATGCCCCGCGCTACGGCGCGACAGGGATCGCCATTTCCGCCGGATTCCGCAAAGCGCCCAACTCCTCTAAAATCCAGCCGACAACCGGCTGACCGTCACATTCGGCGCGGATGCCAAACCATGCGCCGCTCGGATTTTGCACTTCGATCACATACTCGGTGTTGCCGCGCACCTCACACAGCCGGTTCGCATCCAGACGCGGCGCGTCATAGATCGGGTTGCGGAGGTACAGCAGGAAGCGCGGCGGGGCGATGTCGCCGCGTGCTTCGACCACCGGCGTATTGCTCAGATCGCCGCGCAGGGCGATGAATTCTTCCGCGCCGCTAACCCAACCGCGCAGATCACCCGCTTGAATATACCACCACGAACGCGCCGCGTTGACGCCCAGCACAGCCGCCTCTTGCCCGCCGTTTAGCTGGCCGATGACGCTATATTGCAGGCCGTCGCCGCTTCGCACGTTCAGCCGGAAAGCGTTAACCACGATTGAGCCGGGTTGCAGATTAGCCGCGTCGGGGTCACTGATGGCGGCGCTGGTGGTCGGCTGGCTGAGCATCGGCGCGGCGGTGGTGATGCCGGGACAGATGCCGCGCACGGTATAAACTGCTTGCTCCGGCAGGCCGTTACCCGCCGGACTGACGACGCGCACCGTCAACGGGTTGGCGATGGGTCGCTGTGCCCAGTTGAAGCGCATCCCCTCCGGAAAGGTGAGGCGGCTACCGACGAAAAGCGACTCGCTGACCGGGCCGAAGATGACATTGCCGACACCATCAGTAGCGGTGATGGTGAAGCGCTCCCGCCCCTGTCCGGTGTTATCGCGGTCGGCGAAGAAGCCGCCGCCCTGACTGACGAAACCGGCGCAGTCGGTCGTCCACACCGCGCCATCGCGCACCAGCGCCTGTGTGCTGTCGAACTGTAGGCCGAAGGCGAGCAGTAAAGCTAAAAACGGAATGACAAAAAGACTTTTCATGTTTGTGGTTCCCCTTTTTTTATACCCATTATTGCCTATAATGATGGAGCAAAAGTCAACTTTTTGCAAAGATTCATCTTTTTCATATCTGCGCGTAGGTCTAGCGTAGGGTGAGGGTATGGGTCGGCGCGGGCGGTTGTGATAGAATATTCGTGACTCATTGAGTGATGCCCCCACCACCTTGATGAGTCGGCTTCCCCGAGAATCAAGCGCCCGTCGTCCTCCCGACGGGTGCTTGGATTCTAGGCAAAGTGCATTACAATCAGACGATGACTAACTATGCTCGCGTCGCCTTAAACGCAACCGTTGACCGTACATTTGATTACCACATCCCGCCGCAGTTGGCCGACCGCGTGCCGGTGGGCGGACTGGTGCGCGTGGCATTCGGCACGGCGCAACAACCGGCGATTGTCGTCGGCCTCAGCGCACAGGCCGACATCGAACAGACCAAGCCGATTTTAGAATTATACGATCCAAAGCCGGTCATCAGCGCGGAGCAGATCGCGCTGGCGGAATGGTTGGCGGCGCGTTACGTGTGTCCGTTGGGCATGGCGCTGTGGGGATTTCTGCCGCCGGGATTGACGGCGCGGCGTGATGTGCGCGTGCGCCTGCGGGCGGATGCGCCGACCACCGCCCCGCCCGCCCCCCAGCAGAAATTGCTGGATTTGTTGCGGCGGCGCGGCACGCTCTCCGGCGAACAGATCACGCGGGCGCTGAAAGGTGCGGGCTGGCGGCGCGGGCTGGACGCTCTGCGGCGCGGCGGCTGGATCGAGACGGAATCCATGCTCCACGCGCCCCGCGCCAAACCGCAGAAGATACAGGTGGCGGCCTTGAACATCGCGCCGGAGCATGTCGATCATGCGCGTGGGCGGTTGGGCAAGCGCACGCGGTTGACCGATAGCGCCCGCCGTCTATTGGACGCTTGCCACGATGCGGGCGGCACGATCAGCACGGCGGCGGCGCTGGCGGTGCGCGGCATCGGTGCGGCGACGCTGGAGAGTGTGCTAGATTCCGGCGTAATGGTCGCGGGCGATGACGGCAGTCTGCATCCCGCGCCGGACGCGGAAGCGCGATTGTTCGCCCTGCGCGGCGGCGAGACCGACGAGCGCATCCTGCGCGTGCTGGCGCGGGAAGGCGGCGCGGCGATGGATGTGAGCTGGGTCTACGCGCAGGCGGGCGCGGAACTGGCCGACCTTAAGCGGTTGGCGGAGGCCGGTCTGATCGTCATTGGCGAGCGCGAGAACATCCGCGATCCGTTGGCCGACGCCGACTTCGTGCCGGTCAGCGCCCCGCCCCTGACGGACGATCAACGGGCGGCATGGGGGATCGTCCGGCGGGCGATCACAGCCGACGACACGGCGGAAAAGGCGGTCTTGTTGCATGGCGTGACCGGCTCCGGCAAGACCGAGATTTATCTGCGGGCGGTGGCCGATGTGCTGGATGCCGGACGGCAGGCTTATCTGCTGGTGCCGGAGATCGCGTTGACGACGCAGATGATCCGGCGCGTGCTGGCGCGTTTCTCGCCGGAGCGCACCGCGATTGTGCATAGCGGCCTGACGGACGGCCAGCGTTATGACACATGGCGGCGGGCGCGGGCGGGCGAGATTGATCTGGTGGTGGGCACACGCGCCGCGCTGTTCACGCCGTTGTCCGATGTCGGCTTGATCGTGCTGGATGAGGAACACGACCAGAGCTACAAAGCGCCGGACACGCCGCGCTATCATCTGCGCGAGGTGGCGGGAGAGATGGCGCGTATTCACGGGGCGGCGCTGATATTGGGGAGCGCCACGCCGGATAGCGGCACACGCTATCGCGCTGAACGCGGCGAGATCGCGTATGCCGGACTGCCTCAGCGCATCATGGGACATCGCGTGCGCGTCGGCGAGCAAGCGGCGCGGCTCGGCCTTGAATCGCGCTATCAGGCTATCGGCGGCGACGCGCTAGCCATCCCGCTACCCGCCGTCGATGTGGTCGATATGCGCGACGAGCTGAAGGCGGGCAACGTCAGCATCTTCAGCCGCGCATTAGAGGCGGCGCTGACCGAAACATTACGGCGCGGCGAACAGGCCATCTTATTTTTGAACCGGCGCGGCACATCGACTTATGTCTTCTGTCGGGATTGCGGGGCGGTGGCGCTGTGTCCGCGTTGTGATGCCGCGCTGACCTATCACGCGCACGCCGCCGATTTGCATTGTCATCATTGCGGCTATCGCGGCGCACCGCCGGAAGGATGCAGTAATTGTGGCTCGAAGCGGGTGCGCTACTTCGGCGCGGGCACGCAACAGGTCGAGGAGGCGTTCAAGGCGGCGTTTCCGGCGGCGGTGGCCTTGCGCTGGGATCGGGACACGGCGCGTTCGGCGGGCGATCATGACATGATCCTGACGCGCTTCACCGCGCATCAAGCCGACGTGTTGATCGGCACGCAGATGATCGCCAAGGGGCTGGATTTGCCGCTGGTGACGCTGGTCGGCGTGGTCAGCGCTGATGTCGGCTTGAACCTGCCGGATTTCCGCGCTGAGGAGCGCACGTTTCAGGTGCTTTCGCAGGTAGCGGGACGCGCCGGACGCGGCATGATGGGCGGGCGCGTCATCTTGCAGACGTACCAGCCGGAGCATCCGGTCATCCGCTACGCCGCCGCGCACGATTATGACGGCTTTTACGCGCACACCATCGCCAACCGCCGCGAGATCGGGTATCCGCCGTTCCGCCGCATCGTGCGCATCGTATTCAGCGATGAGCAGGCGCACCGCGTCAAGCAGAGCGCGGAGAGCGCGTTCACCGCATTACGCGAACGCCGCGACGAATTGGAGATGACCGGCACGGAGATCAACGCGCCGGTGCCGTGCTTCTACGGGCGTCTAAATGGGCTGTATCGCTGGCAGATGGTATTACGCGGCCCGAATCCGTCGCGCATCTTCGCCGGATTCGCCGTCCCGCGTGGGTGGCAGATCGACGTTGATCCGGCCGATATGCTGTGACCGCGCCGCTTAATCGACGCGCACGTCGCCAATGAACACGAAGCGACATTCGGCGTCGTCGGTGCAATCATCGGCGAAGGCGTTTTGCGTCTCGGTGAACGTCTCATCGGTGAAGGCGTACACCTGCACCGCGATGCGGTAATCGCCCGATGTCAGCGCTGAGGCGTCGATGATGTGGCTGTCGAAGTACAGGCCGTCGGCCTCCCATGTGGAGGTCGGCGATTCGCCGTCGAGCGGGCGGCTATCCTGATTGCTGATTCCATCCGGGCCGAACAGCAGAATAGACACGGTGTATTCTGCCGACGGCACATCAACCGGCGACCACAGCAGATTGACGGTCAGCACGTCATGATTAAACGCGGCGCGGGCGCGATGCAGGCGCAATTCTTCGCCGTAGGTGACGAGCGGCGCGGCGTCATCGTCGGGGGCGCGGTCGAAGCGCCACAGGAAAAGCGGCGTCTCGTGTTGCAGGACTTCCGGCATCGTCTGGACGAAGCCCGCCGCTTCTAGTTCGGGGCGTATATCATACGATAATCCCGGCCAGTTGGATTTAGACACCCACACGCCGTCAGCCGAGCGCAGGGCATCGGCCAGATAATCGGCGTAGTCGTCGGGGCGGAAGGTGCGGACGTGTTCCGTGTAAGCATAGCGCACGTCGCGCCCGCTATGGTCGAGATAATAGGCCAGCGTATGCACGCCGAGATAGTTCTCCATCAGCAGGACATCATCGGGCGTACTGCGCGAGCTGATGCTGTCGGCCACGTCCGGCCAGTCAATGCGGAAGATCGCGCCAGCATCAACGCTGGTCAGGCTGAATGTCAGGATGAAGGCCATCATCACAGTCAATTCCGGCGTGCGGAAGCGCGAAAGCCCGTGCGCGGCCAGCAGGATGAACGGCGGCACGATGACGGCCAGCGCCCGAAACGACAGGATCGGATACACCGCATTCAGCGCGATGGTCAGCGCGGGCGGGATGATGACCGCCAGTAACAGCAATAAAGCGGGCGAATCCGGCTTCCAACGGTGCGGGGTGAGCGTCCATGCGCCCACCGCACCAGCGACGATCAATATCAGCCACAGCACTTCCGGCGTGCCGAGCAACTGATACAGCAGGACGCGATAAACGAAGTTGGTATTTTCCAGCGCGTGCGGCAGACCTTCGGGGCGTTCCAGCGTGATCTGGTTGATAAGCGCCGGTATCCAGAAGGCGAACAGCACGGCGATGACCAGCGCGGCGGTGATGACCTTGCGGATGGTCTGCCGGTTGTTCCGATGCACGATCAGCGCGTGCAGGCCGCAAGCCAGCAGGATGAACGCCGTCCAGTAATGCAGATACAATCCAGCGACGCCGACCAGCACGAACCACGCGCCGCGCCCGCGTGTCGGTCTGGCTTGAAAGCGCCAATAGCACCACAGGATGAGCACGACGGCCAGCAGTTGGCCGGGATAGTGGCGGACTTCCTGCGTCAGCACGCGCACCTGATCGTGAACGGCGTACAACGTCAGCGCGATGATGCCTGCCCGGAAGCCGAATAACATCACGCCGAGCCGGTACGCCAGCGCCATGCCGATCATCGTGACCAGCACGGAGAAATAGCGCAGTTCCAGCACGGTATCGCCGGTGAATTGCCGCCACACGGCCAGCCCGATGAAATAAAGCGGCGGATGCACGTCCGTCACCGCCCATTCTTCGATGATGATGACCGGATTCGGGTCTTCGCTGGCGGCGATTGTCCAGCCTTCATCCGCCCACAGATCAAGCGCGGTCAGGCCGATCATCAGCATGAAGAACCCGCCCAATAGCGGTAATAGCGCGATGATCCAGTCGGGCTTGCGGCTGATGTGCATGGGTTCGTCTCCGGTTGTTTGGCTGGTCGCATCAGTCCGCCATTATAGCATTGTGTCATACGAACGAAAACAGGCATAAGCGGCGCGGGCGGCGCACGGGGTTTTCGTCATGCGTCGGGTTGTCGGGGTGCAATACATCGCGCCCGCGTTGCGCCCTATTCGATTCGCCACACCGCCAAAATCAGGTACAATAAGGCGTATGTTCAACCAACAGACCGACACATTCAACGGCACTGTCGAGCATGTCACCTACTACAACGAAGATAGTGGCTATGCGGTGATTCAAGTCAGGCCGGACAAAAAAATGGCGGCGGCTAGTTCAGGCGATAATGGGCTGGTATCGGTAGTGGGCGTTATGCCGGAGTTACGCGCCGGGGAGTATGCCGAATTCACCGGCGAATGGGTGGAAGACCCGCGCTATGGCTTGCAGGTTCGGGTTAGCACGGTGCGCCCTATCGCGCCATCCAGCCGCGAGGGGATCATCCGCTATTTGAGTAGCGGCATCGTGCGCGGCATCGGCGAGGTACGCGCCCGCCGCATCGTCGATCACTTCGGCGAGGACACGCTGAGCATCTTGAACAAGAACCCGGATCGGTTGATTGAGGTGCGCGGCATCGGTAGCAGGCAAGCGAAAGAATTGGCGGCGGCGTGGGTGTCTAACGTGCAGAGTCGGCAGGCGATGATCTACCTGCAAGGGCTGGGCATGACGGCGCGGCTGGCGACGAAAATCTATAAGGCGCTGGGCTATGATGTGATCGAACGGGTGAAAAACGACCCGTATTCATTGATTGATGCGGTGTTCGGCATCGGCTTCATCAAGGCGGATCAGATTGCGCGTAATATGGGAATGCCGCCGGACGCGCCGGAGCGCCTCCGCGCCGGACTGAGCTACACGCTTCAGCAGATGACCCGCGACGGCCACATATTCATGCCGCGTCAGCAGTTGATCGAGAAGGCGACGGAGATATTAGGCTATGGCGGCGAGCCGAAAATACTGGACGCGCTACTCAGTGGCGCGGTATTGGCGGGGGCGCTGGTCATCGAGAAACTGACGTTCAACGGCGAGCGAGTCGAGGCGGTCTATCTGCCGGATTATCACGACGCGGAAGTGGGCGCGGTGACGCATCTGCAAACGATTGCAGAGACGCCATCCATCATCACCGAAGAAGGCCGCAAGATCGACTGGGACGCCTACATGCGGCGGTTAGCGGCGACGGTAGATACCCAGTTGAGCGAGCAACAGCAGAGCGTGGTGCGGGCATTCTTCACCGATAAGATCGCGGTGCTGACCGGCGGGCCGGGCACCGGCAAGACGACGACGGTGCAAATGCTACTCAATGCGCTGGATGATTACGGCTATTCCTACATGCTGGGATCACCCACCGGACGCGCCGCCAAGCGCCTGTCGGAGACGACCGGACGCGACGCGCAGACCATTCATCGTTGTCTGGAATTTAACCCGCAATACGGCGCGTTCATGCGTGACGAAGAATTCCCGCTAGAGATCGAGGCGATGATCGTGGATGAAGCCTCAATGATCGACCTCAAGCTGTTTCATAGTTTGTTGCGCGGCCTGCATCCGCAAACGCATCTTCTGCTGGTGGGCGACATTGACCAGTTGCCGAGCGTCGGCGCGGGCAACGTCCTGCGCGATGTGATCGCTAGCGGCGTGGCGCATGTGACGGCGCTACAGACCATCTTCCGGCAGGAGACCGACAGCCAGATCATCAGCAACGCGCACCGCATCAACAACGGCGACATGCCGATCACCGATAATAGCGGGCGCGATTTCTTCTTCTTCGGGGAGGCTGATCCGTTTCGTGCGGCGCAATTGCTGGTCGATGTGGTGGCGAACCGCATCCCGAAGCGCTTCGGCATGGATCCGGTGCGCGATGTGCAGGTGATCGCGCCGATGTATCGCGGCGGGGCGGGCATCGACAACCTGAACAGCGCCCTGCGCGATGTGTTGAACCCCGAAGATCGGCGCGTGGCACAGGTAGAAATCTTCCGGCGGGTGTTCCGCGTCGGCGATAAGGTGATGCAGACGCGCAACAATTACGCGAAGGGCGTGTTTAATGGCGACATCGGCTATGTGATCGCCATTGATGACGGCGCGGAGATCATCAAGGTGCGGATGGGCGATAGTGAAATCGAGTATGATTACGTCGATTGCGACGACTTGATTCACGCTTACTGCATCAGCATTCACCGCAGTCAAGGCTCGGAGTATCCGGCGGTAGTGATGCCGTTGCTAACCCAGCATTACATGATGCTTCAGCGCAATCTGTTGTACACGGCGATCACGCGGGCGCGGCAGATGGTGGTTCTGGTCGGCAATCGGGACGCGGTGCGGATGGCGGTCAAGAACAACAAAGTAGCGGAACGTTATAGCGGACTATTGACAAGGTTGACGGAATGACGGGCAATTCTTCGGCGCTGAATATCCAGCGCTCTATCTTCAAAGCGCACGACCTCAAGCGGTTGATTCAGATGCGTTATGGCTTCATCGCGGGGGTGCATTGCCGCCTCATCAAAGCGATGACGGCGGACACGTATCATGTCTGGGCGGATAACGGGCGCTATTTATTGCGCGTGTATCGCCACAACGGGCGCACATACGGCCAGATCACAGCGGAGATGAACTTGCTGAACCGGCTAAACGCGGCGGGGTTGTGTGTGCCGACGCCGGTCACGCCGAAAGATAGCGAGATGATCGTCGCGTTGGATGCGCCGGAGGGCGTGCGCCATGCGGTGCTATTGCGCTACATCGAAGGCCAGCCGCTAAGCGACGCGGTGACGCCGCAGATCGTCGGTGAGCTGGGCGCTGTGCTGGCGAGATTGCATCAAACGCTGGACACGATGACGCCGAGTAAAGATCAGCCGGTCTTTGATCGTCCGGTGATCGGCGCGGATGTCCTGCTCCGCCATCCTCTGCGCGAACTGAAATTGACCGGCCTGCTATCCCAGCGAGCGCGTGATCTGGCGTATCTGCATCGCGTGATGTCGGTGCTGGGCACGCGCATGGCCGATCTACCCGCGATGCCGCCACAGTACGGGCTGATTCATGGCGATGTCAACCTGTCGAATGTGGTCATCAGCAACGACGGGCGCATCGGCTTGATCGACTTCGACATGATCGGCGAAGGTTATCGCGCTTATGATCTGGCGTCGTTCCTGTCCGATGTGCATTTTCATAATCTGCCGGAAGATTTCGTGACCGTCCTGCTGAACAGTTATAACGCGGTGCGTCCGGTGAATGACGCGGAGATGAACGCTTTGCCGGTGTTTCGGGCGGCGCGTTCGCTGTGGGCGATGGGACAATATGCGGCGCATGTGGATGAATGGGGCAGTCAATCGTTCGATGATGCGCTGGTTGACCGTCATCTGGATAGCATCCGCGCCGCGATGGTGGAAATACAGATCGGGCGCTGAGTGGCGCGGCGGCGACAGCCGCAAACGCGCCCCTTGCCGTGTCGGGCAAATATTGTATAATGGAATCAATGATGAGGAGTGGCCAAGTTGGTAAGGCGCCTGACTTTGGATCAGGAAATCGTAGGTTCGAGTCCTACCTCCTCAGCAGAATAAGCAAGGCCAGTCGCGGGCGGCTGGTCTTTTGCGTTGTATATATCCACCGCATCGCCCCGCCCCTATGATGGGATAAACACATCCCCTATAATGACTAATGATGACACAGCACACAAACGCTTGAATTTTTCATCATATCAGGCAACACAGGAACGCATAAAAACGAGAAAACCCGGGAACATCCATGCCTCAATTCGGTTGGGCGGACGCGCCGCCCCACATTCGCCATCATCTGATGGCCTGCGTCGATACACTGCAACATATCCTGCACGATGACCTGACCGGCATTTATCTACACGGTTCGCTAGCGATGGGGTGTTTTCATCCGGAGCGCAGTGACGTTAATCTGCTGGTCGTGGTGCGGCAGAATTTAGAAGCCAGCCAACTATGGGCGATCATCCGGCTGATGATTCAGCAGTCGGGAAGCCCGCAGGATTACACGCTGGCGGTGACCAGAGAAGGCCACCTGTTCCCATGGCGCTATCCGGTGCCGCTTCTGCTGTATTACAGCGAGGCGGTGCGCCCACTGTACGAGCAAATGCTAGACGCCAGCACGTTGACGCTAAACCCGAACGACGCCTATCACGACGCGGCGCTGACGCTGGGCGAGACACGAGCGCGGGGGGTGACGCTGGCGGGACGGGCGATTGAGTACACCCTGCCAACCATCCCGCGCCCCGATTACGTGGACGCGCTTATGCGGGCGACCAAAGTGGCGCATGATGGCCTGATGTTCGATCCGGTGGCGGCGATCCTGACGCTGTGCCGTGCTTATCGTTACCTGTATGACGGCGCGTTATGTTCAAAAGATGAGGCCGGACAGTGGGCGCTGGCGTGGATCAAGCCCGGACTGAAGCCCATCGTCGCCGGTATGCTGGCTTACTATCGCGGCGAGACGCACGCCATCCCGTTTGATCCGGTGGATGTGTCGCGCTGTGCCGCGTATTTAGAAGCGCGGGTGAGCGACTGTTATCATCAACAAAGGTGGCGCTCGTGAGTTCGCGGTTACGCTGGTCAACGCTGGCGTTGATCGTCGTCGTGTTGCTATCGGCTTATGCGGTGCGCGTGGTCGATCTAGGCGCGGACTCTATCTGGCATGATGAAGCGTGGAGCATCCGCGCTTTTCGTGCGCCATTCACCACGCCGGACGACAACACGCCGCATCTGTACTACATCGGCGGGCATCTGCTCCAGCGCATCGGCGCGGGGGAAAGCCCGTTCGCGTTGCGTTATGTGTCGGTCTTGCTGGGCGTGCTGACCGTCGCTGTGCTGTATCGCGTGGGCGTGGCGTGGCTGGGACGATGCGCCGGTGCGCTGGCGGCGGGATTGGCGGCATTTTCGCCGCTTCTGTGGGCGTATTCGCAAGAAGTCCGCGCTTACGTCGCCGTGCCGTTGGTCGCGCTGGGCGTGCTGTGGCTGGCATCAGCCATCGGCGCGTATGGACGCGAGCGCCGTGTGCCGTCGCGCCTGTGGTGGATAGCGGGCGCGGTGCAGGTGGCCGGATTATACACGCACAATCTGAGCGTGCCGTTGCTGGTGTGGTTGAATATCGCGCTGGGCGTGCTGTGGTTGACGCGGCGCGACTTCGCCAAGATGCGACGGTGGGCGATGGTGGAAATCGTCGTCATCGCCTGTTATATCGCATGGCTATTGACGCAAGCGCCATCCGGCACGCCATTGAATACCCCGCCCGCGCCCAATCTCGACCTGATCCGCGATGTATGGCTGAGCTATTTCTTCCCCGTACCGGCGCAACTGGCCGACATGCGCGGATCGCCCGCCGCGTGGCTGGCGCTGAGTCTCGGCGGGCTGGCATTGCTGGCGCTGGTCAGGCGGCGGACGTGGCGGCTGTGGTTGCTGGCGTCGCATGTGGCGCTGGTGCCGTTGTTCAGTACCGCGCTGATGGTGGCGGCCAATATCGACTTTCACCCGCGCTATTATATCGCGGGGGTGCCGGGCGCGTTGTTGCTGATCGCGTGGGGGGCGAAAACGTGCTTTTCGGCGCGAACAGTCGGGGCGGGGCGACCTCTGCGCGAATCGGCGGGTTATGCGCTGGTGTTGGCGCTGGGTGGTGCGTTGCTGATCGTATCCGTCGGGCAAATCCGCACACAGGCGACCTACCGCCATGATGATTTTCGCGGGCTGGCCGAATATTATGCCGCCCTGCCTGCTGACGCGGTGATCTTCGTGCCGTTCGACGTGGAACGCGCCTTGCAGGACTATTACGCCGACGTGGTAGACATCCGCGCCCGCTTCGTCAATGTGCCGCTATACAGCGCGGAGGCGGACGCTATCGCCGCGATCAATGCGCTGACAACCGATGATTCGCCGCGCCATGTCGAGTTCTTGACGTGGCATCAACTACCGGCTGATGTGCGCGGCATGTATCCGTGTCTGCTGGCATCGGCTAGCGCGGAGATCGACGAGCCGCGCCACTTCTTCGGCCTGACCACACAGACATTCATGCTAGATCGGGCGGTGGATTTCATCGCGGTGGATGCGCCTTCGCCGCGCTTCGACGGCGCGAACGTGGGCGGCGTGGCGTATGCGTCCGCGCCGGATGGCGCGTGCGTCCGCGCTGATTGGGCGTTCGACGCGCCGCCGGATGACGATTACAGCGCGGCGTTCGCCCTGCTCAACCCGTTCGGGGAGGCGGTGGCGACGGTAGATACCGCGATCCGCCGTGACGACAACGCGCCGACATCGGCATGGAGCGCGGGCGAGATCGGCACGGCTTACGCGCATCTGCGCCTACCGGATGGCGCACCGGATGACGACTACGCGCTGACGCTAGCCATCTACGCCGAATCGCACCCGTCGGGGTTGGATGTGCTGGACACCGCAGGCAATCCGGCGGGCAAGGTCGCCCGTTATCCGGCGGCGGTGCGCGGGCAGGGGCGGACGGTCAGCGCCGGTGAGTCCGCATGGCTGGACGATGACGCGCCGCAGGGAACGATAGCCAGTGGCACCGCGCTGAATGTGACCGCGTTCGTCGCGCCGGATGATGCGCGGTTGACGTTGCGCGGCGCGGACTGGGAGCGGAGCGTCGAGACGGACGGCGGGCTGGTGTGGGGGCGCTTCGTCGTGCCCGTTGACGCGGGCGGCGTGGCGGTTTTGAGCGCGGGCGAGCGCGAATTGCGGCGCTATACGGTGATCGAAGTGGCGCGGACGTTTGATCCGCCGTCTGCGGTTGATGTGGCGCTGGATGTCGCGTTCGCGGAGGGCGGGCGCTTGATCGGCGCGGACATCATCAGCCAGACGGAGATCGTGCTATTCTGGGAGGCGGCGGACGCGACAGAGACCGCCTACACGGTGTTTGTGCAGAAGATCGGCGCGGATGATGGCCGCGTCATCGCGCAGAGCGACTCCGCGCCCGCAGAAGGCGAACGCCCGACAACCGGCTGGCTGGCGGGCGAGATCATCCGCGATAGGCACACGTTGCGCGTCAACGAGGCCGATTATCGTGGCGAAGTCATCTGGATTGCCGGATTGTACGATCCGGCGGATTTCCGCCGCGTGCAAACGACGACGGGCGACGACTTCGCCACGATTACAGTCGAGCGTTAGCGCATCAGCCGCTATTGGCCGCCCGCACGGTACGCGATACCGCGATCACACCGAGCAAGCCGAAGATCAGCGCCAGCGCCATCAACAAGCCTTGATCGCTGGTCATGTCATCGAATAGGCCGGTTTCCGGCAGGAACTCCGGCGCGTCCGGCGGTGTACCGGGTGCGTCGGGCAGGCCGGGCACCGGTTCGCCAATCGTCTCATCGGGCGTCGGCGTCGGGATACCGGCGATCAACGCCTGCGCGATGGCGGTGGCGGTCAGCGCGACCTGCTCACCGGTCAGCGGCTCGGAAGGCGGCGGCGGCGTCTCGGTGGGCACATCGCGTTCCGCCTGCTCGGTCAGCGCGATGGCGGCCTGTTCGGTCAGCGCGATGTTCTCGGCCTGCGCGGTCTGCGTGGCCGGTAGATCAAACACCGCGACTTCTAGCGGCGTCGGCGTCGCACTGAGCGCGATCTCGGTCAACGCGATGACGGTGGCCGCCTCTTGCGTCAACTCGGCCTCCGCCGTCTCGGTGATCGGCACTTCGGTTTGACGGGCGAATTCGACGGCGGTCTGCTCGGCGGCGGCGGTCTGCTCGGCTTCTTCCGCTTCGGTGGCGCGGACGATGGCGACCTGCGTCGCCGCTTCAATCGTGCCTTCGTTTTCCAGCGCGATTTGTGTGGCGGTCAGCGCGGTATCGGACGGGCCGTCATCCTGAAAGAACGCCAGAAACAGCACAACGCCGATGCCGCATAGGAACGTCAGGAACATCAATAAGGCCAGAATGATAAATGTGCGGTTGCCACCGCCGGATTCTTCTTCCTCTTCTTCAAAGTCGAGGTCGTCGCTATCGTCAAAACCGTCTAGCGCGTCGATGTCGTCGAAGTCAACGTCGCTGTCATCATCATCAAAGTCGAAGCCGCCCCCCGCCGCGTCATCGCCTTCATCGTCGAACAGGCTGTTGTCATCACCATCAAAATCAAAGTCGTCATCAAACTCAAAATCGTCATCATCTCTAAACAGGTCGTCATTACCCATGCGGCTTCTCCTTAAAAAATGCGCCGGGACTAGCGCCCGAGAACTTCTAAATTAGCAACTGGTATATCGGCACTCTCGCCTGACACTAATTCTACCCGCGCACAAGGAACGCGCAAGCCATTAGGCAATTTTACCGGAAATTTCGGCAAACTGCTGACCTTGCCGGTGATGCCCAGATGCGGCGGACGGGTGACGCGCACCGTCATCCCTTCGCGCAGGGCAAGCCGCACATTAGGCGGCGTCGGCTTGGCGTCACGGGCGCGGACGTTGACGATCACCTCCGGCGTGCGTGTCTCGAAGCGTCCGGGCGTGTGTGCGTCCAGCGTGACCACATCTTCGGTCAGCCCTTTGAGCAGATTGAATGCGGCGTTGCTCATACGAATATTACCGAAACCTTCGGTCAGCAGGATAGCACCATCCCACGCGAAGGCCAACCCCATTAAATCAGAATCCATGCTAGGCGCGATCACACCGGCGAAGCCCTGCGCGTGCATGACGCGGAAGCTGGCTTCGACTAGCGGGCGGCGGGTCAGTACAATCGTACCGTTATAACGCTGTTCGAGCGAATCGGCGACGATGTTCTCCAACCCTTCTTCCGGCTCGGCGCGTAACACCGCGATGACGTTCTTGCCATTGCCCCATACGCCCTGCGTCTGAGCGCCGACGGCTTCCACGATCACGCCGCGTCCGGGTTCAACGTGCGAGATGCGCCCGCGCACACCGGCCTCTACGTCGATCACGTCGGGCAATTCTTGAATGATGACGCGGCCATCTTCGATGAACGACACCGCGCCTTTGACCGGCGAGAACAGACGCTTGCCGCGATCCGCCCGTTTACCGGCGATCACCTGCTCTTGCTCCACCACATCGCCGACGCCGACCTGTAGCAAATCGTCGGCTTTTTCCACGCGGCGCAGGCGAAAGAACGCGGCGACATCCAGCAGAATATAGCGCGACGGGATGACGCCGGTCACTACGACATCGCGTATATCAACGCGCTTGCCCTGCACGGCGCGGACGGTGCCCTGTGCTTCTTCGGGCAACATCGCCTCACGGCGGATAACGGTCAGTTCAGATGCGTAACGCTGGTCAGGATAATACATTGCGTAAGTCTCCCAGCTCGTCCTGTTCGTCGCCGTCTTTGTTGCCTAGCACATCGGCGATGCGATCTTCTTCAGTGGTGGGCTTGGCTGACTCGTCGGCTTTACGCCGCCGCCACCAGCGCCGCTTGCCGTCCGCCGTCGCGGAGTCGGAGTCGTCGTCGGATGCGGCGGGCGCGTCCGGCGGTTTCAGCCAGCGCTCCGGGACTTCGTGCGGCGGATCGTCGGTGACATCGGCCACCCAATACGGCAGACGTTCGGCGCGGGTCTGCGGCGTATCTCCGGCGGAGAGCGCCCGCCCGCGGGCATCGAACAGCAGGCCGAGCGCCCCGCCCTCAACAGTCAGCTTGACGCGGCGTTTGCCGTTGATGCGTAGGCCGCCACGACAGCTAACAGTCACGGTGGCGTATTCACCGGCGGGCAACGGATACACGCCCAGCCGCCCGCCGTCTACCGTCATCTTGATGCGCGGCGCTTGCGCCGCCTGCGGCTTAATGGTGATCTTCATGGCCGGTTTGCCGTAGCGCGGTTGACCGGCACCACTGAACGCGATGCCGAGCCGCGTCAGGTTGCCGCCTTCCAGCAGTTGCACCACCGCCGCCGGTACATCGCCCGCTATCGCCCCCATCGCCGGAATCAGGCCGAAGGGATCGCTCTC
This sequence comes from Anaerolineaceae bacterium, assembly GCA_007693385.1. Classification (GTDB taxonomy): domain Bacteria; phylum Chloroflexota; class Anaerolineae; order Aggregatilineales; family Phototrophicaceae; genus J038. Next base: position 21,071 of record REDR01000099.1, read on the forward strand.
TAACACGGTCACGCCGTCCGGTTGCAGGCAATCGAGAATCAGCAAAGCGTCATAACCCGCCGAGCCGGTGCGCGTCAATGCCGAGCCGCACGCAATCGCCCACGATGTCGTCAATGGACGCTCCGCCCAATCTGGGTTGGCTTCGACCAGTACGCGCCGCATCCCGGCACGCAGGAAGGCGTGTTCGAGATAGGATTCGCGTAACGTCATCGGGATTGAGCCGGGCCGCAGGGATTTGTTCATCGCGTAGTTTTTCAGGTCGGAGTCCCCCGCGATGAAAGGCAACCAGCGCCGGATGGCGTCCGCGCCGATGGTCTCTAGCGCTTGCGGAGCGCTGTGGCCTAAGCCGATGTCGGTGCGGATACTACTGTAAACCCGCCCTTTTTCGGCCACCGCCACGCTGAAAGCGCCGCTTCCGGCGTCGATGATGGCGACATCGGTGTCCCCCGCCTTGCTGAGATACTCGGCGACGATGGTCTGGCCGTTGGCGCTGGAGATGATGCCGGTCTGACTGCGCTCCGCCACCGACGCCAGACTTTTCTGGCGCGTCTCTTTGTAGCGATCAAACGCCCGCCCGAGTTGATAACGCGCCGCCTCCAGCCGTTCGCGCTCGATGTCGGGGCGCAGATTGTCCGCGATGAAAACCGTCGTCAACGGCTCGAACATCTCGTGTATGCGCGTCGCCAGCGCTTGATTGCCGGAGAAGATCAGCGTCGGGCGGCGGGTTTCGTCAATCAGGCGGACGGCAAATTGCGCTAGTCGGGCATTACGCATGACCGCCTCCGACGCGCCGCCGTCCGTGCCGCCGGTGAGGAAGATCACATCGGGATAGCTGAGCAGGATGGCGTTCAGCTTGTCCTCTTCGGTGCGGTCTTGATCGACGCTGATGACCGCACGCACGTCAATATAAGTGCCGGTGGTGGCGCGGATGGCGCTCTGGATGCTGACCGACGGCATCAGGCCGATGACGACAGCCCGCAATGGCCGCCCGATGCTGGCGCTGAGCGCGAACAGATCGACGCCTTCGCGGTTGGTGTTCTCCGGCGTGGTGATGCGTCCGGCGGAATCGGCGAGGCGGCGTCCGGTGGAGTCGGCCAGTTCGCGCACGATGCGGTCAAAGCCTAGCGCCATGTCGTACACCGGAAAGCCGTCCGTCGTGCGGCCTTCGCTCCGCGCTACCAGACGATATTCGCCGTCTACGATGTCGATGAGAACCGCCCGCGTGTACACACTGCCGAAATCGGCGGCGAGGATGGAGCGCACGTTATCAGCCATAAATTATAGTCCCCCCAGCAAGAAGCCGATGCGTTCGCTGAAGATCGTCAGGCTGGTGATGATGGCGGCGGCGTACACCGCGCCCAGCGTGACGACGATCACCGCCTCACCGACGACGCTCATCAGCCGCACCGGAAGCACACGGCGCGGTTTGCCTTCGGCATCGGTGCGGGCGATGTATTGAAAATAGATCAGGCTGGCGGCGACGCCGAAGAAGATCAGCAAGCCTTCGAGTTCCGCGCCGGTTTCGATGGTGGCGGTCTCCGCCGTGATGGGAATCAGTGTGCCGGTCAACGCGCCGGCAATCGCCACCGCCGCGCCAATGCCGATCAAGAAGGCGATGCCGACATTGCCGACGAACCCCAGACGTTGCGACGACTTGAAAAGCAACAGCAGACCGAAAACAAGCGGCAACAGGCCGAAGCCGACGCGCAATGGCTCGTCAGCGTTCAGCGTGGCGTCAAACCACGGGATCAGCACGCTTTCGACGGTCACGATACTGACGTATCCGGCCACCAGCCCGACGAACACGTAGACCGCCAGCCGATATAATACGTTATCCCCCAGCAGATAGCTGAACACCATCAGCGTTAGGATAAAACCAACGATCAGCCCCACATCTTCCATCGTCATTCGCTCTCTTCCTGTTTAGCGATCCTGCTCGGGACGCTTGCGCCGCAATATCGCCCGCGAGATGTTGAACACGCCGCCCAGCACGATGACCACCACCGCGAAGGTCAAGCCCAGCGTCATACTGAACCAGCGCTCGGAACGGTCAACCAGTTCAGGCGGGGCGATGTCGCGTTCCAGTGGACGCGGGCCGGGCGGTGTCGGCGTGAAGGCGGACACCATCGGCGCGAGGTCATAGTCGTAGATAACCGGCAGGCCGGGCGTGCGTTCGGCGCGGGCGGTAGCCGTCGCCATCGGGATGGCGGTCAGCGTGGCGATGACTTCTTCCTGCGACAGTTCCGGTTCGGCGTCCGCTTCGTCATCGTCGGCGGCGGGGTCGTCGGGATCACCGGCGGGGTCATCCTGCGCGAGATCAAGCGGGCTGGCGGCGGCAAACGAGAAGAACGCGCCGCCACTCGCCGAACCGTCCGGCGTCGGGATGAAGAAATCCACCGGGCCGGGGAATATCTCAATCGTCACCAGATCGCTACGCAACCAGCCCTCAACCAGCAGGCCGTTGATCTCATCGAAGAAGCGGATGTTATACCACAATTCGCCGATGTCGTTGGTCAGTTCACCGAGTACCAGCGAACGCGCCCCGGAGCCGAGCGCCCCGACAATCGCGGCGCTGGTGGTGGCTTCGCCGCGCACGTTGACCGCGCTATCCACCGCGACAATCGCAATGCGGTTGACTTCCGGCGTGCTGGTCGGCGTGGCGCTGGGCGGTTGTGGCGTCAGCGTCGCAGTGGGCGGCGGCGGTGTATCGGTGGGCACATCCGGCGTCGGCTCCACTTCGACCGGCTCCGGCGTTTCGTCGTCGTCCGGCTCATCGACAGGGGCGACGGCGTCCTCGGTTGGCTCGGGTTCGTCCGGCGTCGCGGTGGGCGGCGGCGTATCCGTCGGAATCGGTGTGTCGCTAGGGATCGGGGTATTGGTGACGGTCGGCGTCGGCGTGTCGGTGGGCAGGATGCCGAAGTCGTGTTCACCGCCGGAGGCGATCAGCGTGCCGACCATGTGTTCATAGACCACACCTTCACGATAGCCGGTGATATACGCCGCGATGCCATCGCCAGCCAGCCGGAAATACGGCTCGGATAGCGGCGCGGCACCTTGCGCGGCGATGGCGATCAGGTCGGTGCGCGTCAGTGGCGCGGCCTGCTCGCCCCATGCGCGGGCGCGTTCCGCGTTTTCAACGACGACCACGATCAAGCGGAAGTCGTCCAGACTGCTCACGTCCAGTCCGGTATCGTCGCCGCGCCCATCGGTGTTGACGTATTCGCCGACATTCTGGCTGAAGTTACGCAGGCCGACGACATCGCCAACCAGAAACGCGCCGACCACATAATCGACGTTGCGCGTCAGGTCGCTCTCGGCGGCGATGCGCTCGATAGCGCGTTCGGCACGCAGTAAGCCTATCGCATTGCCACTAACGATGACCGGCACGCCCCCCCGCGCCAGCACATGACGCAGAAGCGCCGCCGTCGCTTCGTCCAGTTCCGCGCCGCCGGAGCTACTGTATTCCGCCGCGATGAGTACCAGATCGCCCGCTTCGACTAGCTCTATCTTATCGAAGAAAGTCATGGCGACGGTATCGGGCATGAATTGGGCGGGCGGCAATCCGCCGATGTTGAAAACATCAGTCAGGAACGGAAGCACCATGACGCCGAGCAACAGCAGGCCGAAGAACAAACGCTCGCTGAAAATGCGCGGCAGGCGGCGACGGCGCGGGCGCTCCGCGTCCGATTCGACCTGTGCGCCGGTCAAGCGGTTGAGGACATCAGCGCGGCGGCGCTGGTCATCGGTCACCAGCAAATCGGCGGCGACATCGACATCGCCCGGATCGAACACGACAGCCGGTAACGTGTTGGACACGCCCGGGATGATCTGCTCGATTTCCGGCGTGTCGCCGGTCACGTTGCGTATATTGAGGTTCAGCCCGCGCTGGCGCAATTCTTTGAGGCGGTCATCCAGTTCATCAAGCGGGCGGTCATCCTGCTGACGGGCGAGCGCGGCGGCGGAACCCGCGCCGACTGCCCCTTCGGATAGATCGACCAACCAATCGGGCGCATCCGGTGATAGCGCTTTGTCTTCCGGCTGTTCGTCGGTTACTGCCGCCAGTCGTTCATCGCCGAATAGCGCGTCGAAGTCGAGATCGTCGGTGCCCAGCGCGGTATCGTCCACCGGCACAAGCGGCGCATCATCGGCGGCGAGTCCGGCCAGATATTCGTCCACGTCGGCATATTGACGTTCGGCGGGCGCTAAACCGCCTAGCGGGTTGTCGTCGTCATCGTCTTCGATGTCGTCCGCCGCGAATAACGCGGCATCATCCACGCCAGAAAGCCAATCGAGATCATCGGCGTCGGCGGCCTGCGATTCACGGCCTTCCCCTTCACCGAAGAAGGCATCGCGGAAGGGATCGTCGTCCGCGCCGGAGTCATCAGACGCGCCGAAGCCTTCCGCCTGTGCCGCCGCGAAGAAGTCATCATCTTCAGCCACCGAGTCAGCGATGGGCGTTTCGGCGTCTTCGTCCGGAAATAGTGAGGCGAATACATCGTCAAGATCATCGCCATCGGCGGAGTCGCCTGCGGGCACGGCGGGCGGCTGGTCGTCTCCGGCCAACTCGCCGAACAGGTCGAAGTCGTCGTCATCGTCCGATGTGGCGTCGTCGTCTTCGCCCAGCATACCGGTGAATCCGGTGGATTTTGACGACAGATCGCCGAGTAGCTCGAAGTCGTCGTCGGTCTCTTCGCCTAGCTCGCTGATGAAGTCGTCTTCGCTGAATTCATCGAAGCCGGAGACCGGCGCGGGCGCACCGGCCAGCGAGTCCAGATCAAACTCGGCGGAGTCGTCGTCATCATCACCGGCGAAAAGCGCGGAGAGCGCGTCGTCTTCCGGCGTCGGCTGATCGTCGTCGTCGTCAGCTTGCAACCAGTCGGGCAGAGCGTTGAGGTCAACGTCGTCGTCGGATGCTTCGGCGGCATCGCTAGCCACCGGCGCAGGGTCGGGATCGTCTTCTAGCCAGTCAATCGAATCATCAAACAGCGACTCATCGACGGGCGCGGCGGCGGGTTCTTGTTCTTCGTCCGCGTCGTCGGATGATACATCCGTATCATCACCAGTCAACCAATCGGGCAATTCGCCGGTGACCGCGTTCGGCGTCGGCGCGTAGTCGGCATCGTCCGCGAATGCCGGTGTCTCGGGGGCGTCATCTGCCGCGATGCCGCTCAACCAGTCCGGTTGATCGTCATCCGGTGCGGCGGCGTCATCGTCGTCCGCGTCATCGCCGAGCAACCAGTCGGGCAATTCACCGGTGACCGCGCTCGGCGTCGGCGCGTAGTCGGCATCGTCCGCGAATGCCGGTGTCTCGGGGGCGTCATCTGCCGCGATGCCGCTCAACCAGTCCGGCACATCGTCGTCCGGCAGTTCATCGTCATCGTCAAATAAGACATCTTCGATTCGCGGGTCGTCGGCTGTCATTGGTCGGCCGCGCACCCATCCATCCGGCGCGGCGGGCGGATCATCGGATTCGTCGTTTTCGTCTAATTTAGCGGTGGCCTGTTGCCCCAGCCAGTCGGGGACGGCATCATCGAAGAAGCCGTCGTCATCGTCGGATGTATCATCCGGTGCTGGTGTCGGCGGTGCGTGGTCGGCTTCATCATCGTCAGATGTGCGATCAAGCGCGGCTTGTTCCGCTTCGTCAAGCTGACGCTCGAAGGCGTCCTCATAGCTTTTCTGCCACGATAACATGCCGGTGACGCCGGTAGATGCATCATCGCCCGTCGCGCCGCCTTCGCCGGTCTCCCAGTCTATATCGGGGATGGCAGAATCGTCATCGTCGCCGGTGGATTCGCCGTCGTCATCGGTGCCGCCGCGCCATGATAGCTGGCCGGTGACGCCGGTGCGTTCGCCATCATCCGCGCCGGTGGACTCGTCATCGTCGCGCCGTTGCCAGCCGAACGATTCTTCGTCGTTCTCGTTCGCGTCGTCGTCTTCGTTGTTGTCTTGCCACTTAAAATCGTCGCTCATAACCCTCACTCACGGTAGGAACGATCAACGCCGATCAGCACGCGCACGCCGGTGACGACGGTGCCCAGCGCGATACCCAGTAACAGCCCGCGCACGCCAGCGCTGACCGGCACATCCAGTAACCAATCGCGGACGGGGTGCAGGGCGTCGGCATTATCAACCGGCAACGCCGCCAGCAAAATCAACACGATCACGGCGACGAATAGCACGCGCCCCCATGTGACCGCGTGATGCAATGCGCGGTACGCGCCATAGACCAGCGCGAAAAACAGCAGGCCAGCCAGCGCGGATTCAACTGAGAATTGCACCGTATCCAGAATAATGATGCTCGCTTCGCGGTCAACCACATAGCTGACGACCACCACGCCGAAGCTGACCAGCAGGACGACGCTATAGATCAGGCCATTGGCGCGGCGGCGTAACCGCCCCAGATGCACCGCCACCAGATTCAAGATGCCGATGAAGATGGTCAGCGCGATGGTGATCGTCGCCAATTGTAGCAGTAAATCGGCCAGATCGTTGAATTGGCGGATGATGTCGGCGCTTAATGCGCCTTCGTCGTCGGCGACATCCGGCGTCAGCAATAAGCCGAGCAGGACGATCAGCCCTAATGCGGCGGTCAACGCCGAAGCCAGCGCCGCCCACAGTCTCACGCGCATCGCTCAATTACCCCCTCACCGATAAGATCAGGATGAACAACATCACCCCGATCAGCAAATAGCGCAGAACGTCCATCGTCAGCGCCACCCGCGCCGATGATGCGTCGTCTTCCAGATAAGCCGTCGAGACGAACACTTCCTCGCCGATGAGCGGCAGTCCGGTCATCGCGTAGGCGACGGCCTGCCCGTCGATGCGGTCACTGACGGCCACCGTCGGGATATTCATGCGGCTTGCGCTGGTCATCACCAGCGCTAACTCCGCGCCGTATGTCCCGGCCAGCACATTGCCGCCGATGCGCTCATCGCCCTGCATGGCGCTCAAGGCCGCCGCGAAAGCCAGCGCCCGCCCGCCTGCCGGATACCACCGCGCCCCCGATGGATTGTAGCGCGTGCGTAAGCCCCGCGCATAATACGCCCGCCGGAGCGCGTCCTGCGCGAGTGGCACGGCGCTGGTCTCGCCGGTGCTGACCAACGGTGATTGGTCGCCAACCGCCGCCCGCCGCGCCAATTGATAGGCCAATTCCGCCGCCGCCAGCGCGATCATCGTGCCTTCACCGCCCAGACCGGCCTGCCCCAGCGAAATATGCAGGCGGCGATCTGATTCGACGGTGCGCCCGACGATGTGCGGCAGGCGGGCGTAGGCGGCGATACGGCGCAGAGTCGGTTTGCGGCGCACCGGCACCGTGACCACGATCAGCACCACGAGAATCACCAGAATAGCCAGAACGCCGGATGTGCTATAGTCCACTGTTCAAACCTCCCGCGCC
>REDR01000090.1 GCA_007693385.1 Anaerolineaceae bacterium
CCGCCGTGACGGTAAGGGCTGGCGATAAGTTCCGGCTCTTTGGGAACGAGCATTGTACCGAAGATTTCTGGATAGATGTCTCTTAGCGTTTTACGCATCCACACATAAAAGAAGTCCGACAAATCCGCATAGCCGATGTTGTCATAATATGGCGGGTCAGTAGAAAGTGTTTTGGCATCTAAGTTCAGATGTGCCGCGTCTTGTTGAACTACTTCTCCGTTAGAATTAGCTGGTAAACGCTCTACAACTTTCCATATCCAATCAATATTAGCGATCCAATTTCCTGTTGATTCTGAAAAAGGGTTTGCTTCTGCATAATCCCACACCATCGGAATCGCTTGCCTTCCGAAGGTATTACGCATTTTCTCGCCAGAATTATGCCAACTACAAATTCCTGACCAATAATCTGTAGATTTATCCACCCCAAACGCCAGATACACACTGACCGCCTCGCCGTAGGCGAGCGCACCACGTCCACCATCGCGCAGGGGGATGCCGTCGTCGGGCAATCCGGCGTTGAGCGCGTCGGCGTGGGCTTGTGCGCGTGCCTCATGCACAAGGTCGCTGAATGTGGTCAGCGCGACGAGTTGACGCGGGGTGAAGAGGTCGCCGAAGTCAATTAATCCGTAGAGTTTGCACCAGATAGCTCGCGGTTCGTCAGGTATTTCACCAGTTGGATACCACTCAGGTTGTGCAGATTTGGCAAGCTGTTCTTGTTCTGGATTTGGGCTGTAATAGCTACGTCCCTTTGCGCCTTCAGTGACGATAGCCATCAATTGTGCGTCCATGCGCTTTGCCATGCCCTCATCTTTGATATGCTGGACTGGTGCCGTCTCATCACACACAAGGCATTTGAATTTTGCGCCGCGTCCGATTTTGGGTGGTTCAGGTGCTTTCCCCGCGCCTGTTTTGACCTCAAATGTCACAGTTTTCGCCTGTTTATCAGCGTGATATTCAACCCATGCTTCCCTGCCTTTTTTCTTGCTGAGTTGAAATGACGTAACAAGCGGCATTTGTGCGCCACAGGCCGGATTAGGGCATTTCACCGTCCGCGCCCACAGCCACGCGATCACGGTTTCGCCATTATGGGTTGGATACAGATGCCCGATTTTCTCCCACGCTTTCTCGCGCATCCATTCGCCGTAGTAGCGCACATCGGCGGCCAGTCCGCTTGCGCCGCGCCATGTTGAATTGGATTTTCCCGTAGGGGCATCATATGTAGGGGCATGATATGTAGGGGCATGATATATCATGCCCCTACCACCATCATCATCGCCAAACATCTTCTCACGGTCACGCGGGTTCACCGGCGGCATATCCGCGAAACGTGGCGGAATCTCAATCTGCGCCTTGTTAATCATCACCGCGACGGGGTTCAGGTCGCTGGCGTGCGCTTCCAGTCCGAGCCGTTGCGCCTCTAATGGGATAGCACCGCCTCCGGCGAAGGGGTCAAGCAGGGGCGGCGGGTTGCCTTCGGTGGCAATCAGGATCAGTTCGCGGGCGGTGTTCAGGATCGCTTCATCGGTGGTCGCTTCCCATGTCACCAATTTTTCGATGAAGTCGAACAGGCGCATACGCGGCGTGTCGCCATTGGCTTCGACGTTTTTGCCCTTCGGCAATTTGCGGCACGCTTCCACGAAAGCGGGTAGCGCGTCGTCGTCGTCGGGGTCATCGACTAGTGATGTGAAAATCACCGCACGGGCGGCGGCTAACGGTCGGCGCGCCCACCACAGATGCAGGGTGGAGGGGTGTCCGTGCCGGATGGATTTCTCGCGGGCGCTGGCAACGTTGATGGCTTCGAGGGGCAGGGCGACCTCGATTAGTTTTTTGCGTCGGATGGTGTCATTCGCGGTCATTGAATGCTCTCAATCTGTGTAAAAGTGTGATTTCAGGCCGTCTTCGGAAATATAGCGTTGTAAATCGCGGTACAGACGCTTGAGCATCCCGGTGCCGAGGTCTTTGTTGCCGTGTACGGGAACGTTAACCGTCTGCGTATGCCCATCGACCACGCGCTTCATGATGTGATGACTGCCGCGAATCCGCACGACCGAGAAGCCGAGACCTTCCAGAATTTTAACGATGTCCTTGCCGCTCAGTCTACGCAATTTCGGCATAATTTTCCGGCAGTTCCATCGTGATGACGATACGCGGGTTTGGCACGAGGTTGTATAATGCAACGGTGTCTTCACCTTCTAGCGAGGCGTCAATCATCTCGTGGATGTTCCGCATCAGTTCGCCCCATGTGCGGCCATCGGTCACCGCGACGATCTCCTGACAGGATGCGACGTAATAGGGTAGCCCGTCGTCTCCGTCATCCTGACCATCATAGTATTCGACGATCACATGCAATGTATCGCTTGGTTGGCTCATCAGTTCGGCTCCTCACTCATACTCAGTAGTTCTCTGAGATTGAAATTGACGCTGGATGCCAGCGGGTCGGGTTCGCGGAATGGATAGTGCCGCACATAACGCGGTTGGCTGGCATTCTGGCGCTCGACTTCCACTAACGCCAGAACGAAAGCGTCGGGATTGCTCAACGCTCGCATGATTTCATTATACGTGAGCGTCACCGTCTGCGCACCGGTGCGTCGCCCCTTCACTTCGATGAATCGTAGCCGTCCGGTACGCCCGTCGCGGCTTTCGATGTCATAGCCGACATTGTGGCGGCTCACATCGCGGGGATGGTTGCCCAGCGCGATTTCCACTTCCATCACAGCACGCATGGCGATCTGCTCGGTGATGCGCCGGTCGAGGATTTCCTGTGTAGGGGCTTGATCTATCAAGCCCCTACGAATTAACAAACCAATCGGGATAATCAACGCGCCACCCACGACGACCGGCGGCGCGGCGGAAATCTGCCGTTCCTTCGCCAACTGCTCTTGGCGCTGTTTGAGACGCCGTTGCAGATCGTCGGCACGTTCCTGTGCGCGATGACTATTCAAGCGAGCGTTGACTTTGCCCGCTTTCTCCTGTTCGCGTAGCTCAACCGCACGCGAGTCCCAGTAGTTGATCTCCTTCGTCAAACGTTCCTGCACCGCCGCTTCGGTCTTTTCAATCAACTCGATGCGTCGGGCGCGTACCCGTTCCAGATGGCGCGGCACGAGATATTCAACAGCATGAGCGATTGCCTGCCGTTCGAGGTTCACGTCTCCCTGTAAAGGCGCAATATATTGTGCCCCTATCGACTCGACTTCTTCCCGCGTAGCCGGTCGATAATCGAGATACGGTGCGCCCCCGGCTTCGCGCACAGTCCCGTCGCTATCAATCTCGACGAAATGAACTTCGCGGGAGATGGCGTGGCGTTCGCCGGATCGCGTCGGGGTCGCGTCCAGGATCGTCTGATCCAGATAGAATAATGTCCGCAGTTGCGTGCCGGGGTCGGTCTCATCGACCAGCACTCCGCCGCGCTTGAGCGTCTCGCGCTCACGTTGCAACATCAAGCTGATGGTCGCATCCAGCAGGGGATGACCGGGACAGACGAAGGTGGCAACCGGCTTGTTCGCCCTGTGTATTAGCGCTTTCTCAAAGCAGATACGCTCGTACCGTGTCGAGACGGCGCCTAGCCCGCGCTCTTTTGCGTAGTTGCGAATGGCCGCAGGCACGTTGTTGATGGCATAGCGTCCGGTTTCGCGCTCATGAAGTGTGCCGCCGAAGTATTCAAACGCCTGCAAGAAGAAGGCTTTGATATAGAAAGGCTGTAAGCGCCGGGCGGATGCACGCTCCATCTCTTCACGGATGTGCGTGATCTGGCTGAAATCCATACCGGCAGTGACGAGCGATTGATTTTCGAGCAGGTCGCGCACGCGCTCGCGGTCAGTCGCGTTATCGACAGCTTGCTCGAGACGCGCCTTCACTTCGGGATCATCACCGTAGCGCACCGCATCGACCAGAAGTTTTCGCAGGGGCGTTTCTTGGAATAGTTTGCCCAATACATCGAAGACCTGCCCATCCAGCGCATGACGCTCAATTTCGAGTTTTTGAAGCAGGCGTTGATACACAGCGCCTTCGCGTGTCGTCCCGGCCACCAGATTCCACAGGTGGCAAACTTCGGTCTGTCCGATGCGATGAATACGTCCGAAACGCTGTTCGAGACGGTTGGGATTCCACGGCAGATCATAGTTGACCATCAGGTGAGCGCGTTGCAAGTTGATGCCTTCACCAGCCGCGTCAGTTGCCAGCAGGATCAAGGCATCGGGGTCATTGCGGAAACGGTCTTCGACTTCGCGGCGCTCCTCGCGGCGCATCCCACCGTGAATGGTGACGATCGCTTCATCGCGCCCGATCAATGTGGATAGCCGCTCTAGTAAATAACTGAGCGTGTCGCGGTGTTCGGTGAAGATGACGAGCTTACGCTGAGAGCGATCTGCGTTTTGCATCTCTGGCGTATCCTGCAAGAGTTTGAGTAATTCATTCCATTTACGATCATTGCCTTTGCGCCGCAAGTGCAAGGCCTTTTCTTCCAGATCGTGCAGGATGACAATTTCTGCTTCGAGTTCCTCAACCGTGCGGGCGGCGGTGGCTCTGTCGATTAAATCGGCTTCGACTTTTTGTACCTCTGCATCCGGCGCATCTTCGAAATCGTCCCAATAATCGGCATCGAAGATCTCACCGTCAGGTTGTAGTGCAACTTGACGGTTCATTTGTACGTCTTGCAGACGCTTTTCCAGCCGTTCACGCCGCCGCTTCAATGATTGGTAGATGGCTTCCGGTGAGGATGCCAGTCGCCGTTGTAGGATGGTCAATGCAAAGCCGACAGTGCCTTTGCGCCCATCGTTCTCAAGTTGTTCAGCACGATTGAACTCCTGTCGAACGTATTCGGTTACGTCTTCGTACAGCACATCTTCTTCTGGCGAGAGCGTGTAGTTGACGGTATATGCCTTGCGCTCCGGGAACAGCGGCTTGCCGTCGAATTTGAGTAGCCGTTCTTTGACCATCCGCCGCATCAGATCGGACACATCAACCTGATGCACACCATCACGAAAACGTCCTTCAAAACGGTCGGCGTCGAGCAGGGCAAGAAATAGCTGAAAGTCTTCTTCTTTGCCGTTGTGTGGGGTAGCAGTCATCAACAGGAAATGACGGGTTAGCTCCCCCAGTAGTTTGCCGAGTTTATAGCGCTTGGTTTCCTTCAAATCACCACCAAAAAACGAGGCAGACATCTTGTGCGCTTCGTCACAGACGACTAAATCCCAATCGGTTTGTTGAAGTCGTGCTTGCAACACGTCGCTCCGGCTGATCTGGTCAAGGCGCACGATGATGAAATCGTTTTCCGCGAATGGATTACCGCTACGCGATGTCTCGACCATCTCACGTGTTATGATGGTGAAATCCAATTGGAATTTGCCCCACATCTCATCTTGCCATTGCTCGGTTAAGCTACCAGGCGCACAAATCAGACAGCGGCGCACATCCCCGCGTACAGCCAACTCACGGATCAACAAACCGGCCATGATGGTTTTGCCCGCCCCCGGATCGTCTGCGAGTAGGAAGCGGAGAGGTTGTCGCGTGAGCATTTCATCATATACCGCTGTGATCTGGTGGGGTAGCGGTTCAATCATCGATGTGTGAACGGCTAAGAGCGGATCGAAAAGATGTGCGAGATGGATGCGGTAGGCTTCGGAGACCAGACGCAATAAAGCACCATCGACATCAAATGCCCAGAGGCGTTCAGCGTGTACGATCGTCAGTTCCGGCTCATTCTGGCGGTAGAGCAGTGTATCCTCGAGTTTGCCGTTGGCGTGACGATAAGCTACCGTGATAGCGTTTGGGCCACTCCACTCTACGTCAATTAGTGTCACGATTTGTTCGGGGACAATGCCACGAACCCTCAATCCACGCTGTAATTGTTCCAGTGATGTCATGTGTACTTCAAATCCGTGCGCTATTGCTGAGATGTAAATTGTAGTCTTAATGACAGTTCTATTCTAGTACAACTTCAGATCACTAATGAATTGAGAGGTTGAGGTGTATATATGTTGGGTGTGGTGGAATTATAGAGCGCTCATCATAGACGCGTCTCAAGCTGTGAACATGTTGCACAGCTTGGTTCGGCAGGGTAGCCGAACAACAGAGCGCAAACATCCAGTTGTGCGCGCTGATTTTGCAGGGCAAGGTGTCATGCGATAGCTTTGGCCTGCACGGACGCGCCTAGCGGTGCGTCCGGTCGGTGTGGCGGAGCTAGCCGACATGCCAACAAGCACCCCTGTGCATTGTTGGCGGTGCGTCACGTGAACGTGGCGCACCAGCCCCTCCGGCCAGAGGAGCGAGCTTGTTTTAGCTCGCTCTCCCCCTCAGCCGTACTGATGTCCACGAAATCGGGACATTCCGGCTGTACCGCATCATGTGTCCTGCACACATGTCTTGCGGCTGAGGGGGATCGGGCGTCCGCAGGACGCGGCGCTGTTGCCAGACAGCGCCATCGGCGATACCGCATCGTGGATGCACGTATCGCCGCAAAAGCGCACGGATGATCGGATGGGTTGAAAATATGGGAGACGGAAAAAGTGGAAGATAAAATGCAAAAAGAGAGGCGGTACTTGCAAAAGCACCGCCTCAGTCGGGGGTAATTACGGGGTTAGAAGGGGATGTCTTGCGCGGGTTCTTCACTCTCGCCATTGACACGATCTAGTAGAACCAGGCGTTCGGCGGTGATGTCGATGCTGGCTTGC
>REDR01000053.1 GCA_007693385.1 Anaerolineaceae bacterium
CGCCGCATAAATCCGGCGCGGACGACGGCGAGGAAGTCTACGTCTCTGGTTGTCGGTCTGTTAGTATCCATGCCCATGTGATCTTACCTCTGTAACTTATCCGTCGGGGGTGTGCCGAGCCGGATGGATACGCGCCCGGCCTTCATCGCATCGCGCAGGCTGATCGCCGCCTGATTCAGCATGTTTTCAACGTCGCCCGCCGCCTGTAAGCGCGTAGAAATCTGATTGACGACGGCTTCGCGCTGGGCTAAGCGCTGGCTCTGCTGGAAAACTTCGGCGTTTTCGATGGCGACGCCCAACTGGGTGACGAGCTGTTGCAGGATGAAACGGTCTTGCATGTCGTAGGCCTCGCGCCGCCGACTGCCTAGCTCGGCCATGCCGCGCAACTCGCCCCGCGTGAAGAAGGGCATGGTGATAGAGGAGCGCATGGTGGCATCGCCGGAAAATGACGGCTGATCGTCGGCGCGATGGTCGGCCACAATCACCGATTCGCGCTTCTGCCAGACCGCCGCGCCGGTTGTGTCGTCGGTGTCGGCGAAATCGCCCACAGATGGGTCAATCACGATGTCGGCGTCTTTGCCGATTTGCCACGCCACGCGGCGCGGACGATTCGCGGCGCGATCAAGTAGCGCGATGGCGCTATAGTCGGCGTCGATCACTTCGCGTATGTTCTGGATGCCGGTTTCGAGCAATTCTTCCACATCCAGCGATCCCTGCACGGCGCGGCCATAAGTGGCGATCATCTCCATACGGCTGGCTTCGCGGCGGCTGTCTTCCAGCAGGCGGATGTTACGCAGGGCGACCACGATCTGCGCGGTGATGGCGGTGGCGATGTCTACCGTCTCCGGCCTGATGTTGGCGGCGTCGGCGAAATCTAGCCCGATGTAGCCGATGAATGCCTGTGCTTGATCCAGAAGCGGCAGGAACAGCACCGCGTCCACGTCAATCTCGGCGGCTAGCTGGATGGTGCCCGGCATGATGTACCGACCATCACGGCTGACGATGACCGGTTCTTTGCTCTCGCGCACGGCGGATAAAATGGGGTGATCGTCGGGGAAGGTCAGGCCGATGGCGTCCGCCGACGGGTACTCGCTGATGAGGACGCCCTCGCCGCGTGCCCTGTCGTAGATCACCACGCCGACATGCTCCGGCTCTAGCGCGTTGAATAGCGATTCGGCGGTGTTGTCGAATAGCGCTTGCTGGTTCAGCGTGCCACTGATGACGCCACTCAGATAATTGATCGTCCGCAAGACGTTCACCTGATTTTGCAGACGGGCCGCCGACGCTTGCGTTTCCTGCACCAATCGCTGATTCTGTAACACGACCTCGACCTGATCGCGCACCACGCTGAAAATCTGCTCGGCGCTGGTGTCGTGCTGATAGTCGGCGTCGGTGGTGGTCACGATGAGGCGCGTCAACCGCCCCTGATCGAAGGCCGGAATCAGCACCGCGCTCTTCGCGCCGTCACAATCGGCGATGCGGGCGATGCCGCCGGTTATCACGTCCTGCATGATCGCCGCGACATAAACCGGCGTCGCCATCGTCGCCTCCGCGAAGCGCTCCTCGATGGCGTCCAGTATGTCGGCGTTGTCGTCCGTCACGCTGATCGACTGGTCGATGTCGCGTAGCTCGCCGTCGTAGACTTTTTCGATGTGTATATTGCTCGGCGTGTTGGCGATGTAGTCAATACGGGCGATGACCACGCCGGTACAGTAGGCCGTCGCCTGATGATAGATCACTTTGAGGATGTCGGCTTCGGCACGTGCGGTCAGCAGGCCGCGATTGATGCTGTAAAGCGTCTGCGTCTCGGTCAACGATTGCGCGGTGCGTTCCAGCAACTGCCGGTTCTCGATGGCGGTTGCGGTCTGGTCGGCAATCGCCCGCAGGTTGGATAGCTGGCCTTCATCCGGCTGATAATCCGGCTCTTTGACCAGCGTCAGGAAGCCGATCAAGCGCCGTCCGGCACGCAATCCGGCGGTGACGAAACTATTGTAGCCGCGCTCCATGTAAAAGCGGGCGGCGTTGGGGTTGGATGTGTCGGTGTTGACTTCCACGCGATTTCGCGTCACGAATTCGCCCCGCGCCATGATTTCTAGCCCGTCGCGCCACCGGCTATAGTCGCGGTCTACCACATCGACGATCATCGGTGTCTCGGCGGTGTGGCGGGTAATGTAAGAGTGCAATATGATTTCGTGCGGCAGATCGTCGGGTGAGGCTGGCCGGTCAAATAGCAGGATGGCCGCCGCGTTGATCTCCGGCGGGAACAGTTGCAACACGACGCGCCCCATCTCGATATAGTCTTCGGCGGTGGCGATGGCCTGTTCCGCCTGAATCAATTGCGCGGCTACCGTCTGCAAATTCCGCGATTCTTGTAGCAGTTGGCGCGTGCGGACGGTCAGGCCGATCTGGTCGGCCAGCGATGTATAGGCGTTGATGTCGTCTTCATTGAGCGTGATGGCTTGCTCCGCGATGATGGACAGCGTGCCCAGCAGATGACGCCCCGCCCGTAGTCCGAACACCGCTAACCACTTCTGCGGCGGCACATTCAGCGATTGCTTGACCGTATCGGGGATGAGCGTATCGACGCGCTCCGGATCGACATAGACCGGCAGGCCGTCGTGCAGTCGCGTTAATTGCTCCGTCGTCAGGTAGCTGGTGACGTAGGGTTCATCCAGATTGTACGTGTGGTCGATGGTGCTAAAAGCGACGATCTGATGCGCGTTGGGCTTCTCGTCCTCCGCGATGGGACGATCAAACAGCGTTAAGGCGGTGCCCGTCGCGCCGCGTGCCAGCGTATACGTCACCGCTTGCGTCATATAGCTGTAATTAGTGGCGGAGCTAATCAGGCGGTTCGCCAGCACCAGATTATCCACCGCTTGGCGGGCGTCGGCGGTCTGTTGCGTCAGGCGCGTCACGTCGATCAATGCGCCCATCAATTCGGAGATGTTGCGGTAGGCGTTGACCTCATCGCGGGTGAAGGCCGCCCGCCGCCGACTGACGATGACCATTACCGCGAGCGGTTGCTGGTCGGTGGCGATGGGCACGCTCAAATACGATCCCGCCTCAAGCCCGCCTAGCCACCGGAGCAGGCCGTCGCCGATCTCGTCGCTATCGGCGGCGCTGACATCTTCGATCATGAAAATCTCGTTGTCGATGATGCTATTCTTCAGCAGGGGGGATAGATCATCCCAGTTGAGGAGCGCGTCGTCTTCCCATTCAAACAGGCGTTGATCGTTGGCGACGGCTTGCACCTCCCAGCCGGTGATGCGCCGCGCATCGTCATAGATGATCTGCCCGATAGATAGCAATTTGCCGGCGTCGATCATGTGGCGCATCAGCACGCGCACCATGCCCTGATAATCCAGACCGGCGACTAGCTCGTTGAATACCCGCGCCTGTCGCTCGCTGATCTGCTGGCTGAGCGCGGTCTCCTCACTGAGATTGCGTAGCGAGATGATCGACGCCGCCTGATCGACGATGGACTGCATCAACTCTAGCTCATCGTCGGATAGCTCGATGGTGGTTCGCATGTCGTTATAGTTGATCGTGCCCAGCACGCGCCCCTGTGCCCGCATGGGGAATGTGACCGAAGCGCGGATCGGCTGGCCGTCCTGCGTGTGCTTGAGGATGGCGGCTATGTCGTCGGCTTCTTGCAGATCGTTGTGGATGACCGTCTTGCCGTTGATCGCCTCACGCATCCGCCCGATGATTTCTGAATCCGCTAAGGGCACGGTCAGGTTGATCTCCTGCGCCCCTTTGCGGTTGGCGGCGGCGATGACGCGCACGCCGATGATCGCGCCGTTTTTGTCGTAGCGTATCAGGTTGATGTTGATGAATTGGCCGTGCCCGACGATGCCCTGCGCGATGGCGGCGGCGATGTCTTTGAATGTGGTGGCTTGCGTCAAGCGGCTGGAAATCTCCGCCTGACGTTGCACGAAGAGTTGCGTGACGCGCCGCGCCACCGCCCCGACGATCTGCCCACCGGCGATCTGTAGCCATGCCGTCGCGTTGGCGTGGTCGGCGCTTTTATCTAACGCCAGTTCCAGCACGATCTCGCGCCGTCCGCCGCGTGCGGGCGCGTATAATAGCGCTGTGCCGTCCGCCGTCGCCACAACGCCGCCATCTTGCAGGGCGCGGGCGTGGTCGGGATAGTTGGTGAGCGGGGATGGCTTATCGCTGGTGGGCGTCGCGCTGTCGGTGGCCGAAGCCAACACCAGATGGTCGCCAGCTTTGCGGTAAAGGCGCAAGGCCACCGCACCCGGCACGACTGGCGCTAAAACCTCAAACACCGCCTTCAGCAAGTCAACGGTGGGGGTTTGGCCGTCGTCCCAGCGTAAGACGGCGTTGACGAGATCGGAAAGCGTGTTCAAGTCTTGGCTCATGTCAGGACTCCTGCCCTTTGTTTATTTCCACTCCCAGACTTGCTCGCCGGATAAAAGCTGTTTTACTTGCTCCGGAAAGCGGTCTGCGTCCAATGGCTTACCTAAAAAACCATCGAAGCCGGCCTTTTGAGCGCGGCGCATCTGGTCTTCGCTGGCCTCCGCCGTTACGGCACAAACAATCGTATCTTTCAGACGAGGATTGGCACGGACTTTTTGCAAAGCCTGATAGCCGTCTTCGTAGGGGAGGCGAATGTCCATCAGAATTAGATCAATGCGCGGCAAGGTTTCGGCGAATTGCACCACCTGCCAGCCGGATGTCTTCCATTCGCACCGTTGCACGCCCATAAATGCGAGCATCCGTGCGATGAGGACGAAGTTCGGCACGTTGTCTTCGACGACCAATACGTGCGCCTCACTCGGGTCAATGGGTTGCCTATTACTCATCCAAATCCTACCTTATGTAGCTTAAAACCTGTTGGGAGAAAGTATCGACATCAATCGGCTTGCCGATGTAGCCATCGCATCCCGCCGATAATGAGCGTTCGCGGTCACCTTCCATCACATTGGCCGTCACCGCGATGATCGGCACATTGGAGAGTTGGCTGTGTTTGCGTAGCTCGCCGGTGGCGGTTAGCCCGTCCATGCCCGGCATACTGACATCCATCAGGATCAGGTCGGGCGGGTCTTCAATCGCCATGCGGATTCCATCGCGGGCATTATCGGCTTCTTTAACCTGTACGCCCTCTACCATCAAAATCCGCCGTACCAGCAGGCGGTTATTTGCGTCGTCTTCGATATATAGCACTGTCGTCATTGTTCCAACCCGTGCGCCTGATTTCCCCGAATATGCCGGTCAAATATAGATACTTACGTCACATATCAAGCATAACGTGAAATCCGGCACTTGACCACACACAACCTTAATTCTTGACGATACTACAACGGAAAACCCATCTAAATCTGACCTGAAGTGTGATATGGTTATAGCCAAGCAAACCGATCATGAGCGATCAAGCCGCGCCCGCCTTCGTGCCGGTGACGGCCTTTTGACGAAATTTGGAGGAAATGTAATGAAGCAATACGATAGCCCGCCCGCGATGCAGATTGATTCATCCAAGACGTACACCGCGCACTTCAGCACCAATCGCGGCGCGTTTGATGTCGAACTATTCGCCGCGCAAGCGCCGGTCACGGTCAATAACTTCGTGTTTCTGGCGAAAGACGGCTTTTATGATGGCATCGTCTTTCATCGTGTCATCGACAACTTCATGATTCAAGGGGGCGACCCCACCGGCACCGGACGCGGCGGCCCCGGCTATAAATGGGATGACGAGCCGGAAGCGCTGAAACTGCGCCACGAAGGGCCGGGCACGCTCAGCATGGCGAACGCCGGGCCGAATACCAACGGCTCGCAATTCTTCATCACGCACATCCAAACCGACTGGCTGGACGGCAAGCACGCGGTATTTGGCCGCGTCACCGGCGACGGGCAGGCCGTCGTCGATAGCATCAAGCAGGGTGACAAGATCGAATCCGTCACCATCAGCGAGAGCTAAACCGCGCCGAACGCGCAGGGGCGCATCACCGCGCCCCATCATCATTATTAGACCACGCAATTAACAGCGTTGCGCCTGCTCCACGATGCCCAGCGCTTCCGCCAGAATACCGAAGATCGGCGTCACGATGTCGCTGAAAATCGGAATATTGCACCACAGATTGGCGGCATCAATCACCACAAGTCCGACCACCGTCGCGCAACAGCAGAACAAGAACAGCGCCGAACAGCCGATAATCACCCAGCGCCACGGACTGGCCGCGCCTTCCTCACGAATGGCATACGGATCATAGCCGGGCGAACTGCCGCCCGCCGGTGCGTAGCCGTCATCATAGGCCGGATCGTAGCTGTAATCCGGCGGTGGTGGATCGTAGTAGTCGCCCTGCGGCGCGTCGCCTTCGCCATAGCCCGCCGGTTCCGCGTATGACGCCTGATCGTAGGCCGCCGGTTGCGGCGGTTGCTCGCGTGGCGCGGGCGGTTGTGGCGGGGCGGCCTGTGGCGCGGGCACGGTGCCCGGCATCGCAGACTCGGCGCGGGCGACTTCATAGACCAGAGTCACCGTCTCGCCCAGCCCGATCATCTCGCCGCGCTTCATCGGGCGCACGCCAGAAATGCGCTGGCCGCCGATAAACGTGCCGTTGGTACTGCCTAAATCTTCAATGTTGTAGCCATCAGGTCCCCGTGTTAAGCGCAGATGATGGCGGCTTACTTCCGGGTCGTTAATCACGATGTCGTTTGTAATGTCGCGCCCTAATGTCACGGTGTCTTTATTCAGATCAAACGTCTGGTTTGGTTGTGGCCCACGCCGGACGATCAGCCGGAAGCCGCCGTTCTCTTGCATGTGATGCCCTCCTCAATCAGGTCTTGCGATGAATACCCATTATAAAATGTCATGCGCCAAAATGTCCCGCTATTTTACCGCATTCGGGCGTTTTTGGCAGGTTTATCACATGGTAGGCGGTGGTTAGAACTGCGACCAATCAATATTTCCGTCTTTATCGCGCTTGATTCCGTCCAGCCCATCGCCGCGCCGCGTCGTGTTTGCGGGCGTGCGTTCGGCTGTGACCTGCTGTGATTCTTCGCCCGCCAGTAGCGGCTGTACCAGACTGTAATAGACCGACGCCGCGCATAGCGCGATGGAGATCGCCGCCCAGATCAGCGCCCACGCCGCCGCCGGTAAGAATGGCGCGACATCACGATGAAAGGCGTAAGCATCGTTACACACCACATCGCGCCCAATCGCCGCGCATGAATCCGCCCAGCCGACCAGCGTGGTGATGTCCAGCACCGCGTTCAGGCCGGTCATGATCGCCAGCACGCTCAACACCAGAATCGTGATCTGCCCGCTTGCGCGGTAGGCCAGCGCCAGCAAGCCCGCGCCGAATAGCAGGCCGACGATCAGCGCGATAGGTGCGCCGTGTGCATCGGGGCGGGCATACAGCAACGTGAAGACGATTAACCCGCCGCCGATGACGCCCGCCGTCCAGCGTACCGCCTGCGGCCAGCGATGCACCACATAGAACAAGCCCGCGCCGAACATGGCCGCGCCGATGTAGCCCGCCGGTAAGATCAGCGCCCGACTGCCGCCGCGTGTGGTCGCCAGCCCGCTACCGTCCGACGATACCGTGAACCCGACCACCTCCCCGCCGGAGATGATGGCGGCCAGCGCGTGCCCGGCTTCGTGGACATACGTCACGAATAGCCGGAACGGATACGCGACGAAAGACAGCGCCGCCACATTCCACAGCAGATACACGATCAATACGCTGAACATCGTGATCGCTAGCATCCGCCCGCGCCCGATAATGTGATTTTCTTCCGGCTGATTCATCGCTGTTTCCGTCGCTCCGCGTTCTCGTGAATACCCATTCATCATGATACCATCGTTACGGCGGCGTGTGCTACAATCTTTAACGCGATGGGCGGGCGATGATGCATGGCGTCCCTACCGCGCAATATCACGAATATTACGAAGGAAACGGTGAACGCATGTCCGCACATATTCCTATCTTGGCCGGTAAACGCATCGTGTTAGGCGTCACCGGAAGCATCGCCTGCTATAAGGCCGTCGATCTCGCCAGCAAATTGACGCAGGCGGGCGCGGCGGTGGATGTGATATTGAGCAATGCGGCGGGGCGCTTCGTCACGCCGTTGACGTTTCAGGCGGTGACCGGACGGGCGGTTTATACCGATCTGTGGGGG
This sequence comes from Anaerolineaceae bacterium, assembly GCA_007693385.1. Classification (GTDB taxonomy): domain Bacteria; phylum Chloroflexota; class Anaerolineae; order Aggregatilineales; family Phototrophicaceae; genus J038. The sequence goes on from REDR01000053.1 coordinate 8,140, forward strand.
GCGACGGGCGATGATTCCGGCGGATTGCCGACACATATCGCCCATGTCGGGCTGGGGGAGAGCGCCGATATTTACGCCATCATTCCGGCGACGGCCAACACGCTCTCCAAGCTGGCGCATGGTGCATCGGATGATCTCATCAGCATCACCGCGCTCAGCGCTCCGTGTCCGCTGATTGTCGCCCCCGCGATGGATGGCAGTATGTACGATCATCCGGCGACGCAAGCCAACATCCGCACGTTGACCGAGCGCGGCGCGTATTTGATCCCGCCGGATACCGGACGCTTCGCTTCCGGCATGGTCGGGCTGGGACGCCTGCCGGAAACGCCGACGTTGATCGGCCATTTGCGGCGCGTCGTCGGGCGGGAGGGTGCGTTGCAGGGGCGAAAAGTGGTGGTCAGCGCGGGCGGCACCCGCGAGCCACTCGATCCGGTGCGCTACATCGGCAATCGTTCCAGCGGCAAGCAGGGGCACGCCATCGCGCAATCCGCCATCGACGCCGGAGCGCGAGAGGTGATTCTGGTCACGTCGTCTGATCTGCCGACGCCTGTCGGGGTTGTCCGCGTGCCGGTGGAACGCGCCGAAGAGATGGAGGCCGCGCTGGTGGCGCATTGCGCCGACGCCGATCTGCTGGTGATGGTGGCCGCCGTCGCGGATTTCCGCCCGTCGCGCTACGCGGAGCGCAAGATCAAGAAGGAGACGGACGCGCCGCCGGTCATCGAATTGGCGGCGAATAACGACATCTTGCTGACGCTGAAAGCGGAACGGGGGCGGCATGGATTCCCGCGTGTGGTGGTCGGCTTCGCGGCTGAGAGCGACGATCTGCTCTTGCACGCGGCGGACAAACGCCAGCGCAAGGGGCTTGATCTGCTGGTCGCCAACGACATCACCGCCACTGACGCCGGTTTCTCGGTGGACGATAACCGCGTCAGCATCTTAGATGCGGCGGGCAACGTGCAGGCGCTCGACTTGATGAGCAAGGCCGAAGTCGCCGATCAGGTGATCGAACGGGCGTCAGCCTTGCTCAGTTAATGCGCGGCGGCGATCAGGTGCCGGGTACGCCGATGGGGGCGACGGGCGTCTCGCCGGGCGCTAATTCACCGGCGGGCGTCGGCGGTTGCTCGCATAGCGTCTGCGCGTTGTCGCGTTTACCGGCCACATTCGCATCGTTGAAGAAGGTGAGCGCGGAACGGTACTGTTGCGCGGCGCGGCAGTAATCGCGGTCAAACTGGAAGAACGCATCACCATACGCCACATATTGATTGAACAGCAGGCGGTTGATGTCCGCGCCTTTGTAGTTGTTGGCTTGTAGCAGGTTGCGTAGGCGCTCCAGACGCTGGATGGCGACGCTGTAATTGGCCGCTTCGATGGCCGCCGCCGCGTTCAGGTACAGCCGCGCCGCTTCGCGCTCAAAGCCGAGTTCTCCTAGTTGGCCGGGCGTGCCGTATAGCTCCGCCTGATCGGTCAGGCGTACCGCTTCGGCTAGCGTTCCGGTCTGGCGCGGATTGGTCAGCGTGACCTGATAGGCTCGCACCGCCCGCGCCCGAAGCGTGTCGAACATCAAGCGCTCGACGGTCTGCCGTTGGAAGCTCTCGTCTAGCCGGATGATAATATCTAGCGTGCGCGTCGCCGCCTCTAGCTCGTCATTGTTGATCTGCTGTTGCGCCCGTGCTAGCAGTTCGGGCAAGTCCGGCCCGGATGGTGTCTCAGTAGGCGCGGGTTGTTCCTGCTCTGCTTCTGCGGCTGGCGTCGCTTCGACCTGCGTCGGCGCGGGCGCGTCCACCACTTCATCATCGGGCGCTTCGACGCGCTCAACCGGACTTTCGGCGAGTGTGGTGGCCGTCGCCTGTAGATCAGCAAGGCCGGACACGGCGGGAGTCTGTATCGCCAGAAAATCCAGCCGTTGCGCCAGTTGAGCGCCGTCGCCCGCCGCGACAACATCGGGGATGCGCGTCAGTTGCTCGGCGATGACCGCCTCTTGCGTGGCCGTCAGGTCAACGCTGACCGCCGTCGCGGTGACGTACAGCGCGTCGATGTTGGGCACGCCGGGCGTGCGCGTCGCTAAGAAGGCGATGCGCGTCGCCAGTTGCACCGCGTTGAGGTCGGCGACGTTGGTTTCAATGGCCGGTAGTTGACGCTCCGCGAAGGCCACGCCGGTGGCTTGAATGTTGCGATCTGCCACGCGCCGCCCTTCCGTCCAGCCCGCCGCGCCCGACATGCCGACGACGGCGACGCCGGTCAACAGCAGGAACACGACCACCAGCGACCACATCAAACAGCCCGGCCCGGCGGTTGGCGCGGGGTAGTCGTCGGCGTGATAGTCATACGGTTGATGATCCCAGTCACGCCCGTCGATGTGGTCGGCGTCCGCGCTCAAATCTTCGCGGAACTCCGGCGGCAGATCGTCGCTCGGTGGCGTATCGGCGGGCGGTGGGTCGCTATGTGGCGGGCGCGGTTTTGTATCATCGCTCATGAATCTGTCACCCCACAAAATTCTCGATCAAAACGCCCCGAATTATAGAAGACGGGGCGCGGGTCGTATAGCTACGATTCGCCTACGGCAACAGGCGCGGCATAATTTTGTCCATTAATTGCGCCGTCTCTTCGATGGAACGGTAATCATCAGCATAGGATAGGATGTTGAGTTGCGGATCGTAGCTCCAGAAGCCGCCGACTTCATATAGATAGCGGATGTAGGTATAGCATATCCCCAGCACCACCCGCGACAGCACCCCGTAGGCGTTGTACGGGAAGAAGACGATCACCCCGCGATTGTGGATGTAGAGGATGATCCCCAGTCGCTCGTCGCTGTGATGCAACTCGACATCACCCGCCGGGCCGGGCACCGCCTTCAGCGATGGGTCGAGCTTGAGCAATAACCGCGCTACCGTCTTAGGGTTGATCGCCCGCACCGGCCAGCGCGACTCCGGCTGTTCGTCGCTCTGCCCGAACTCGAACAGCCAGTCCATCATCTGCGGCACCAGCTCCCCGGTCTTGGGCGCGTACAGGTGAATCTCATAGATCATCGTCGTCTTTATCCTCCGCCACATCACCGGCCAGAATATGCGCTTTGAGTAGCGCCACCAGCAACGGCACATTAACCAACTCCGCTAACGGCAGACGCCGCCACACCTCACCGGCGGATGTGTGGATGTTCAACGCGCCGCCGCCCAGCGTGTAGCCGCCCACCGCCTCCCACATGATGAGTTCGGCGTGATGGTGAACGCCCTGTGCGCTGACTGCCACGCCCGCGCCGAAGCGCACGCGCTCCCCCCGCGCCAGATCATCGCGTACCACGCGGAGCATCGTCTGCGTGATCGCCGCTTCGATTTGTCGCGTCAGTTGTTCGGCGCGTTCATAGATGGCGTCAATCACGATGAATTCGTCTTGATCGGTGGTCAGATGCAGGCGATAGGTGTTGTGGCGGATCATGCCGCCGAAGTAAGTCATCAGCCCGCCGCTTTGCCGTAAGTCTCGAATCTGACTATAGCGGATATAGGCCACCTGTGAGCCGCGCCGATAGCTGAAGCCGTAGCGATACACCGTCACTTCGCGGTTCCACAGGTGCAACATCCACCAGCCGACCAGCAGAGCCGCCACCATAATCACGATGATCGTCGCAATCCATGCCTCATCGGGCGGGATGTTCCATAGTGATACCGTGATGACGAACCACACCACCAGCAATATCCCCGTGCCGATGATGATGAGGCGCAGGCGGTTAGCCGGATAGTAAGCGATGAATTCTCCCAATATCGGGTCGTCTTCAAACGGCGTCTGCGGTTGATCGCTCATAAATACCTTAATCGCGTGCTTTCTACATGAGGGCATTATATCATTTGATGCGCGGTGTGGGGGTATTTCGATTACGCCGAACACACGGACGATATTGCCAATAATCTGAAATGCGCCGCATGGCATCCCGCCCTTTTTGGTTTTGCGCGGCGTAATCGTATAGAATGAATGATATGATTTTCCGCCGCTATGCCCGCCGGATGAACCGGCGCGGGCGGCTGTCATTCGCTTTTATTTCGGGTAATCATCAGGAGTATACGCCGTGTCAGATCAACGCGCACGGGAACTTGAGGAACGCGGCATCGAGGCGGCGAAGGCCGGCCAGAAAGACGATGCGCGGCGACTGCTTCAGCACGCGCTACGGCTTGATCCAGCCAGCGATAATGCGTGGTTGTGGCTGGCGAGCGTCGCAAAAGACAAGCGCGAGCGCCTGCTGTGTCTGCAAAAAGTATTGGAGATCAACCCAGAGAACGAGATGGGCTTGAAGGCGGTGCGGGCGATGGGCATTGATCCGGCGCAGTTACTGCCGCAACGGGCTAGCATCGAGGATTCGCTGGCGACGGAAGAAGCCGATTCCCGCGATCCGGTGCCGCTACCACCCGCCGATTTCATCAAGCAGGCGCGGGAGCAGGCCTCCGAGCTGGCCGCCCGCCATGCCGACGACACGCCGCCGACGCCCATCGAATGGACGCGCAAGCCCAAAGGCCGCGCCGGAGAGCGCGAAATCTGGGTATTGCGGGCGCAGATCGGCGCGGCGATAGCGGCGTTCGGCGTTTTCGTGCTGGTTTTCCTGTCGATTGCGGTCAGCAACAGTCCGCAATTGCAACTGGTGGTATTCGGCGCATCGCCGACTCCCGTCCCGCCGACATTCACCGCCACGCCGACTTTGACGCCGCGCCCCGACATCAACCCGACGCAGACGCCCACCATCGACTTCACCGCCGAGCCGACGTTCACCGCCACGCCAACGCTGAATCCACTGGCGACACGCTGGCCGCGTGATGCCAACAATCAGCCGATTTACGCCACGCCGACGCCCACCGCGCTATATCTGGGAGAGAGCGATAACGCGATGGCGACGGCGGTTGTCGCCCTGCGCGATGAGCGCGACTACGACATGGCGATTGACCGGATGCGCCAGAGCCAGCGCGAAGCGGGCGACAACTTCCTGCCGCACTTCTACTACTTTGAGGCGCTGTTGTTGTTGCGTCAGGACAACATAGACGCGGCGCTAGCCCGTCTGGATGAAGCGCAGGAAGTGCTGGACGATACCGGCGTATCGGCGCGGGTGTCGCGTACCAATGCGCGGATTTTCCAGCCGATGATCGACGCCGCCACCATGCAAATCTACATGCACGAGATTCAGGCGGCGCGGCTAAGCGGCAATCGCCGTTTGATTAATGAGCGCATTGACGCGATGGAGCCGCTTTTTGAGGCGGCCTATAACGTCGATCCGGCATACGCGGAAGTCGTCGCGCTGATGGCGAATGCTTATATCGCCGGTGAGCGCTACGACGATGCGCTGGAAGTGACCGAACGGGCGCTGAATGAGCGTCTGGCGTCGCATCCGCTGGTGATCGCCACGCATGGCCGCGCTTATCTGGCTCGCGGACGTCAGGCGGCGCGTAACGGTGATGAAGACGCGGCGCGTGAAGACTTCGCCCGCGCTCAGTATGCCGGTTATTACGGCGTGACCATGAACCCGTTCAGCGATACCGCGCATGAATTACGCATCGAAGCCACCATCGCGCTCGGTGAGTATGCGCGGGCGTCGGCCTATGCCAATCAATTCCTGTTCTACCGCCCGAATAGCGCCGTCGCTTTCCGCTTGTTGGCGGCGGTGCGTGCCGCCGAAAACAAGCCGGAGTTCGCGCTGGACATCTTCAGCGAGGCGCTGACGCAGGAGGGCGTTCCCTCCGGCACACGGGCGGGGATTTTCGTCGAACGGGCGACGCTGTATGAGGCGCAACGCCGCTTTGATCTGGCGCTGGCCGACTATAACGCCGCGCTGGAACTATTGCCTGATCCGGCTACGCGCTACCGCCGGATGCTGATTGCGTATCGCGCCGGGGACGAATCCACCGCGTTGAGCGATGCCGAAAGCCTGATCGAAGCCGACATCATCGGGGTAGATGACGCCCGCCTGATCCGCGCCCGCATCATCGTTGATAGCGAACAGGTCGAGCGCTTCGACTCCGCGCTGGCTGATCTTTTGGCGGTTGCGCCGCGCCTGCCGGATGACCTCCGCGCCATCGCGGACGAATATCAAGCGCGGATATACTTCCAGCGCGAAGAATTCGCGCAAGCACTGGCCGCGATCAATCGCGCCTTGAGCGTCGAGACCGGATCGCGCCGTTATCTGCGCGGCATACTGCATCAGCAGGCGGACGATCTGGCGGCGGCGCTGGCCGATTACGACTGGATTTTGTTGTGGTCGCGGGTGTTCGAGTATCCGTTCATCGACGATGTGACGGCGCGGCGCGACGCGGTAGAGGCCGCCATCATCGCGTTACAGGCGGACGACGAAGAAGAAGATAACGGTTAACGCGAAATCAATCGTAGCGGCGCGGCGTGCTACGCTCAAAATAATGGTTAAATCGGTCATTGTCATCTATTCGCCCGCGTCGTTATAATCGGTGGTGGATTATACGCGAAAACAAGCGAAAGATTGACCTATGAGCAGACGCGCACAAGTCTACCCCTTCACCGCCATCGTCGGGCAGGAGCGCATGAAACGCGCCCTTATCCTCAACGCGGTGGACATGCGAATCGGCGGCGTGCTGATTCGCGGCGAACGCGGCACCGGCAAATCGACGGCGGCGCGGGCGCTGGCCGCCCTGTTGCCGGAAGAAGACGTGATCGCCGGTTCGCCGTTCAACGACGATCCCACCCGCCCCGATACGTGGTCGGATTACGCCCGCGAGCGCTACAGCGACGGGGGAGACATCCCGACGGAACGGCGGCGCACACGCTTCATTGATCTGCCGGTCAGCGCGACGGAAGATCGCGTCGTCGGCACGCTGGACATCGAGAAAGCCATCCAGCGCGGCGAACGGCACTTCGACCCGGGCGTGCTGGCGGCGGCCAATCGCGGCATTCTGTACGTCGATGAGGTCAATCTGCTGGACGATCACGTGGTTGATCTGTTGCTGGATAGCGCGGCGATGGGCGTCAATGTGGTGGAGCGCGAAGGCATCAGCTTTAGCCATCCGGCGCGGTTCATCCTGATCGGCACGATGAACCCTGAAGAGGGCGACCTGCGCCCGCAATTATTAGACCGCTTCGCGCTGTCTACGGAGGTGCGCGGCATCACCGACGCACACGAGCGCATGGAAATTCTGGAGCGCCACATCGCGTTTGAGACTGATCCGCTCGCCTTCCGCGAAGCATGGCAACCGCACGAAGACGAACTGCGCGAACGCATTCAGCAGGCGCGTTTGATCGTCGATGAAGTCGGCTATACTCGCGCTGATCTGCGCTTGATCGCCATGATGACGAGCGGAATGCAGATTGACGGCCACCGCGCCGATCTGGTCATCCTGAAGGCCGCCCGCGCTCATGCCGCGTTCGCTGGCCGCCGCCAGTTGAGCCGTGCCGACATCGCCGCCGCTATCGAGTTAGCCATCCCGCACCGCCTCAAGCGCGGGCCGTTCGCCGATGCACAGGCTGATCTGCAAAACATCGACCAGCAATTGAGCGAATACGAGAACATGCTGGACGAAGAAGGCGATCAACCGGTTGAGGCCGAAGGCGTGGATTCAGAAGCGACGGACGGTAAAAAAAAAGCCGTTCGCTAGACGACGACAGTAGCGCGGAGCAAGACGCGCCGGACGTGAACGCGGAGCAACCCACCGGCGGCGATCCGTTTCAAAGTCAGGACGCGAACTGGTGGGAAGGCGGGCAGAAGGCGCAAACCGGACAGGAATTCGCGCCGCGCAAGCTGAACACACAGCTCGATAAGCTGACGCGCAAGCAAAGCGGCAGGCGCAGTTATACGCGCACCGACCGCAAGCGCGGGCGTTACGTGCAGGCACGCCCCGCCGGTGATCGCACCGACGACATCGCGTTTGATGCCACGCTCCGCGCCGCCGCGCCGTACCAGAAAGCGCGTGCCGCCGACAAGTTGAAATCCGGCATGGCCTACGCCCTGCGCCGCGCCGATCTTCAGCGCAAGGTGCGCGTGCGCCGCGCCGCCAACCTGATTTTATTCGCGGTGGATGCGTCGTGGAGCATGGCGTTAGCGGAGCGTATGCAGGCGACTAAAGGCGCGATCATGTCGCTTTTGACCGACGCTTATCAGCGACGGGATCGCGTCGGGCTGGTGGTATTCAACAAAGACCGCGCCCATCTGGTGTTGCCGCCCACCAATAGCGTTAATCTGGCGAAGCAAGCGCTGACCAATATACAGGTCGGCGGCAAGACACCGCTTTCTGCCGGTCTGGTGCTGGCTTATGATGTCGTCCGCCGCGAGAAGACCGCCCATCCCGACATCATGCCGCTGATTATCCTGCTGACCGACGGCGCGGGCAACGTCTCCATGACCGGCGAGCTATCGCCACTGGACGAAGCGCACCGCATCGCCCGCACCATCCGCGAGGACGACATCCGCACCGTGACCATCAACATGGAACATGCCGCCTTCGATCAAGGGCTGGCGGCGCGTCTGGCGGAAAGTCTGGGCGGCCCGTGTTACACGCTGGCGCAACTACGCGCCGATACCTTGCTGGAAACCGTCCGTGCGGAGATCGATAGCCGATGATTATGCTGATGATAAACTGGCTGGCCGTGCTGTTGCTGGCGATGCCGTCGCTTACTACCGCGTCGAACGGCGATGACCTGCCGACCATCCCGCTTGACGAGCCGACCACCGTCACGCTGGACGGCGAGGCGGCGGCCTTGTTCAGTTTCGAGGCGGTGGCCGGAACCGCGCTGACCATCACCGCCCGCCATGACCAGAGCCAGCCGGACGACCCGCTTAACGATCCGGTGCTGGCGATCCGCCACGCCGCGTTCATGCTGGCATATAATCATCGGCACGGCACGGACGATCCCGACTTAGCGCCGCAAGATGCGCGGATCGGCGCATTTGTGCCGCGTGTGGATGGCGTCTACACGCTGTACGTCAACACATACGGCGGTATCTACGCAGGCGACATCATCGTGATGCTGACGACGGTTGACCGTTTCGCGCTGACCGTCGATGAAGGCGACGACCTGACCACCATCACCGGCACGCTACCGCGTGGCGAATCTTACGAATACGTTTTCGATGGGCGGGCGGGCGATACGCTGACGATCACGGCGCGAAGCGTCGGGCGGGCGATTGATCCGGTGCTTTATCTGCACGACGATGACGGCGAACTGGTCGCGTGGAACGACGATCACGGCGGTTTCGATGATCTGACGCTGGATGTCTTCGACGCGCAGATTCGCGGCGTCGTCCTGCCGCGTGATGGCGCGTATGTCGTCACGGTGGCGGATTTTCTGGGGCGGGGTGGCGCGTTCGCGCTGACGATCATAGATGATGCGCCAGAATAGCGCGGCGCAAAATCTCCCTATACATTTACGGTAGGACGTGTAAAATCATAAACCACCATTTCGTATAGATTGTGAGGACGGTGAATCATGGCGGGTAGACGCAAAGTTTCCGGTGTGAAGCCGCAGTTCGGCAACAATCGCAGTCACTCCATGAAGGCCACCCGCCGCAAATGGAAGCCTAATTTTCAAAATAAGCGCTTCTATATCGCGGAGGCCGATCAGTGGGTACGGCTGAAAGTGACGGCTAAAGAGATCAAGACGATTGATAAGATCGGCGTCGAGGAATTTCTGAAGCGTCAAGGCCGGACGGTCAACAGCGTGCTATAGAATGCACCACACCGGCAAGAAACAAATACGACATCGCACCATCGGCGCAACACAGGCCGGTAACGTGTCGCAGGCACAACGTCGCCAATACGGGCGGCGTTTTGTTTTCTCAGGGAAAACGTTGTATCATGTTTGTATCACTATGCTATTTTATTTTATCCATGTTCCAACTGTCTCATTATCAAACTATTTAGAAGGCGCAAACAAGAAAGTTATTGACAATAGACTAACTTTAGCGTTACAATTTCGCTACATTAACAATCTGATATAGCTTATCCCAAGAGGTTAACATGCTTGATAAAATTATCACCCGCGTATCGCTGGACTCCTTCAAAGAACGCTCCGAAGGCAAAAAACTGGTCTTGCTATATCCATGGCACAACTACCGTCAGTTATTTCTAACGCATTTTCTGGCAGACGAGAACAACGGCCTGCTGTATTACTGCATCCCGCACGATGTCGAAACGGTCAGCGCGTGTATGACTGATCTTGTCGAGCAGATGTCGGATGTGCTGGACGGCTTCGGCAAGAAGCTGAAGAAGGCGTTACCGAATGGCAAGCCCGCCGCGCTGGGCAAGGCGTTCGCGGCTGATCTAGGTGCGGTCAGTTCGGAGCGCGTCACGTTGTTCATCGACGAATTAGACCGCGTGCCGTTCAGCGATGAATTCGACGCTTTCATCCGCGCCGCCATCAAAGCGATGCCCGCCCATGCTCAACTGGCGCTCAGTTCGCGCCTATTGACCCGCGACCCGTGGCAATCATTCGTCACCGATGGTTCGGCGGTGGTGCTGGGTACGGAATTCCGCCGCAACGACATCATCTTCACCGTTGAAGAAGAAGCCAAGCCACAGGTCGAGGCGTATGCTTTCGGGCGTGGTCATGCCTACGTCAACGGCGAGGAGATCGTGAACTGGGACGGCGCATTGCCGCGTCATCTGTTCTTCTACTTCATGGACTCGCCGCTTGTCACCCGCGATGACATCTTCGCCACGTTCTGGCCGAATCTGACCGTCAAAGAGGCGACCAACGTCTTTCATGTGACCAAGCGCAAGATCAGCGAGCGCATCACGCTCAAGATCGAAGAAGGCGGCGAGATGAACTACGAATTGACGCGCTACGCTTCCGGCTTTTACATGCCGTCGGAAAAAGTGGTGCGCCATTATGACGTAGAGGACTTTGAAGAGGCCATCGAGCAAGCCACCACCAGCGACGATGAGCGCGAGCGCGAACAGCTATACCGCCACGCCATCGACATCTACAAAGCGCCGTTTTTGGAGACGGTCAAGATGGCATGGGTGGAAGAACGCCGCGACTATCTGCGCCAGCTTTACGCGCAGGCGCTGGTCGGCATGGGGCGCATCTGCAAGCGCCGCGACGCCATCGACGAAGCGCTGGGACACTACACCCGCGCCGTCAAGGAAGCGCCGGAGCGCGAAGACATCCACCGCGAGATCATGAACATCTACATCGAGAAGGGGATGCCGCAGGACGCCAAACAGCAGTACGACACGATGCGTAAGACGCTCAAGGAAATGCTCGGCATTAACCCATCGCGTGATTCGCAGGCGCTCTACGAGTCCATCGGGTAATGAGCGATCCGATCCGCGTATTGCATTTTGCCGATGCCCACATCGGCATGGAAAACTACGGCAAGACCGATCCCGACACCGGATTGAGCAGTCGCGTTGTGGACTTCCTGCGTCGCATGGACGACATCTGCGACTATGCGACGGCCAATGACGCTGATCTGATCGTGTTTGCGGGGGATGCGTTCAAGACACGCACCCCCAACCCCACTTATCAACGCGAGTTCGCGCACCGCATCCGCGATCTATCACAGGTCGCGCCCGTCGTCCTGCTGGTCGGCAACCACGATGTCGCCCCCGCCCGCATGAAGGCTTCCAGCGTGGAGATATACCAGACGCTGGCCGTGCCCAATGTGTGGGTGGCCGGTGACTATGAAGTGCGCGTCATCCCGACACAGCGCGGCGATGTGGTCGTCGGCGCGGTGCCGTATCCGATTCGCTCGCGCATTCTGGATAGCCTGCCGGATTCCACTGCTGGATTAACCATCGCCGAGACTGACCAGCGCTTGAACGCCGGTCTGCTGGGCATATTGGAGGACATGGCCGCCGAAGCCGACGGACACGGCGACCTGCCGCGCCTGCTGACCGCGCATGTCACCGTCACCGGCGCGGTAGTCGGCAGTGAGCGCAACATCATGCTAGGACGCGACATCAGCCTGCCGCGTAGCCACATCGCCGACCCGCGCTGGGATTATGTCGCGCTCGGCCACATCCACAAGCATCAGGATTTGACCGCCAAACGCGACGACTTGCCGCCCGCCGTCTATAGCGGGAGCATTGAGCGCATCGACTTCGGCGAAGAAGGCGACGCGAAGGGCTTCTGCTGGGTGGAATTGACGCGGGGGCGGGCGGATTGGCGCTTTGTGCCATTGGCGGCGCGGCCTTTCGTCACGCTCACCGAAGACCTGCGCGACTCCGACGATCCGACGGGCGATGTCATCGAGTTGATCGCCGCGTATGATCTGCGCGATGCGGTGGTGCGCCTGCTACTGGAATTCACGCCGGAGAGCGAAGCCCGCTTCAACGAAGCGCCGGTGCGCGATGCTCTGCGACGTTCCGGCATGTTCGCGCTGGGGTCGCTCAACAAGCGCGTCGAACAGGCCAGCCGCGCCCGTCTGGGCGTCAGTCCGGAGGGGTTGACCAACTTTGAACTATTGGAGCGTTATTTCATCAGTACCGATGTCGCGCCGGAGCGCCGCGCCGCCTTGCTAGAAGTTGCGGAGCAAATCATGGCGCGGGCGGATGCTGAAGCGGACGCCTAGACCGGCGGCCACGGGTAATTCGGGCCGGGTCCGGGCGACGGATAGCAGGCGCTATCTATCAGCAGGCGGATGCGCCGCTTCAACGATAGCATCTCCGCGCCGTTGATAAGCTGGCTCATCTGGCCGGTGTACGGATCGTCGGGCGCGTCCAGCTTTTCGCACAGCGCCGCTAAATCGCGCAGATCATCGGCGGCGATGGGCTGTCCGGCGAAATTCCAGATCACGGTGCGGAGCTTATTCTGCGCGTTGAAGGCGATGCCGTGATCGATCCCCCACAGCCGGTTATCGGCGTCAGCGATGCAATGCCCGCCTTTGCGATCCGCATTATTGATGACCGCATCGAACAGCGCCAGCTTCATCAACTGCGGCTTGAATGACGCATCAAACGTGAAGTAATGATGCTCGGGGTCGTGGTCGATGAAGAACTGCACCGAGCCGAGTCCGCGTGAGCCATCGCGTAGCACCGTCGGCGGCACCAACCGCCAGCCCAGCGCCTCCGACGTGAGGAACGCCGCCCGTTCCCGAAAGCACAGCGTCCCGTCGGGGAAATCCCACAACGGGCGCTCCCCGCCCTGCGGTTTATACACCGCCGGAAACGTCAGCCCGTCGTGTACGACATCAACCAGAAATGTATAGTTAGAACTCCACCGGATGGTGCCCTGTTCGGTTGATATATCGCCGTCTTGCAAGGCGCTCATGATCGTCTCGAACGTCGGGTTATCATCCGGCGGAATGCTCGAATCGTCGTTCATCACGTCCAGTAGTAGACTAGCCGCCCGTTTTGGCGCGGGTCGGCGCGGCCAGATTGTACGGTCTGGATGGCGTGCTGGCTGAGCGCTCGCATCTGGGCGCGGGTACACCACACGCGCACCACGCCCGGGCGCTCGGCGGGGTCGTCCACGCCGAACGGGTCGTCGTCCTCGATGTCTTGCGGCTCACCGCCCGCGCCCAGTACCAGCTCTTGCGCCACCAGTACCACTTTATCGCGCTCCTCGTCGTAGCCGAGTCCCATCTGTGATACGCGGAACATCGGCTCAATCGGCTCGCGCAAGTCCATCTCTTCCTGATTATAGGGCATGTCGCTGGTGTCATCGCTCAGGCGTTCGTCGATGTCGTCAACCAGCTCGCTGATGGCTTCGCTCAACGCCCATGATTGCTCTTTCTCGATGACCAGTGACACCAGTTGAGCGCCTGAGCCGGCCTGTAAATAGAACACGCGCCGCCCTTTCGGGCCGACGGTGCCAATCGTGATGAAGTCTGCCGGATCAATCTCTACTTCTACGTTGGGCATAGTTTCTAATTCGCCTCTCGTGAATCGTTTCGTTTCTTTTCGCGCTCCATATATTCAATATGGGCGGTATCGTTCATCGCGCCCAGAAATGGGCGGCTATGGCCTAACATCAGCGTACTGACGGACGCGGGCGAGACGACAATGCGCTGGAAGTTATCCAGATGCACGCCCAGATAATGCGCCAGCACCATCTTGATAAGGTCCGCGTGCGACACAATGGCGATCATCTCGTCGGGGTGCTGTCCGGTCAGGCGTTCGATCTCGGTCACGGCGCGGGTTTGCACGTCGCGCATCGCTTCGCCGTTCGGGAATACGGCGCGGGAGGGGTACTCCTGCACCACCGCCCACATCTTGCGCTCGCGCAGGGCGGCGATTGATTTGTCTTCCCAGTCGCCATAGCGGACTTCACCGACGGCCTGATTATGCTGTATTTGCAGGTGCGGGTGATATTGCTGGATGGCTTGCGCGGTCTGCACGGTGCGCTCTAGCGGGCTGGCATAGATCGCCCGCAGGGGCGCGTCGGCCAGCCGTTCGCCCAGCGCCGCCGCCTGCCGTTCGCCATCTTCGTTGAGGTGGACGCCCGGCGTCCAGCCTGCTAGTCGTCCGGTTTTTACGTAGTCATTTACCGCGTGCCGGATCAATAGAATAGTCGTCATCGTCGCCCTTCAATCTTATCATATCTTCCCGATTATATTATACCGCCTAACCTTTGTCGTTGATGAGTTTGTCATGGGGCATCGGGGCGCAATGGGTTGCGGCGGACGGGGCGTACCCGATGGATTCCGCCTTGATCGCACGCGGCCACAAATTTGGTCAAGATTTTTGGCCTGTTTGCCTTATAATAAACTGCATTATGTCAGGACTAGGGTCAAGTTATGAAAATTGGAGTCTTATCAGATATACATGGTGACTATCAGACGCTGGAAAATGTGTTGAATCGGCTGGATACCCAGCATCAGACCAAGCATGTTGTTTGCGCGGGTGATCTGGTCGGGCGCGGGCCGGATCAGGTGCGCGTGGTGGAAACCATCCGCCAGCGCCAGATTCCCACCGCACGCGGCAATCATGACGAATGGTTCTATAGCGTGGGCGAGCAGAATACAAAATTTCTGCGTAGTCTGCCGGTTGATCTGCGTTTGCGCTATGCCGGCGTCAACATTTTCATGTGTCACGGTAAGCCGGGCAGTAATATGTGGGGGCTGTACCGCGATCATATATCGGACACCCTGCTGAATATGATGCTGGAATCGCTCAACGTGCAGGTACTCATCACCGGTCATACGCATGTGCCACTGGTGGCGCATGTTCAGCGCGGCATGGTGGTCAATCCCGGGTCACTGTATGCGTTCAAGAGTTCGCGTGAAACGTCGCATACTTACGGCGTGCTGGATTTGGAGGCGATGACCTTCGAGTTATACGACTCCACCGCCACCGTCAACGAGCCGGTCAGGGTTGATAGCTATGAATGACGACGGCAACGGCGACGACTACCGCCAGCATTACACGCGGGAATATTTCAGCAAGTGGAATTATTCGGATCGCGGGCTGGGGCGCTACAGCATGTACTGGTTCGCCCGCCGCTATTACGCGCATTTAATCCGCGAGTACGCGCCACCAGATGGCGGGCGCTTGCTGGAACTGGGGTGCGGGCTGGGGCATTTGCTCGGCCTGCTTCAGGATGATTTCGCGTGCGTCGGCGTTGACCTGATCGACTACAGCATCAGCCAGACGCGGCAGAACGCCCCCCGCGCCACCGCGCATCAGATGGACGTATCCGGCATCGCATCGTTTGAAGCGGCCAGCTTTAGCGCGGTGGTCGCCCTGCATCTGGTGGAGCATCTGCCCGATCCGGCGGGCACGATCCGCGATGTCAACCGCCTGCTGAAGCGCGGCGGCCTGTGGTTGTTCGCCACGCCGCACCCCGATTACGCCCTGCGCGGCTTCAAAGACCGCCAGACCGACGCCATCGGCAAGGACGAGACGCACATCAACGTTCATCCGCCGCCGGTGTGGAAAGCGTGGTGCGAGCAGAACGGATTCGTCGTGCTCAAGCAATTCGGTGATGGGCTGTGGGATGTGCCGTATCTGCCGTTCATCCCACGCATCGCGCAATTCGCGCTGTTCGGCCTGCCCGCGTTCTTGCAGGTGGTCACGCGCTCGACGCATACGCCGGTAGCGCTAGGCGTGAACCAGATCAATATCGCGCTGAAAGTGGAGGACGTATGAGTGAGAAGACGATCACCCGCAGACAATTCTTGATGTATTCTGCGGTGGCGGCGGGCGGATTGGTGGCGTTGGGCGGCGGCGCGGCCTTGCTCGATCAAGCGAGGCGTCAACAGACGATCACACAGGACGACATCCCCGCCGAACCCGGATCGCTGGATGAGCAGACGCGGGTGACATTGGCGGCGATGGTGGCCGCTTATGTCGGCACCGGCAACGGCGGCACCAACCACTACGCGCCGTTCTTCGACTGGCAGGCGGTCAACGTGCCGGAACAGCGCCGCCGCTTCACGCTATTCGCCCGCACCTTGAATCTGGCGGCGAACGACCTCAGCGACACATCTTACGCCGCCGCCCCGCTTGATGTGCGCCGCGCCATCCTGCGCGATGGCATGGGCGTCGTTATGCCGGATTCGGTGTGGTTTGATCCGCAATCTGCCACCGCCGAGCCGGACGAAGACGACGCGCTCTGGCTGGAATTCAACCGGCACATCATCGTGGAGATGGTCAAAATCTTCTTGCAGACGAACGCGCTGATTATGCTCGGCTATAACTTCTGGCCGGGACAGCCCGCCGGACTGGACGAATACACCACGCCAATCGAACAGACCAGAGGGAGTTGACGCCATGACCGACGCGAAAATCGCCATTATCGGCTCCGGCATTGTCGGCGTCAGTGTCGCCCATCATCTGACGGAGAACGGCCACGCGGTTGATATGTTCGAGAAGGGCGACGATTACCCGTATCCGCATAACCCGCAGTGGGAAGACATCTACTTGCGGCGGCGCGAAGCCGTCCATGTCATGGCTGACTTTCGCCTGCCGGATGACCTCAAGCATCACACCCACAGCGGCCTACAGACCGACATCGAAGCGACGCGCCACATGTGGGTGGGTGGCAGTTCGACGCACTGGGAGGCGATCACGCCGCGCATGATCGAAGCTGACTTCCGCGCCGGTACGACATACGGCATCGGCGACGATTGGCCGCTATCTTACGATGATCTCGAACGGTATTACGGCATGGCGGAGCGCTTGATCGGCGTGGCCGGCACCGACGACGACAACCCCACCGCGCCGCCGCGTAGCACGCCGTATCCTCTGCCGCCGTTTGAGCTGGCCGACGATGACAACGTGCTGGCCGAACGGCTGGCCGACGCCGGAATCACCCTGCACACCACGCCGCAAGCCCGCACCCGTCAGGCATACGACGGGCGGCAAGCGTGCGTCAACTTCAATACTTGCGCGTATTGTCCCATCGGGGCGCGGTACTCGCCGGGGATCCACCTATCACGCGCCATCGCGGGCGGGCTGTGCCATCTGCGGACGGGCGTCACGGTGCGGCGCATCGTCCCCGACGCGGACGGCGACGGCGCGACGGTGGTCTACCGTGACAATGACGGCGCGGACGACATCACCGCGCATTATGATGTGGTGGTGATCTGCGCGGGCGCGGTGGAGACGGCGCGTTTGCTGTTGCTCTCCGCCGACGAGCGTCATCCGGATGGGCTGGGCAATCGTAGCGGCCATGTCGGGCGCGGCCTGACGTTTCATCACACATGGCGCGGCGAACTGGGCTACGATCAAAATCTGTTTCCGGGACGCACCGGCGTCTGGACGGGACAGATCATGCAATTCATGGAGGCCGACGGGCGCGGCACGCATGGCGCGGTCAAAGTGGAGTTTTCCAGCCGTCTGGAACAGCGCGGTGTCGGGCGGTTACGCTGGGAGCATCTGCCGGACGCGCAAGCAGTCGTGGATGAACTGACGATGATCCGGCGCACCCGTCCGCTAGCGATGGTGACGGAAGTCGCGCCCTCCGAGCAGAAATACGTGATGCTCTCCGAAGCGACAGACCGTTTCGGCGATCCATTCGCCCATGTGCATTATGAGATGAACGACCTCGACTCCGCGACGTATGACTTCGCGCTGTCGATCTTCCAGCGCATCCGCGACGCCACCCGCGCCTCAACCGGCTTTCTAAGTCCGTTTCAGATGTGGGATACCGCCGCGCACCACATGGGCACCGCCCGCATGAGCGAAGCGGTAGCGGATGGCGTGGTGAACAGCTTCGGCCAATTGCACGACGCGCCGCCGGTGTTCGCGCTGGGCGGCAGTATGTTTGTCGGCTCTGGCGGGGCGGTTAATCCGACGCTGACGATGATCGCGCTGGCGCTCCGGAGCGCGGAATACATCGAATCGCAGTTACTTTAGCGGCGAATCGTCCGGCGTGGGTAGCGCGATGAAGAACGAACTACCCGCGTCCGGCTCGCTCTCCACCCACACGCGCCCGCCGTGTTGCTCGATGATGCCGCGTACAATCGACAATCCCAGACCGGAGCCATCAATCGCCAGATGTTGCGCGGAATCCACACGATAAAAGCGGTTGAAAATGCGCTCGATGTCGTGCGGCGGGATGCCTAGCCCGTCGTCGCTGACCTGTATGATGACCTCATCGGCGGTGCGAAACGCCGATAGATGCACCGCGCCGCCGGATGGCGTGTACTTGATCGCGTTCCCCAGCAGATTATCCACCGCCTGCCGCATCAATACCGTGTCAATGGGCAAGGTGATGTCCGGTTGGATGGGCGTACAGCGCAGATTGAGTTTTGCCTGCCCCGCGAGTATGGCGAAGTCGTCCGCCGCGCCGCGCAGGAAGTCGTTCAGGCTGACGGCGGTCACATCCAGCGCCACACCCCGCGCCACCAGCGACGCCTCCAGCAGATGGTCGATTAACTCGAATGCGCGGTTAACGCTCTTCTCGATTGTCTGGAGCAGTTCGGCGGATTGTTCCGGCGGGCTATCCTCACGCAATAGGCCAACCGACGAGCGAATGTTGGTCAACGGGTTATTCAGGTCGTGCGCCAGTTCGCGCAGGCGTGCTTCGCGCTCTTTCTGTGCGGAGATGTCGGCGATCATGGCGACGGTGTGCGGCGCGACGGTGTATAGCGTGGTCTGCGCGATGATCGGCGTTCCGTCACGGTGGCGATAATGGCTTTCGGCGTTGACGTACGGCGCGGGATCGTCGGCCAGCGATGCGCTGATGATGGCCGCCGTGCGGTGGTGGGCGGCGTCCAGCAGGTCGCGCAATGCCATGCGGTGCAGGGCATCCGGCGCGTAGCCGAACAAATCCAGCGCGGCGCGGTTGGCATCAACGATGCGGCCGTCGCCGTCATAGATGATCTGCGCCACCGGTGATCTGTGCAATAAGCGGCGATAATCGGGTTTTTGAGTGCTGTTTCGTGTGCTATCGGCGGCCATGATTTACCGTTCGTTCGCTAACTGGTGCGCTACTTTATTATAATCATATTATAACACAGCCGCGTGGTGGCGTTCCCCGCGCCGTGAATGGTGGTAAAATGAGGAAAATGGAGAGAA
>REDR01000047.1 GCA_007693385.1 Anaerolineaceae bacterium
TCTCACCGTCTTTTGTTTTCATCGCGTCGCCGATCATCGGTGAAAAACTCCGACTCCGGCACGATCTCGCCATCGTCGCCGATGACGAAAGATGTGTGGCCGTTTGGCCCTTCGCCTCTGTCTTCGCGCTTGCGTTTGACCTGCTTCAGCGCCCGCCGCGTCTCGCGGATTTCCCGCGTCAGTCCGATGATCCGCGCCAGCAACAGCAGGCCAGTCGTCGCCATGACGCCGGTCAGGATCAGCACGGCGATGAAGAAAAAACCGATGCCGAATCCACGCACCATCATTCGCGGCAGGGCGAAGCTGAAAAGCAGGACGAACACCCATACCGTCACGCGATTGTACATTATGCGGCGCTCATCAATCAGCGCCGCGAGTTCTGTCTGTAACGCTTTCTCTTCACTCATCCCTCCATTATAACGGTAAAATAGAAGAAAGCCGCTTAAAAGTTGCTGATGATAACGAGAATATATCGAGAGAGGTCAAAAAGATGTCATCTCAAAATACGGATATGCTGGTCAAACTTTATAATCTTCCGCCGCTAGAACCAGCCATCGCCGCGCAAGCAGAGCAAGCGATCACGATACGGCGGGCTATCGCACCGGAAAAGCATCTGATTTCAGCATGGGTGGCTGAACATTTCAGTATGCATTGGGCGAGCGAATGTCAGGTCGCGCTGAGTCATGTGCCCGTCGGTTGCTGGATCGCCACGCACGACTCGCGGCTGGTCGGCTTCGCCTGCTATGATTCCACCACACGCGGTTTCTTCGGTCCGACCGGAGTCGATGATTCGATGCGCGGCAAAGGCGTGGGCACGGCGCTGTTGCTGGCTTGCCTGCACGCGATGCGGGCGGATGGCTACGGCTACGCCATCATCGGCGCGGCGGGGCCGGTGGCCTATTACGAGCGCACCGTCGGCGCGATCCCGATTCCGGATTCCAGCCCCGGCGTTTATCGCGGGTTGTTACGCGCCCCGCGTCCGGAATAGATGATAGGTTTTCCGCGCTAGGGCGGTTATAATAGCATCATGATGTACTGGATAACGCAACCGAAACGACTGGACGCACATTAGCGTCCCCATCCGCATACACACTCCGATTAACCAGCCCGTGCGCTGAATGCTGGCGGGCTGTCTTCCGTTTGTCGCCACTATCGCGGCTCGCACAGTAAACCGAATAACACCTGTTGATTGAGGATTATATCGTCATGTCTATGTTTGATAAATTAGCCACCATCGAAGCCCGCTTTGAAGAGATCGAGGCGTTGCTGGCCGATCCGGAAGTGACCGCCGATTACGAAAACGTCGTCACCTACTCCAAAGAACGCGCCCGCATCGAAGAAGTCGTCAGCCAATATCGCCAGTATAAAGCGATGCACGCCGAACTAGAGGACGTGCGCGAGGTCTTCTACAACGAGGACGACTCCGAAATGCGCGAGATGGCGCGGGCGGAGATGAACGAGATAGAAGAAGCGATCACGCAGAAAGAAGCCTCCCTGAAATTGTTGTTGTTGCCCAAAGACCCCCGCGACGACAAAGACATCGTTATCGAGATTCGTAGCGGCGCGGGCGGCGACGAGGCCGCGCTATTCGCCGCCGATCTGTTCCGCATGTACACGCGCTACGCGGAGCGGCGGCGCTGGAAAGTCGAGGTCACGTCCGAGAACGAGACCGGCGGCGGCGGCTTCAAGCGCATCGAATTCGAGATCAAAGGCGCGGGCGCGTTCAGCCGGTTGAAGTACGAAGGCGGCACGCACCGCGTTCAGCGCGTGCCGGAAACGGAAAGTCAGGGTCGGGTGCATACTAGCACCGTCACCGTCGCGGTGCTGGCCGTGATGGATGAGGTGGACGTTGAGCTGAATATGGCCGATGTGCGCGTCGATGTGTTCCGCAGTCAGGGCGCGGGCGGGCAGAGCGTCAACACCACCGACTCCGCCGTGCGGATGACCCATATCCCGACCGGTGTCGTCGTCGAAATGCAGGACGAGCGCAGTCAGCTACAGAACCGCATCCGCGCCAAGCAAATCCTGATTAATCGCCTGTACGAGCGCGAAGTCGAGAAGCAACGCGCCGAACAGGACGCGGCGCGGCGCGGACAGGTCGGTAGCGGTGATCGCGCCGAGAAAATCCGCACGTACAACTATCCGCAAAGCCGCGTCACCGATCATCGCATCAACCATAGCAATTACAATCTGCCGGTGGTGATGGATGGCGAGATCGACGAATTCATCGACCTGCTCATCACCAGCGAACAATCGGCGCTCCTCTCGGCGGTTGAAGGGGGATAATGAGCGCCGTGACCACCATCCGCGCCGCGCTGAGCGACGCCTACCGCCGCCTTGAGCCGGTATCGCCCAGCGCCCGTCTGGATGCCCAGGTCTTGCTGTGCGCCGTGCTGGATGTCGCCCGCGCTCATGTGCTGGCGTATGGCGAACGCGAATTGACGGCGGAGCAGGCTGATCGCTTCGACGATTGGCTATCACGCCGCGCCAATGGCGAGCCGGTGGCGTACATTCTGGGGCGGCGGGCGTTTTTTGACCGCGATTTGATCGTCACGCCGGATGTGCTGATCCCGCGCCCGGAAACCGAGCATCTGCTAGAGGAAGCGCTGGCCTGCACCGCCGAACGTCCGGCGCTGACCGCCGTCGATGTCGGCACCGGAAGCGGGGCGCTGGCCGTCACCTTCAAAGCGCATCGCCCGACGGCGACGGTCTACGCCACCGACATCAGCGCGGCGGCGTTGCGCGTGGCCGCCCGTAACGCGGCTGATCTGGACATCACATTTTTAGCCGGTGATCTGCTGACACCGTTGATCGAGCGCGACATCCGCGTTGATCTCATCATGGCGAATTTGCCGTATATCGCCAGCGACGACGTTGCGCGATTGGCGGTTAGCCGCCACGAGCCGCATCTGGCGCTGGACGGTGGCGCGGATGGCCTTGATCTGGTGCGCCGCCTGCTGGATCAAGCGCCGGATGTGACCGTCGCGGGGGCGATCATTCTGCTGGAAATCGGCGCGGGGCAAGGTTCCGCGACGATGGCGTTAGCGCGGGAACGCTTCGCGGGGGCGTCCGTCCGCCTCATCAGCGATTACGCCGGACATGATCGCGTGGTCTGCGTGGCGCTGGCGCGTTAGAATGGTAGGCGCATCGCGTGCGATGCCCAACGCGGGCGCCATGTATTGCGCCCCTACATTCCAACAGAAATCTGTAGAGGCGTCGCGTGCAATGCCCACTGACGAACGATCATCTAACAGGAGGAAAACCACATGCGTTTAGCCGTCATATCCGACATTCACGGCAACCTGCCCGCTTTCGAGGCGGTGCTGGCCGATCTGGACGCGCTGGGCGGCGCTGATCTGGTGTGGCATCTGGGCGATTATGTCGCGTTTGGCCCGTACACCGGCGCGATCATTGACCGCGTGCGCCAGCAAATCGACGAACTCGGCGCGGATCGCGTGCGCGTCATCGGCGGCAACACCGACCGCTACATCGTCACCGGCGAGCGCTTCCGGCAGAAACCGGTAGCGGAGGAATCCGAATTCGAGCGCCTGCATCAGACCCGCGTCACCATCAGCGAGGCGCTCCACTGGAATCTATCGCAGTTATCGTGGGAAGATTATCGCTGGCTGGGCGGGATGCTGGGCGCGGAGTTGCGTACCCGTGTAGATGGTTACGGCACGGTGATCGGCGTCCATGCGGTGCCCGGCGACGACGAAATCTTCATCAATCCCGATACGCCGGAGGAAGAAGCGGCGGACTACCTGCTAGATCGTCAAGGGCGGCTGATGCTGGGCGGCCACACGCATCAGCAGATGGATCGAACGCTGGGCGGCTGGCGCATGATTAACCCGGGCAGTGTGGGCGCGTCGGTTGTCGCGGGCAAAGCGCAATGGGCGCTCCTGACGTTCGACGGCGGCGTGCTGGACGTGAACATGCGTAGTCTCGACTATGACACCGCCGCGCTGAAGGCGCACATCATGGACAGCGACTACCCGCTTAAGGCGTGGGCGCTCAAGCGTCTGGGGTTGGCCTGATGTTGATGCAGATGCTAGACGAGATCAACGCGGCGGACGGCTACGGCGTGCTGTTGCTGGCGCAGATGGACGGCGTGCCGGATACGCTCCAGTTCATCGTGGCGACCACCGCGCTCGACGAATCCGGCGCGGGCTTACGCGATAAAAACCGCTACATCGTGCGGGCGCTGGGCGTGCAGGAACACCGCGTCAGCGTCGGGCTGTTCAAAGCGGCGCGGACGTTCGACGGCGAAGATCACCCGCTTTTGTTGCAATACAACAGCACGCCGACCGGCTTCTTCTTTCGCGGCCAGCCGCAAAACGTCGAAGCGCTGATCCTCAATATCTTCCAGACTTACTCGCAGGTGTTCGGCGATTGGCGACACGTTCCCGACTACCTCAACCTGTCCAAACCGTTGCTTGATCTGTTCGGCGGCGGCGGCGATCTGGTCGGGGAGATGCCCGCGCCGTTAGCGGACGCGCTTGATCCGGCTTTCACCGCGCAGGGGTTGGAGACCAAACAGATCGCCGGTGAAAAGCCGAAGGAGCAACCGCCGCAGAAATTGCTGTTGTTGGATGATTCCTACGTGGTGGCGATGGATTTCTCGGTGGATGTGTTGGGCAAGGTCTAGCGCGGGACACATCGCGCCCTGTATATGCGACGCGGGGCGGCGTATCATGGGGCGTCATCAGACGTGACAGAGTAAAAGTGATAGAGAACGATGGATAAGATACCCTTCCGCCAGCGATTAAACGCGGGCACGCCGATCTTAGCCGATGGCGCTATCGGCACATTGCTACATCAGCGCGGCGCGGCGATTAACGCCTGCTTCGATGCGCTCAACCTGACCGCGCCCGACATCGTGGTGCAGATTCACCGCGATTACATCATAGCGGGGGCGCGTCTGCTGGAGACGAACACATTCGGCGCGAACCGCATCCGCCTCAAAGAATACGGGCTAAGCGGGCGCGTGGCAGAAATCAACCGGCGGGCGGTGGATCACGCGCAAACCGCCATCACCGCCGCCGCACTCGATGAGCCGGTGTACATCGCGGGGGCGATTGGCCCGCTTAGTAGCCGCCTGCGCCATTACGGACACATCACCGAAACCGACATGCGCGAGACATTCGCCGAGCAAATCCGCGCCTTGATACTGGCTGGAGTCGATGCGCTGATATTGGAGACGTTCACCGACCACGCCGAGATTTTGACCGCGTTGCACGTCGCGCAGGATGTCCGCGCCGAGCTAGCGCGGGATGTGCCGATCATCGCGCAGATGACATTCGCCGCCGATAATCGCACCGTTTTAGGTCATGCGCCTGCCCGCGTCGCGCACGATCTATCCCGCGCCGGTGCGGATGTGATCGGCGTGAATTGCGGCGTCGGTCCCAGCCAGATCGCCACCGTGCTACAGCAAATGAACGCCGCCGTGCCCGACGCTGGCCTGTGCGCGATGCCCAACGCCGGATTTCCGGAAGCTATCGGCGGGCGCGTGATGTATCCGGCGACGGCGGATTACTTCGGCGATTACGCGGTGACGTTCAAGGCGGCGGGCGCGGCCATCATCGGCGGCTGTTGCGGCACGACGCCGGAGCATATCGCCGCGATGCACGCCGCGCTGAGCGATCCTCTGCGCTCCGTGCCGATCATCCCGATGAACGGCGACGACCAGCCGCCCGAACCGCAAGCGCCGCCGCATCCTACCGAGCTAGCCATGCGGCTGGCGGAAGGCCGCTTCACCGTCACGGTAGAAGTTGCGCCGCCGCGCAGTTTCACGCTGGATGATCTGGTGGGGAAGGCGCATCTGTTGCGGGCGGCGGGGGCTGATCTGCTGGATGTCGCCGACACGCCCGCCGCCCGGATGCGGATGAGCGCCTACGCGGTGGCGCATGTGCTACAGTCGCAGGTCGGCATGGAGACCGTCCTGCATTTCCCGACACGCGGGCGCAATATCCTGCGCGTACAGGGCGATCTACTGGCGGCGCACGCGCTCGATCTGCGTAACCTGTTCGTGACGATGGGCGACCCGACGCGCATCGGCGACTATCCCGACGCCAACGACGGCTATGATATTGTGCCTTCCAAGCTGATCGACCTCATCACGCACAAGATGAATGAAGGTCAGGACATGGGCGGAAATTCCATCGGCAGGCCGACGGCCTTTACGGTGGGCTGTGCGCTGAATATGTTCGCCGATGATCTGGATAGAGAACTCGGCGTATTGGAGAAGAAGCTGTCAGCAGGCGCGGATTTTGCGCTCGGTCAGGCGGTGTTCGAGCCGCACAAGATCGAGTTATTCCTGCAACGCTACGAAGAGCGCTTCGGCCATGCGTTTAACCTGCCGGTGCTGATGGGCATTATGCCGCTATACGGTCTGCGGCAGGCGCGTTTCCTGCATAACGAAGTGCCCGGCATCAGCATCCCGCCGGAGATCATGAAGCGGTTGGAGGATGCCGGCGACGACGCGCCGCAAGAGGGCGTCCGCATCGCGCAGGAAATCCTGAAGGCGATACAGGGGCTGGTAGCCGGTGCGTACATCATCCCGGCCTTCGGGCGCTACGAACTGGCGGCGGAGGTCATCGACGCGGTGACGATGGCGCGGTGATGTTTACAATGAAACCC
>REDR01000025.1 GCA_007693385.1 Anaerolineaceae bacterium
TGCACGCTACCGTCGGCGGTGAATAGCGCCTGTAAGAAGCCGCGTTGCATCTCCTCCGTGCCCCTGAACACGATTTCCGGCACTTGAAATTTATCTTCGACGAGGCCGTACTCATCAGCTAGACGGCGCAGGCGCTCGGACTGCACCCGCGCTTCGTCACGCTCGGGCACGTTGACCACGCCAACGGTATAGATGCGTTTGGTGTGGGTGGTCATCGGCTCTACGATGTCGCTGACGTATCCGGCGAAAGTTGGCGCTAGCTCGCGCTTTTCATCACCGAAGAAGGACAGCACCGCCCGATCTGCTTTGATCGACCCGTCGCCGACCAGCCAGCCGATAATCCGCCCCAGTCGCTCCGATCCTTCGTGGCCGAAGCCGCCCTTACGGTTCAGCACATGGATATGATCGCCGGGTTCGAGGTCTTGTAGTTCCACCCAGCCCCGCGCCGTCATGATGCGATGATCGGCTGTCGCCCGCAGGCTGTAACCTTCCTGTGTTTCCAGCTTGAACACCGGCTTGATGCCGGTCATGAAGACCCGCGTCGCCGGATTGCTGGTTTGCTCCAAACCGAAGCGCCCGTCGATCACCGCCTCGAATTGCGTTTCGTCGTCGAATAGATCAACCGCCTTAATCAGACCTTGATCGGTGTGGATGCGACTGTCGCCGGTCACGCAGGGGTTGGTCGAGATGAGCGGGTTGAAGTACCACGAATTGCCCATCTTGTTACTGCGCTCGCGGAACCACACGCCCGGCTCGGCGCTCGCCCACGCGCTTTCGATGATGGCGTCCCACAGTTCCCGCGCTTTGATCGTCTTGTAGTGGATGATCGTCCGTCCGGCGTCGCGCCACTTGTCCAGATCGCCGTCCCATTCGGTGTCATAAGCCGGATCGCTGGAGTCGGGGAACACTAAATCCCAGTCGCCGTCATTTTTCATCGCCTCCATGAAGGAGTCGGAGATGCCGACGCTGATATTGGCGTTCGTGATGTTGCCCGCCTCGCGCTTGCTGTTGATGAAATCGAAAACGTCCGGGTGCCAGTCGTTGAGGATTAACATCAAAGCGCCGCGCCGACTATTGCTGGTGTACACGCCGGAGCCACTGAGCAGATGCACGTCATCCACTTCAAAGTCGAACACGTCGGACTCGCCAACCGGCACGATCTCCGTGATGACATCCGGCAAGACACGCATGAGGTCATTGACTTGTGCCGATGCGTCGTGCTGATCGTCTGCGGTCAGCCGTGTGTTGATCTTCGCCAGTTGACCGTATGAAATGCGCTCCGAAACGCCGTCGTAGATGCCCTGACGGTACTTCGCCCGCGCTCCTAGCCCATTCCAGACGGTGGCGGGGTAGGTCTGGTACATATCGCGCTGACCGGTGTCCGCGCTACTGATTTTATCCGCCGGAATCAACGCGGCGAACCGTGCTTTGAAGCTCGCGCCGGTCACGCTCAGGCGGTAGATGTCGCTCCAGCCCTGCGCGGAGCGATCCGTCCGGCTGATGCGGGAGACGATACCGTTAGCGATCAACAATTGTTGAACATCGCGCAACATCGCCGCGCTGATGCTATCAATGCCGAATCCGCCTTTACGCCCGCGATCACACCCGTCCGCATCAAAGTAACCGGCGATGAACGCGCTCATCACCGACGACGGCGAACGGAATATCGCCTCCGGTACGCGGATGTCGGCGCTTTTCGCTTTGAGCAGGCCGTTCGTATCGAGCCAATCAACCAACAGGCGCGAATAGACCTTGATGTTGGTGCAATCGCCATCACCGGCGTCGATGGTCGGTTCTATGCCGAACTGCTCGCGGATGATGGTCAGCAGGCGCTCGCGGATGGTCGGGTGCGTGTTGGCGGTTGCCAGTATCACCGCTTTCGGCGCACGCCAATTGACCTTTTTGCCCCAATGCACATAGCCGTCACCGTGCATGTAGCCTAGCAGATAGGCGAGATCGGCGTTCAGCGTCTCCGGCAGGCGCACGTCTTCGTTGAGTGTGGTACTCATGACCGGGCGGGCGTAGTCGCTCGCGTTCAGGCGCACCGCATCGCCTTCGACCGGCTCGCCCAGCAACAGCAGAATCTCGTCGCCCTGCTGTAGATACTTCAGCGCCATCGTCTGCACTTTGCCGTCAATCAGCACCGCGACCTTGTGATCTTCGGTGATGCGGGTGCGATAGCCGCGCTTGGTGGTGACATCATAAAGCGGTTTTTTGCCGTTGCGGAAGCGGGCGGTTATGGGGCGCAAGCCTTGATGTGTTTGCGCGTGGAACGACTCGCCCGCGTCGATGCGATCCGCGATTTCTTCCGCCGGTATCAAGCCTTTGTCGGTCAGGATGCGCTCGTCAGGCGCGAAGCATCCACCCTGTTCGATCAAGCCGGTGACGAAGCTATACAGCGCCCCCCACGATACCGAGCCGCTAGAGCGCCCGTTGACGCCCTTCACGTAGGCGTGACGCGGACGTAATGACGACAGGTTAATGCCGACACCGCCGCCGCGTGACATGATTTCGGTCATCTGGCCGAGCGTGGTCATAATCCCCTCACGCGAGTCGTGGGGGGAGGGAATCACATAGCAGTTTGAGACGACGACACCCGCCGAGATGAACGAGTGATCTTCTTCTACTTCAATGTCCATGACGATGCCGCGATAGGCTTCGACTTCGATTTCCCCGATCCGCACCCAGCGCAAACCGTCATGTTCCAGATAATATTTCAGTGATGATCCGGTTTGTTCCGGCGCTGTTCGGTCAAAAAGCGCTTCGAAAAGTGGCGCACATTCGCTGGCGTAGGCGTTCAGGCGATAGGCCGGAGTCTTGCCGTTCTTATGCGTATTCTCTTTGATGGAGAATAGGTAACCCAACCGCAACAGCAATAGATGCACTTGCGCGGCCAGCGTCCGATTAGCTAGCAAGATGCCGATTTGTTTTTTCGATGTGTAGCCGTCCGCCTGAAAAAGCCCGCGCAGAAGCGCTAGCGTCAGATTGTCGGGCATGTGCATGAGGTCGGTGGGGATGCGCTTGCTGTGGCTATACGCACCCAAGAATCCCTTGAAGAACGTGCCTAATGGCAGAGAGTTAGCCCACAGGTCATACCAGTTTCCGCTACTGCTCAGCTTAAGCGACGCTTCTATGCCGAATTTCTCGGCGATGATACCCGCGATTTTCTCCGCTTCTTCGACTTCGTGCAACGCGAAGACGATCTTGATACCGGAGGGGATGTCGGTCTTGGTGCGATGCGTCACACAACCATCACCCAGCCAGCGCCCTAGTACGTAACACAGGTCTTCATCCAGTGCCACGCGGTCATTGATGGCGTAATGCGTGCCCCACGCCTTGACGCGCCCGCGTTCGCCGCGTGTGGTCGCTTTCGCTAGCTGTCCGTCGGTGATCTGATATCCTTCGTCCAGATAATCGGATACGTAAATGGCATCCGGCGGGCATTCCTCGTTATCGTAGCTGATCGCCAGATAATCGCCCTTGCGGAGCGCTTTGGCCGGAATCCAGTCCGGCTCGTGTGCTAGCTTGAGGCCATCGCGTGAACGGTGCGAATTCACCCATTCCGAACGAATCGCCAGCACTTTATGATCGCCGGTCACGCGCAGAGCATCATAGCCGACTTTGCGCGGGTGGATAACGAAGATGTCTTCTTCGGTTTCGCGCTCGAATTTATGTAAAACGGGGCGCAGGCGCTTTTGATGTGTAACGACAAGCTCCCCAATTTTCACGTCGCTGATCGGTTTGTAGCCGTCCATCGTCAAGATTTCTTGATCGGGCGGCATACAATTATAATATGTTAATGACTGATCCGTGCCTGCGCCGGTGAGGATGCGTCCGCCGGGCACGAACTTCCAGTCGTCCAACAACCAGCGGAATTTCTGCGTCCATTCCTCGCGTTTATCGTCCGCCTCGACTTCGGCGATACCCCGCGCCACGCGATCCATCATCTGCCCCGGATCGGTCTCAATCGGCTTATCGACATGTTCCAGATCACGG
Organism: Anaerolineaceae bacterium; assembly: GCA_007693385.1. Classification (GTDB taxonomy): domain Bacteria; phylum Chloroflexota; class Anaerolineae; order Aggregatilineales; family Phototrophicaceae; genus J038. Next base: position 3,997 of record REDR01000025.1, read on the forward strand.
ACGACGTTCTGGCCGTCCAGTAATTCTATCGTCACTTTCGGTAAGTCCAGCGCGGTCACTTTGCCGACTTCGCGCTGGCCGGTCTTGGGATTCACCACGACGATCACCGTATCGCCCTCAGCGATGGTCTGCCGTGTCATGTCCTTCTGTGCGTAACGATCCAGAAAAATCTTGTAACCGAGATCGTGCAAAGCATTTTTTGCCTTCTGTGTTTGAACCATTGGCAATTTTTCCTCTAAAAGTCGTTAAAAACGTCAAACAGGAACAGAAAACTATCGGACGTGAGAATAAGCAACATCACGCCCCGAACGGCTATTACGGCTAAGATTAACTTGTATTGTGTACTCCGTATTGCAGTGGAGTAAAGATTGATAGATGCGGCGCTTGTTCAGAATCTAACACGGTAGGTTGATGACTGTCCACTAAAAATACAGCATGACTCTGGTTAGAGGCGCGTATGTGCGCGTTACAAAGTCTCAACGCTTACGGGTTCTGTCATCGCCCACCTATAAGATGCTAACACACAATCGGCCATCACTCCAATGAAGAATTGATGACCGATTCGTGAAGGCGCATCCCGAAAATTACTTCTTGTTGCGACGCAAGAAGGGCGGAATGTCCATATCGTCTTCTTCGTACACCCGCCCGGAGTAGTTATCGCCGGATGGTGGTGACTGCGGGCGTACCTGCGGGGGTGGGGGCGTCTGCGGGCGGCTTTGCTCCTGCGGACGCTCAACCGGCTGTTGCTGGCGGGGTTGCTCTTGCCGTGCCGGTTGCTGGCGTCCCGGCTGGGCATCCATGCGCGTTTTGACGCGGCTCTGCTCGAATCCGGTGGCGATCACCGTGATCCGCACCTCGTCGCCCATGTTGTCATCGACCTGTGCGCCGAAGATCATATTGACCTCGGGGTGGGCGCTATCTTTGATGATGGCCGCCGCCTCGTTGACCTCGAACAGGCTCAAGTCGGTGCCGCCGGTGATGTTGAACAGGATGCCGCGTGCGCCGTCGATGGTCACATCGAGCAGGCCGCTACTGATGGCGGCTTCGGCGGCACGCCGCGCCCGATCATCGCCGTCCGCGTGGCCGACAGCCATCAGCGCCGCGCCACCTTCGGACATGATCGTGCGTACGTCGGCGAAGTCCAGATTAATCAGCGCCGGTACGGTAATCAGTTCGGAGATGCCCTGAATCCCTTGCCGCAACACATCATCCGCCAGCGAGAAGGCCTGCTGTAAGCTGGCGCGTTTGTCCGCGATCTGGAGCAGGCGATCATTCGGAATGACGATCAGCGTATCGACCTGACTTTTCAGCGCTTCGATGCCGCTTTCGGCCACTTGCGAGCGCCGCGTGCCTTCAAATGTGAATGGCCGCGTCACCACGCCGATTGTCAACGCGCCGAGTTCTTTGGCGATCTGCGCGACGATGGGCGAAGCGCCGGTGCCCGTCCCGCCGCCCATACCGCTAGCGATGAATACCATATCCGCACCGCGCAGAACTTCGTACAGGTCGTCGGTGCTTTCTTCGGCGGCTTTGCGCCCGACTTCGGGATTGCCGCCCGCGCCTAATCCGCGTGTCAGTTTATCGCCGATGCGAACGCGAGTCTTGGCTTTCGATAACATCAATGCTTGATTGTCGGTGTTGACCGCGATGAATTCCACGCCGGCCAACCCTTCGTTGACCATGCGATTCACCGCGTTGCCGCCACCCCCGCCAACGCCGATCACTTTGATTTGCGCGAAACCTTCCCCGATTGCGAAATCATCCATATCCATAACAAACCCTCTATCTTCCCATCACTTGATCTTATGATGTCCATTGTATTCACAATGCGTACATTAGCAAATGCGCTTTTGTCGCCTAATCTTCAACGCGAACCGGATTCGCAGGGCGCAATGTATTGCACCCCTACCAATTTGATGTCCGGTTAATTGCCATCATCGGGCAAAAAGCGGCGGAATAAATTCCCCAGCATCTGGCCGAGCGATGCGCCCGCCGCGCCGCCGTTCGCTTCTGGCGTGGCTTCGGTCACGGTGTCCATATCCAGCCCCAGCCGCAACAGGCCGACGCTGGTACTGTATGACGGATAGCGCAGGGCGTCGGCCATGCCGGTCAGATGCTCCGGTTTGGCAAGGCGCACCGGCATTTTCAGGGTACGCGCCGCCAGTTCGCGCATACCGGGCAGGTTCGAGACGCCGCCGGTAATCACCGCACCGGCGCGGAGCAGGCCATCGTAGCCGCTACGCTTGATCTCTTTATAGGCCAGACTCAGCATCTCCTCGACACGCGCTTCGATGACTTCGGCTAGCTCGGTGCGCTTGATCTCTATCGGCAGGCTATCGCCGAACGGCTCGACGACCAGCGTTTCTAGCGGATCAACCGCACGCGGCGAACAGTGCCCGTACTGGATTTTGACCGCTTCGGCTGTGTCGTAGGGGATATTCAAATAGGTGATGTCGTTGGTGATGTGATTCCCGCCGAACGGTAAGACGGCAGTATGCCACACTGTCCCCTCGATGAAAATAGCTAGATCGGTTGTGCCGCCGCCGATGTCGATGATGACAATGCCCATCTCGCGCTCTTCCGGCGTCAGGATGGCATCGCCCGCCGCCAACGGATTGAGGATGAAGCGGTCAACCTGCACGCCCGCCGCTTCGATGGCTTCTTCCAGATTGGCGACGCTGGTCGTGGAGGCGGTGATGATGTGTGCCTCGACTTCTAGCCGGAAGCCGTGCATCCCTAGCGGACTGCGTACCGGGTCTTGCCCGTCCAGCGTGTAACTGCGCGGGATGACGTGCAACACTTCGCGGTTGTGCGGGATGGCGATAGCGCGGGCGGCGTCCATCGCCCGATCAAGGTCATCATAGCTGACGCCGCGCTGACCGGTGATGCCCACCGCGCCGCGACTGTTGATCGACGCGATATGACTACCGGCCAGACTGACGAACGCCCGCTTGACCAGATAGCCGCTACTTTTTTCCGCCTTATGCACCGAGGCGCTGATGGCGGCGGTTAGCTGGCCGAGATCGCTGACGACGCCCTTCTTCATGCCGCGACTCGGCTCGATGCCGACGCCGACGATGAACGTATCTTTTTCGCGCACGTCCGCGATGATCGTGCAGATTTTGTGTGTGCCAACGTCAAGGCCGATGACGAGTTCACTCATAACACAATTCCAAGCTCCCACAATAGTGGACAGAGTCCAGATCAGCGACGTTGATCGTCACCGGAACGATCCCGCGTCCCAACAGGTTATCGCGCAGGGTTTCGTATACGCGCAATTTATTCGGCATATCCGTGCCCGCGCCCAGCCAGACATCCCAGCCCGCTTCGCCGTCTTCTTCACGGAAGCCCAGCCCGTGCTTTGCATTATAGCGCAAGGTGGGCAAGCCGGAAAATGTGCGCTGTAATTGCAACGCGCCACTGACCACATCAAGCGGCACCGGCTCCGACAGGCGCGGTGAGGTGAAACTGTTGTCGGCGACGATCTGCACCAGCTCCGGGAACGACTCGTCATCACGCGGCGAACGCAAGATATTGCCGCGCACATCGACCAGCACGCGCACGTCAGCCTGTGTCCATAAGATCGTCGGGCGGCGTTCCTCAATGATGATCGTCACCATCTGCGGCGGCCAACTGATGCGGACGCGGGCATCAGCGACAAGCGGCGTCGCTTCGATCAAGTTGCGGCGCACCGCGTCCGGATCGACCCAGAAGATATGCTGGTTGGCGATGTCGGCATGGCGGAACACTTCGCTCTCGTTGAGGTATGTCGCGCCTTCTAGCCGGATGCTACTCACGTAAAATAGATCGGTCAAGAAGAACACGCCCATCACCAGCGACAGGCAAACGACAATCCCGCCACTGAGCAAGCGCCAGCTCACGCTGATCTCGTCGGGGGCGCTATGTTCGGGGCGTTCGCGCTCCACAGAGGGCGCGGCTACCCGTCCCCGCCACACCGCCGGAGCGCGTCCGTCCCGGTTGCGTTTTTGCTGGCGCGTTCGTGCTGTCGGCATACGATCCGCGTCTCCCGCTACTATATCCGGCCACAAACCCCGCAGACGGGGCACATCAAAAATCGCCGATTAGCTCGATCTCTAGCTCAAGCTGGATGCCGCTATGCACCGCGACGGCCTGCTGTACTTCGCGGATCAGCGCGTGATAGTCGGCTGATGTCGCGCTGGCTGTATCCGCATTGACGATGAAATTGGCGTGGACGGGCGAAACCATCACGCCGCCGCGCCGATAGCCCTTGAGTCCCGCCGCTTCGATCAGCCGTCCGGCATAGTCGCCCGCCGGATTCTTGAAGATGCTCCCCAGACTAGCGCCCGGCGGTTGGGTGCGTTTGCGGTAGGCGGTCATCTGGTTCATGCGGGCGCGGATGGCGTCGGGTTCATCGCTTTCTAGCTTAAACGTCGCCAACAATACCAAAAAATCGCGCTTTGTGCGATGCTTGAGCGCCGAGCCGCGATATTCATACGCCAGATCAGCGTTGGTGTACAGGCGCGGCATTCCCTCATCCAGTACCGCCACGCTCGATAGATTGTCGGCGATTTCGCCGCCGTGTGCGCCGGCATTGTTGACCACCGCGCCGCCGATGGTGCCCGGCACGCTGACCGCCCATTCCATGCCGGTTAAGCCGCGCTTCTGGCAACGGTTGGCGACGGTGGATAGGCTCGCGCCACTGCTGGCTGAAAGCGTCACGCCGCCATACCACGCGCCGAACGAAACTTCCGACACGCGATTGACCACCACCAACCCGCGAAAGCCGCCATCGGCGACCAGCACATTCGCCCCCGCGCCCAGCACGCGCACCGGCAGGCCGCGCTCCCATGCGTCGCTCACCACCCGCGCCAATTCCGCCACCGAATCGCGGGCGATGTATAGATAATCCGCCGCGCCACCCAGACGGGCGGCGGTGTACCGTGCTAACGGCTCGTCGCGCAGATAATCGGCCATCATCCGCGCCTCGCCGCCAAAAAACGCTGGCCGATGGCGGGCGCGTCGCCCGCGCTCATGATGACGATGACCGCCGAGTCCGGCACGTTGGCGACTAGATAATCCGCCGTCGCGTCGATGTCGCCGCTATGGTGCGCGGCTGTCTGCTGAATTTGCTCCGCCGCCCACGCGCCACTGACGCCCGCGATAGCGGCTTCCCGCGCCGCGTAGATGTCGGTCACGATCACGCGATCCGCCGCCGTGAATGCCCGCGCATAATCGGCGATCAGCGTTTGCGTCCGGCTGTACATATGCGGTTGCCACACTATCCACAACGGGCGATCCGGATAACGCGCCCGCGCCGCTTTGCATACCAGTTCTATCGCCGTCGGATGGTGCGCGTAATCGTCATACACGACGACATCGCCCGCCGTCCCGCGCAACTCAAAGCGGCGGGCGGTACTCTTGAATCCGGCCAGCGCCGGGATGCTGTGCGAGAGCATGACGCCGTGAACGTCGGCGGCGGTCAGCGCGGCGATGCTGTTGGCGACGTTGTGTTCACCGAGTAGCGGCGTCTGCACCGCCCCGACATTGACGTTGATCTGCCCGCCGGTGATGATGTGCAGGTCGAAGGCGCTGTCGCCATCTTGCAGGCGGATGTCGTGCGCTTGCATGGCGGCGGCGGGGTGGCTTTGCGTGCTGTAGCCGATGATGTCCGCGCCCGCCGCGTTCTGCGCGATGATCTGCTGTACCATCGGGTAATCCATGCAGGCGATCAACCGTCCGCCGGGCTGGAGCAAGCGCACGAATTGCGCGAACTTGTCGAGCATCATCTCCGGCGATGTGAAATAATCGGGATGGTCATATTCGATGCTGGTCAGCACGATGGTATCCGGGCGCAGACCTAAAAACATATCGTCGTATTCGTCGGCCTCCACCACGAACAGATCGCCGCGCCCGTCCGCCGCGTTGGTGCCGGTATTGCCCATAACCCCGCCGACGATGTAGGACGGATCGCGCCCGCATTCGCGTAGGAGGTGGACGATCAAGCCGGTGGTGGTGGTCTTGCCGTGCGTGCCAGCCACCGCGATGACCTTGTGCGCGGCCATCAACGGCGCGAGGATGTCGCGGCGCTTATACACCGGAATCGCGTTGGTGCGGGCGGTGACGATCTCGATGTGGTCGTCGGGCGCGGCGGATGTGGTGATGACCATATCCGCGCCGATGACGTTCTCGGCGCTGTGGCCGGTGTGGATCGTCGCGCCGTCGCGGGCTAGCGCTTCGCTGATGGCGTTGGGCGTCCGGTCACTGCCGCTGACGGTGTAGCCGCGCTCTAGCAAGATGCGGGCGATGGGCGACATGCCCGCGCCGCCGATGCCGATGATATGGATATGTTGTGCGCTGGATAGTTGGATCATGTGCGTTTACGATGCGCTGAAAAGGACGAGCAAGATTAACGCCGCGATGCCGATCACGGCTAATATGCCGCTTCCGGTCAGGCCGCCACTGATGATGACCAATGGAAGCGTGTTGATGGCGTCGGCGCTGGCGGAGTTCGGCGCGGGTGCCATCACATGCGGCGCGAACGGGTATTCGTTGATGTCCAGCAGATACCAGACCGCCCCGCCGATCAAATAGCCGTTGATCGCGCCGACCACGCCGCCCAGAATGGCGTCCTGCACTTTGCCTTCTTCGGCCTCTTCACCACCGATGCCGAAGAACGTACTCTTATAGCCGATGTAGACGATGAACAGAAACACGATTAGCTGGAAGATGAACGTCTGCTCTACCGGCACGCTACGCAAGATCACGCCGCGTAGCAGACTATCGAACTGGAACAACGCGAAGAGGGCGATCACGACGGCTATCGTGACGATTAGCTCACGGTTCCAGCCGCGCAGAAGGCCGATGAAGCCGCAGAAAGCGGCCAGCACTAGCATCAATGAATACAGCTCGATCATATCGCGCCTTTTTATTCCCTCAAATGACGATCAGCACGATCAAAAATACCACGATGACCAGCGCCGCCAGCAGGTTGCCGTCGCCGGTAGGCCCGCCACCCAGCACGAAAAGCGGCAGGATGCTGACGAAATCAGCGCTGGCTGTGCCCTGTAATGGCGCGACGATGCCGGGCGCTAGCGGATAGTCGTTGATGTGCATGAAGTACCACAGCGTCCCCCAGATCAGATAGCCGTTGACGCCCCCGAGCAGAGCGCCGAGCGCGTTGGCTTGCAATTCGCCGCGCCCGCCGCCGCCGGTACTGCCCTTCGTCTCTTTTTTGGCGTCCTCACCGATCAGCGCCCGCGTCTGATACGCGAAGAACACGATGACGGCGAAGATCAGCGCCCGAAAGACGAACGCCTGTGCATCCGGCACGCTGATGAGCAGATCATTGATGACATCATCGAATTGAAACAGCGCGAACAAGCCTAGAATGATGCCCGACGACGAAATCAGCTCTTTACTCAGCCCGCGCACGAAGCCGATATAGCCGAATAGTAGGATCATCGCCCACATGAATACCGACAGTTGAATCATCGCGTTCCCCCTGCTAGCTCGGCCAACTCGCGGGCGACATTCGCCGCGCCGTGTGGTTGCGCCAATGCCGCCATGCCCTCACGGAGCGAGTCGAGATGCTCCGGCGCGTCCAGCAAGCGCTCAATAGTGGGCAGTAGCCCGGCGCTCATGTCGCCTTCGTCCAGATGGATCGCCGCGCCGCGCTCCGCCAGATAGTCGGCGTTCACCTGCTGATAATGCCAGCTATACGCCAACGGGATCAAGATAGCGGGCAGATGAAATAGCGGACATTCGCCCAAAATGCTCGCGCCCGCCCGACACACCGCCAGATCAGCCGCCGCGAAAGCCAGCGCCATGTCATCGTGCAGATAGTCGAAGGCGTGATAATCGGGATGATCGCCCACCGCTTTGACCTGCGCCTGTACCCGTTCGTGATCGAGCGTGCCGGTGATGTGGATGACCTGCACATCGCCCCGCGCCAGCAAATCGGGCAGGATGTCGCCGAATGCGATGTTGATCGCCCGTGCGCCGCGACTGCCGCCGAAAACCAGAAGCGTCTTTTTATCGGGCGATAAGCCGAAGTGCGCCCGCCCGTCTTCCGCGCTGACGGCGTGCATTCCGGCGCGGAGTGGATAGCCGGTGACGACGGCTTGCCCCGCTTTGAAGAACTTCTGCGATTCATCCACCGTGACCGCCACCCGCCGCGCAAAGCGTTTCAGTATGTTGATGGTGCGGCCGGGCTCGACATCTGGCAGATAGATCAGCATGGGGACGCCGCGCCACCGCGCCGCCAGCGCCACCGGCAAACTCGCCCAGCCGCCCGTCGATAAGATGGCGTCCGGCTGGTGACGGCGCACGATGCCCAGCGCCGCCCATGTGCCGCGCAATAGCTTGAATAGGCTGGACGCCGCCCGCAACGGATTGACGCCATGCACCGGCCCGGCCTGTACTTCGTCGTATGCGCTGAAGGTGATACCGGCGCGTTCGACCAGTGGGCGCTCGAAGCCGTCCACCGTGCCGACGAACCCCAACCACACATCAGGATATAGTTTGCTCATCGCTTCTGCGGTTGCCAGCGCGGGGTAGACGTGCCCGCCGGTTCCGCCTGCTACGATCATAATTCGCAACGGTCTGTCTCCGTTCTGTCGTGTTTTGATGGCGCAATGTTTGTCGATGCACGCCCAATAATAACCCGATTCCGGCCATCATCACAACCAGCGACGACCCGCCATAGCTGATAAACGGTAGCGGCAATCCGGTGGGGGGGATTAATCCGGTCATGACCGCGATATTCAGCGCCGCACGGATGATGACCCATACCGTGACGCCAATCGCCAATAACATGCTATAGGTGTTGATGGCTTGCTGGGAAATCTGCACGCCGCGTATACACAGCACGACGTACAGCGCGATCAATATGCCCGCGCCCAGCACGCCCAGCTCCTCCCCGATCACCGCGAAGATGCTATCGGTGTGCGGCGCGGGTAGGGCGCGGAACTTGGCCTGACTCTCGCCCAGACCGACGCCCGTCCAGCCGCCATAACTGAACGCGATGGCCGCCTGTTGTGTGTGATAGCTGGCCTGCGTCAGGTCGCCCAGACCGACCACCCACGACTCGACGCGGTATGTCGCATACGGCGCGATGTTCTGCAATACCGGAAACATCGTCAAGCCGGTGAACAATACCGCGATAATCACCACGCCGATCTGCCGCAGGTCAGCGCCGGCCAGAAAGAACATCGCCGCCGCCGTGATGAATACCGTCATCGCCACGCTGAGATCGGGCTGAAGCAGTAGCAAGGTGATGACCACCAGCACGATGACCGTGAATGGCAATAGCCCGCCGGTGAAACTGCGGACGTTGGTCTTTTTCGAGCCGAGCCACGCCGCCAGATAGATGATGGTCGCCAACTCCGCGAATTCGCCCGGCTGAAAGCGCCCGTCGATCAATGCCCGCCGCGCCCCGAACGTGTCGTCGCCGAATAGCAAAACCGCGATCAGGAAGCTGACCGCCGACATCATAATCAGCAAGGATAGACGCTGGAACCATTGCGGCTCGACGCGGGCGAATAGCAACATGACGACGATGCCGATCAACACGTTACGAACGTGCATCATGGTGATGGTCACTTCGTTGTCGTAATCCTGCAAGCTCCAGTCGAACGTGGTACTAAAGACCATCATCACGCCGATGGATAGCAACAAGCCGGTAAAAAATAGCGTGGTCTTATCCAGCGACGCCCAGAACGTCAGCTTTTGCGCGTCGGCACGCGGACGCGGCGCGGTGCGCTCTGCTGGCTGGTACGCCTCGTCGATGAATTGCGGTGGTAACGGTCTATCGGTCATATCTACGGGACTTCCTGCTTAACGGCTCACATATCATTATAGCGCCATTACCAGACGACGAAAGTGGTCGCCACGTTGCGCGAAATCGCGGTAAGCATCATAGCTGGTGCCGCCCGGCGATAGCAGGACGACATCGCCGGACTGTGCCACCTGTGCCGCCTTGTGCGTCGCTTGCTCCAGCGTCTCCACGCGGGTTATCTTGCTCATGTCGCCGCCGATGTCGCGGGCGGTCTTGATGATGATGTCGCCGTCACGCCCGAAGGCGACGATGTGGCGTGATTTGTACAGCGCCAGCGCCATCATCTGATGCCACGACAGCTTTTTATCCGCGCCACCCGCGATCAACACAAGCGGCTCGTCATAGCTGTTGAGCGCGGCGATCACGCGCTCCGGCGCGGTGGCGATGCTATCATTGACGTATGTCACGCCGTCGATCTCGCGCACCACTTCCAGCCGATGCGCCACGCCTTTGAATTCGCGGATGGCTTGCGCCATCGCCTCGGCTTCGACGCCTAGCACGCCGCTAATCGCGCAGGCGGCCAGCACGTTAGACAGGTTATGCTCGCCGCGTAGCGGGATGTCGTCCACCGCGCAGATGATCTGCACTTCGCCGTCGTTGGTGGCGATCCCGGCCACCGCCAGCCGATCCCCGACCATGAACGCACCATCGGCCACGATCTCCGAACGGCTGAACCATGCCAGATGCCCGCGCACCGCCCCCGCCAATGCGCGACTGCCCGCGTCGTCCTGCCCGAGAATCGCGATGTCGTCGGCGGACTGATGCGCGATGATGTTGGCTTTGGCGCGGATGTAATTCTCCATCGTCTCGTGGCGGTCTAAATGGTTGGGCGTGATGTTGAGCACCGCGCCCACCGGCGGACTGCTGAACGTTAATTCAAGCTGAAAGCTGGAAAGCTCCATGATGACCTGATGATTGGCCTGTATGCCCATCATCACATCCAGTAGCACGTTGCCGATGTTGCCGCCCACCCATGTATTGATTCCGGCGGTCTTGCACATCGCGCCGACTAATGAGGTGGTGGTGGTCTTGCCAGCGCTTCCGGTGATTCCGGCGATGGGTGCGGGGCAACGCTCGATGAATAGTTGCGCGTCGTTGGTGATCGGGATTTGCCGCTTGAGCGCCTCGCGCACGATGGGCGATTCCAGCGGCACACCGCCCGACAAGCAGATCATCTCCGCGTGGTCAAGCAGGTTTTCGGGATGGCCGCCCAGCACGAATTTCACGTTGGGGAAGTCGCGCAGGTCGCTGTCGATGTCGTCCTGCGGGCGCTGGTCGGTGACGGTCACTTGAGCGCCCACCGTCGGCAACCACCGCGCCAGCGATTGCCCCTGCCGCCCGAAGCCGACGACCAGAACGCGCCGCCCGTTGAGCAAATCCGTCTGATTCAGAAACATAGCTCCTCTTTCCCGTTCGTCCGATTCAAGGGTGTATCCGGCGCTATAGTAATGCTAGCCCGATGCCGAGCATCGCCGATAGGATGCCGACCAGCCAGAAGCGTTGCACGACTTGCGTCTCGCTCCAGCCGCCCAGCTCGAAGTGATGGTGTAACGGCGCTTGCCGGAAGATGCGCCGGTCTACGCCCCAGTAGCGGCGGCTGTACTTGGCGGAGGCCACCTGCAAAATCACGGAGAGCGTCTCCGCTACCGGCACGATAGCGATGATCGGTAGCAGAAGCCATTGGCCGGTCATCACCGCGATGATCCCCAGCGTCGCCCCCAGCGCCAGCGATCCGGTATCGCCCATGAATAACTGTGCGGGGTGCGCGTTGTACCACAAAAAGCCGAAGCACGCCCCGACCAGCACAAAGCACAATTGAACCAGAAAGATTTGCCCCTGCAAATAGGCGATCACACCGTAGGCGGCGAACGCCGACGCGGTGATGATACCGGCCAGCCCGTCCATGCCGTCGGTCAGGTTGACCGCGTTGGATGTGCCGATGATGATGAACATGGTGATGGGGATGAACAATATCGGCGGGATGGGAACGCTGATCGGGATGAGGGGCAACACCAGTTGATTGGCGAAGGCGAAGCCGCCCGCATACAGCGACATGATGGACGCCGCCGCGCCCGCCAGCGCCAATTGTGCGATGAACTTCGCACGCGGCGACAGACCTTCACCCACCGGATTCTCGCGTGAGCGCGAGATGCCTTCCCAGTCGTCAATCAAGCCCAGCACCGCGAAGCCGACCAGCACCAGCAACGGCAGGAAGATGCTCGCGCCGCCGCCGGTCTGTAAGATGTTGGCGACGTTCAGCAGGGCGGTCATGAATACCACCGCTAGCACGATGATGATGCCGCCCATCGTCGGGGTGCCGACTTTTCTCTGGTGGCCTTCGGCTAGATCAACGCGAATCTGCTTGCCGATGCCTAGCCGCCGCAGAATCTCCACGAATGGGCCGCCCCATGTGATGCACAGCAAAAAGGTGATCGCGCCTACCGTCAGCGCGAAAGATAAGCCACCGTCCATCGGTCTTCCCCCGTCATCGTCATTTCTGTTCGCCCACCGCGACTCCGGATTCAGTCAGGGCGCGGCGGATGTCGTCGTTCGGGATTTCCAGCAAGATCACCAACCGGCTGACCAGCCTGCTGAACACCGGCGCGGCGACTTCACTCGCCCAGCGTCCACTGGTCGGCCTATCCAGCTTGATGAGGATGCTCACCTGCGGATCGTCGGCGGGCAAAAAGCCGACAAAACTCATGATCCATGCGTTGGACTCGTAGCCTAGCGGCGTGCTGATCTCGGCGGTGCCGGTCTTGCCGGCGATACTGTAGCCGGGCACGCGGGCGCGGTTGTCCAGATCGCCCTCCACGACGGCCACCATCATATCACGCACCATGCCTGCTGTCTGTGCGCTGATCGCCTGTCGCATCGGCTCAGGGTTGGAGGTGATGATCTGATCGCCGTCGATGATCTGGTACACGATGCGCGGTTGCATGATGAGGCCGTCGTTGGCAATGGCGTTCACGGCGGTCAACATCTGTAGCGGCGTCAGCGATAACCCCTGCCCGAAGCTGTTCGTCGCCAGATCGCTCTCGCTCCACTCTCCGCTAAGGTCGTTGGGCGTGCGCATGATGCCGCGTTCTTCGCCCTGTAGGTCAATGCGAGTCGGTTGGCCGATGCCGAAGCGATTCATCATGCCGTAGAATAATTCCGGCCCCATCTCGCGGGCGATGGTGGCGACGCCGACATTGAGCGAATCGACCAGCACGCGCTCCGCGTTGGCCGGGCCATAAGCGCGGCGATCCCAGTTATAAATCTGCTGGCCGCTGACTTCAAACACGCCCTGATCGTTGTACATCCAGTCCGCGTCAATGACGCCGGTTTCGATTCCGGCGGCGACGGTCAACACTTTGAACACCGATCCCGGCTCGTAGACGTTCATGATGGCCGGATTACGGAGCAGGGCGGGGTTCTCCACCGCGAAGAAGAAGTTCGGGTCATACGTCGGATAACTCGCCATGCCCAGCACGTCGCCGTTGCGCGGGTTCATGATGATGATGGTGCCGCCCTGTGCGCCGGTTTCGGTGATGGCGCGTTGTAGCTCGGATTCGGCCAGAAATTGCACGTCGCGGTCCAGCGTCAACACCAGATCAGCGCCGCCTTCAAAGACCGATAAATCTTCCGGCAGATTGAACGGGATGTTGCTCACCTCTTGCTCAAAGACCTGTCCGGCCAGTTGCGCTTGATAGTAGCCCTCCACGCCGTAATTGCCGCGTGATTCATCGCCGATGCCACTGACGAAGCCGATCACCTGCGACCCGAGCGACCCCTGCGGGTAGTCGCGCCGTTGCAGGCGCGTCATCTCCACCGCCAGCAGGTTCAAGTCGCGGATTTGCCGCCACGCCTCCGCATCGACCACGCCCAAAAATTCGGACATGCTGGCGCGGTTGCGTAGCTGGTTGAATAGTTCTAATTCATCGCGTTGCAGGATGCGGGCGAGATCGGCGGCGGTGCGTTCCGGGTTGGCGAGGATGTTGGGGCTGATGAATACGCGGTATTGGATGCGATTCACCGCTAGCGGGTTGCCGTTGCGGTCATAGATGTGGCCGCGTCCGGTTTCGACGATCTGCGTGGTACCGGCGGCGGCGCGGCGCTGTACCGCGAATTCCGCCACGACACGCGGCGACTGCGGAAACTGAAACCACATCAGGCGGATAATCAAGATGATGGCGATGACGATTGTGCCGATAGTGACCATCGACATACGCTGGCGGATGATCTGCTCCTGTGGGGGGGGACTGGCGTCTTGCATCGGTTAACCTCCGACGGCTTGCTGAATCCAGCCGGTTAACGCTTCCCATTGGCGCGTTACCCAGTCGGTGAACGTCTCGTCGTATAGCGCATCATTCGCGGCGCTGACGCTGGTGATGGGCGCTACGGTGTCGATTCGCGGCGGCACGAAGCCGGGCACCGCGAGATATTCGATGCGGCTGGCTTCCACCGGCTCGAAGCCCAGCGCCTCCGCCCGCGTCACCAGATTCGGCACGCTCTTCAGGCGGGCGATTTCCACGCGCAACAGTTCGTTCTCGCGTTCGAGGTCGTCGCGCTGGTTGAGTAGCGTCTCAAGGCGGCGGTTGGTGGTCGCTTCGCCCACCACCTGCGATAGATACAGCCCGCCGAACACAATCGCCAGCACAAAGCCCAGCGCCCCCAGCGCCACCACCTGACGCTGTGGTTGCCATGCACCGTGCCGCAATGTATGGCCGAACCATCCGCTTGATCTTGCGTTCATCGTTACAACTTCTCCACTATGCGTAATTTCGCGCTACGGCTTCGCGGATTCGCCGCGATTTCTGCTGGCGTGGCGGTGATCGGCTTGCGCGTGATGAGCTTGACCACCGCAGACCGTTCTTGTAGCATCATGCCGGGCGGCGATTTGACTTCGGTGCTGGCATGGCGGAAGCATTGCTTCACCTGTCGATCTTCCAGACTGTGAAAGCTGATGATCGCCAACCTACCGCCCGCCCGCAACAGGTCGATCATGGCCGGTAAGGTCTGCGTCAGCCGGTTTAGCTCCTCATTGACGACGATCCGCAACGCTTGAAAAACCCGCGTGGCGGGGTGGATGCGCCCCTGTTTGTTGCGCGGCACCGCACCGGCCACCACATCCGCAAGGGCGGCGGTGGTATAGAACGGGCGATTGCGGACGATAGCCCGTGCGATCCGCCTGCTGAAGCGCTCCTCCCCGTACTCG
This sequence comes from Anaerolineaceae bacterium, assembly GCA_007693385.1. Lineage (GTDB taxonomy): Bacteria > Chloroflexota > Anaerolineae > Aggregatilineales > Phototrophicaceae > J038. The sequence continues at coordinate 19,014 of REDR01000025.1, forward strand.
AAGAATATGTCGGCCAGATCGTCCGCGTCGAAGCGGTTCACGTAGTCGGCGGCGGTCAGTACCGGCGCGTTCTGGTCGAAGCGCATATCAAGCGGGCCGTCCTTGGCGAACGAGAAGCCGCGCTCGGCGCGGTCAACCTGCATCGACGACACGCCGAGATCGAGCAAGATGAAATCCACGCCATCCCAGCCCCGCGTCGCGGCGATGCGTGTCATCTCCTGATATGATAGGTTCTCGACATGGGCGCGATCGCCGTAAACGGACAGGCGCGGGCGTGCGATCTGTAGCGCGTCGTCGTCAACGTCGAAACCGATCAAGCTGGCCTCCGCGCAATGCGCCAATAGCGCGGTGCTGTGTCCGCCCGCGCCGAGCGTCCCGTCGATGATGCGTTCGGGGCGCTCCGGTAGCGCGTCCAGTATCGCTTGCAGTAAAACCGGTGTATGCGGGTATGCGGTCATGGTTTCATAAGCTCAACTTCAACAGAATATCGGCATCTTTCAACGCGCTAGCCACATCATCCAGCGTATCGCGCCAGCGTGCCGGTTGCCATATCTCCACGAATGTTTCCATGCCCACCACCAACACCTGACCTTCCAACGCGGCGTATTCACGCAGATAAGGCGGGATGTTCACGCGCCCCTGCTTATCCAATGAGAGCGCCAGCGCACCGGAAAATAATAAGCGGCGTAGGGCGCGGGCGGTAGGGTGCGTGATGGGCATTTGCGATAACTGCCGGGAAACGGCCTGCCATGTCTCGTGCGGATAGATCACCAGATTGTGGTCAAGGCCGCGTGTGAGTACGGCTTGCGCGGTCAGGTGTTGACGAAAGCGGGCAGGGATAATCAGACGCCCTTTATTATCCAGATGGTGCGTGTATTCACCCCAGAACATTTGCCCCTATCCGCCGATTGTCTCTTTTGAATGTTCGCCGTGATTATACCACATTATCCCACGCTGTAAGTCGGAAATCCCACATTCGCACCATGATGAAAATGACCACCCATAACGCGGCGGGCGATGCTACAATAACCGGAAACTGTCTTTTCCCGTGATGAATATGCGACGTGACATGAGCTTTCAAACACCAGAAAACATTGAGACGATACTCAAAAATCTACCGGCTAAGCCCGGCGTCTACCTGATGAAAAACGCCGATGGCCGCATCATCTACATCGGCAAGGCCAAGCGGCTACGCCAGCGCGTGCGGAGTTACTTCACCAACGCGGCACAGGATAGCCAGAAAACGCTACGGATGCGCTCGCTGGTATGCGATATTGATTTCATCGTCACCGAGAGCGAAGTGCAGGCGCTCATCCTCGAAGAGAACATGATTAAGCGCCACAAGCCGCGCTTTAACGTGATGATGAAAGATGACAAGCGCTATCCGTACATCCGCATCACATGGGGCGACGACTTCCCGAAGGTGGAGACGACGCGCCGCATCGCAAAAGATGGTAGCCGCTACTTCGGGCCGTATTCGGCGATGTGGGCGGTGCAAAATACGTTGCGCGTGTTACGCAAGGCGTTCCCGTATTTGACGTGTGATCGCACCATCACCGGACGCGACGAACGCGCCTGCTTGTTCTGGGACATCGGGCTATGTAACGCGCCCTGCATCGGCGCGGTAGACCGTGAAGCGTACCGCGCCATGATCGCTGAATTGATGGACGTGTTAAGCGGCAAATCCGAAGCGGTGGTCGAGCGCATCACCGAGCAGATGCACGCCGAATCCGCCGCGCTGAACTTCGAGCGTGCCGCCGTCCTGCGCGATCAATTGCAGGCTATCGAGTTCATCACGCAGAAGCATAAGGCGGTCAGCCCGAAGATGACCGACCATGACGTGATCGCGCTGGCACGCGATAAAAACGAGGCCGTCGTGCAGATCATGTTCATCCGCAACGGTAAATTGATCGGCAGTGATTCGCGCCCGCTACAGAACGCCGACGACTCCAGCGACGAAGAAGTTATCAGCCAATTCATCACGCAATTCTACGGCGAAAGCGCCGACATCCCGCGTGAGTTGATCCTGCCCGGCGAGATTGAGGCGGCGCGGATCATCGAGCGCTGGCTGAGCGATAAGCGCCACACCAGTAAAGTACAGATCACCGTGCCGCAACGGGGCAATAAACGGCAGTTGATCCAGATGGCGCACGAGAACGCCATCGAAGCGATGAAGATGCTCAAAGCGCAATGGGAGGCGGACAGCACCCGACAGGAGGGAGCGCTGGCGCTATTGCGCGACGCGCTCAATTTGCCGCGCATCCCCAACCGCATCGAATGTTACGACATCAGCACCACACAGGGCACCGCCATCGTCGCCAGCCGCGTCATGTTCGTGCAGGGCATCCCGCGTAAGAGCGAATATCGCCGCTTCAACATTCGCACGATTGACCACGCGGGGAGCGACGATTATCAGTCGATGCGCGAGGCGCTGACGCGGCGCTTTCAGCGCTATGTCAACGCGGTGGAGAACCCGACGCCGCCCGCACCCGGCAAACCAGACCGTGATGAGACGTGGCGACTTCTGCCGGATTTACTGCTGATTGATGGCGGCAAGGGGCAATTAGCCGTCGCGGAGGAAGTGCTGGCGGCTTTTGATCTGACGGAGCGCGTGCCGGTGGCGGCGCTCGCCAAGCGCTACGAGTCGCTATTCATGCCCGGACGCCCCGCGCCGGTGATGTTGCCGCGTGATAGCGTCGCGCTGTATCTGGTTCAGCGCATCCGCGACGAGGCGCACCGCTTCGCCATCACCAGCCACCGCAAGCAACGGCAGAAATTAGGCATGGCGAGTCTTCTGGAAACCATTCCCGGCATCGGAAGCAAGCGACGCAAAGCGTTGTTGAAGGCGTTCGGCAATTCGATTGACGCCATCCGCGCCGCCAGCATTGAGGAGCTATGCGCCGTCGAAGGTGTCAGTGACAAAATCGCCCGCGACATCAAAGAGCTTCTATAGATGACGAGTCCGATTCGTGATGGTCAGCGCCGCGTTCGGCGTTGTGCTTCAGGCGATACGAAATGTCGATGTAGAAGCTCGCGCCCATGTAGTACGCCGGATAGATCAGGCTGAGCGTGACTAGCGTCTGGTTCGGCTCGCCCTGTGCCAGCATCAACGCGATCACCGCCACCCATACCGCGCCCAGCCCCAGCGTCGCTAACGGGTACTTGGGGTTCTTGGACGGGTACAGATAGCGCATCGGCACGAATGACAGCACGAAGAAGAAGACCAGCAACGCCTGAATCACCGACTCCGCCGGTTGCATCCAGTACACATACAGCACCACGATATTCCAATAAGACGGGAAGCCGACGAAGAACGCTTCGCCGTCCACCTCTTTCATGCCCGGCCGCCCGTAAGCGTACAGACTGCCGATGACCGGCAAGATCAACCATGCCGGATTGGAAATCAAGCCCTCAACGTGCAAGATCAACACCGGCGCCCAGACGTATGTCAGGAAGTCGATCAGGTCGTCCATTTTCGCGCCGTCAAAATCGGGGATGACTTCTTGTACCCGACAGCGCCGCGCCAACATGCCGTCGGTCATGTCGATGACGATGGCGATAGCCAGCAGGCTGAGCGCTAATGGCGTGCGCCCGTCCACGATGGCGATCAAAGCTAGCATTCCCAGCACACCGCCGAACGCGGTATATGCGTGTACGAACCATGCCATGGTTAAATGTGTCGCTCGACGATTCACGGATTACACCCTAAAAACTAGCGTTAAGAATGTCTCCATTATGCGACATTTTCTCGACATTAAAAAGCCGAGTCATCCTTAACGCTTTATTTTGGCGATCTTCAGCCTATAATCGCGCCGTGTTAGCGGCTTAATATCCCGGGATGCGTAGCCGTTGACCGGCCAGAATCCGATTCAGGTTATAGATGCTGTTGGCGCGGGCAATCGTCCACATATCCACGTTGACGCGGCGGGCGATGACTGCCAGCGTATCGCCGGGGCGCACCGTGTAAAATCCACCGACGACTAGCGGCTGTGTCGGCGCGGGCGCGGGTGCCACCGTCGCGCCGGACGGAATCCGCAACACCTGACCGACTTCGATGCGATCCGGGTTGGCGATGTTGTTCAGTGATGCGATGGCGGCTACCGTCGTATTGTAACGCGCCGCGATCACGCGCAGGGTATCACCGCGCCGCACGGTATGAATCTGTGTGGCGGGTGGTGGCGCCACTATCGCGCCGCCACGCGGGATGAGCAACACTTGTCCCGGCTCGATGCGGTTGGGATCAGCGATATTGTTACGCTGTACGATCAGGCTGACGCTGGTATTATACAGCGTGGCGATGCGCTGGAGCGTATCGCCCGGACGCACGACATAAGTATCTTCGGACTGGGCGCTGACCGTCTGGACACTTAATCCGGCGACGGCCAGAACGATAATAACACAGATGAACAGGCGGACGAAGCGCATGATAAAACGGCCTTTCTCCAAAAATAATCGTCAAAATTTTCACTGCTGGTACAATTATAAGGCATGTTAAATGATCTAGCTTGACGCTCGCACCACGTCCCGCCGTCTGTAGCGTGTCTGCGGCGCAAATACGAACGACAATCAAACCACAATCGAAAGAGAATCAAATGATGCAAACCGAACAAGCCTATGATTTTATCGCGTCGGCGCGGGTGATCGCCGGTCTGCGCGGGCATTTCCCGCCCGATGTCGCGCTGAGGGTGGCGGAAATCATGATGGCGCAGGGCATCACCGCGTTCGAGTTCACGCTGAATAGCGAACAACCCATCCCGGCGATGCAGGCCGTCAAACGCGAGTACGGCGAGTCCGCCTGTGTCGGCATGGGCACGGTCTTGAGCGTCGATGAGGCGCTGAGGGTGCTGGACGCTGGCGCGGATTTTGTGGTGTCGCCAGCCTTTCAGCCGGATGTGTTGCGCGTGGTGCTGGACGCCGATGTGCTGATGGCGCCCGGCGTGACCACCCCCTCCGAAGCGGTGGCCGCGTGGGACATGGGAGCGCCTATGCTGAAGATTTTCCCGATTGGCGTGCTAGGGCTGGACTACTTCAAGGCGGTGCGCGGCCCGTTGAATCACATGAAATTCATGTGTAACGGCGGCATGACCGGCGACAACGCCGCGCAATTCCTGAAAGCCGGTGCGGTGGCCTGTGGCATGGCGGGCTGGCTGACCGGCGACGGCCACGCCCCCGACGATCTCCTGCGGACACGGGCGGCGCATCTACAGCAAGCGGTACGCGCCGTCGTGGACGGCGGCGGCCAGATCGTATAATACCGGCAATCGAGGCGACATGAGCCGATTCGTCATCAAACTGGGCACGAGTACATTGACCGGCGGCACGCCACATCTGAATCGCCAGCGTATTCTGGAATTGGTTCAGCAGATGGCCGCCTTGCATCAATCCGGCCACGAGATCATTCTGGTATCGTCTGGCGCACAGGCGGCGGGCAACGAGCGCCTGAACTTCCCCGATCTGGGGCGTTCCGTCCCCGCTAAGCAGATGTTGAGCGCGGTGGGGCAGGGGCGCTTGATGCACGTTTATAGCGAGATGTTCGACATCTTCAAGATCAGCGTCGGGCAGGTGTTGCTCACCCGCGCCGACCTCAGCCACCGCACGCGCTACCTGAACGCCCGCGATACGCTTCTAAACCTGCTGGATTGGCGTATCGTGCCGGTCATCAACGAGAACGACGCGGTAGCCACCAACGAGATTCGCGTCGGCGATAACGATAATCTGTCGGCGATGGTCGCCAGCGTGCTAGAGGCGGACTTCCTGATCTTATTGACCGACCAGCCCGGATTGTTCACCGCCGACCCGCGCAAGGACGCCGCCGCCCGCCTCATCGAGCGCATCGACCACATCGACGCGGCGACGTATGCGCTGGCGAGCGGCGCGGGTTCGACGCTGGGTACGGGCGGCATGGTGACCAAGATCGAAGCGGCACAGACCGCGATCCGTAGCGGCGTGACGACCATCATCGCCGCCGGTAGCGAGCCGCAGATCGTCACGCGCATCGCAGGGGGCGAAGCGGTGGGCACGCGCTTCGAGCCGACATCGACCCATGTCGAGAGCCGCAAGCGCTGGCTGTTGACCGATCAAGCGCAAGGGCGGGTGTACGCCGACGACGGCGCGGCGCGGGCGCTGGTCAAGAAGGGGGCTAGCCTGTTGCCGGTGGGCGTGGTGCGTGTGGAGGGCACGTTTCAGCGCGGGGCGACGCTGGCCGTCTGCCGTGCGAACGGCGATGTGCTGGCGCACGGCCTCAGCAACTACGGCAGTGACGAGTTAAACCGGCTGTCCGGCGTGAAGTCCTCGCAGATTCACGCCATTCTAGGGTATAGTTATGGGGATTATGTGATCCATCGAAACAATATGGTGCTACTCAAATGACTGATAACACGACGATTATCGACATGCAAGATACCGGCAAACGGGCGAAGCAGGCCGCCCGCCATCTGGCGAAGGTCTCCACCGCCGACAAAAACGCCGCACTGAATGCGATCGCGGACGCCTTGCTGGATTCCGCGCCGCAAATCCTCGAAGCCAACCGCGCCGATCTGCAAGACGGACGCGCTAACGGCCTGAGCGAAGCGTTGCTAGATCGCCTCGACTTACAGAAGCGACTTGACGGTATCGCCGATGACGTGCGCCGCGTGGCGACCCTGCCTGATCCGGTGGGCGATACCTTCGACCAGCGCACGCTGGATAACGGCCTGCGCGTGCATCGCCGCCGCACCCCGCTCGGCGTCATCGGCGTGATCTATGAAGCGCGGCCAAACGTGACGATTGATGTGGCGGCGCTGGCCTTAAAGACCGGCAACGCGGTCATCCTGCGCGGCGGAAAAGAGACGCTCCGCAGTAATATCGCGCTGGTGGACGTGTTGCGGCGGACGCTCCGTGATTGCGGTTTGCCCGCCGACGCGGTGCAGATCATCGCCAGCACAGACCGCCGTTATGTGGGCGAGATGCTCAAATTGCATGACTACATCGACATGATTATCCCGCGTGGCGGCAACGCGCTACACAATCTCTGCCGCGAAAACAGCACGATCCCGGTCATCACCGGCGGCATCGGCATCTGTCATCTGTTTGTGGACGCCACCGCCGACATCGCATCCGCCGTCGAGATCATCTACAACGCCAAAACCCAGCGCCCGTCGGTGTGTAACGCGCTGGATACCGTGCTGGTGCATGAGGCGGTGGCGTCGGCTTTTCTGCCGCGCATGGCGGATCGCCTCAGCGCGAATAGCGTCGAACTCCGCGCCGAGACGCGGGCGCTGGCTGTGCTGGACGGTCAGCCGAACGTCAAGCCCGCCGTCGATGGCGACTTCGATCAAGAGTGGTTATCGCTGATTCTGGGGGTGAAAGTGGTGGATGATCTGGATGAGGCGCTGGCGCATATTCAGGCGCACAGCACCGAACATTCCGACGGCATCCTGACGCGCACGCCGGAACACGCGACGCGCTTCCTCGATGAGATCGACTCGGCGGCGGTGTACGTCAACGCCAGCACGCGCTTCACCGATGGCGCGGCGCTGGGATTGGGCGCGGAAGTGGCGGTCAGCACGCAAAAGCTACACGCTCGCGGCCCGATGGCGCTAGAAGCGCTGACCACTTACAAATGGATTATCGAAGGCGACGGTCAAATCCGCGCCTGATGTGGCCTATCGCCGCCCGCTATCGTTCAGCCCGCGCCGCTAGAAGATGTCGAAGGCATCGAGAAAGCGCGTGGGCCGTACTGGTCAATCACCGTGCAATCGCCATCACGCAGTTGGTCGATGCTATTGGTGGTCAGCTTGCGGAATAAATCCATGAAGCCGTGCGGCTTGACCAGAAAGCAATTGCCGCCAACGCGGAAAACTTCCTGCATCAACGAGCGCTCGTCGTGCATGGTGGCGACCACGATATAAGCCTTCGGGAAGCGGCTACGGATTTGCGCGGTGATCTGCAAGCCGCTAGCGTCCGGCAGTTCCATATCGACCACCGCTAACGCCAGCTTATCTAAGCGTTCGATGTGCTCGGTGGCTTCCTTGCCGGTTGATGCGCCGTGAATGTCAAAACGCGCCTGTTTGAGTAGGCGCTCCAGAAAATCACGATTGGCCGGTGTATCGTCAACAACTAAGGCATTTCCAATAACAGACATAACATGCCCTCACGAAAATAATTTTCCGGTTATTTTTGCGTCGCGTTTACGGCGTCCTTTGGTGTATTGTCCGATCGCTGATCGGCGTCTGCTTCTTGATCGGTGTCGGCGTCGTTCGCGTCTTTTTTGTCATCATCCCGCGCCGCCGTTGGTTG
>REDR01000126.1 GCA_007693385.1 Anaerolineaceae bacterium
GCGACATCGGCGACTATGAGCAATGGCTGATCGGCCTGTATCCCGAATTCGACTATCTGGATATGTACATTCTCGGCGCGGCGGGTGATGGTCGGCATCAGATAGCGATTTACAACCAGTTCGACCCGTGCTGTTTCTGGGGATTGCGGGCGCTGGAATGGGCGGAGGCGGTCAGCGCCCGCGTCGATGGCCTGACGGAATCCGGCAGTTTTGATGTGTGGATTGACGATACACACCGCGAACACATCATCAGTCCGGCGGCTATGGGCGACATCCTCGCGCATCTGGCTAGCACCGTTCGTGCGGATGGTCATTAGCGCAAAAAATTGAATGGCTATATACTGCTTTTGTTCAAGAATAACCATCGTTTAATCACATGAGACAAAGGCAAAACATTATGTATTACTCCCTGAGACGAATGCTCGTCGTGCTGTTCGTTCTGGCGCTACTCGCGCTACCTGTCGCCGCGCAGGAAGTGGAAGATGATCGCTACACGTTCGAGAGCGGCGCGAGCTTCACCGTGCCATCCATCGGCGTGCTAGACCTTGAGCGCAACGTGCCGCGTGTTGTGGTCAGCCAGATCGAGAACGGCGACGGCGATATTTTCGTCATTCTGGACTTTTATGATCCCGCCTTCCTGAGTAATCTATTCGGCGCGGATACCGCCGAGCTATCGCTAGAAGACGCGCTGAACGGCCTCGTCATCGCGCTGGATCGGGAGATGCCGCCCGCCGAGGAGGTCGTCAGCAGTAACACGTCGGACGGGCGTCAGGGCGTGACGGTGATCTTCACATCCGACGTAGACGGAGTCGAGATCGCCAATGCCTACCTCATCACGCGCTTCGATAACGGGCAGATCGGCATCATCGGCGCGACGACTTCCGCCGTACTCACCGATCCGGTAGTAGAAGTTATCCTCAATGCCGTTGATTCCTTCAACGCGCCCGGCGCATTGCTGACGTTTGAAGGCGATCTATACGACTTCGAGCATGGCGCGTTCGTCACCGTGCCGCCCGGCTGGGTGCTGGATACATCCGGCTTCGTGCCCAATGTGAGCCTGCAAGAGCCGTTCGTGATCGTGGACATTTACGAGCCGTTTTTGATGGATGAGCGTCTGGCCGATACCAGCCGGTTAGAGCTGACCACCGTGCTTCGCTACATGCTCGACTTGATCAACTATCCTGACGATGTGCAGGAAGGTGACCTGCTAGCGCTGGAAGCGACGCTGGACAACCGCGACATTCTGCTGTTCGACTTCTTGAACCCGAATTTCGACTTCCTGCCGGAGACGATGCTCATCGTCCGCATGAGTGACGGCACCGCCGGGGTCATCCACGCCCAGCCGGATGAAGAACTCGACGACGACACCTTCACGATGTTGTTCACGCTGGCCGATTCTTTCGACGTTCCCACCGACGGCACATCAGCGCCCGCCAGAGCCAGCCTGCCCAATTATTACGAGTATCCGTCCGGCGCGTTCTTCCGCTATCCCGACGAATTCACAGTTAACGAAGAAGCGGAAGCCCCCTTCACGGCGCTGGTGCTACCGGGACAAGCGGTAATAGTCATGCTCGATCCGGTCTTGTTGGGACTCGATCCTGATATAACGCTGGTCGAATTAATCGAGCTTTCGCTAGAAGACCTGCCGATGACACCCGATGATCTGGCGCAGTTCAACATCGGCGGACGGACGATCACCGCCGCGACTGGTGAAGGCGAAGTGGACGGCGAACCGCGTGTTTTCACGATGATTTATGTGCCGTTCGATAATGGTTCAATCGGCGTGATCGAGATTTTATCGCTTGATTTCCTGCGCGGCGATCTGTTCGACGTTGTATTGGAGATCGCCGGATCGTTCAATTCGACCACATTTTTATCTGATTAACGCCGGTTTCAAGCGGGCGTAATCCAACAGAAACCTACAGGGGCGTAGCATGGCTATGCCCCCCTGCGAATCCATCCACACGATCAAACCAACCAGACCAACCAATCGGGGCGCGATTCGGCGGCGCGTGTTATAGTCTGTATTGCTGGCCGAAAGAAGCCGGTCAGCGCGTCATTTCTCATCAGAAAGCAGGAGGAAACCCCCATGACCGATAAGACGCAAGCGGACGCGGCAAGCGAACAGACCGACGCCGCCAAGCTGGAAGAATCCGCGCCTGTTATCACCCAGCACAAGCTAAAACTGGGTAAGACCGAACTCAAATACAGCACGCATGTCGGCTTGATGCCTTTGAAGAACGATCAGGGCGAAATCGAAGCGGAGATGTTCTACACCGCGTACACGCTGGACGGCAAAGGCAAGCCCGGCAAGCGCCCGTTGACGTTCGTATTCAACGGCGGGCCCGGCTCGTCAAGCGTATGGCTACATCTGGGAGCGCTGGGGCCGAAGCGCGTCAAGATGCACGATGAAGGCTGGATGCCCGCGCCGCCGTATAAGCTGGTCGATAATCCGCATACGTGGCTCGACCAGACCGATCTGGTGTTCATTGATCCGGTGGGCACCGGATTCAGCCGCGCCGCCAAGCCGGACGGCGCTCAGAAATATTGGAGCTTGCAGGGCGATATTGAATCCGTCGGCACGTTCATTCGCATGTTCCTGACGCGCTACGAGCGCTGGGCATCGCCGCTATTTCTGGCAGGCGAGAGCTACGGCACGACGCGGGCGGCGGGCGTCGCCGGTCATCTGATCGAGAAGGGCATCGCCTTTAACGGCTTGATCCTGATTTCTACCGTGTTGAACTTCCAGACGTTGCGCTTCACGCATGGCAACGAATTGCCGTATGCGCTGTATCTGCCGACATACACCGCGACGGCGTGGTATCACGGCAAATTGCCGGATGATCTGGCGGCCAAGCCGCTACGCGACGTACTGGACGAAGTAGAAGCGTGGGCGGAGAACGAATACACCGTCGCGCTGATGAAAGGCGACAAACTGAGCGCCGACGAACGCGCCGAAGTCATCACGCGGTTGGCGCGATATACCGGCCTAAATCCGCAGTTCATCGACAACGGCGGGCTGGGCATCAACATCATGCTATTCTGCAAAGAACTATTGCGCGATCAAAAGCGCTCCGTCGGGCGGTTGGATAGCCGCTTTAAGGGCATCGACGCGGCGGCGGTCACCATGACATTCGATCATGACCCGTCTTACTCCGCCATCATGCCGCCGTATACCGCGATGTTCAACGACTACATCCGGCGCGACTTGAAATACCAGACAGACCGCGAATACGAAATTCTCAGCTTTGAGGTGTTCAGCAAATGGGAATATCAGCGCGGTGAATTCCCCGACACCAGCGAAGCGATGCGTAAGGCGCTGGCGCAAAATCCGTACATGCAGTTATTGATCTGCACCGGCTATTATGATCTGGCGACGCCGCACTTCGCCACGCAATACACGCTGAATCACACGCGCATTGATCCGGAATTGCGCGGAAACATCCACACCGCCGACTATTCTGCGGGGCATATGTTTTATCTGGATGTGAAATCGCTGGCGAAATTCAAAGACGACGTGAGCGCGTTTTTCGGCGTCGCGCTGAAGGATTAACGATGCACCGGAAGCCCTACGCCCCGCGTTGACAGCGCGGGGTTCTGCGCGTAACATCATGACAAAACCAGCCATATTTACGGAGACGCAAACATGAACAGGATCAAAGTTATCGGATTATTCATCGTGATGGCGCTATTCGCCATCGCTTGCCAGCCGACGGGCGACAGCGCCGACGATGCCGCCGCCGCGCAGAGCTTCTTCCCGCAGTTCGCCGATTACACCTCCCAGCAGACCGACGATCTACAGAGCGCGATGACCGCCGCGATGACCACCGCCGGACTCGCGACCGGCAATATCGCCGGTTCCGCGCTGATCGTGCAGGTTGATAGCATCGTCAGATGTTATCGTGAAGTGGGCGCGGTGGATGCACAACTGTACATCGAAAATCCCAACCAGAACATCATCCGTGAAGGCATCCGCGCCCCGATTGGCGGCGCGCTGGTCATCGTCAATCAAGACCGGCTGATCTCGAACATCGGCCCATGCTTCGCGCAGGTGGGCGGGATGCGGGCACAATCCGCCATGCCCGAGCCGTGCATGGGCAACGGCACATTCAACTTTGAAGGCGAAACCATCGGCTACTTCTACGCCGCCACCGACGGGCCATTATGCACGCTGTTTGACCGTCACTTCGCGCAGTATCGCGGCAATTAACTGCGTAGATACGATGCGCCGTTGACATCGACGATGCAACCGGTCAAAAACGCGGTCTGTTCCGCCGCTAGAAATAACACCGTGTAGGCGACTTCTTCGGGAGTCGCCACCCGCCCTAGCGGACTCTGCTCGCGGATGGCCGCACCGCGCTCGGAGTCGAGGATGTCCGCCGCCATGTCAGTTTGCACGAAGCCGGGCGCGACAGTCGCCACGAAGATATTGTGCGGCGCTAAGGCCACCGCCAACGATTGCCCCATCGCGTTCATGCCGGCTTTGCTCGCGCCATACGCGGGCGCGGTAGGTTCGCCACGAAAAGCCCCGCGAGACGAGACATTCACCACACGGCCGCCGCCCGCCGCCATCATGTGCGGCACAGCGCAAAAGATAGCATTGGCAGACCCCACCAGATTGACCGCCAGCGTACGCGACCATACCGCGCCCCACGCCGCATAATCCATCGCGGGGATGTCGTGTTCATGATAAATTCCGGCATTATTCACCAGAATATCCAGCCCGCCGAGCGCCGACGCCGCGCCATCGACCAGCGCTCGCACCGCGTCCGCGTCGGCCATGTCGCCGCCGTGTATGCTGTGCCCGTCGCCGTCCAGCGCATCCCGCGTCACTCTGGCTGATGCTTCGTCGTGCCCGTAATGCACCGCGACTCGTGCCCCGTTCGCCGCGAACTGACGGGCGATCTCCCGCCCGATGCCGCGTGATGATCCGGTGATGAGTACCCGCTTGCCGTCAAAATTCATGCTGTGCTTCCTCCGTGTCGGTTGATCGATTCGCTCCTCATTATACGTCACGCCATACGCCGCGCTTGATGCGTGACGCATACGCGCCAATTCTGCTGACAGTATGCCCAGCCGTCGCCGTTCGCGCCGCGCTAACATCGAAGCAGAAAGCGATGTAAAGCGAAGGGTTAGCCGATGAACAAGCGTTACAACAGCAAAAGACGACGGGCACAACTCCAGCGCCAGATGGCCGAACTAGAAGACCGCCTGAGCGAGAACGCGCTGGCATTGGCGCGGGCGATCCATGAGCAGACCGGCGACGCGCCGCTGAATCAGCTAGCGACGGCGCTCGGCGCGGTGGTGGATCGCTTGCTGAAGGTTTCGGAACACATCAAGCAATCCGCCCCGCCGGAAGAACAGGAGACGATCATCCGTGTTGAATACCAATACCCTGACGGCTCGATTCATGATGCCCCACCCTGGTCAAAAGCGGATACTGACCGCGCCGCAGACGTACCGCGTGGTGGCGTGCGGCAGGCGCTTCGGCAAGACGACAGCCGGACAGATGGCGCTGGTGCAGACGGCGTTAATGGGCGGGGCGGGTTGGTGGCTGAGTCCGACATACGGCATGGCGAATCAGGTGTGGCGCGACCTGAAAGCGGCGTTAGGACGGGCGGCGACGAACATCAGCGAGAGCGAGCGGCGCATCGAACTGCCGACAGGGGGCAGTATCAGCATCAGGAGCGCCCATAATCCCGACCTGTTGCGCGGCGCGGGGCTTGATCTGGCGGTGCTGGACGAAGCCGCGTTCATGGAGGGGCGGGTGTGGCCGTCGGTGGTGCGCCCGATGTTGTTGGATCGTGGCGGCGGGGCGCTGTTTTTATCGACACCATTCGGGCGCAACTGGTTCTGGGAGTTGTTCAAGCTGGGGATCGACCCGCAAGAGCCGCGCTGGGCGTCGTTTCACTTCCCGTCTGATGCGAACCCGGCCATCACCGCCGACGATCTGGCCGACATCCGGCGCACCACGCCGGAACGCATCTACCGCGAGGAATATCTAGCGCAGTTCATCGACGACGCCGGACAGGTATTCCGCGACATCCACCGCGCCGCCACCGCACAACCGGCGCACCCTATCGACGGGCGGCGCTACGTGGCCGGTGTGGACTGGGGGCGCGAACACGATTACACCGCTATCGCGGTGATCGACGCGGCGACGGGCGTCATGGTGGCGCTGGATCGCTTCACCGGCATCGGCTGGGCGGTGCAACGCGGCAGGCTCAAGGCGCTGTGTGATCGCTGGCGTCCGGCGGTCATCTGGGCGGAAGCCAACAGCATCGGCGCGGTCAACATCGAGGCGTTGCAGGCGGAAGGCTTGCCGGTGCGCCCGTTCCACACCACCGCCCGCAGTAAGGCGCACATCATCGAAGGGCTGGCGCTGGCGCTGGAACGCGAGGAGATCACCTTGCTGGACGACGACGTGCTAAAAGGCGAGTTAGCGGGGTATACGCTGGAACGCATGGCGGGCGGCGGCTACCGCTATAATGCGCCGTCCGGCGGTCATGATGATACCGTGATCGCGCTGGCGCTGGCATGGTACGCGGCCCGTTCCGGCGGTTTCCG
>REDR01000054.1 GCA_007693385.1 Anaerolineaceae bacterium
TGCTGGCAATGATTGATGTCTTCCAGCATCTGGAAGATCATGAGAAGGCGTTGCACTGGTGCGAAAAAGGCGACGGTATCCTGCGCGACATCCTCGACACGTGGGATAAAGTGGGGGTTAATGCGCTGAAAACGTTGCTCCAATTGCTGGATGAGGACATCCGCAAACGACAGCCGCGCGGCTGGGTCGAGATCGTCAAAGAGGTGAAGATCATCGAGATCATACCGGAGATCAGCGCCCGCTATGCCGACTCTGCCCTGCGCGAAGGTGATCTGCCAGCCGCCGAATCACTGTATCGACTGGTCAGCGCCGATAACCGCGACTACCGCGAGAACGCGGAGCAGAAGCGCGAAATCCTGCGCGGCCTGCGTCAGGTTTATGAGCGCATCGCCGCCATCGAAAAACCGGAAAATCGCCGTTTCGGTCTGATGGATCGCATCGGCAAGGGGGGCAATCCATTCAATCGCGACGGCGCGGATAAACCCGCCGAATCCGCTTTCATCCCGCCGGTGGAGGTCTACGGCCTGCCGCGTGACAATATGCGCCTGTACGGTATCTCCGGCTTGATCGCGGTGGCCGACCAGCGCGGCGACTCGCATGAAGTCCTGCGCTGGATTTATGAGATGCTGGAAGACCGGCAAGTGCCCGCCGCCAGCAATACCGCCCTGCTGGATCGGCTGGAAGTGCTGGAGATGCAGGCCAGCACACAAACCTATCACCAGCAGGTGGCGATGGCGCAGGAAGCGTACCGCGCCGGTGATGTCATGGCGGCCAAGAGCGCGTATCTACAGGCGACGGCCTCGCCGACGGCTGAACCCGTCGATTTTATGTGGCTGGCGGTTTGCATGGCGCAGACCGGCGACGATCCCGACACCATCAGCCATCTAATCCACGATTTGCCGCAAGCGACGATCACCGCACCGCCGCGCAAAGACGCCCGCCATCTGCTCGACTACCTGAGCGCGGGCGGCCATTGGGCGCTGACAGATCGCTTCGTCGCGCCGGTACAGACCGCTAAAAAGTGGCTGGCCGATTATCAGGAGCGCCGCCAGCGCTTCCGCGAATCGCAGGCCGATGTCGCCCGCGCTTATATCGCGTCCGGCAGGCTTGGCCGCGCCGAGATGATCGCCGCCGATCTGCTGGCGATTGACCCCGACGACACCGCCGCCGCGTTGATTATGGGGCGCGTCAAGAGCGCACAGCGCCATTGGAGCGTGGCGCGGCGGGTGTTAGCGCCG
This sequence comes from Anaerolineaceae bacterium, assembly GCA_007693385.1. Lineage (GTDB taxonomy): Bacteria > Chloroflexota > Anaerolineae > Aggregatilineales > Phototrophicaceae > J038. The sequence goes on from REDR01000054.1 coordinate 1,239, forward strand.
TTGGCGAACCATCCAGCCGTCGGCGTCGAAGCCCAGCGCCTACTAATGGAGATTGATCTGGCGGAAGGCCGCCTGCAACGGGCGGAATCACGCCTGCGCGAAATGGACGACCAGACCGCCGCCGATGGCATCCGCCGCCGCATGGAGCAGACGCCGTTCTTCCGCGTGACGCAAGCCGCGCACAGCGTCACGCCGGACACCCTGACGCGCAAACCGGCGAATGTGTGGAACGCGACGTTCGCGGTGCGGCTGAGTGGCGTGCATGTCGCCTCGCAGTTGCCTTCCATGCAACATCAAACCGCCGAATTCTTGATCGGCCTGCATCGCGTCGATCAATTTCTGGCACAACCGCATTTCACATGGCGCTACATCGGGCGCGACGGACGGCTGACCATCGCGCTGATCTGCCGCGTGGAGGCCAGCGCCCAACAGGTGGCCGAATCCACAGCGCGGACGCTATGGCATATCATCCGCCATCTGCTACCGTACCAGACACAGCAAATCTACACATACGATCCGGTCATCCATCCCGACGAACTGGACTATTTGATTCAGCCGCTAGACGTGGCGAGCGCCGCGCAGATCACGCGGACGGAGACGCAACCTTCCGGCCCGGATACGCTGTACCGCGTGCAATCGTTCGGCATCTACGACGGCAACATGCACCGCCTGCTCCGCTTGATCGCTGACCATCCGGGCGGCGCGATCATGGAAACCTATTTCCACCCGACTGACGTTTACGCATGGGAACGCGCCGCCATCGAGAAGATGCTATCGCGCAATGCACGCGGGCGCGGCGGGCTGGATGCCATGCCGCAAAGCGATAACGTCATGGTGCAATTGGAGCAATCGGCCACGACGCAGGCCGCCGCACAGGTATATCAAGATTTCTTCGGCGCGATCCAGTCGCTACCGTTCATCGTGCAGACCCGCGTCGCCGCCGCCGGTTTGCTCGACCCCGCCCTGCCGGAAATCGCCGGATTGGAGCTGTTTGGCCCGTCCGCGTATCGCGTGCTGATGGCCTACACACAGGACGAAGTGGAGACGGCAGACCGCACCATCCGCGAGATTAGCGGCGAGCGCTGGGGCTATACCGCCGCGCCGGAAGGTCTGGCACGCTGGCGCTACCTGCTAACGCCGATGGAGACGCTGACCGCCACCCGCCTACCCGTGCCCAACGTGGAAGGCTTGCCCGGCGTGCAAACGCTGGCGGTGCGCGTCGCGCCATTGCCCAACCGCCTGCCGGAAGAAGGCGGAATCATCGGGGAGAGCATCGTGCCGGTTCGCGGCAAGCCGGCTGAAATCCGGCTCTCGACGGCGGATCGCCTGCGCCATGCGTATGTCGTCGGGCGCACCGGCACCGGCAAATCAACGCTACTGCAAAATATGGCATTACAGGATATTGAGGCCGGTCTGGGCGTCGGCATCATTGACCCGCACGGCGACCTTGTGGAGAATCTGTTGCCGCGTATTCCGGCGCACCGCCGCCACGATGTCATCCTGCTTGACCCGGGCGATGTGGCGCGTCCGATGGGCTTGAACATCCTCGATGTGAAAGGCACGCACGCGCAGAACGTGGTCATCTCCGACTTCATCGGATTGCTGTATACGCTGTTTGACCCCAACCGCATCGGCATGATCGGCCCGCGCTTCGAGAACGCGGTACGCAATAGCATGTTGCTGGCGATGGATATTTCCGGCAGTACGTTCATCGAAGTGGTACGCATCATGACCGATAAATCATTCCGCGAGAAATGTCTGGAACTGGTCACCGATCCCATCGTCAAATCCTACTGGACTGACATCGCGCCCAATATCGCCCGCATGGGTGACGGCGACATGCTGGACTATGTGACCAGCAAATTCGGGCGCTTCATCAATGATCGGCTGATGCGTAATATCATCGGGCAGAGCCATAACGCGCTCGATCTGCGCGGCATCATGAACGACGGCAAAATCCTGCTGGTCAATCTGGCGAAGGGCAAAATGGGTTCGGAGGCCAGCCACTTTTTAGGGCTGTTGCTGATGCCGCAGATTTTCGTCGCCGCGCTCAGCCGTGCCAACCTGCCGGAAGCACAGCGCCGTCTGTTCTGCCTGTACGTGGACGAGTTCCACAACTTCACAACGCCGACGTTTAGCACCATGCTCGCCGAATCGCGTAAATACGGCGTCGCGCTGACCGTCGCCAACCAGTTCATCAGCCAGCTAACGCCCACCATCCGCGAAGCGGTATTCGGCAACATCGGCACGTTGCTCAGTTTCCGCGTCGGCATCCGCGACGCGCAATTTCTGGGGCAGGAATACTATCCGGTGTACGGCGAAAACGATCTGATTAACCTGCCCAATTACTACATGCTGGCGAAGATGCTGGTCGATGGCGACGCGGCGGCACCGTTTCCGGTGCGGACATTGCCGGATAATCGCGTCGAAGTGTCCGAAGTCGGGGAGCAAATCCGCAACAATGCGCGGATGCGCTTCGGGCGTGATGAGCGCGTCGTCAATATGGAAATCCGCCAGCGCTACGAGAATCCGCCGCGCCGCCGCTAAAGGCCGCCGGGAATCACGCGCCAGATCAGATATAGCGCGAAGGTCAGCAACGGCAAAGCGATCAGGGCGGTGGTCAGCACAGGCCATCGCCCCGCCGTGAATCGCCGCCGCCAGAAATCCGCGCCGCACGCCAGCCACACGCCCAACGGAATCAGCAGGGTGAACATATAGCGCCCCTGATACTGCTGGAATTCGCTGTTGTAATACAGGTAAGCACCAATCGCGGCGACGATGGTCAACGCCAGTAGCGCCCACGCCCAGCGCTGACGACGGCTAGACTGTCCCCACGCGCCCCACCCCGCCAGCAATCCGCCACCCAACAACAGCGTGACGCATACCGCGATCACCGCGTACCATGACGCCTGTAACGGCAAGCCCATCCAGCCGAATTGTCCCCAGAAACTATTGAATGTGGTGCGCCCTAGCTCCGTGAGGTAGCCGCCCCATCCGAGCGCGTCGATGCGCTCACTGGTGCGCGGCTGGTCGGCGACGATGACATCGTGTACAGCCAGCCCCAGAAAATCCGGCCAGCCGTAAACGATGATGTTGCGCCCCCACCACAGCGCCCCCAGCGCCAGCGCCACCAGCAGATAACGGGCGCACGCGGCGATCAAAGCGCGGGTATCGCGCCCGCCATCCAGCCACCAGCCGACCACCACCACGCCGCCCAGCAGACCGGCCATGAAGTACGTCGTCGCTTTGGTTATCAAGCCGATTCCGGCGATCAATCCCAGCATGACCGGCGTCACCGGCTGGCCGAGAACCGGCACGCGCTTGAGGTGCGCCACGCCCAGCCACAGCCCGACGGCCACCACCGCCCAGCCCAGCGCATCGTTATTGACCGACGCCAGAATGTGCAGGTGCATCGGCTGGAACGCGACGAAGGCCGCTGACGCCAGCCCGATCTCGCGCCGCGCCGGAAACAGCAACGCGCCGACGCCATACGCGCACAACACGATCACCACGCCCCACAGCGCCGAATACAGCCGGAGCGCGGTCAGGTCGCCGTCACTCAGCGCATAGACCGGCACGGCCAGCAGATAATACAGTGGTGGCTGGTGGTTTTCGTAGCGGATGGCGGCGATTTGCTCATCGGTAACGCCAACCCATCGCACCGCCTTGTACGACTCCAACGCCGCGCTATCCCAGTCTCCCGCCCGCATCACCGGCCATTCGCCCCGCGCCAGAGTCGCCACGTAGTTATAGTGCGCCGGTTCGTCGGGCGCTTGCCATGCGGGGGTACGCACCGCGTATAAAATCGCCAGTGTGATATAGGTGAGGATGATCGCCGCTAAGGTCAAACGTGCTTGCATCGCGTCCTGCCGTTCGTTGATAACAATCGCTGACATACTAACGCGCCGTATTCGTCCGCGCCAGAGTCAAAAAACCATAGGCAAACCGCCATCGGTTTGTTATAATCCGGCCATCAACCCAGCCGGAGAGGTCGCATAGTGGACTAGTGCGCTCGCCTGGAACGCGAGTATGGGTAACACCATCGTGGGTTCGAATCCCACCCTCTCCGCCAGCAGACCAACCGCCCGCCGTATATGGCAGGCGGTTTTTGCGTTGTGGTGTGGTAACCAATCAGATAGAATAAAAGTAGAGAGGTGCTGTTCTTTGTTGCCGTTAAAAAAGAACAAAGAAAGTCATCTATCAATTGAGCCAAAACCTCATTCATGAAAAACTCATATTTATACGCCTATAAACTATGATACGATTCGTCACGGCTATTTTATTTTAAAAAGCCTGCTATCCATATTTGACAATAAGGACAACATAATGACGAAGAGAACATTAATCTGGGGATTGATGATGGTGGTGCTGGTTGCCATGAGCGCGATGGCGGTCTTCGCTGTCGATGATGAGGGCAATCCCAACGATCCCAACGTCAATGACCGTGCCAACGCCTGCTTTACTGGCGGCACGATGGAAGACCGGTGCTACGTCGATTTCAATAATGATGGCGTGGTCGATGAATTCGAGATCAACTGGGCGTGGACTTGCGGCTGGCATCTGATCCGCTGGGAATACGGCCTGATCCCGTCTAGCGCGATCCCCGAAACATGCGGAGGGCTTCTGCCGCCCGTCATGGAAGAAGTCGCGGGGTCGTGCCAACTGTTGTATCCTGAGGGGCGTAGCATGAATGGCGCTACGTCAATGACTTATGTTCTGTTTGATGATAGCGGCTTCCTCAACACCGGAGCGCCGACTTATAGTGACGCCGCCTGCCAGAATCTACGCGATGAATCTGTACTCTCCCCGATAGCGCTCGCAGATACTTTAGAAGAAGCGCAGGACATTTGCGAAGCGAATAGCGATCAACTCAGCTCTGGATGGGAAAGATCATGGGTAGGATTATTGACATCCGAAATAGATAACGTGTGGGTGTGTATAAGCCCTCTATAAAATGACAACGCAGACACGCTTTAATCTGATGTGAAACGAACAAGGGCGACTCGATGCGGGTCGCCCTGTTTTGTCCGCTACCAACCGCGTCCGGCGATCTTATCGCCGTCGGCCATCTGCCCGACATTGATGCCCATCACGGGAATGCTAGACCAGGTCATATAAATGACTGGTTTAAGACTCTGGAGATGGGGAAATGTCCACCGATTTTCAAAATCATTCGATATTTTCAAAAATCAAACCCCTCACGCAAGACGAGCGCCTGCACGCACTGAGCGCCGCACAGCAAG
>REDR01000124.1 GCA_007693385.1 Anaerolineaceae bacterium
CCGCTGAGATGCGATAGATCACGTAATGCGCGTTTTCGTAGACGTTCCGCGCCGTGTACGTCACGCCATCCACGACGGCGGGTAGAGGCTGACCGAAGTCAGCTTCCGTCACCAGATAATCGACATCATAGCGCACCGCGAACGCGACAGATTCCTCCGGCGTGTCGCTTTGTTCGCTGTCGTCGCGGATGTTGTGCAGGTCAATCGGCTCAAGGCGGGCATACGGCGTGTTGTAAGCATCCATCCAGTTGGTCAGCAGGTTGCGTTGCGCGGTTGACCGGATACGCTCGTTCGTCCAGCGATGCGGAAAGTGAAATAGCGCATCCGGCGCGGTATTGACTTCGATCCATCCTAACGCTTCATCCCAACTGACATCTTCCGCGATGATCTGCGCGATCTCCTCTTCATCGTATTCTAGCGTGGTGATGGTCTGCATCACGCTATAGCCGATCAGCAATGCGGCGAAAACAGCAAAGCCGAAGTTCAGGCGCGTCATCCGCACCGGCCACACCACCGCGACCAGCAACGCGCCGATGACGATGATAGCCATTTCAACCGGTAGCAGATAAAACGCCACCGCCAGCACCGCGACGCCCGCCAGACTCAACGTGAGGGCGTCCGCCTGCGATTTAACGGTAGAATCCCCTGCGTTGGAGCGCATCATGAAGAAGGCGACGACCACCAGCATCAGCAGAAAGTAATAGGTCGGCGGCCCGCCGATTTCATAAGCGCGGAGGCTGTTGAAATACAGGTCGGTGTTGAACGTGATAATCAGCCCAAAGGCGACCAGCAGGCTAACCCGCCGCCAATCATTCGGGACGACCTGCAGAAGCCGGTAGATAATCAGATACAGCGCGATGCCTGCCGGAATAAACGACACCTGCGGGAATCGGAACATCTGCCACATGATGCCGATCAATTCGTTCCAGCCGGTGATGCGCCAGATCAGGTTGATCGTCTCCAACGCGAGCGGCCCACTGATAAGCGGCGCGGTCAGGCCGATGGTCAGCGCGTAGTCGATCTTTTCATCCTGCCCCTTGTTGATGCGATAGATGGTGATCGGGGCGAGCAAGATCAGCGCGAAGTACCACGTCACCGGCCACCAGCCAAACCCTGACGGTACGCCAGCGATCAACCAGATCACGAGATTGACCACATAAAACGCGATCTTCAAGCGTTTCGTGCCGCGCCTCAACGCCATCACGCCGGTAATGACCGCTATCAACCCTAGCACGATGAAAATTGGTAGAAACGATACCGCCGGAAAGCGCACCGTGCTGACAAGCCACTGCGCGGATTCATCGCTGATCGGGTTCGCGCCGCCTGTGCCCAGCATGACGCCGATCAAGAATGGCGGGATCACCGCCGCCCAGAAAGCGATGAAAGCCCGTAACGGCAGATGGCGCAGGAGCAACTGTGCCAGCGTGATAACCCCCAGCCACAGGATGAGCGATAGACCGTGTACCGAGCTAATCAGCGCCGGACTGATGCCGATGACGACGCCCAGCGCGATCAAGCGCGGGATGGGCGGCGGGCGACCTTCAAGGCCGGGTACGACCAACCAGTGATAAATGCCGAGCATGTAAATGCTCGATAGCACCAGATGCAGGCCGGTTGGCACATAGAAAACGCTATAGGGGACGATCATCGTCGCCGCGAGCGCCATGACCAGCGCCGATAGCCGGTGCTTGCGAATGCTATAAAACAGCAGATACAGCCCGATGGACAGCAGGAAGAACCACAGGCCATTGAGCGCTAAAAGCGTGTGCCCGTAATCCGTGCCGTTGATGTTAAAGAAAAACTGGTTGATGCTCATGTAGACGAAGCTACTCGCCCAGAAGGACTCCGCTAGGTGGCCGTTTTGCCACATCGGATCACGCGAGAACAAATCGGGATTTTCGGTTTGCATGATGGCGATTGTGTAGTTCTCGAAATCGCCGTGAACACTGGGAATCCGCATGTCGATTAAACCGGATATCCTCCAGACGTTCAGCGCGGCGAAAAGCAGAATCGCACCGATGACCACCCAGCGCGGTATTTGCCGGACTTCCTGTGTATTTTGCATGTTTTTGTCCTGTACGCAAAAAGGATTCTAAATGGGTGAACCGGTCTTACGGGCAACACACAACAACGACACCCCGAACGGAAAGTTAACGTAGCGAAGCAATGGTCGCTCCGCCGCGAATATCCGCTTTAATATGCCGTTTGACCAGCTCGGGTGCATCTCATTCTCACTGACATCTTCCTGAGTTTGCCCGCGTAAACGGATGAATAGCCGCCCACCCAGCACAAGCGGGAATAGAAACGTATTGACATAAGTCAGCTTTTCGATGGTCAAACCGGTGGCGGTTATTTTCTCGCGCAACTCACGCGCTGTATAGCGCCGGAAGTGATGGCTGACTTCATCCTGCACGCCCCACAAGAAGTTGAACGCGGGCGTAAAAACGACGAGCGTCCCGTCCGGCTTTAATAAGCGTCCAAAAGCGTTGAACATAGTGCGATCATCTTCGACGTGTTCCACGATGTCGAGCGCGGTAATCATGTCAAATGATGCGGTAGCTAGCGGCGGGTTCGTCGCATCGGCACAAAACACGCCCGACAACTGGCGCGACTGGCAATAACGCAACGCATCAAGGCTATAATCCAGTCCCGTCACCCGATGATACCCATGATTTTTGAGATATTCGATGTTGTAGCCTGTACCGCATCCAGCGTCAAGGATATGCGGATTTTCGCGCCTCTCTAGTTCACGCAATATCCAGTCAAATATAATTTGACGACGGGCGACATACCACCAATGATCGTTTTCTATTTGCTCAATCTGGTCATAGAGTCTCTTGTCCATTAGGCGCATCTACTCCATATAGCGCTGATGCCAGAGCTGGAACATCAGCAGAGTCCACAGCCCTTTGCGATGATCGCGCTGGCGTGTCATGTGTTGGCTGATAAGTTGCTGGATGGCTGACGGCTCAAAGTAGCCCTGTGATTTGAGGCGCGTCGGCGACAGCAGATCGTTCATCAGGTCATTAAGTTCGTGCGTCAGCCAGTGGGCAACCGGCATATTGAAGCCCTTCTTCTTGCGCTTGAGGATGTCCTCCGGCAGAAAGTCGGCCATCGCCCGTTTCAGCAGATGCTTGCCGTCACTGCCTTTCAACTTCATATCGAACGGCAGACGACGGGCGAAGTCCAGCATATCGCGGTTGAGCAACGGCACGCGCACCTCTAACGATGTCGCCATGCTCGCCCGATCCACTTTGAACAGGATGTCGCCCTCCATGTACATCTTCATATCCAGATACAGGATGCGGTTCAACATCTGCAAATCCGCACATCGGGCGGCGTGGCCGCGCACCGGCGCGAACGTATCGCGGACATCGGGCGCTAGCGCGTCGTGGCGCAGTAACGCCATCTTCTCCGCTTCGGTGAAAGACCCCAGCCAGCGATGATGCCGTATCTCCGGCGATAGCCCCTCACCGGCGATGAAGCGCTTCAGCTTGAAGTCAAAGCTGAGATTGTTGAACGACACCGGCAGGCGGTTGACGATGGTCGGCAGGATGCGCCGACGCGCAAAAGCTGGCGTCAGGCGCTGGTAACGCTCGAAAAGGCGATGCGCCAGCACTGTCGGATAACCGGCGAATAGCTCGTCGCCGCCGTCGCCACTCAACACCACTTTGACCTGCTCGCGGGCGAAGCGCGAGACCAGAAACGTCGGGATCAGCGACGAATCGGCGAACGGCTCGTCCAGAAAGTCGGCGATGGACGGGATCATGTCGGTGACATCGCGGGCGGTCAGCACTTGCTCGTGATGCTCCGTGCCCAGATGCCGCGCCACCTGCCGCGCATAACGCGACTCATCGAAAGAAGGATCATCAAACGCGATGGAGAAGCTCCGCACCTTGTCCGGATACAGCCGCGTCATGAAAGCCGCTATCGTGCTGGAGTCGATGCCGCCACTGAGGAACACGCCCACCGGCACATCGCTGACCAGCTCGCGGCGCACGCTCGATTCCAGCGCGGTCAATAATTCCGCTTGGTAGGCTGAGACGCTCTGCGGTGTCGCGGTTTCGGCGGGCGAGAGGTCAAAGTCCCAGTATTGCTCCTGCTTCAAGCCGTCCGCGTCATATATCAGCAGATGACCGGGCGGCAGGCGGAACACGTCTTCGATGATGGTTAACGGCGTCGGCACATACTCGAACGTCAAATACTGGTCGAGCGCGGTCATGTCCACGCGCCGCGCCACGTCGGGATGCGTCAACACCACTTTCATCTCGGAGCCGAAGATCAATCTATCGCGCTGGACGGTGTAATAAAGCGGCTTGATGCCGACGAAATCGCGGGCGATCATCACCGAACGGCGGACACTATCCCAGATGGCGAAGGTGAACATGCCGTTCAAATGCTTGACGCAATCCGTCCCGTATTCCTCGTACAAATGCACGATCACTTCGGTGTCGCTGTGCGTGCGGAAGCGGTGCCCACGCGCCAGCAAATCCTCGCGCAGTTCGCGGTAGTTATATATCTCGCCATTGAACACGATCCACACCGTCGAGTCCTCGTTGGTGATCGGTTGCTGGCCGCCCGCCAGATCAATGATCGACAATCGCCGCGCCCCCAGCCCGACGCCCTCGCGGTTGAATAGCCCCTGCTCATCCGGGCCGCGTGGCGTCATGCTGTCCGTCATGCGAACCAGCACATCATGATCTACCGGCTGTCTATCAAGCTGAATGATGCCGCATATCCCACACAAATTAATCGCTCACTGTTTCTGTATTGTCCGGTTGCGGACTGGCGGATTCTGTACGTTTGATCGTGCGGCGGATGGTGTAAATCGGCTTGGATTGGCTCTCGTGGTACGTCCGCACCAGCATTTCCGTCGTCAGGCCGAGCAAGACGCTCTGCACGCCCACCGCGCCCAGCACCGCCGCCAGCGTCGGGAGCGGCGTCTGGATCAACGATGTGCCGGAGATCAGCGCGTAGAAGATCGCCAGAAACAACACGCCGAAAGAAGCCAGCAGGAACAATAGGCCAATGCCGCCGAAGATATACATCGGGCGCGTGCCGTAATCGCTCAAGAATTTGACGGTGATTAAATCTAAGATCACTTTGAACGTGCGCCACAGGCCATATTTGCTTTTGCCGGCCACACGCGGGCGATGGTTGACCACCATCTCGGTGATCTGTGCGCCGTAGGCGTCGGCGTAGATGGGGATGAAGCGGTGCATTTCGCCGTACAGCCGCACGCGCTGGATCACGTCGGCGCGATACGCCTTCAGCGTACAGCCGTAATCGTGCAGATGTACGCCGGTTGAGGCGCTGATGAGCCGGTTGGCGACCTGCGACGGCAGGCGACGAATGAAGCTATCTTTGCGATCCTTGCGCCAGCCACTCACCACATCATAGCCCTGATCGAGCCGCGCCACCATCGCCGGAATATCGGCGGGGTCGTTTTGCAAATCGCTATCCATCAGGATGATGATGTCGCCTTCGGCGGCATCCACGCCCGCCGCTATCGCCGCCGTCTGCCCGAAGTTGCGCCGGAACAGGATCGCCGATGTCGGGATAGTGTTCTTCTGCGCGATGTCGGCCAGCATTTGCGGGCTGGAGTCGCGGCTTCCGTCGTCCACGTAGATGATCTCCGCCGCACGGTTGAGCGCGGATAGCACGCCGCATAGCTGGCTGTTCATCTCCGTGAGGTTGTCTTCTTCGTTGAATACTGGCAAGATAACCGATAGCTTGCCGTCTGCACGGGCGGCGTCGGTTGTTTGCGCTTCATCTGGCATAAGGCGAGTCCTCGTTTAGTGGTATCCGCCGCTAAAGGATCATGTTGAGAGCATAGTGCGCGGGCGGCGTCGTGTCAAGCAACACTAACATTATAGAGTCATTCGGGGGTTTATATGCTAAAGAGATTACTCAGCGCCGCCATCTTCGGGATAACGGTGGCGTTAGTCACGGCGTTGATACTGCTATTCATGCTGGGGCGCATCCTGCAACCGCCACAGCCGGATTTTGACCATCCACATTTCGCGGCGGTATCCCTGCCGGATCGCCCGCCGGTAGACATCGAAGCGTTGATGGACATTCGCACCGACGCCGACGCGGGAGTCAAACGCCAGCGCTTGATCGAGCTGATATGGGGCGTGCCCGAACTGCCGGACGGCCTGCCGGATGAAGTCGAGCGCGACATCACGAGCGCGGCACACGGCGACGAGCGCGAATCAGATTATGACGATATGCCCAATCTAGCGCGGATTGACCGGCTGATTATCCGCGCTGAAAACGGCCTGCCGTCCTATCCGTATCACTTCCACCCGCAGGACGCCAACGGCCATCTGGTCATCTACCATCAAGG
>REDR01000042.1 GCA_007693385.1 Anaerolineaceae bacterium
ACCCACCACAAAACAAAAAACCGACTTGCGTCGGCTCTCTGTTGGGTTGGGCTGTATGTTGTTAATATACAGTCTTGGGCGCAAAGGGACTTGAACCCCTGACCTCACGGATGTGAACCGTGCGCTCTAACCAGCTGAGCTATGCGCCCTTGTTGTCATCATGTAGCGCAATATATCATGTCAGGGCTATGCAAGTCAAGAGCGTGAATGGCGAGTAAATCCCGCCCACGCGATAGGAGATATACATAATTTGATAAAACGAATCGGTATGCTTGCGATTCTCGTGTTGACCGGCTGTTCGATGGCGCAGACGCCACCCCCCACACCCCCCGCGCCGGAGATCGAATCCGCGACGGCGGTCAATACGCTGTCACCGGCGGATATATCGCCTGATGATCCCGCGCCCGATGTCGTACCATCCCCCGACGGTTCATCGTCCGACCCTCTGTGGTCGGCTGACCCTCTGTGGTCGGCCATTGCCCCCGGCATGGAGCAACGGCTTTATGTGCCGGACGGCAACGAATTGGGCGCGGTGCTGGTCGTGCGCGTTGACCCTTCACGCTATGAATTCCGCGTTCATTACCGTGCGGAACAGCCGTTGAATCTGCGCGGCTGGCGCGATCTTCTGCCGACAGCGGCGCTATTCATCAACGCCAATTTCTTTGATGAGAATTACCGCATCGTCGGCCTATTGATTCAAGATGGGGCGGTTTTCGGCTGGCCGTATACCGAGCGCGGCGGGCTGTTCGGCGTGCGCGATGATGGCGCGGTGGTGTTGCGCTCCAACCGCGAAGCGCCGTATCAAGCCGGCGAGCCATTGCGACAGGCGGTGCAAGCCTTCCCGATGCTGGTCATCGACGGCCAGCCCGCGCCGATCTTCGATGAAGGGCGCGTCAGCCGTCGCACCGCTATCGGCGTTGATGCGGAGGGGCGCGTCCTGCTGATGGTGACGCCTCTGCTCGGTCTATCGCTGGGCGATCTGGCCGCGTATCTACCGCGCACCGATCTAGGGCTGGTCACTGCTTTCGCGCTGGATGGCGGACGCTCCACCATGATGAGCGCCGCGGCGGGCGACATCAACGTGCCATCAGTCAGCTTGATTCCGGCGGTGCTGGCCGTTTATCCGCGCTGAGTCAGCGCGATGAATTCGCGGCGATGAATTCGCGGCGATGAATTCGCGCAATTGCTCGATGAAGATGGCGCGGTCAAAGCGGGCGGCATGGGCGCGGAGCGCGTCCGGCGCGTAACTTCCCGCGTCGAAACCGGCCATCACATCGGCCAGACTATCCACCGTCAAATCGTTGAAATGTTCGCCGGTGACGCCGGGCACGACGGTATCCAACGCGCCGCCGCCGCCATACGCGATCACCGGACGCCCCGCCGCCTGTGCTTGCACCGGCGTGATGCCGAAATCTTCAAGTCCGGGGAACAGGAAAGCGCGGCATCCGGCCATCAGGCGCGGCAGATCGTCGTCGGCCACATAGCCGAGAAATTCCACCGTCGGCCCGGCCATCGCTCGCAGGCGCTCCAGATCGCGCCCTGTGCCGCCGATCTTCAACGGGACGTTGAGGCGGTTGGCGGCCTGCACCGCGAGATCAATGCGCTTGTACGGGATCAAGCGCGAGACGACCAGAAAATAATCCCCGACTTCGACTTCGCCAACGTTGAAGCGTTCGGTATCTACCGGCGGGTAGATGATGACCGAATCGCGGTCATAATAATGGCGGATGCGCTCCTGTATCTCGGTGGAGATGGCGATGAAATCGTCCACACGCTGAGCCGCCGCATAATCCCACCGTTTCAGCCAGCCCATCATCGGGCGCAAGGCCATGTTCGCCAGCCGTCCCATGCCTTCGCGTTGCAGGTAAGCGTCCAGTTGCCACACGTAGCGCGTCGGCGCTAGACAGTAGCAGATGTGGCGCGTGTTTTCGCCTTTCTGGAAGCCATGACAGAAGCCGCTTTTATTGCTGAGGACGACATCGTATTCACTCAGATCAAGCCCGCCCCACGCCATCGGATAGAACGGCAGATACGGCTGATGGTGGCGATGGATGCCGGGCAATTTGTCGATCCATAGCGTGCGGATGTCACATTCGCGGTAATGCGCGGGCATCATGTCCGGCGCGTAGATGCTGGTATACGTCGGCGCTGACGGGAACATCGCGTTCAATTCGTCCAGCACATCCTCCGCGCCGCCGTTCTGGTTCAGCCAATCGTGGACGATTGCGATATTCAAGTGTCAGCCCTTCCTGATGTTGTGGCTTCGAGACATTCGCGGATCGGGCGATAACTGCGCCGGTGAATCGCGCAGACGCCCAATTTATTCAGCGCGGCACGGTGCGCCGGTGTGCCGTAGCCTTTATGTTGCGCGAAGCCGTAATCCGGCCAGTGCTCATGTAGTTCGCGCATGTGATCGTCGCGCCATACCTTCGCCAGCACGCTGGCTGATGCTATCGTCAGCGATAGGCGATCCCCGTATTTGATCGGCAGATGCTCGCTGGTGTGAATCGGCGCGGTGACGCCCAGCCCATCCAGAAACAGACAATCCGGCTGTAGATCGGGACGCCGCGCCAGCGCATCATTCAGCGCGTTCTGCATGGCGACCCGCGCCGCGCCGCGAATCCCGATGGAATCGACCATCTCGTGCGACGCATGGCCGACGCCCCACGTCAGCGCCGTCTCGCGGATGATGTCGCTCAGTCGTTCGCGCTGGCGGGCGGTCATCAGCTTGCTATCGCGCACGCCGGTTAGCGCTTCCTGCAGATCATCATCTACCGGCGGCAAGCACACCGCACCGGCTACCACCGGCCCGGCCCACGCGCCATAACCGGCTTCATCAATGCCGATGATCGTCCGCAGGCCGCGCTGATAGGCGATGATTTCGTAATCTACGCCCGCCGTTTTGGGCGGCGTCTTCTTAGTCGTTGGGGGCATATTGTCCCCTCCACCCGTTGCGGCGAATGCGGATCGTCTCAATCAGCATCTTGACCGAATCGGTCAAAGGCTTGATCTTGGAATGTGCCTTGTAGTACCACGTGATCGGCACTTCGATAATGCGCATGTCGCGCTGTTGCGCGATGAACAGCAGTTCCACGTCGAACGCCCAACCGTCAATCGTCTGAAGCGGGAACAGCGTCAGCGCGACGTCGCGGCGGAAGCACTTGAAGCCGCATTGCGTATCTTGCAGGCCGCGCACCGCGATCACACGCACGATGAAGTTAAAGACGCGCCCCATGATGTGGCGCATCTCCGGCTCGCCGATGCGCTTACTGCCCGGCGCTTCTCTGCTGGCGATGGCGATGTCGTAGTCGTTGAGGCTGGGCGGCAAGAATTTGTTGACTTCTTCAATCGGCATGGATAAATCCGCGTCGCAGATGAACAGATAATCGCCCTGCGCCGCCATCATGCCGGAGCGCACCGCCGCGCCTTTGCCCTGCGTTAGCTCGGTCATCACGCGGATATAAGGGTAGCTGGCCGCCGCTTCTTCGGCGATGGCTAGCGTGTTGTCGGTGCTGTTGTTGTTCACGATGATGACTTCGATGCTGTACGCCTGTTGCTCGACAAACGCGACGATCTGCCGGAGGCTTTGCGGCAGGCGGTCTTCGTCGCCTTCGTTATATGCCGGAATAATCAACGAAAGTAGCGGCCTTGTGCCTTCATTCAAGTTGTCGTCCCCTTCATGCGGTTCTGTCTGCGCCATCGTTTCCCCCGTTCATTTGTCTGGCGCGGCCAACCCGTCAGGCTGATCTAGCCCTGCGGGGCGGGTCAATATCGCGTCGATTGACTCGACTGACGCGACACGCTCCGGCTGAATTCGCCGCCGCTTGCGTAACGCGCCCGGCAGACCGCGTAGGCCAGCCAGCACCCCGCGCAGACGCGCCCGCGCCGCCGCCCCGCGCCACGCTTTCAGCGCGTCCGCGACGATGCGCCATTGCCGCCGCAGGATTTGCCAGCGATATTTGCGCCATAGCTCAATCGGCAGATTTTTGACCAGCACGAATATCAGGTTGCGCCCGTTGTAATAGCTGGCCGTCTCGCCGCCGCCAGTCGCCGAAAGGTGATGGTACACGATGGCATGGGGTGTGTAAAGGCAACGCCAGCCGAGTAACTGGCCGCGCCACGCAAGGTCTATATCTTCCAGCAGGAAGAAGAAATCGTCGTCGAGTAGGCCGGTCTGGTCGAGCATCTGGCGGCGATAGGCCGATGAGCCGCCGCACGCCCCGAACACGTATTCTTCGCGGTCATATTGGCCGCTGTCTTTCTCCCACACGCCGCGATTGCCGGCCTGTCCGTCGGTGGTGAAGAAGTCGCCGGCGGTGTGGATGTGGTCGCGTTTATCGAATAGCATCATCTTGCTGGCGATGCTTCCGGCGTGCGGATGACGCTCGAACGCCTCGATGATGGCTGTCGCCCAGTTCGCATCGACGGCGGTATCGTTATTCAGCAGGCACACGAATTCGCCCCGCGCCGCCTGCATACCGGCATTGCACGCGCCGGTGAATCCGGAGTTGTAGCCCTGTTCGATCAAGCGCACGTCCGGGTGATTTTCGCGGATGTAGTCCTGCGAACCATCCGTCGAGCCGTTGTCCACGACGATCACCTCGATGTGCGGGTAAGTCTGCGCGGCTAGCGCGTGCAGGCAATCCGGCAGGAAGTCTTTCGCGTTCCAGTGTGGGATGATGACGGACAATAGCCCGTCTTGCGGCGTGTCGATCATGCTCAACCTTTCGCTGTGGCGTGCGATGAATTAGCGCGGCGGCATCTTGAGATGATTTTCTTTTCCGCGCTGGAATCAGTGTAGGCGAAAAGCCCGCCGTGCGCTATGCTATACCGCATGTTGACGTTACTTTTAACCCTGATTTTGACATGGTTCGCGTCGGTTTCGCCCGCGCCAATCAATGACGTTTGTACCGGCAGGACATTGCAACCACGCCCGCCGGATTTCTCGCCGCAAGGCATCATCATCTCCGCATGGAATCGAGAGGCGATGTGGGCGTATGATGTCGCCCGTAACGCCCGCTATCCCATCGACAACACCGCCCCCTGCGGCACCAATTGTCATCTTTCGCCGGATGCGCTATCCATCACCTACCGCGATATTGAGGCGGGCGCGTTCGGCGCGATGTGGTTGAATGGCGCGAATCGCCGCGTTTTCATCCGCGATGTGACGGAGGTGCAATGGTGGAGCGATGACCGTTTGCTGGTCTGGTCGGAGCGCAACCGCCCGTTCTTATTCGATCCGCGTGACGACTCCCGCGAGCCGTTCGCGGTTAACGGGCTGGTCAATATCCAGCCGGGCGGCTATTGGGGCATGACCATCACGCTTGATGACGATGGCCTGTTCGCCCGCCGTCTGGTGGATGGGCGCGGCGACGGCGACGGCAACGGCGTTGATCTCGGCGCGGACGAGCCGTATTTCAGCGCGGCGGTCTGGTCACCGGATGGCGCGTATCTGGCATTCGTCGCCCGCGCTGAACACGATGACGCCTTCCGGCGCGGCGCGGAGGTGTATCTGATCGCGCCGGAGGATAGCACCGCCACCCGCGCCACGCATTTCACCGGCGCGTATGGCGCGGTACGCATCGGCGGGCGGGCGCATAACGGCCTGAGCTGGTCGCCGGATAGCCGCCGTCTGGCTTTCTGGGTGATCCCGCGTACCGGCCCGGACATCGCCGCCGATTTAGGCGCGGCGCAATTGCACATCTTACACATCGGCACCGGCCAGATTGATGTGTACTGCGACTACGCCACCACCGACCACACGCCGAACCCGCCGCGTCTGGTCTGGTCGCCGGATGGCTCGAAGGTGGCCTTCGCGGGGGAGAACACCGCACGCGGTTCCGGCACCGCGTTGATCGCGCTGGACGTGGAAAGCGGCGATTTTTACACCCTGAGTCTGGATGTCATCGCCGCGATGGGTAGGCCGGATGTCATCGCGTGGGGGCGTTCGCCGTAACCGCCCGCCCGAATATCGAAAGGCATCCGGTGTTACGCGGTGTGTAGACCGCCCGCGCCTTTGATTGCTATAATGGACACACGGACGATATAACGTTTGGAGACATCTATTGTGACTGATTTAATCGATATTAACGACATCGGCGTAGAAGGGGCGGAGGGCTGGCAACCAGACCCGCTTCACCCGCGCCGCCGCCCGCCGTGGATCCGCGTTAAAGCGCCCAGTGGCGAGACTTACGAAGAGGTGCGCCGACTGATGCGGAGCAAGACTCTGCACACCGTCTGCGAAGAAGCGCAATGCCCCAACATTGGCGAATGCTGGGGACGCGGCACCGCCACCTTCTTGATGATGGGCGATACCTGCACGCGCTCCTGTGGCTTCTGCGACATCAAGACCGGACGCCCATCCCCGCTTGACTGGGCTGAGCCGAACCGCGTCGCCGAATCCGTGCGGGCGATGAACCTGCGCCATGTGGTGATTACCAGCGTCAACCGTGACGAACGCGCCGACGGCGGCGCGCCGATCTTCGCTATGGTGATTAAGCGCATCCGCCAGCTACAGCCCGGATGCAGTATCGAAGTGTTGATCCCCGATTTCAAAGGCGACGCCGACGCGCTGAAGATCGTCATGGACGCCCAGCCGGAAATCCTCAACCATAACGTGGAGACCGTGCCGCGCCTGTTCAAGAAAGTTCAGCCGCAGGATCAATACGAGTGGGCGCTGGCGACGCTGGGCAATGCTAAGCGCATGGATCCGCTGGTGCTGACCAAAAGCGGCATCATGGTCGGATTGGGCGAGACGTTCGATGAAGTGGTCGAAGTCATGCGCGATCTGGCCGCGCTCGGCGTGGACATCCTCACCATCGGTCAGTATCTCCAGCCCAGCAAGAAGCATTTGCCCGTCGAGCGCTTCTACACGCCTGACGAATTCGACAAATTCCGCGAGATCGGGCTAGAGATGGGTTACAAATGGGTGGAAAGCGGGCCACTCGTCCGCAGTAGCTACCGCGCCGACCAGCAAGTGCGCGAGCTATCCAAGCTGAATCATATCCACATGCACCACGAACGCGCCGCGCTTACCGGCGATTAAACGGCGCACGCGGGGATTCGGGCGCGTGCCCGCGTCCCCGTCTTTATCCCATCCGCTAAGAATCGAATCCCATGAACGAACCCGCTCGCCAAAAATTGGTACACTATGCACAATTCCTTAAAACTGATTTTTTCATGTATTCTATTAAAAGCATATGAGCGTTGTTATGTGTGTAGCGGCCTGAATTCGGTGTATTGTGGCGAGAAACATCACCGATACGCGATAAAATAAACGCGCCATTAATCGGCTGTTAAGAAACGTGATTTTTCGTTTTATGGTAGACTGAAAGCACTTTCTTAATGAGCAACCGGCCACCTAAAGGGGGAAGTAGGGGCAAATGCGCGATCATAATTGCATAAAAGTTTATATGGGTTTCGGCATACAGCCGACTAAATAAGTCAACTGTTCGGTTATGTACATAGATTGACAGAGGGGCATCCGTGATCCAAGAACTCATAAATCGGGCTGACCAGCGCGGTTATATCACTTTTGACGATGTGCTTGAATTAATGGACGAAGAGATTGAACCGCCACAGAAAATAGAAAATATACTTTACGAATTAGATGAATTAGGCATAGAAGTTAGACAAGACGCCGCTTTTCCGGCTGATCTCCCCGAAGATAATGATAGCGATTTTGAACCCGAAGAAATCCTGAGAGACCCCAACATAGGCGATATAGCCGCCGTCTCCTCCGATGATCCCGTCGGCCTATATTTCCGGCAGATGGCACAAGAAGCCCTGCTGACCGCCGATGAAGAAGTTCGCCTCGCCCGCCGCATCGAACTCGGCAAGAAAGCCGCCGAACGCCTGCAACTCCCCAGCACACACCGCAACGCCACAGCCACCGATGAATGGGTACGGATGTGCCGCCGTGTCATGCTGGACGGTCAACGGGCGCGTGAGCATCTGGGGCGGGCGAATACCCGTCTGGTGGTCAGCATCGCCAAGCGCTACATGGGGCAGGGCTTGCCGTTTCCTGATCTGATACAGGAGGGCAACGTCGGCTTGATGCGTGCGGTGGATAAATACGACTACACACGCGGCAATCGCTTTAGCACGTATGCGACATGGTGGATTCGGCAGGCGATCACCCGCGCCCTCGCGCAAAAGACGCGCACCATCCGCATTCCGCTACACATGACCGAGCGCATCCGCCAGATGTACCGCGTCGCGCAATCGCTGGAGCAATCGCTCGGACGGCGGGCGACCCCGGATGAAATCGGCGAAAAGATGGACTTACCCGCCGATGCAGTCCGCGCCATGATGGACGCCAGCCAGCACGCTATCGCGCTAGAGCGTCCGGTGGGTGAGGACGGCGACAGCGAATTCGGCGACTTCCTCGAAGATCAGGACACGCCAAGCCCGGTTGAATCCGTCACACAGCATCTGCTCGAAGAGACGATTGAAGAAGTGCTGACCGAGTTAACGCCGCGTCAGGGTCATATCTTGCGCTTGCGCTTCGGGCTAGGCGGTGGCGAGCCGCACACGCTAGAGGAGATCGCCAACCGTTTCGGCCTTAGCAGAGAACGCATCCGTCAGCTAGAAAAAGAAGCCCTGCGCCGCCTACGGCATCCGCGTCTGGCGCAGACATTACGCGATTATCTGGTATGATACAGCCCGCCCCGCAGATGATTAACCACCGTCTGCGGGGCTGATCTTTGCCCGTCATGATGCACGTAAATTCCCGATGACAGACGACCACCCCCCACACGACAAACCGCCACGCCAGCCGCGCATCATCTACGGCGCGGTGAAGCCGCCGATTCCCAACTATACGCTATCCACCGTCTGCCCCAACTGCGAAGCGCCCACCGTGCGCCGCGCCTGCAAAGTGCGCTGTGAGCGCTGTGGCTTCATGTGGGATTGTAGCGAGTTGTGATCGTCCGTCGCGCCGCGATCTACTCCGCCATGATCTGACCGGCCACGCGCCGCCCCATCTCCACCGCGAAATTCGTCCCGCGATCCCACGGATAAACCTGACTCATGCTCGCCCAATACACGCCGGGCATCGGCGTCTTTAACGGCGGGATGTTCTTGCTGTGGTTGACGCCGGGCACCGGCTGGGCATACGGCGCACGGAACACCCACGAGCGCTTGATCCAGCTTGGCCGGAAATCGGCGTTGAAGTGGTGCAACACATCAACGAAGCGCCGCGTCAATTCATCTTCGCTCAGCGTGAAGTATTCATGATCGGCGGGCACATAGTCGCCGCAATACACGATCACGTCATCGCCGTAGTGCTGGCGTGGTAGCCAGTTGGTATGCTCCACCAGCGCCAGAAACGGAAAACGGTTACTGCGCTTGTCGGCGCTGGTCGCCGGTAGATTCAGCCAGTACGTGCCGTCGGTCAGTAGCGATTGATCCAGCGCCAGCACCACACACACCGCGCCGATGCTCTGCAACGCGCCGACCTGTTGCCCGTACAGCGAATCGGCCAGCGCGTCGCCGGTCATCTTCAGCAGTAGATTCGGTGATGTGGTCGATAGCACGCGGTCATAACGCTGAGCGCCGCCGCCGGTTTCTAGCACCGGCTGGCCGTCCGCCCAGTTGATGCGCTCCACGCGGGTATTCAAATGGATGGTGACATCGCCCGCCGATTGCACCCGCGCCGCCATCGCGTTCAACGCCGCCTGAAAGCCGCCTTTGTAGATGCCCAGCCGCAGGCTACGCGCCCGAATCCGCGCCCACATCCACGCCATGTTAACCTGCTGGTAATGATCGCCGAATTTGCCGATCAGCAACGGGCGGAAAAACTTGTCGTAAGCCGCCTTCCCCATGTGGCTCAACATCCATTCGTGCGCGGTGTACTGCTCCAGATCGAGACCATCCGCTTTCAGCTTGAGGAAAGCCCCCCACGCGCCCATGCGGGCTGTCGCCAACGGGCCAATCGGCAGGAACACGGCGCTGGGCGAAATCTCCGAACGGTAAATCTTGCCGTCGATCCAATAGCTGGTCTTGGGGCGCGGGAAGATCACGTTATCCCACAGGTTCATCTCCTGCAAAATGGCTTTGATGTCGGTGTCAGTCTCGAACCAGTGATGATAGAACTTTTCCAGATGCCAGTCCCAGCCGGGCGCCTTGAAGCCCGCCGCCAGCCCGCCGATCTCCGCGCCCGCTTCGTAGATCGTCACGCGATGTCCGGCGTTCGCTAAATCCCACGCGGCGGCGATGCCGGTCGCGCCCGCGCCGATGATCCCCACAGATAGCGGTTGTTGCGTCATGTGTCGTCTGCCTTTCGTGCTTGCCATTCGCCCGTCAGGGGCGCGTATACCGGCTATTTTACATCGCCCGTCCACAATCCGCCCGCGTGAATCACGCCCGCATGAATCACGCGCAATTGCGGATAGCCCTAGAACAAAAACAAGAGTCAGGTAAAATGACGGGCGTTGAAACACTTGTCACGCGGAGGGAACGCTTTTGAATCTCAGTGAATATTTTCGTCTGGTCACGCGGCGCGGCTGGATACTGCTAGCGCTGGCGCTCATCATCGGGGCGACGGCCTTCTTCATCAGCAGACAGCAGACGCCGGTTTATCGAGCGACGCAGAAAGTCGTCATCCAGCCATCCCGCGCCGACCTTGGGCTAGCAGAGGCCAGCGTCCGGTTGATTAATTCGCTGGTTGTCATCGCGGATAGTCAGGAAGTCGCCGCCGAGATTATCGAGCGACTTCAGCTTGATATTACGCCGGGAGAACTGATGAGTAACGTCACCATCGCGCCCGACCAGTTGCGCCTGACGATCCAGATTGACGTTGATAATATCAACCCGGGAGTAGCGCAAGACCTCGCCCGCGCCTGGGGGCAGTGGTTACAAGATTACCGTATCGAACAAAACCAGCAAGCCCAGCGCGAAGACCGCGTAGACGCCGTTCTGCCAGATTTACCCAGCGTTGGGCAGTCCGCCCCGCGCCCGCTATTCAATGCGATTGCTGGCGCGTTGCTCGGCTTGATCGTCGGCGGCGCTATCGTGTTCACGCTGGAATATCTGGAAAGCGCGATGGTTCGTCGCCGTGAAGATATTGAGCGCACCATCGACTTGAACGTACTGGCGGCCATACCGCCCACTGAAGGCCAATAAAGGGGAGATATGCCCGATGACCGCTAATCTCATCACACTGACCGCGCCGCGCTCGGCGGCGGCGGAAGCGTACCGCACGCTCCGCACCAATTTGATGTTCAGCAAGCTGAAATCCGACGCGCCCCTGCATACCATCATGTTGACATCCGCCGCCGATAGCGAAGACAAGAGCGCCGCCTGCGCGAATCTGGCGGTTGCTTTCGCACAGGCTGGTAATAAGGTCATCCTTGTGGATGCCGATTTGCGCCGTCCGCTACAGCATGACATCTGGGGGATCGCCAACCAGCGCGGCCTGATGACGTTGATGCAGGACGACGCCGCCCTCGCCGAGCCGCCTCTGGTCGCTACCGGCGTTGACGGCCTATCGGTTTTGCCCACCGGCGACCTGCCACCGATTCCGGCGGATGTGCTGAGTAACCCGCGTCTGCGCGAGGTGATCGGCGTGCTGAAAGCGCGGGCGGATTATATCATCTTCGATACCGCGCCGGTGCTGGCCGCCACCGATGCCGCCTTGCTCAGCAGTTGCGTTGATGGCGTTCTGCTGGTGGTACGCGCCGCCCATACCCGCCGCGACCATGTGGCGCAGGCCAAGCAGACGCTAGAGCGCGTCAACGCGCATTTGATCGGCTCGGTGCTGACCAATGCGCCCGATGATGGCATGAAGGGGTATAATTAGGCTTGATGATGGACGAAAAAACGTTTACCGCACGCATCCGGCGCGACACCGATTGGCCGTATCTGCTGTATCTGCCGTCCGACTACGACGCCGACGGCCAACCCGCCCCGTTGATCCTGTTCTTGCATGGGGCGGGCGAGCGTGGCGAAGATGGCGACATCGTGCGGACGCAAGGGCTACCGGCTTATATCGAATCCGGCCATGATCTACCGTTCATCGTAGTTGCGCCGGTCTGCCCGCCCGATCAACGCTGGGAATATTACCGCGATGACCTCATCCAGCTACTCGACCACATCACCGCCGAGCATAACGTCGATGCGACGCGGGTCTATCTGACCGGCTTGAGCATGGGCGGCTTCGGCACATGGGATTTAGCGCGGTTGTATCCGCAACGCTTCGCCGCTATCGCGCCGATTTGCGGCGGCCTATCGTGGGAGATTGACCTGCACGCCGCCGCCCGCGTCCTCAAGCACATGCCGACATGGGCGTTTCATGGTGAACGCGACGATGTCGTCCTGCCGGAACAGACGACGCGCATCATCGACGCCATCCGCGAGCAGGGCGGCCAGCCGGAATTGACGCTATACCCCGACGCCCGCCATGATTCATGGACGGCCACCTATCGGGATTCGCACCTATACGAGTGGTTTCTGGCGCACAGCCTGACACGCTGACCGCCTATCGCAATTCAGGAGGGAACGCAACTTATGAAAGGCTTAATCCTCAGTGGCGGCAAGGGTACGCGCCTGTATCCGTTGACCTACACCCGCGCCAAACAGTTGATTCCGGTGGCGAATAAGCCGGTGCTGGTGCGCGTCATCGAAGCGATCCGCGAGGCGGGCGTGACCGACATCGGCATCATCGTCGGCGATACCGCGCCGGAGATCGAAGAAGCGCTGAACGCCCGCGACGATCTGGGCGTGAACATCACCTACATTCCGCAGGACGCGCCGAAAGGTCTGGCGCACGCGGTACAGATCGCGGCGGATTTCATCGGTGATGATCGCTTCGTGATGTTTCTGGGCGATAACGTGATCGAGGGCGGCATTACCGACCTCATCCGCGATTTTTCCGCCAACGACTGGAACAGCCAGATCGTGCTGAAGCGCGTGCCGCACAAAGACGCCTCATCGTATGGCGTGGCCGTGCTCAGGCCGGATGGCACCGTCGAGCGTCTGGTGGAAAAGCCGCCCGACCCGCCGAGCGATCTGGCGCTGGTCGGCATTTATATGTTCGATCATCACGTATTCGAGGCGGTACGCAACATCAAACCATCCGCACGCGGCGAACTGGAAATCACCGACGCGATCCAATGGCTGATCGACAACGGTTATCGCGTCTACCCGCATGTGCATGAAGGCTGGTGGATCGACACCGGCAAGGCGAAAGACATGCTAGCCGCTAACGATCAAGTCTTGATGGAGATCGCGCCCCACATCGACGCGACGGCGGTCATCGAAGATAGCCGCATCGACTCCCGCGTGACCATTGAGGCGGGCGCTCGCGTCATCCGTAGCGTGGTACGCGGCCCGGCTATCATCGGCGCGGGCACCACCATCACCGATAGCTACATCGGCCCGTTCACCAGCATCGCGCATGATGTGAAAGTCGAATCGTGCGAAATCGAGCATTGCATCGTGCTAGAGCATAGCGCCCTGCGGAATCTGCCCGCCCGCCTGCAAGATAGCCTGATCGGGCGTCATGCGGAGGTCGGCGGCGACGAACGTAAGCCGCGCTCACTCAAGATGAAGCTGGGCGACTACAGCAAAGTATGGATACCGTGAAGGACGACGACTCTATGAGCCAACAACCGAAGATCGAAATGGTCGCCATCGACGTAGACGATACGCTGATGAACAGCCGTCAGCAGTTATCCGAGCGCAACGAGCAGGCGATCAAAGCGGCGATTGCGTCCGGCGTGCGCGTCTCGCTGGCGACGGGCAAAACATGGTCGAGTACCCGCGACATCATCCAGCGCACCGGCATCAACGCGCCCGGCGTATACATTCAAGGGCTGGCGGTGTATGAGCCGGACGGCAAGCTACTGCAACAGCAAACCCTGCCGCCGCACGTCTGCCGCCAGATCATCACATTCGCGGAAGATCGCGGTTTTAAGGTGGTCGCCTATTGCGGGGATCGCCTGCTGACGCGGGCTTCATCGCCCGATGTGGACTGGCTCAGCGAGAAGTACAGCGAACCGGCGCTAGAGCCGGTCGGCGCGTTGCAGAACATCCTTGATGAAATACCGGTCAATAAATTGCTGGTCATCAAGAAAGACGATGTGCCCCGCGTGCGGGCGATACGCTGGCAACTGGAGCGCCAGCTAGACGGGCGGGCGCGTATCGTCGATGTGATGATCCCCGATATGATCGAGATATTGCCGCCGAACGTCTCCAAAGGCGGCACCGTCCGCGCTTTGCTCAAATCGCTGAACATCCAGCCGGAGAATCTGCTGGCGATTGGTGACGGCAAAAACGATATTGAGATGATCCAGATGGCCGGAATCGGCGTCGCCGTCGCCAACGCGAACGACGCGCTGAAAGCGGTGGCCGATCATGTGGTCGCCAGCCATGACGAAAGCGGCGTGGCCGAAGCGATTGACCGCTTCGTGCTGGGTGGCGCGTTGGCGGCGGCGGAAAAAGCGGCGCAGGCCGCATCAGACGACGACACCACGACGGAGGACGCCTAATCATGAAGAATATTTTAGTCACCGGCGCGGCGGGGTTCATCGGGAGCGCGTTCGCCCGTTACATGGTCAACACCTACCCGCATTACAACATCATCGTATTCGACAAGCTGACGTATGCTGGCAATCTCAACAACCTGACGCCGATTGACGACGAGCCGAACTATCGCTTCGTGCGTGGCGACATCGCCGACCGTGACGCGGTGCGCCGGACGCTGGCCGAATATCAGATTGATACGGTGGTCAACTTCGCGGCGGAAAGCCACGTTGACCGCAGTATCTTACAGCCGGATGCGTTCATCCATACCGATGTCGTCGGCGTGTATATCATGCTGGACGAGAGCAAAAAGCACGGCGTCGGGCGCTTCCTGCAAGTCTCCACTGATGAAGTCTATGGCGATGTCGAAAGCGGCTACTCCGTCGAGACCGATACATTCCTGCCGAATAGCCCCTACGCGGCGAGCAAAGCGGGCGGCGAGTTGATGGTGCGGGCGTATCATGTGACGCACGGCATGGACACCGTGATTACACGCGGCAGTAACACCTTCGGCCCGTACCAGTATCCAGAGAAACTGTTGCCGCTTTTCATCACCGAAGCGCTGGACGATAAGCCGCTACCGCTTTATGGTGATGGCCTACAGGTGCGCGATTGGCTGTATGTCGAAGATCACGTCACCGGCGTTGACGCGGTATTGCATCGCGGCGAGTCCGGCGAAGCGTATA
Organism: Anaerolineaceae bacterium; assembly: GCA_007693385.1. Lineage (GTDB taxonomy): Bacteria > Chloroflexota > Anaerolineae > Aggregatilineales > Phototrophicaceae > J038. Next base: position 15,210 of record REDR01000042.1, read on the forward strand.
ATGTGGCTGGCGAGAACGAACTGCACAATATCGACGTGGTGAAGCAGATGCTGGCGCTGGTCGGCAAGCCGGAATCGCTGATTAAGCATGTACCAGACCGTGAAGGCCATGACCGCCGCTACGCGATGAATTGCGATAAACTGCGGGCGATAGGCTGGGAGCGCCGCTACAACTTCCCCGACGCGCTGGCGGAGACGGTGCGCTGGTATCATGATAACGAATGGTGGTGGCGCGAGATCAAGACCGGCGATTATCTGGATTATTTCAAACAGCAATACGCCGCCCGGTTATCAGCAGACGCCGATTAACCGCGCCGCCGACTATGGATCGCTCGGCGGCGTTCGCGCCAGTATCACCAATCCCGCACCCACGCCCAGCAAGCCACCGGCCACCATCCACACCGGCGCAAGCGACAACATCGCCCCCATCAGCGCGTTGGGATAGTCGGGGACGATGTGGGCGTGGCGCACGTTCTTCAGGAGCATCAACGCCGTCGCGCTGACCGCCCCGCCGAATCCGGCCACGATTCCGGCCAGCGCCCCCCATAGCGGCACGGCGCGGGGCGGGATGGTCTGCCCGCCGTAGCGGTTCAGCGTCCACGTCAACAGCCACACGCCCGCCGTCAACGCGCCGAGCGTCGCCACCGGCCACACGTGATCGTCTTCGCGCCCCAGCCAGACGAAAACCGCCAGCCCCCACGCGATCACCAGCCAGCGCGACCAGCCCGACGGACGTGGTAGCGTCATTTGCGCTCGAAGCGGAACACGTGCGACTGGTACGCCTCTAATTCGACGTACAAGCCCTCATCCGCGATCTGATCGCCGTGTCCGTGCGTATCCAGTCCGGATAGCACATCGACCAGCCGCCAATCGTGGCCGCGTATCTGCTCCCAGCCGTACATCCGCACGAAGCCCTGTGACCAGCGATGCGTCGGGTTGGTGACGATCAGCCGGAAGTCGGTGCCGTGCGCCCAGCCGTAAGCCAGCAGATGCAGATTAGTGTAATTGCCCGGATACGATTCATAGACCTCAAACAGCCGCCACGATCCAAGCTGATACACCGGATGCCGCGTTTCGGCTAGTAGCTTGCGGTAGAAGCCATCCAGCGCCCAGTTTTCCGGCTCGTGCGGGCGGCGGTTGATCTGCATCGGAATTTTGATCGTCCGTCCGGTGAATTGCCCGTCGTGGAGCAAGACCGCGCCCGGCAATGTGGCGATCAGCACCGCGCCCGGCCTCTGCCGTTCGATGCCCAGCGATGCGGCGGCGCGTTGCTCGTCGTGGTTCTCGATGAAGCGCACCTGTCGCTCTTGATAGCGCGACGCCGCCTGTAGATGCTCGCGGATCAGATGCACGAAGCCGTCCTGAATGCGATCATACAGCCGCTTGTCATACGTGTAATCGAAGCCCTGCTGAAGCATCTCGTATTCCATGTCCCAGTAGACTTCGGCCATGAACAGGCAGTCGGGGTGATCTTCTTTGACCGCCGGGATGATGTCCTCCCAGAATTCGGTATCCGGTGCGCCGTCCGACAGGAAATAGCCCCATGTGCGCTCGAATACGTCGTTGGTCATCAGCATCGCCATATCACAGCGGATGCCGTCGCATTGGCTGGCGATGTCGCACAGCACATCCACCGCCGCCCGCCGATATTCCAGCGAGAAGGCGTTGACCTGCGCGGTATCAATCCAGCCCGGGAAGTACGGGTCGCGCCCATGCGCGAAGATCATCTCCTGTCCTTTGTCGTTCTTGGTACGGAAGAACAAATCCGGCGCTTCTTCCAGATTGCTCGCCGTGCCGCGAATCAGATAGTGCGGCTTCTCGTTGATCCAGTGGTGATCGGTGGCGACATGGTTCGGCACGTAGTCCAGAATCAGCTTGAGGCCGAGACCGGCCAGCCGTTCGCGCACCTTCGCCAATGCCGCCCGCCCGCCGAAGCGCTCATCGACGGTATACGCGCCGATGGCATACGCCGAGCCGACCACATCTTCATCGGTCAGGTCAGACAGTACCGGACGGTACTCGTGCTTGTAGTTCAACGCGCTTTCGCGTCCGGCGGGATTGCGTTGCCACACGCCCATCAGCCAGATGGCGTCTACGTTGAGCGCGTCTAATTCCCGAAAAACGTCGTCGGGGATGTTGTCCAGCGTGATCGGGCGGTCATAGCGCTCACTCAACGCGGTTAGCCATACCCATGTATTGATTTGAAAAATGAACGGTTTATTCGGCCAGCTTGCCATTACAACCTCTCGGGGTTTTCGTTAGATGCAGAGCATTATACAGAAAGATTGGTTCTGCGGGGTGACTGGACAAGATCGCCGCGTATAGTGATAATCTAATTTTAATGTTGGCTATAATCTTTTAAGGATAGCGTGATGGGCGATGGCTACTTCGTGAAACCGGCAAATGCACCCCAGCAACAGATGATTGATCGCGTTCAGCGGCGCACGATGGGCACGACTGACGAAGCGATGTTGTGCGAGTTCTTTCTGGAGCGTGGGGCGGTGGTGCCGGAACACGCGCATCAGAACGATCAAGTTGGGTATGTTGTGTACGGCGAGATTCAAATTACAATAGGGGGAGAGACGCGCACCTGTCACGCTGGCGATAGTTACGCCATCCCGGGCGGCATCGCCCACAGTGCGCGAGCGACCAAAGACACCCTTTTGATCGACGTATTCTCGCCACCCCGAAAGGACTTTCGCACCGAAGCCCGTTAGTTGATGTGGATGAGGTTCTAGCATGATTGACCGTTCCGAGCGTTCCCAATCTCGCAAACGCACGAATCGCGCCCGTGCGCGTTATGAATCCCGTCGCAGGCGGCCACAGTCGCACGTCGAGCGCGTAGACCGCGACGACTCCGCCGCCGATGCTAGCGATAATGACCATTCTGCGGCGCGACGCTGGCCGGATCGTGAGGCGCTGGCCGCCGGTACGACGCGCACTATCGCTGATGCGTGGTGGTATTTGCGCCGTAACCCGATGGTGTGGCGTAGCGCGGCGGGCGCGTTCGTCCTGCTGATCGTGGTCTATCTGCTCAGTTCGCTGTTCTCGGCGGCCATCCCGCGCCGCGTGGATGTGACCGGCATCACCGGCGTCGGCGGGTTGTCGGTAGCGGCGGCGGCGGATCGTCTGGAAGCGGTGTGGCGTGACGACATCACGCTGGAACTCATCATCGATTCCGGACACACCATCACCGTGCATCCCGACGCGCTCGGTATTCAATTGGATGCGCCCGCCACCGCGCAGGCGGCCAAAGATTTAGGCTTCAGCGCGTTGCCGTTCGGCGGGGCGGTTGAGCCGGTGCTGTCGTTGGATTTCATCGTCGCGCAGAGCTATCTACTCACCATCGCTGATGAAGTCAACACGCGCCCCAACGACGCCCGCTATGAAATAGTCGATGGCCGCGTGGTCGGCTTGCCCGGCGAGGCGGGGCGGCGGCTGGATACCACCACCACACTGGATTATCTCTCGGAGAATCTGCCGCTTGTCATCCAGCGCGGGCGCTTTGAACTGCGTATGACGCCATTGCAGGCCGATTTCAACGATCCTCTGCCGTACATCGAGGCGGCGCAAGCGCTGGCCGAACGCCCCTTCGAGTTACAGGGGTACGATCCGGTGACGAACCAGTTCTTCACATGGTCGGTGCCGTCGCATATCGCGCTAGGCTGGGTGCGGGCGGGCGCGGGGTCGCTGGTACTGGATGAGGCCGCGTTCATGCCATACATTGACCGCCTGAATGAGATGTTGCAGGCGGAGGACGACGGGCGCGATCGCTATCTACAGCCGGATGGCACGATGCAGATGATCGACACCGCGATCCGCGCCGGTGCATCGCGGGCTGATCTGCGCGTGCGCCATCGCTCCTATACGTATGAGATCGCACGCGGCGATAGCGGCTTCGGCGTGGCGCGGCGAACCGGCCTGCCGTATTACCTGATCGAGCAGGCCAACAGTGGCCGCGATTTGAACGTGTTGTCGATTGGCGATGTCTTGAACGTGCCGTCACCGGATTCTGTGATGCCGCATGTACCGGTGCCGCACAAGCGCATCATCGTTGATTTGACCGGCCAATATCTGACCGCCTTCGAGCATGGCGAAGTCGTGTTTGAATGGTCGATTTCGTCCGGCGTCCGTAACGCGCCCACGTCGCCCGGCGTCTTTCAAATCCTCAGCCATTCGGAGAAAGCATTCGGCAGTAGTAACACGCTATGCGACTCCGCCGGTCTGGTCTGCGGCCAGTGGGAGATGAACTGGTTCATGGGCATCTATGAGGTCATCCCCGGTCTGGAAAATGGCTTTCATGGGAGCGTGCTATTGCCCAATGGCGGCCTGCTGGGGGATGGGGCGATTGGCACGCCGGTCACGTTCGGCTGTGTGATGTCGCCCGATGAACAGGCGCGGATGTTGTATGAATGGGCTGACATTGGCACGACGGTAGAAATTATCTCGCATGAATACCCGCCGACCAGCGATCTAGGCCGCTACGCTCAACAACGCCTGCGCGGGGGAGATGTGTAATCTCATTTGTGCATGTTGTACGAACTTTGCTTGAGGGCATTGTCGGGGTGGATTCGCGCTTAATCCGTCGTTATCGTGCGCTTATTGAACCGAAACGATTGGGGCGATATTTAAAATATGTGTAAACCGTTTAACTATCTTCTAATGATCTATCGCCCTGTTTGTGAAATAAATCATTATCGATTGCGCGTTAGTCCGCAACGAAATACGCCTTTTTTAGCCCGAAAATGTTTTGACTCCGCCCCTTGCATCGGTTATGATTAGGGCAGGTTAGGGGTGTGGCGCGAAACCCCAAATAAAATTTTCTTAAAAAAACTTTTATGCCCCCCACACCATCTTATGTCAAAGACGCCCCGCACAGGGGCGTTTTTGATTCGCTATAATAGTGTTACGTGTTCGCACCGGAACACTGCAATTTGCACAAATTAAAATCAAGGAGCGATAGAGCTTTGACCGCACAAAACGCACTATATGGCACATGGCCTTCGCCGGTCTCGGCGGAGATGATGGCGGGGAAACACAGCCTGTATGATGTCGCGTGGGATGGCGCGACGCTGGTCTGGCTGGAAGGCCGCGCCGGAGAGCATTTTTTGATGGCGCAGGACGGCATCGACGCGCCGCGTAACCTGATCGCGGAGGGCGTAAAAGTGCGCGGGCGCGTCGGCTATGGCGGCGGCGCGTTCACGGTGGCCGATGGTGTCGTCTACTTCGTCGGCGACGGTGGCCGACTGTTCCGCCTGCCGTTGACCGGCGGCGCACCGCGCCCGATCACCCCGCCGTTTGGCGGATGCGCCGCGCCCGTCGTCCGCGGTGATCGTGTCGTGTACGTCCACACCGACGGCGGGCGCGATTGTCTGGCGATGGTTGACCGGCACGGCGAACGCTGGCCGCGACAGGTCGCACAGGGCGCGGATTTTTACATGCAACCGGCGCTCAGTCCAGATGGCGACTGGCTGGCGTACATCACGTGGGATCACCCGCAGATGCCGTGGGATGGCACGCGCTTGATGCTGGCCGATCTGCGCGAGAACCAGCAGAAGACCGCCGCGCATGAAGTCATCGTCGGCGACGCGCAGACCGCCATCTCTCAGCCGGAATTTTCGCCGGATGGCCGCTACATCGCCTACATCAGCGATGCGTCCGGCTTCGGGCAGATTGTGCTGTATGACCGTGACACGCGGACGCACACCGCCATCACCGACGCGCCCGCCGAACACAGCACGCCGGGCTGGATTCAAGGCTTGCGGATGTTCGCGTGGGCGGACGCTTCACGGCTGTATTACCTGCGGAATACGGCGGGATTCTTCTCCCTGCATCGCTACGAGGTCGAATCCGCGACGCATACACAAATCCCCACCGGCTACACCGCGCTAGAGCAGATCACGGCCGCGGCGGATGGCCGCGTCGCGTTGATCGCCTCATCCGATAATCAGCCGCCGCAGGTGGTCGCACTGGCTGAAGACCGTCCGGCGCGTATCCACAGCCGCACCGCCTCCGCCCGCATCACGCCGGATGATCTGGCGCGATGTGAGGCGATCTCGTGGGCGGGCGATGACGGCGAGACGGTTCACGGCTTGTTCTACGCGCCGCACCATCCGCGCTATACTGGAGAGGGCGCACCGCCGCTTATCGTCATCGTGCATGGCGGGCCGACCACACAAAAGACCGCCGCCTATTCAGCCGAAGCGCAATTCTTCGCCACGCGGGGCTATGCGGTGCTGTACGTCAACCATCGCGGCAGTACCGGCTACGGGCGCGACTACATGCGCCGCTTGCTGGGGAACTGGGGGCGCTATGATGTGGCTGATGCCGCCAGTGGCGCGGACTATCTGGCCGGTCAGGGGCGCGTAGATCGCGGGCGCATGGTCATCATGGGCGGAAGCGCGGGCGGCTATACCGTCCTGCAATCGCTGGTCAGCAAGCCGAATTTCTACGCGGCGGGCATCTGCCGTTATGGTATCTCCAACCTGTTCATGCTGACCGCCGACACGCACAAATTCGAGGCGCGTTATACTGATGGGCTGGTCGGCACGTTGCCGGAGGCGACGGCGCTCTACCGTGAGCGCTCGCCGCTTTTCCACGCGGACCGCATCGCCGACCCTCTGCTGATCTTTCAGGGGAGCGAAGATCGTGTCGTGCCGCAGAATCAATCCGATGTGATGGTGGCGCGGTTGCGGGCGCGGGGTGTGCCACATGAATACCACATCTATGACGGCGAAGGGCACGGCTTCGGCCAGCCGGAAAACGTGCGCCACTATCACGAGTCGATTTTGCGCTTTCTGTCGGAATATGTCATCTATCGTTAGATCGTCGGTGCGGCGATGTGAGGAGCGCGGCTTATGCCATTATTGGGGATGATGCTGGGGTCAATCGGCTGGTCGCTGACGCTGGTGCTGGCGTCGGCGACGTATCTCGGCGCGGTGTCCGCGCTCGGTGAAGACATCGAGGCGGCACACTGGTCATTGCACCTGCTGTATGCGTCCAATCTGCTTCATATTCCGGTGGTATTGCTGGGCATCTTCGGCGGCTGGCTGACGTATCTCGGCGGGCGTCTGCGGGCGGCGGCTATCTTCATGCTGTTGCCCACCGCCTCCATGACTGCCGTCATCATCGCGCTGATTTTGTTCCAATGGCTGGGCATTTAATCGCGGTTTAGCCAGCCGCGCCGGTAAGCGTCCCATGCGTCGTCATCCATGCCGCGCTCGGTGTAGATGGCGACGCCGCGAATCACTTCGCCCGCTTCGCCGGAGGCGGCCAGACCGCGCCGCACGCCTTCTAGCGCGTTGCTGATGTCTTCGATGAATTCATCGTGCGCCGGTAGGTCGGACGGGTAGGCCGGAATGCCGATCAAGACGCGGGTACTCAACCCTAGCTCACCGATAGCGCGGGCGTAGGACTCTACCTGATAAGCCATCCATGCCGCGTAATCGTCAGCGCGGTTGAGATAGCTGTTATACGCCTGCACCACGATCTCATCGACGCCGACCAGCGCCAGCCGTTGCTTGAAGCCCTCATCTAGCACCGTGCCCGCCGCGATCAGGCCGGTCTGCGGCACGTTGACATCTTCCGGCGTCCAGTCCGGCGGCACCGCGACGGCCAGCGACGCACTCGCGCCGATGCGCTCGCGTACCAGCCGCAACAGATCAAGCATGTCGGGACTGCTTTCGTTCCATAGTGGCTCGACCACCAGCAACACGCCATCGAAGCCCAGATCGTTGACTACTTCAGCCGAGAAATCAGCGACCAGCGCTTGAATGCTGGGGTTATCCAGCCGATAGCCGTCATCCTGCCCGATGTCCACGCGGAAGAATACCGTCCCGTATAGGCGCGTCTGTGGCGCGAGCGTCTTGAATTGCGACGTGAACGCGGTCAGCGCTGACTCCACTTCGGTGAAGCGGTTGAGGCCGTCGGCGCGGCCTGTCCACGTGCCATCATAATTCAATTCGCTGACGCGGGCGTATACCGTGCCGATGCGGTTACGATTCAGCGTGTCGATCAAATCGCCGACCTGCTCATCGGTGTGGACTTCATACGTCCAATCCGCGCCGAGCCAGATGGCGTTATGCGGCGTGCGGGCTTCATCGTCGTCGAAGAATAGGCCAACCGCCCACACGATCACCGCCATGAACAACACGCCCGCGATCACCGACGCGCCGATCTGCACATAGCGCCAGCCGTTCCAGTCGGCCATCTGCCCCGCGCCGATTCCGGCTGTACCGCGCCGCCGTAAATTGTCCGCCGCCTGTGCCATCGACTGCCGCTTGCGCTTGCGCCGCTGATGGCGTTCGCGGGCTTTGTTGATGCGTGTCTCTTCGCTCATGTCGTTCTATCGCTTCATAACAATAGCCGTTCGATCAACGGCACGCCGACCAGCGCCACCGAGATGATGACCGCCGTCACGGAGGCGACAAACGTCGCGGAGGCGGCCACATCTTTCGCCACTTTCGCCATCGGGTGATATTCCTGCGTGAACATATCGACCACCGCTTCTACTGCGGAATTCAGCGTCTCCACCGTCCACAGCAGGCTGAATGTCAGCCCCAATATCACCATTTCCACGCCATGCACGCCCAGCCATGCCGCCAGCCCGAACACCACAACGCCGCTTAATAGCACATTGCGGATGCTCCGTTCGCGCCGGATCATATACAGCAGTCCGGCGACGGCGTACTTGGTGCGGTCAAAAAACGTGGTGTTCCAGTTCGCCTTGTACGGCTTGGGATCAACGCGCATCGCGCTGAATACCGAGTTATCCGGCGAGTTGAATTTCGGTTGTTGCCTATCGTCTTTTCGTTGAGTCATAATGTCGGCCTACCAGCCTAATTTATCAATGAGGGGCGGGCCTAAGATCAACAAGCCCACCAGTACGGATGCTACCACGCCCAGCAAGACCGCCGCCGATGCGACATCTTTGCCGACCTGTGCCATCGGATGCCGTTCCGCCGATGCCAGATTGATCGCCGCTTCTACCGCCGCGTTCATGAATTCCGCCATCCATACCATCGTAATCGTTAAAACCAAGATCGCCCAGCGTAGCGCGTCGATGCCCAGCCACAGCCCCAGCGCCACCACCGCCACCGATGCCACCGCTTGAAGCCATGTGTTCCTTTGCCGCCGCAACATATACAGCCAGCCGGCCAGCGCGTACCCCAGACTAACAACGCGATTGCGGCTGGTGATCGGGCTGTATTCGTCAGGGTTGATGCGGGCAGTGCCGGTCAATGCCTCTAACCATTTCGGGCGCTTAGTCATCGTCCAGCCCTTCCAGCGTCGGGATGATCGCCTCCGCCACGCCGAGCGCGGCGCAGATGTCGCGCTGATGTCGCCACATCACCGCGCGGTTGGCGTCGGTGTCGTGGTCGAAGCCGAGCAGATGAAGCGTACCATGCACCGTCAGCAAGGTTAACGTCCCCGCGATGTCGTGTCCGGCGCGTTGTGCCGCCGCCGCCGTGTACGGATACGCGATGATGATGTCGCCCACATAGCGCGGCGAATCCGGCACGTCGTCCGGCGCGGGCGGCATGTCGTCCGCCGGAAAAGATAGCACGTCCGTCGGCGCGTCCACCCCGCGAAATTGCCGGTTCAAGTCCTGCACCGTCGCAGAATCGCTGATGACCAGCGTCAGGCTACAGCCCGCCGCGTTGTGCTGTGCTAGCGTCGCCCGCGCCGCGTCGATCAGCGCGTCGGCAGACACCGGATAACCCCCGTCGTTCTGTATTTCTATCGCCTCATTCGTCATGATTTATCGTCGCTCTGCTCATCATCCTGACCGCTATCTTCGGGCGCATCGTCCGCCGTTTCGTCGGCTTCCGCGTCCGGTTTAGGCGATTTGTCGTCGGCTTTCCGCAGGCGCGGCACTTCGGCCAGTGGCGCGGAGTCCGCGTCGGCGTCGTCATCGCGGACGGGGCGCATCGGCGCGGGCGGAGTCGGCGCGGTGGATTTCACCGGCGGCTTGCTCGTCGTCGGGCGTGGCTCCGGCGATTCATCGACGGCGGGCGCGTCGTTGACCGCCGCCGGAAGGCTGTCGGCTCTGGCCGCTTCTTCTCTGGCGGCGTTGGCGGCGTTGACCTGTCCGCGCACGCGGGCGACGGCTTCGCTGTAGTCGATGCGCGGGTGATAGATCGCCTGTAGGATTTCAAGGAATATCGCCTCGATGCGGTTCAGGTCGCCCAGTGTCAGGCCGCTATCGTTCAATTCGCCGGTCTTGCGCCGCCCGTCGATCACCTGATGCAGTGTCTCCTGTATGTCGGCTTTGCTCTTCGGCTGGCGGGCGCGGATGGCGGCCTCGCATCCATCGGCCAATAGCATGATGCCGGTCTCGCGGCTACGCGGGCGCGGCCCGGGATACGTGAATTCGGCGATGTCTACTTCGTTCTCGTCCTCCCCGGCCATGATGATCGCTTGTTGATAGAACACGTACACCTGCGATGTGCCGTGATGCTCGCGGATGAAATCGCGGATGCGCTGGGGTAGGCGATACTGCCGCGCTAGCTCGTCGCCTTCGGTCACATGGCCGATGATGATGTCGGCGCTACGATACGGATCATTGAGCGTGTCGTGCGGGTTACTGCCTTCGGTCTGGTTCTCGGTGAAAAAGACCGGATTCAACATCTTGCCGATGTCGTGATACAGCGCCGCCACGCGCACCAGTTCGGCATTCGCGCCGATGGCGTTGGCCGCCTGCTCGCACAGGTTCGACACCTGTAGCGAATGCTGGTAACTGCCCGGCGCTTCGCGCAATAGGCGCTGTAATAGCGGCTGATTCGGCTGGCTGAGTTCGACCAATTTGAGCGCCGTCGGCAGATTGAACGCCATCGTGATGACATACAGCGCGGCGACGGCTGTCGCGGCGGTCAGGATGCCGTTCATCACCCCGAACACGACCAGAAGCGGCAGTTCGTTGGCTTGTCCGGCTTCGGCGGGGTTGAAGTTGAAGAGCGACACCACCGCCACATTGCCCACCGCCACCACCAGACCGGCGATGAAAAAGCTGTTCAGGCGTTCCGGGTGGCGCAGGTTCAAGATGCCCATGATGCCGCCCACCGCCACGAAAACGATCATTTCCAGATCGCCGCCGACCATAATCCCGATCAAGAACGCCAGCCCGATCATGCCGATCATGGCGATTTCCGCGCCGACGACGGCCACATACAGCAAGCCCAGCGCGGCGGCGGGATACAGGTACATCTCGCCGGACATACCCAGCCGCGCCCCGGCCAGCGTCACCATGAACAGCCCGACCAGCAACGCCAACAATGCCGGTTCATCGCGGAGCAGACCGGGACGGAAACGCGCCACGTACAGCCCCATGATGACCAGCGCGATGACGCTGGCTAACAAGGCGCGGATGATCGCTTGCGTCTGGCGCTCTTCGGTGCGTAGCAGGCCGATTTGTTCCAGCACTTCATAGTCGGCCTGACTAATGCGCGATCCACTGGCGATGATGAGTTGTCCGGCCTCGAAACTGCGCGTCTCCTCACTGACGGCGGCCAGCGCCTCCTGCCGCGCCTGCTCGGTGGCCTCGACGTTTTCCGTCGTATTCGCCCGCAGTAGATCGCTAACCACCGACACCACCACGTCAATCTCTCGCGGGTCATTAAAGCGCACGCTGACCTGTGTCGGGAGTTGGGAACGGATGCGCGACAGGTCGGCGGATTTGATCTCATCGCGCATGACGCGCTCTAAAATCGCCAGAATCTCGGAGTCGATGTCCTGCCATGTGCTGTCGTCGATCTCGAATAGTTGCACCAGCGTCACCGGCGGCAGATTCAGCGTGGTGATTTGCTCCGCGTCGCTGATTTTGCGCTCCTGCGTGCTGTACGGGTCGGCGCGAATGTTGCCGATGAAATCCAGAATACGCCGCGCCTGCTCGATCTGCTGGCGGGCGACGGATGGATCAGGCGTGTTGAAGATCGGGCGCACATCCTCCACCGCTTGCTGGCGGCGCTGTTCGGTCAGTACCGCGCTGGTGAAAGAGACCGACTCCGGCGCGAATACATCCTGCTGGATGATGCGCCCCACCTGAAAGCCGTCGGCCTCCTCTTGCCCGAAGAAGATCGGCTCGAATGCGAGAATAGCGGTGCCGACCAGCACGAATCCCAGCGCCGACAAAGTTGCCACCACCCGCCACAGCAGGCGCGTCGCCCGTTCTTCTGTCAGGTCAAGGTAACGCGCGATCTGTCGCGCCGCCCAGCCGATCATCACGTTAGCCTAACTGTTCTTTCACGATCCGGTTAACCATCTTGCCATCGGCCACGCCTTTGACTTGCGCCATGACCGGCCCCATCACCTTGCCCATATCCGCCGGAGAGGTCGCGCCGACTTCGGCGATGACCGCCTGCACGATGGCGATCACTTGCGCTTCGTCCATTTGTTGCGGCAAAAATTCCTCGATGATGACCAGTTCGGCCTGTTCGCCCGCGACCAGATCATCACGCCCCGCTTTGCCGTATTCGTCGATGCTCTCGCGCCGCTTCTTGGCTTCTTTTTGCAAAATGGCGACGACATCTTCCGCGCTCAGTTCATGCTGGCCGTCGATTTCCGCCTGTTTGATGGCGCCGTTCAGGTTGCGGATGACATCGCGGCGGGCAGAGTCTTTGTTCTTCATGGCCGCCTTCAGCGCATCCGCTAGCGCCGGTCTGGGGTCTTGCATGGTTGCTCTCTCCTGATATAGATAGGTCGTAATGGCTGTTTATGATGCTGTTTGCCGATTGATTTTACCGCCTTTTGCCCTCATCCCCCGCCCCTTTCTCCCAAACGCTACGCTGGGAGAAGGGGAGAAAACCATGCCTTGAAGTCCTTCTTCCAGCCGCGAAGCGGTGATTGGGAGAGGGATTTAGGATGAGGGCTTAATCCTCAATCCGTACATCGACGATGAGCTGGCCGTTCTCGGCGTCATAATGCAAGCCGTGACCGCCGGTGATGTGATTGGTCAACGGGCGCGGATGCGTCCCGCGCACGCGGATATAGTTATCAGTATACCCGACATTCACAAAACCGTCCGGCGTCGCCGCGCTGACTTGCTCCCACAGCACGCGCACACCGCGCCCGATCTGCGCCTCCGCGAAGCGGGCGGCCATGCTATCAGCCAGCGCCAGCAAGCGCTGACTGCGGGCTTTCTTCACCGTGTTGGGCAGATGATCGCGCATCCGGGCGGCGGGCGTGCCCGGACGCCGACTATAGCGGAAAACGTGCAATCCGGCGAAGTCCATCGCTTCGATGAACGCCAGACTAGCCGCGAATTCATCGTCCGTCTCGCCCGGAAAGCCGACGATCACATCGGACGTGATGCCGACATCGGGGATGCGCTCGCGGGCGGCGGCCATCAACGCGCTGAATTCCGCCTGTGTGGTGTTGCGCCGCATCCGCTTCAGCGTGGCGTCGCATCCGCTTTGTAATGGCAGGTGCAAATGACGACACAGGCGCGGGTTCTGCCACAGGTCGAAGAAGCCTTCGGCTAAGTCCCACGGCTCCAGCGATGACAATCGCAGGCGCGGGATGTCGGTATCGGCTAGGATGGCGTCTACCAGTTGCTTGAGGCCGTCCGCCTGCCCGTGATCGTGGCCGTAACTGCCCAGATGCACGCCGGTCAGTACCGCCTCTTGATAGCCGCTAGCGTGCAGATAGCGTATTTCGTCCACCACTTCGGTCAACGGGCGGCTACGGCCTGCGCCGCGTGCGACGGTGGTGATGCAAAATGTACAGGCGTTGTCGCATCCGTCCTGCACCTTGACGAATGCTCGTGTGCGCCCCGCCGCGCCCGGCAATGCCGCGTCACGGGTGATCGGCTCGTCGTCGAAGGGCTGGACGGCGACGCCGGTTATCGCCGTCACGATCTGATCTTTGCCGGTGTTGTCGATCACCCGACTGACGCCGGGCAGAACCGCGATGTCGTCCGGCGCGATCTGAGCATAGCATCCGGTGACGGTGGTCTGCGCGTCGGCGTTGGCGCGGTGCAACTCGCGGATGAGCTTGCGGCTGGCTTTGCCCGCGTCTGTCGTCACCGCGCAGGTATTGACGATGTAATGATCGGCTTCGGCGGGATCGTCCACCACTTCATGCCCACCGGCCAGCAATTGCCGCGCCATCGCGTCGATTTCCGCTTGATTCAAGCGACAGCCCAGCATCCTCAAATGTACTTTCATGGTGTGTCTTCCGTAAAATCGCTAGCGCCGGTGATGATGGCGTTATCGAACTCGACGATCACCGGCTGGCCTCCCGGCGGGCGTCCGGCAGAATCCGCCGAAACCACGACTCCCAGTTGGCCGCTCGGGTGATGCGCGTCGGTCAGCGTCTCCTGCCACGTCCCGGCCACGCATTCGCCGGTGAAACTATTGATGGTACTCGCGCCGTCGGGATCATCGGGGATGCACAGCGGTAGGCGCGTGTCGTTGACGTAGAACGCGAAGCGATCCGCCACGCCGACCACGCGCAGATGATTGACCGCGCCCGCCTCCTGCCGGATGGCGTCCGACGGATGCCATGTACTGATCTCGCGTGATGTGCCGTCCGCTTCGCGCAGGACGCGATAGTACCCGTCGCCGCTTATCAGCAAAACGTAATAATCACGCGGGGACGCCCGCCGGAAGATGATGCCGAAAGCGTTGTTGTTGCCCCCCGCGAAGTCACCTTCGATGATTTGCGCCTGTACGGAGAAGTCGAAGCGGTCAAAGTGTGGCTGTACCACCGAATACGGGGCGACGCCGCCGACGTTGGCGATGATACGCAATACGCCATCATCGACAATATGGCTGAATGTCCCGCGTTCATCCTGTAGCCAGTCATCCGCCGCGCCATCAAATGACGTGGCGTATAACAGTTCGTCATCTTCTGCCGGGACGACATAATGCCAGCTCTGCGCCATCTGATTCAGGTGAATCATGCCCAGCAAAGCCAGCGTTAAAGTCAAAAAAATGATAATCCGGCGCAATACGTTAGCCCTCTATCCACGAATAGCCTATGATTTTAGCATAGCATGATGAATAGCGTAAACGGTGTAGGGGCGCGATGGATTGCGCCCCCGTTTCCGTGTTGGGTTGTCCGTTGGGGTGGTTATTGCGCGGCGAGCGTGGTGACGGGCGCTTGATATTGCTCCTGCCGTTGCGCCTTGAATTGCTGGGTGTATAGCTCGTAGTAGTGACCACGCTGGCGCAGTAGTTCGGCGTGTGTGCCGATCTCCGCGATTTTGCCGTGCTGAATCACGATGATGCGATCCGCCCGCTTGATGGTACTCAGCCGGTGCGCGATGACGAAGCTGGTGCGCCCGTCCATCAGATGATCCATGCCTTGCTGAATCAGCGCTTCGGTCAATGTATCGACGGAGCTTGTCGCCTCGTCCATGATGAACAGTTCCGGCTGTGATAGCACCGCCCGCGCCAGACTAATCAACTGCTTCTGCCCGACGGAGAGCAAGACGCCGCCTTCGCCTACCGGCTCATCGTAGCCGTTTTCTAGCTCGCTGATGAACGGGTGTGCGCCAGCCAACTTCGCCGCCTCGACCACTTCTTCGTCGGTGGCGTCCAGCCGCCCGTAGCGGATGTTCTCGCGGATGTTGCCGGAGAACAGATGCGGCGTCTGTAGCACCATGCCGATGCGCGAATGGATGGCGTGTAGCGGCATCGTCGTGTAGTCCTGCCCGTTGAACTTGATCGCGCCTTCACGCGGTTCATAGAAGCGGCAGATCAAATTGACGATGGTGCTTTTGCCGTGTCCGGTAGGGCCGACCAGCGCGATTGTCTCGCCCTGTTTCACCGTCAGGTTGAAATCGGTCAGCACCGCTTTTTCCGGCTCGTAGTAGAACGTCACGCCGTCGAATTCGATGTCGCCGACGATGGTGCCCGGATCAGTCGCGTTCGGACGGTCGGTGATGTCCGGCTGTTCGTCCAGCAGAGAGAACACGCGCTCCGCCGACGCTACCGATTGTTGCATACTGGCATATACCCGCGACATATCCTCAATCGGCCACATCATGAACGTGATGTAAGACACGAACGCCTGTATACCGCCGATGGTGATGCCGTCACCGACCTGCAACCCGCCGAACCACACCACCGCCATCACGCCGCCCGCGCTGATGATCTGCACCACCGGCAGGAACAGCGCCGACAGCCACGCCGCCTTAAACGACGAGCGATACATCGGCGCGGTCAGGCCGTCGAAGTCGCGCAGGTTGGCCGCCTCGCGGCGGTTGGCCTTCGTGATCCGCACGCCGCTGATGCTCTCGTTGTACGTGCCGGTGATCTTGGAATTCAGCTTGCGCGATTCGCGGAACTCGACCAGAATCCGCTTTTTGAACCAGATCGCCACGTACAGCAACACCGGCAACATCAGCATGACCAGAATCGTCAACTGCCAGTTAATCATCGACATGAAGATCAACGCGGTGGTGATGTTAAGCGTCGCCCACGTCACATCCAGCAAGCCCCACGTCACCAGATCAGCCATGCGCGACGAGTCCGAAGTCACCCGCGACATCAGCCAGCCTACCGGCGTGCGGTCAAAGTACGAGAACGATAACTTCTGCATGTGTTCAAACATCTGCTTACGCAGGTCATACATCACGCGCTGGCCGAGTATGCCGCATAGCGCGATGAACACGAAGACGCTGATGACGAAAACCACATGCAAGACCGCGTACAGGACGATCAATTCCAGCAGACGCTCCGTGTCTCGCGGGATTAGCGCCTCGTCGATGATCCGCATACTGACGATATTGAAGTATGCCTCGATGAACGACACGATGCTGATCGCCACCAGAAAGCCGACAGCCCATTTCCAATGCGGGCGGATGCTGGCGAGAATGCGAACCAGCGTGCCGCTATTATTCTGTGATACGTATTCCGCTTCTTCAAAGCGAATCTCATTCGACATCCGCCATTTCCCTTTCCAACTCTTCGTCAATCCGTGATTGCATCCGGTACGTTTGCCGATAGATGCCATCCTGCGCGATCAATTCTTCATGCGTGCCGCTTTGCACGATGCGCCCATCAGCCATCACAAGGATGATGTCGGCGTGCATCAGCGTCGTCACGCGATGCGCGATCAAGAACGTCGTCACCGCTTCGCCCCGCGCCCGCAACGCATCGCGGATGCTGGCCTCCGTCTCGGTATCTACCGAGCTTGTCGCGTCGTCCAGAATCAGGATGCGCGGATTCTTCAGCAAGGTTCGCGCTAGCGCGATGCGTTGTTTCTGCCCGCCGGATAGCGTCACGCCGCGCTCGCCGACCATCGTCTGATAGCCCTGCGGAAAGTCGCGGATGACATCATGCACCGCCGCCATCCGCGCCGCCTCGAATACTTCTTCGTCGCTGACATCGCGCCCGACGCCATACGTGATGTTTTCCCGTATGGAGCGCGAGAACAGGAACGGCTCTTGCTCTACCAGACCGATGATCTCACGCAGGAACGCACGCGGATAATCTTCTAGCGGGACGCCATCCAGCCGGATGACGCCTGACGTGTAATCGTAGAAGCGCGGGAGCAGGCCGACTAGCGATGTCTTGCCCGCGCCCGTTCCGCCCAGTATGGCGATGACCTGTCCCGGGCGAACCCGAAAGCTGACGTCGTGCAAGACCGGCGTCGCCGAGTCGTAGCGAAAGCTGACGCGCTCGAATTCGACCTCGCCGACCACATCGCGCACCGGCGGGGCAGTCTCTTCGTGCAGTTCTTCGCGCTCCTGCGTCACGATTTCCATGACGCGCTTGTAAGAGCCGAGTCCCTGCGCGGCCTGCACCACCAGCCGCCCGATCTGCCGCAACGGGCCGATCAACGCGCCGACCAGTCCGACGTAGGCGACGAAATCACCGACGCTGATCGTGCCGTCGATCACCATGTAACCGGCCAGCAAAACGCCCAGCACAAGTTGGACACTGGTAATCAGGTCCGTCATCGGCCAATACAATGCGTTGAGCATCAATAGCTCTTTGCCGCGCTCGAATTGCCGCCAGTTGTCGCCTTCAAAGCGCTCGATCTCGTGTTCCTGACGGGCGAACGCCCGCACCACGCGCACCCCGCTGAGATGTTCCTGCAATGTCGCGGAGACTTTCGCCTCTTGATCTTGCAGTTCCTCATACTTGCGGGCGATCTTGCCGAACATATACCACGACACCGCGATCAAGAACGGCGCGGCCAGAATCGAGAACAGCGCTAGCGGCGTTGACAACATCATGATTCCGGCGAAACTGACGACGAACATCACCAGAATTCGCCCGATGCCGACGCCCTGTTCCACGTAAAAGCGGCGGATGGCGTCCACGTCGGATGTCGCCCGTTGCAATAGCTCGCCGGTCTGCATCCGGTCATGGTAGCTGAACGATAGCCGTTGTAGATGGTCGAACAGATAGTTGCGCGTGCGCCATGCGATGCGCTCCGCCGTGTACGCCGCCCACCGTCCGCTAAAGTAGCTGAAGCCACCCTGTACCAGCGATAGCAACAGGAAGGCCAGCGCCGCCAACGGCAACAGCGACGGCAAATCTGGCCGCAGGGTGTTCACCGTCTGCGGGAGGATGTGGCCGAGTCCGGCGGTCATGTCAATCAGCGTGGCCTGTGGCGACAGCAGATCGTCCACCACCCAGCCGATCAACAGCAGGCCAGCCGTCCGCGCAATGCTGGAAATCGCCAGCGCGCTGATCGCGCCCGCGTAGTGCAGACGGAAGCCGTCCATCAGGCGGATGATGCCCGCCAGACCGCGTGCGGATTGCGCCCGCTTCATGTCAAAATTGTATGGTTGTGTCTCTATCAATGACGCCAATGCTTTGTCCCTCCGTGTGATTGTATCGGCGGCGCAACAAAGCATAGCATAGCAGGGTCGGCCTGTAAAGGTCTTAAAGGGTCAAAAGCGGTCTTTCAGGATTCGGGTTTGACTATCATCAGGCTTTAATCTCAGAAATGTGTGGCACACTTCGTCCGATCTGGTAAAATCAAATCATCGTTTAATTAAATCAGATGCCTAAAAACATTTTTTGAAGAAAGGTAAAAAATGAGCTACGCGATCAATAAAGCTGTCGTCATTGGTTCCGGCACGATGGGCGGTGGCATTGCGACGTTGTTGGCTGGCGTCGGTGTCGATGTCTTGCTACTGGACATCCCCGCCAAAGATACGCAACCCGGCGACTCGCCGCGCAAGCGTAACGCCATCGTGGAGGGCAACCTCAAGAGCCTGAAGAAGATGCGCCCGCCGCAACTATTCGAGGACGCGGTGCTAGACCGCGTGAGCATTGGCAACATCGACGACGATCTCGGCAAGACCGCCGATGCCGACTGGATCATCGAAGTCGTGGTCGAACGTCTGGACATCAAACAGAGCTTGATGGCGAAATTGGCCGAAGTCGCCAACCCCAACGCCATCATCACCACCAACACATCCGGCCTGCCCATCCACAAGATCGCCGAAGGACTCGGCGCGGATTTCAAGCGGCGCTTCATGGGCACGCACTTCTTCAACCCGCCGCGTTACCTGCGCCTGCTGGAAATCATCCCGCTAGCGGAGACTGATCCGGCCATCGTCGAATTCATACAAGAGTTCGCCACCGTCAATCTGGGTAAAGGCGTGGTCATCGCCAAGGACGAGCCGAACTTCATCGGCAATCGCTTCATGTCGATGGTCGGGATGCAGGCGATGAATTACGCGCTGGATCATGGCTACACCGTCGAAGAAGTGGACGCGATCACCGGGCCGCTAATCGGACGCCCCAAGACGGCGACATTCAACCTGAATGATCTGGTCGGCTTCGATGTGGCGGTGTACGTGTCGCGCAACCTGTATGATGCCATCCCCGACGATCCCCAGCGCGACGTGCTGGCGCATCCCGCCGCCGCCGAACTCAGCCAGTACATGCTGGATAACGGGATGCTGGGGCGCAAGTCCGGCAAAGGCTTCTATCAGATGCGGCGTGGCGATGATGGCGGTAAGGCGCTATGGGCGCTTGACCTGCAAACCAAAGAATATCAGCCGCCGACCAAGCCGCGTTTCGAGAGCGTCGGCCAGCATCGCAAGGTCGAGCCGGTGGGCGAGCGCATCCGCTTGATGATGAACGCCGATGACCGCGCCGGTCAATTCCTGTGGCATCACCACGCTTTCTATCTGGCGTATGCGTCAAATCGCGTGCCGGAAATCACCGATAACATCGTCAACATCGACAACGCGCAGAAGTGGGGCTTCGGCCATCAACTCGGCCCGTTCGAAATCTGGGACGCCATCGGCATCGCGGAGACCGTGCCCGCGTTTGAGGAAGCCGGTTATCCGGTGGCCGATTGGGTCAAGCAGATGGTCGATAAAGGCTACACCGCGTTCTATCAGCGCGACGCGAACGGCAAAGTCGTCGGCTACTTCGACGTGAACGCGATGGATTACGTCCCGCTAGAGCGCGATCCGATGGAAATCACGATTGCCGACCTCCGCGCCGACGGTAAGCAGTTGGACGCCAACGAAGACGGCGCAGTATACGACATGGGCGACGGCGTTCTGCTGTGGGAATTCACCAGCAAGCAAAACACCATCACCGCGAAATTCATTGATATGGGCTGGCGGGCGCTGGAGTTGCTGGACGATCCGGCTTATGTCGCGCTGGTCATCAGCAACGACGCCGAGCGCTTCTCCATCGGCGCGAATCTGGCCGATAGCATGGCCGGTGGCGTCGAAGGCATCCAGCAAATGATTAAGCGCCTGCAAGACCTGACGCAAGCGCTCCGCTACGCGCCGAAGCCGGTCATCACCGCGCCGTTTAATATGGCGCTGGGCGGTGGCGCGGAGATGATGATGGCGGGCACGGCCACCGTCGCCCACATCGAGCTATACGCCGGACTGGTCGAAGTCGGCGTCGGGCTGATACCGGCGGGCGCGGGCTGTAAAGAGTTGGTGCGGCGCGTGGTCAATCCGTTGGCGGTCACCGGCGCGTATGTCCTGCCAGCCATGCAGAAGATTTTCGAGGCGATAGCGACGGCGAAGGTCAGCGAGAGCGCCAAGCAAGCTCGCAACATGGGCTTATTGGGGCCGAATGACAAGATCGTGATGAACCGCGCCCGCTTGCTGGGCGAAGCCAAACAATACGCGCTGGCACTCTCCAAGACATACGAGCCACGCCAGCCGGAAAAAGTCTACGCGGCGGGGGCGGAAGTCTATGCCGCGATGCTGTTGGGGTTGGAGCAATTCCGCGAAGCCGGTTACGCCTCCGATTATGACGTGTTCATCGGTAAGCGGCTGGCCTACATCCTGACCGGCGGCGCGTTGAGCGAGCCGCAATGGGTCGATCAACAATTGATCCTTGATCTGGAGCGTCAGGTCTTTGTCGAGTTGATGATGCAGGAGAAGACGCAACAGCGCGTCATGCACATGCTACAGACCAATAAGCCGCTACGCAACTAGGCGGCGCGGAATGTACGGCGGGGGCGTGCGGCGTCCCCGCCGTAAAAATATAATTCTGACCAAAAATTTAGTGAATAAGGGCGAAGAGATCATGAGAGAAGCAGTAATTGTAGCAGGCGCACGGACGGCTGTCGGCAAAGCGGTGCGCGGCATCACCAAAAACGTGCGTTCAGAAGACATGGCGGCGGCAGTCATTCAAGATTTACTGCGCCAGACCGAAGGCAAACTTGACCCGTCGGAGATCGACGACGTGATTATCGGCTGTGCCATGACCGAAGGTTCGCAGGGCATGAACTTCGGGCGCATCGTCTCCATACGGGCGGGCTTGCCGGTGGATGTCCCCGCGCAGACCGTCAACCGCTTTTGCTCTAGCGGCCTGCAAACTATCGCCATCGCCGCCGAGCGCATCATCGCTAACGGCGCGGATGTGGTCATCGCGGGCGGCGCGGAAACGATGTCGCTGGTGCCGATGACCGGCCATCACCTCAGCCCGAATCCGTATCTGGCGGAGAACGATCCGAACGTGTACATGGGCATGGGACACACCGCCGAACGGGTGGCCGACGAATACAACATCAACCGCGAAGACATGGACGAATTCGCGTATCAGAGCCACCAGAAAGCGGCGTCGGCGATTGACGGCGGGCGCTTCAAAGACGAGATCGTGCCGTTTGAGTGGGAAGAGACGGTCATCGGTGAGGACGGCTTGCCGTCTGTGGTCAAGATGCGTCTGGACGAAGACGAGCATCTGCGCCGCGAGACAACCGTCGAAGGCTTGAATCAACTGCGTCCGGTGTTCCGGCAGAATGGGCGCGTCACGGCGGGTAATTCCAGCCCGTTGAGTGATGGCGCGGCGGGTGTCGTGGTGATGGAGCGCAAGAAAGCGGAAGAACTCGGCTTAACGCCGTTAGTGCGTTTCGTCGGCTTCAATGTCGGCGGCGTGCGTCCGGAAGTGATGGGCGTCGGGCCGATTGTGGCGATCCCCAAACTGCTCAAGCGCACCGGCCTCAAGCTGGACGACATCGGCCTGATCGAACTCAATGAGGCGTTCGCCGCGCAATCGCTGGCAATCGTCCGCGAACTGGACATCGACACCGAGCGCCTGAACGTCAACGGCGGCGCGATTGCGCTGGGGCATCCGCTAGGCGCGACGGGATCGAAGTTGACCGTCACGCTGATGAATGAGATGAAACGCCGCAATACGCAATACGGCATGGTGACCATGTGCATCGGCGGCGGCATGGGCGCGGCGGGTATCTTCGAGAACCTGAGCTAATCGCGGGGATCAAAACTTGTCGGGGCGCAATGCACCATTGCGCCCGATTTTGCGCGTCATGATCCGGCGATGGCGATCTTGATCGCTTCCGGTTGGAAATAGCGCTGTGCCGTCTTGAGGATGTCGTCGGCGCTGATGCTGTAGATGATCTCGCGGTAGTCGGCCAGATAGTTCAAGCCGAGTCCGTAGCTTTCCATATTGTGTAGCGCGTTGGCGATGCCGTCATTGTGTTCCAGTTGTAGCGGCTGTGAGCCGACGAAATACGATTGACTATCGGCCAATTCTTCCGGCGTGACCGGCTCGCTGACGAAGCGTTCAATCTCCGCACGACATAGCGCGATGGCGCGTTCAACATCCGCCGGATCAACGCCCGCGCTGATGCGCCATGCGCCCGGCCCGAAGCCGCCATTCACGCGGCTACCGGCATAGTACGCCAGTCCTTCGCGCTCGCGCACCGACGCGCCAACCCTGCCCATCATCCCGAACACGCCCAGCACGCTATTCCCCAGCATGGCCGCGTGATAATCCGGCGCGGTGCGTGGCGGCCCGGCCACGCCGATCAAAATATCCGCTTGATTTTTGCCGGATACCGGCACGAAGCGCTGTTCGCTTCCGGTTGGCGCGGGCAATGGCCGGAGCGCGGGCGGTTGTGGCTGGTGCGGCGTCTGCCAGTCGGCCAGATGCTCGCCGACGATGGCTGAAACCTGCGCGACATCTACCGCGCCGACCACACACAGGATCATGCCGCGCCCGCCATAATGCGCGGCGTGGAATGCCGCCAGATCGTCGCGGGTCATGCGCTCGATGGTGTGCGGTCGGCCGCGTGTGCCGCGATGATACAGGTGATCGGGCGGATACAACATTTGCCGGAAGGCTTGCGCGGCGCGGTAGCCGGTATCCTGCGCTAGATAATTGAGCGCGGTCAGCCGCTCGCCCATCACCCGCGATACTTCCTCCGGCGGGAAGGATGGGCGGCGCAACACGTCGGCTAGAATTTCGATCAGCGTCGGCAGGTCTTCGGCCAATGCCTTGCCGCTAAAGCCGACTTTGTGCAGGCCGGAGATAAAGCCCAGATCAGCGCCGATGTCTTCTAGCTCGGCGTGCAAGGTGTTGAAGTCGCGGCTTTGTGTGCCGTGTAGCAGGGCGACGGCGGTCATGCTCGCCAGCCCGTGATCGATGTCGCCTTGCTCGAAGGTCGCGCCCGCGTCCAGCGATCCAGCGATGACGACGGACTGCGTGTGCGGCGTCGGGTAGAACAGCAGTGTCAGCCCGTTGTCGAAGCGAACGCGGTGGATGCTATCCGCATCCGGCAGGCGGAATCCGGCGGGTCTGGCGCTCATTCATCAGCCTCCGTGTCGGCTAATCCGGTAGGGATCAGCCAGCCGACCACGCGATTTTGCCGTTGTAGATAGGTCTGCGCGACGACCTGTATATCATCGGGCGTGATGGCGTCCAGCCGTTCCAGATAGCGCTCGTACCAGTCTAAATCGCCCAGCATCGCGGATTGTGCGATCCAATACGCTTGATTGGTGACGCTCTCCGTCTCGTAGGCGAACACGGCGCGGGCTTGCTTGCGGGCGCGGGCTAATTCCGCCGCGCTGACGCCTTCCTGCTGGATGCGTTCGATCTCGCGCAGAATGGCGGCCTCCGCTTCGGCGTGCGTGCGCCCGTCGCGTAGCGTGACGGAGATGCTGTGCAGATACGGGTCGATGCTCTCCGACAGGCCGCCGCCGACATTGACCGCGATTTCATCTTTGACTAACGCGCTATATAGTCGGCTGGTCTTGTTATCCAGTTCGCCGCCCGGCCCGGTCAGGATGCTATCCAGCATATCCAGCGCGAACCAGTCGGGATGCGTGGCCGGTGGGGCGCGATGGGCGATCACCGCGAAGGCTGTCGTGCCCGGGCGCTCGACGTGGGCGCGGCGTTCGCCTTGCTGGGGTGGCTCGGCGCGGCAGAAGCAAAGCGGCGGTGTGCCCGCCGGAATCGCGCCGAAGGTCGCTTCGACTTTCTTCAGCATCCCGGCGCTATCGAACGCGCCGACCAGTACCAGCACCGCATTTGATGGCGCGTAATAGCGTTTATAGTGGCTGTACAGATCATCGCGGCTGATGGTGTGCAGGTCGGCCATGTCGCCTAAGATCGTGTGATGATAGCCATGCACGCGGAAGGCGGCGGCGCGTAATTCCTCGCGCAACCAGAACACCGGCGAATTCTCCGCGCCCTGTCGCTCGCTGATGATGACGGTGCGCTCGTGTTCCACTTCTTCGGGATCAAATAGCGCGTTGACCATGCGATCCGCCTCCGCCGACAGCGCGAGGTCGATATGCTCGGCGGGCAGAGTCTCGTAGTACATGGTGAAGTCGCTATCGGTATAGGCGTTCCACTGGCCGCCCACGCGGTCAATCAGCCGATCCAGTACCCCGACGGGATACTGTGCCGTGCCTTTGAATAGCATGTGTTCAACCCAATGGGAAATGCCAGTTTGTCCGGTCTGTTCGTTGCGACTGCCGACGCGGTACGCCGTCCACATGCTGATGACCGGTGCGCTGTGGACTTCTTTCAAGATGACCGTCAGGCCATTTTGTAATGTGTGCTGGCTTATCATATCAAGCGCGTTTCCCCCGCTTTGATCTTCTGCGGCATCTTACGGTGTTAACGCGCCCGATTGTAACACAAATGCGGGGCGGGCTTAACACTGATTTCGCCCACCCCTACATGATTAATTTCTATAATGCCGGAGACTTAATCGCCAGTTGAGGTCACGGTGAGGCCGTTGCCGTCGTAGCCGCGCCCGACGCCGCGATAGGTGAACCCCATCTCTAGCATTTTTTCCGGCTCGTAGATGTTGCGCCCGTCCAGCAATACCGGCGTCTTGAGCGCGTTCTTGATGCGCTCCATGTCCAACTGCTTGAACTCGTTCCATGGCGTGGCGATGACCAGCGCATCCGCGCCCTGTGCCGCGTCGTAGGGATCATCGCAGGCGGTGATCGCCGGAATCTCGGCGCAGGCGTTTTCCATCGCCACCGGATCATAACCGCGCACGCTCGCCCCTTGCTCCAGCAAGTGGCGGATGATCGCCAGCGACGGTGATTCGCGGATGTCGTCGGTATTCTCTTTGAAGGCCAGCCCCAACACCGCGATCGTCTTGCCTTTCAGATCGCCTTCCAGCAGATCATCCAGCTTGAGCGCGACGTGGCGGCGTTGAAATTCGTTGATCTCCATGACGGCTTGCAGAAGTTGCGGGTGCATCCCGTGTGTTTGCGCCATATAAGCCAGCGCCGATACGTCCTTCGGGAAGCAGTTATGGTTACACAGCGCACCGGAGCCGATGAACGTGTGGAGCGAAGTCTCCAGACTGTACACGTCGATCGCCACCGGACTAGCTTCAACGGTCTTGACGGTCAGCACGTCGAAGCTACCGTAATCTTCAAAGCCGTGTTGTTTGATGACGCGCTGATAGCGGCCTAGCTGTGCTTCGATCTGCGCTTGCCGCGTCTCGCCAAAAAGCGACCTGGCGAAGTCGATTTGACGGTAGCCGCTAATGCGGATGATATACGCTGGCATGGTGGACTTGTTCATCATCCGCGCCCGCACGGACGGCGTGATGCCGACGCTCTGCAACAGAAGCAGGGTAGCGTCCGCTAACTTCTTGCTGACCGTCGCGTATTCCAGCATCAGGTTATTTTGTTGCACAGTCGTCACCGCGCCATCGCCGCTAAACATCCCGCGTAACAGCGCATAGCGCAAGCTCTCATCCACGTTGAACGCGATGTTGGGCAATTGCTTATCTTCGGAGCGCGTGCCGCACCCTAACACATCGCGGATGAACCACGCGAACACGCGGGATGATACCAGCGTTGTTGTCGCGTTGGTGGCGTGGCGTTCCGTATATTTCAGGCCGTAGTTGCTTAAAATGCGCTGAACATCCGCGATGTATTCGCGTTCGTCCTCATGGAAGCAGAAGCCGATTCGCTGACGCTGTGCGCCCGCCCGTCCGGTATCGGACGAGATGAAGCCTTCCGCGATGTAATAGCCCAACAGCCGCATGAGGTCAGCATCGACCGGAATCACGGCGTTGATCTTCGTCGCCGCGCCCTTCGCCGTGTACAGTCCCAGTTTTTCCGCCGGAACGTCGATCACGCCCAGATTATCCAGATAGCGGAACAGCTTTAGCGGCATCCGGTTGTAGCGTTTGATGTCGTGCGGGTACTTGAGCATATCCGGCGTGATGTGGGCTTTGTAGCGCTCATATTGGGCGCTGAAGCTGTCATCGGTGGGTGAAACGTACACATCAGCCTCAAGCGCCGTGCCGTCTAACGCCGCGATGAGGTCAATGGCTTCCGGCGCGGGCGGCAGTGGCGGCATCTGCTTCAATGTCACGATGCGGTCTCCGGCCTGCACCCTGCCCGCCTCCACCACGTCAAAGCCGGTTTCGCTAAAACGGATGACCGGATGATCTTCCGTCACACGGAGCGAACGCCCCATCGTTGCCTTGATGTCGATCATCTGTCCGGTGTATTTACGCCGCGTCGCCGTCAGCACATCGGCGATTTCGGGGCATCCGGTCTGCATGTCGAACGCCATCACGCGGACGCCCGACGTAGAGACAATATCGACGTTCGCATGGGTGGTCATGCCGTCTTGCGCGTCGAATAATTCCTGCAAGGTGCGCGTGGTCACGCTTCCGTCGTCGTTGACGGTGAAGATGCTCTCGTCGCCTTCAAAGCAACTGCCCCCGTATCCGACTCCGGCCTGCAAGAAGTGATGGCCGATGCGCTTATCAAAGCCCATGCCCTGCGCGACTTCGGTCACGTCCGCGCCGAGTTTCTCGCAGATGATGCTGATTTCGTTGATGAAGCTGATGCGCGTGGCTAAAAAGGCATTGGACGCATACTTAATCATTTCGGCGGTGCGGAGGTCGGTCATCACGATGGGAGCGCGTAACGGCAGATAAAGCTGGGCGACGGCCTCCGATGCTCGCGGGTCTAGCGAGCCGAGAACGGTGCGATCCGGGTGCATGAAGTCGGCCACCGCCGCGCCTTCGCGCAGGAATTCCGGGCAACTGACCACCGAGAAATCAATCGGCTTGGGCTGGGTATTACGCACGATGTCGGCCACCCAGTCGCCTGTCCCTACCGGCACCGTCGATTTGTTGATGATGATGAGTGAGCGCGTCATGGTACGCGCAATAGTCTCCGCCGCCGCTCGCACATAACGCAGATCGGCTTCGCCGTCCACGCCTTCCGGCGTCCCCACGCAGATGAAGACGAATTGCGCGTCGCGCAAGCCTTCTTCATACGATGTAGTGAAGTGCAGACGCCCCGCTTTGACGTTGCGCTCGACCATCTCCTTAAGTCCCGGCTCGTAGATCGGCATATGGCCGGCTTTGAGCATCTCGACTTTGCGCTCGTCAATATCGACTGTGACCACTTTATTTCCCAGATCGGCGAATCCGGTGGCGTTGACGATGCCGACGTAGCCGGTGCCGATCACACAGATATTCTTCATTGGGTTCTCCCCCTTGCTGTCTGTTGAATTTGTTATCTATACACGCATAATTGCCCGATGTCGTAATACAGGCCATTATACCGCGCCATTTTCGTTAATAGCAGGGGCGCAGGGCACGGGCGAAACTGTCGGCGCGTTGGCGTTTGCGGTGCGGGTTGGTCTATAATCATAGCGTAGACCTATCGCCATCTTTCAGGAAGGCCAATCATTTATGGAAATATCATTTCAGCTTAAAACGCTAGAGCCGCTTAAAGGCGCGTGGGACATCCTGCGCATGTTCGGCAACACGGACTCTGACCGCCTGCCCGCCGACCAGATCATGCAGACGCTCGACCTCAGCGAGCGCGTGTTCAACAAGGCGATGCGCCGTCTGGTCACCAAAGGCTACGTGCAGATGGACGGCAGTCTGATCTACCGCGTGACCGAAAACGGCGGGCGCGTCATCGCCGAATTGCTGGCCTATGATGAGGCCACCGGCGGCCAGCCGACTAAAACCAGCAGTCGGCGCTCGTCCGTCTCGCGGCGGATGATGTGCGCCGTGCCCGTCAGCGCCACCGCCAACCAGCCCGCGCCGCTATTCGTCGGCTTTCATCCCGGCGACGTGCCCGACGATGGCGCGGAAGTGGTGGTGCGCGTCACCGTGTTGAACGGCCAGCCGGACGCGCCCGAAGATATGATCTTCGCGCTGGACGGGGCGCAAGCCTACCAGATCATGACCATCGTGCCCGGCCTATTCGATCAGGTGCGCTTGCGGTTAGAGGCGTATCAACTGGGCGAGATGGGCGATGTGCAACCGGCGGGCGGCATGTACGTTGATCTGCCGGTGACTCTGCGCGACGGCGACTCGCGCCTGACCGCATACGGCGCGGATATTCAATTATTGGATTGATGCTGTTGGATTGATGCGCCGGTGTCGCGCTCAATCGCGGTCATCGGGTGGCGTCCAACCGAACGGCGCGTCTTCGTCCATAAAATCGAGCG
Source organism: Anaerolineaceae bacterium (assembly GCA_007693385.1). Classification (GTDB taxonomy): domain Bacteria; phylum Chloroflexota; class Anaerolineae; order Aggregatilineales; family Phototrophicaceae; genus J038. The sequence goes on from REDR01000042.1 coordinate 44,356, forward strand.
GGCTACGGCGCGGCGCGATAGCCGGTGTCTGGTCGTCGGCGGATGGCGCTGTGTCGGGTGCGGGCGGCGGTGGCGGGCCGGATGGCGTCTCGATCAGGTCGCGGGATAGCTCGTCCGGCGTGTTCAGCCGCCGTAAGTCTCGCGCATAGTAGATGCGTTTGTCGCGGTTATTGTGCAGGGCAACCCGCGCCACGCCCCGCGCTAGTACATCCACCGGCATCGGCGCGATGCGCCCCATGAAGCTCCACGAAAGCGGCGGCACACTGCCCAGCAACGTCATCAACGCGAAGAACGGGGCGCGGCGCTGGCGGCGCACATACGTTAACGGGGCGCGGATGATCGTCCCGCGCACGCCAACGCGGACGATGTAGCGCTCGGCTTCGCGTTTGGATTGGATGTATGAACGGCTGAGCCATGGCGCGTAGGCGCTACTCAACAAGATCATCTCCGGCACGCCGTCGCTGATGCACATGGCGGCGATATTGCGTGCGCTGAAGAAGTTGAGGCGATTGTGCGTCAACCCCTTGCTGGGATCAGCCACCAGACTGCCCACCGTATTGATGACCAGCTCGTGGCCGCGTGCGCGTCCCTTCAGGCTGGCGCTATCCCATACATCCGCCGACCACCAGCGCACCCGCCGCGCCAGCACCCCCAGCCGATCCTCCGTGCCCGGACGCACCAGCAAGGTCACGTCCGCGCCTTCGGCAATCAATGCGGCGGCGATGTTGTCACCCAGAAATGTCCCGCCACCTGTCACCAGCACCCGTTTTTTGTCTGCCATAAATCCCGTTCGATGATTTCATCAGTCTGTTCGTTCGTGACGCCTATTCTAAACCGCGCCCTGATGCACGACAACGGCGGGGGACTTGATAAATCTGTCATTTTTGATTAAAGTTATGCATAAGTCCTATAAAGCGGCTGTAGGTTTTAGAATCCCTGCCCGATACGGGGCAGATGATGTGTGCCAACAAAAATACACGAATGTTTTCAGAATTCGTTCAGGAGCTATCGTTACGGCAGGTTATCTTTTAGGTATGTCAAAAGTCTAGTTTGTAGGCATCGTCTTTTTTAGACTCGTCTTTTCGCAGACAATATCTTGTCCTATCCGCCGTAATGGCACAACGTCATAGGTGTTGATTCCGACCACACAGCCGTAATCGTGATGTCGATTGCGGTTTTTTGTGTTTTGCGGGGGTGTGGCTTGAATGTTATCACGGCTTTAGAAGTGCAGAAGCGTGATAAAAAACGGGTGAATGTCTATCTGGATGATCGCTATGCGTTCAGCCTGACGTTGATCGAAGCCGCCAAGCTTCGCAAAGGGCAACAACTAAGCGATGAGCAAATCGCCGAATTGCGCGGTCAGGACGCGGTGCAACGCGCCGTTGACCATGCCGCCCGCTTCCTGTCCTATCGCCCGCGCAGTGTGCGCGAAGTGCGCGATAACCTCAGCAAGCGTTATGAACCTCCCACAATCGACGCCGCAATTGAGAAATTAGAATATCTAGGCTATCTGGATGACCACGCCTTCGCCCGCTATTGGGTGGACAACCGCGACACGTTCAAGCCGCGTGGCCGCGCCGCGCTCCGCTACGAGCTACGCGGTAAAGGTCTGGCTGATGCCGTCATCGAGGCGGCGCTGGACGACCACGACGAGCGCGACGCCGCGTACCGTGCCGCCAGCGACAAAGCGCGACGCCTGCGCGGGCTGACCGCGCCGGTCTTCCAGAACAAAATGAGCAGTTATCTGCAACGTCGCGGCTTTAGTTTTGATGTGATACGCGACGTTATCAGGCAGTTGAAAGATGAATTGGCCGCGCCGGATAGCGACTTCTTCGCGCCGGATGACGACGAATGAGGCGGCCATTAAACCGGATCGTTACCATGATAAACAAGAAAGGAGGTTGACGGGGTGTGCCATCGTGCCACGCCGTTAACGGTATGGGAGTAGAAACCATCTTAATCGCATTGATAGCGCTGGGTGCAGGTGTCGCGCTTGGCGTGTTTGGCCTACGCATCCGGCAGGATCGGCAAGGCCGCAACAGCCGCCAAATGGCGGAAGAAGAAGCGCGGAGTATCCGCGAGGCCGCCAAAGAGCAGTCAGCGCAGGTCGTCCGCGATGGTGAGGAGAAAGTCCGCCATCTGCAAGCCGAAACGGAGGAGACGATCAAGCGGCGGCGGCGCGACCTCGACCATGAGGAGGAGCGCTTGCAACGTCGCCGCGATGACCTCGACGCCCGCGTTGAACGGCTGGAGCGCCGCGAGCAGACGCTCAACAAGCGCCAGAGTGCGCTTGACCGCCGCGAGAACGATGTCCGCAAGGTGGAGCAAGAGCGCCTCGCTGAACTGGACAGCAAGCTAGAAGTCATCGCGCAGATGACCCGCGACGAAGCCCGCGCCGAATTGCTACAGGCCGCCGAAAACGAGGCGCGTAACGACATCGCCCGCATCATCCGGCAAGTGGAAGCCGAAGCCCGCGAACAGGCCGACTCCCGTGCCCGCGACATCATCGCGCTGGCCGTGCAACGGCTGGCTTCGGAGCATGTCAGCGAGATCGCGGTCAGCGTCGTGTCGCTACCCAGCGACGAGATGAAAGGGCGCATCATCGGGCGTAACGGGCGCAACATTCGCGCCTTCGAGCTAGCGACGGGCGTCGATGTCATCGTCGATGATACGCCGGAAGCGATCACCGTCAGCAGTTTTGACCCGGTGCGCCGTGAAGTCGCCAAGCAAGCGATGACCAAACTGGTCGTTGATGGCCGCATCCATCCGGCACGCATCGAAAAGCTGGTTGATGATGCCCGCGCTGATGTCGAGCAGGTCATCAAAGAGGAGGGCGAACGCGCCGCCTATGAAGCCGGTGTGCATGGCCTGCATCCGGAAATCATGCGCTTACTCGGCGTGATGCGCTTCCGCACCAGCTACGGCCAGAACCAGCACGCGCACGCCATTGAAACCGCGCATCTGGCCGGCATGATCGCCACCGAACTCGGCGCGGATGTCACCGTCTGCAAGACCGCCGGCCTGTTGCACGATCTGGGCAAGGCGATAGACCACGAGATCGAAGGCACGCACGCGCTGATCGGCGCGGATTTCGCGAGGCGGCACGGCGTCAAAGACGAGCGCATCATCAACGCTATCGCCGCGCATCATCACGAAGTCCCGCATGAGTGCGTCGAGGCGCTGATCGTCGAGGCGGCGGATGCCATCTCCGGCGCGAGGCCGGGCGCACGGCGCGAGAGTCTGGACGCTTACATCAAGCGCGTCAAGATGCTGGAAGACATCGCCAACAGCTTTGACGGCGTGGAATACAGCTACGCGCTACAGGCCGGACGCGAAGTGCGAATCATCGTGCGCCCCGATACCGTCGATGATCTATCCGCGATCCGGCTAGCCCGCGACATCGCCCGCCAGATCGAGGAGACGATGCAGTATCCCGGCCAGATCAAAGTGCATATCATCCGCGAGACTCGCGCCGTCGATTACGCTAAATAATGTCGCGCCATATTCACCGCTATGATTCATCATCACGATCAGCACGCCGCCCGAACAGAGGTCTGTTCGGGTTTGGCTGTGTGTTCATCACCGGCCTGCTGAGCATCACCGCGTTTCTTCTGCTGTATGTGTCCGGCGTGCTGGTGCCGCTGGTCTTTGGCGTGCTGGGCGTGGAGCGCGTCGGCGATACCCGCGACCTGTTCGACGCCCGCGCCATCCGGCCAACGCTGGCCGTCGTCGATCCGGTCACGCCACCGCGTCAGGTGGTGGTTGATCTGGGGCGGCTCGGTCAGCAGACGGTCAACATCGAATCGCGAGAATATCAGATCGTGACCGGCGCGGGCGCTCAGACCGCCACCGCCACATTCAGCGAGTCCGCACTGATGGCGATCTGCCGTGAGCGCTCGCCGTTGTGCCGTAGCGGGGACGGGCAATTCCGCAACATCGACATTGACCTGCGGGCGGGTGGGGCGGTGGTCTACGCGGACGCCTTCACCGGCTTCGGCTGGCAACGGGCGGGAATCGTGCTACAGGTCGAGCCGACCACCGGCACATCGTTCACCGTGACCGGCGTGGACGTGCTGGGCACGACGTACAGCCCGCGCAGTCTGCCGTTCGGTCTGGGCGATACGCTGGGCGATCTGGTCGTCGAGATCGAGCGTGAAGGCAACGCCATCCTGCGCGATCTGGCGATTCAGGCGGGCGGGGATCGTTACCGCCTGCATAGTATCTCGGTGGACGACAACTATCTGACGCTGAATTTACGCGGGCGTTGATCGCCTGCAAAAGGGGAGAATCGGCCATGAAAAAGGCTATAGTGACCGGCGCGGATGGCCTGCTGGGGCGGCGTGTCGTCGCCGCGCTACGCGCCGCAGATTATGATGTGACCGGCGTTGATCTCGATACGCTGGACATCACCGACTTCGCGGCGGTGCGCCGGATGTTTGCCGACATCGCGCCCGACATCGCGATCAATTGCGCGGCGTGGACGGATGTAGACGGGTGCGCCCGCGATCCAGAACGCGCCTTGCGCGTCAACGGTTACGGCGCTCAGAATGTCGCTGTCGCCTCCGCGCTGGTATCCTCCGCCGTCGTGCAGATCAGCTCCAATGAGGTATTTGACGGCCAGCAGACCGCCCCGTACCGCGAATATGACGACACCCGCGCCGCCAATCCCTACGGCTATAGCAAGCTGACCGCCGAGCGCGGCGTGGTCGCGGTCAACCCGCGTCATTTCATCGTGCGGACGGCGTGGCTATTCGACGAGAACGGGCGCAATTTCATCCACGCGATCCTCAACGCCGCCCAAAGCGGCAAGCCTTTGCGCGTCGTCACCGATGAGGTCGCCACGCCGACATATAATGTCGATCTGGCGACGGCGCTGGTCGCGCTGGTCGATAGCGGGCGGTATGGCGTCTATCACCTGACCAACGGCGGCGCGTGTTCGCGCTATGATTTTGCGCGGCATGTGCTGGATTGCGCCGGATGGCACGACACGCCGATCACGCCGATCACGTTGGCTGATTGGCCGCGAGATAGCACGCCGCCACCCCATGCGGTCTTAGCCAATACCAGCGCCGCCGCCATCGGCATCACCCTGCGCGATTGGCAATCCGCCGTCGCTGATTTTGTGCGCCAGCACGCGCCCTAGTCATCATCGCCCGCGCCCAACAACATGACCGGCGCTTGCGGGGTGATGAAATTCGCCGGAATCTGAATCTCGCCGTTCAGGTTGGCGATGTGCAGGTCGCACGCCTCTAGCTTGAGGATGGTGTGCGCGTCGTAGGGCAAGCGCACCTCAAATATCGCGCTGGATAGCGTGCCGATGACGGCGCGGCGTTTGGCGGCCACGTACACGCCGACCTCATCGTGTTCGGCCAGCACGCGCCAGCCGAACGCGCCATTCAAGCGCGTGGTCACTTCGATCAACGGCTTAACCCACCGGATAATCTGCACGGTGGCGCTCTCCGTCCGCAGATAAAATGTGGTGGCGGGCGCGGCGGCGAAGTGATAGGTGCGCGTGTGGCGGGCGATGTCGCGCACCGTGCCCGCCGCGTTCAGCAGTTGCCACATGCGGTTAACTTGATGCATCAGTCGTCCCCCGTATCACCGCGCTATCCAGCCATTGACCGACGACGCTCGCCACCTTTTGCGGCTGTTCCAGCGCCATCATGTGGCCGCCGTTGCTGATCGTGACCAGTTGCGCGTGCGGGATGTTTTGCGCCAGATATTCGCCGAATTTGTGCGGCGTCATCAGGTCGGCGCTTCCGGCGAAGATCAGCGCGGGGGCGCGGATGCCGCCCAACTGCTCGCGGATGTCGAACGAATCGCACGCCAGATAATCGCCGTAGATCACATCGGCGGGCGTGTTCATCAGGCCGTGATAGGCGTTCTCTTTGGCGTCCGGCGGCGCGGGATCAGCCCAAATCCAATCCTGCAACAGCGTGACGACATCCGCCTTTTGCTCGCGCACGCGGTTGAGGATGTCGGGATGTACGCGCAACTTCGCGCCGGTGCCGATCAAGATGATGCCGCGTGTGCGCTCCGGCGCGATCAACGCGACGGTCTGCGCGATGCCGCCGCCCATGCTATGCCCGCAGATGATCGCCTCTTTGATTTCCAGCGCATCCATCAGCGCCAGCACCACCCGCGCATAATCGAGGATGTCGCTTCTGCCGGGCGACGGGCTGTTACCGTGTCCCGGCAGGTCGAGCGCAATCGCGTTGGCGGCGGGCAAGCGGCGCAATTCCGGCGGCCAATCCAGCCGCGAGCCGCCCGCCCCGTGTACGAAGATGACCGGCGTCCGCGTGGAATCCGCTTTGCGGTGATCGGCGTAATAGAGCTGACCTTCGTTTGTCGCAATATATGGCATGAGCTTTTTGCCTCATAACAATCATCTGCCATTGATTTTAACGCACTTCGCGTAACCATTCGAATGACCATTGACGCTTAGCCCGCACTCGTGCAAGATTCGCGCATTATACATATACCGCGATGGAGTGGTTATCTCATTATGAGCGATCAGACGCACCAGATTCAAGAAGATTTATCCAAACCGCAAAGCATCCGCGAGTATCTGCGGCTGTATTTTAGCGGCTTTGTGATGGGCGCCGCCGATGTCGTGCCCGGTGTTTCCGGCGGGACGATGGCCTTTATTCTGGGCGTTTACGCCACGCTGATTAACGCCATTAAATCAGTCAATCTCGATTCAATCCGCGCCGCCCTGCGCTTTGACATCCGGCGCGTGCTGGAAATCGTGCCGTATCGGTTCATACTGGCGCTTCTGCTGGGCATCGCTAGCGCGGTCATCCTGCTGGCGAATTTGTTACACACCCTGCTAGAAGAACAGCCGACATTCATATTCGCCTTTTTCGGCGGGTTGATCGTCGCGTCGATTGTGGCGATTGGCGTCAAGGTGCGCTGGTCGCCGGTGGCGATGGCCGCCCTGCTGGTCGCGGCTGTTTTCGCCTTTGTGCTGACCGGCTTCAGCGCGGGCGGCGCTGATCCGGTGGGCGAGATGATCGACGCGGTGCGCTTCGGCACTGAGGAAGACATCACGCGGGCGGAAGCCGGACTCATCACCGCGCTGACTCAAGCCGAGTACCCGTCGCCATCCGACGAAGTGGCCGCATTTCAGGCCGCCATCCAATCCGGCGAAGGGCAGAAGCTATTCAAAGATGCGTTCGACGAAGCGCTGTATGTACCATCCGGGACGCTGATGCTGTTCTTCAGTGGCGCGATTGCCATTTGCGCCATGATCTTGCCCGGCATCTCCGGCTCGTTCATCCTGCTGATTTTAGGGCAGTACACGGTGGCGATTGGCGCGGTCAAGACGTTTGATCTGGTGACGATTGGCACGCTAGGCGCGGGCGCGGTGATCGGGTTGGTCCTGTTCTCCCGCGTGCTGAGCTGGCTATTGAAGCACTACGAAAACGTGACGATTGCCGCGCTGGTCGGCTTCATGCTCGGCTCGATGCGCTTGATCGTGTCCGAAGCGAACGCCGGTGTGCGCGTGGTCAGCGATAGCGGCCAACTGGCGGGCGGCCAATGGCTGATGGTGGTCGGGCTGGTCGCGTTCGGCTTCTTGCTGGTCAGCTTTTTGGATCATCTGCAATCGCGGGCGAATCCGGTTTTCGCGTGGGTGTGGAAGCCGCGCCCCGCCGAAAACACAAGCGGAGACTAAGCGACGCATGGAATTAAAGCTCCTGTTGAAATTGGTCAGGCGGCGGTGGTGGCTGGTCGCTGTGCCGTTGGCGCTGGTGGCGGCTTTCGTCGCCCCGGATTTACTGCCGGATGGCACCGCGACGACGGGCGGCCATACCGTGACGTTCCGCTACACGGCGGGGCAAGAGCGCGGCGCGTTCGATGGGCTGGAAGGCGATTTGCAGGACGTGTGGGAGGCGTCGTTCAAGCTGGTGGAGGCCATCGCCGCGTGGACGCGCACCGGCACATTCCGCGCTGAAATCGCGGGCACGCTCGACTCTCCCGACGACATCGGCGGGCTAGCCATCGTCTCGGATAGCGCCCGCGCCATCGGCCAGATCACGCTCGGCTGGCCGGGCACGGCGGACGAACTCAACGACATCACGCGGGCGGTGATCGCCGCTTTGCAGGCCGGTCATGCTGATTATTTCGCGCCGCAACTGGGCGGCCAGCCCGCACAGATCATCCTGCTGGACGATCCGCACATCGTCGCCGCGCCGCCCCCGTTGACCAACCGCTTCGCGCCGTTTTTGCGGCTGGGGGTGGCGCTGTTTCTCGGTCTGGCGCTGGTCTTCTTCGCCGATTACATGGATTCGTCGGTGCGCGAGCGCGAAGACCTGCGGCGGTTGGGCGTGCCGGTGGTCGGCGACATCCCGCGTTAGCGCGATAGGCGGGGATTATGCCTGCTCGCGCTCCTGCGTGTGGAAGTACCACGCGACGGCTAGCGTCGCAATCGCCATCACCGCGCCGATAATCAGCCCGAAGATGACGCCCTGCAAGGCGACATCTACCCGTTGCAACAGGAATAAAATCATCGTGATGCTACACGCCATAATGCCGAATCCGGCCACCATGCCCACCGGCGCTAGTTCACGCCGCACCCCGAGATAGATGCCGACGATGCTCACCGCGAATAGCAGAAAAAAAATGATGTCCATATTTTTTAACCCTTAAAAACCGTCGTTTGTTATGGCGATTGACGGCCAATGATACATAACCGTAACCACCAATCGCTTGACGTTTTCTTATGCGCTGTTAAAATACCGTTTGTAGTCGCGGAATCGACGCCTCAATGTAGCCTGTTCCCCCGCGCTATCGCACAGTGATTTCTCTGCGATTGTATCTGAGGGGGGTAAAACATACAAGCGGGGCGATTTTTTCATCAGCGCTATAACTAACAAAAGGATTTTTAGCATGTCAGTAGAATTTACAGCACCCGACCCCAACGCAGAAGTGATCGGCACAGCTATTCGTACCGTCACGCTGGCGCTAGGAGAGGCCGGGCAACCGATCCTCGCCAAGCACGATATTGAAGAAGTAGACCCCGAAGCATGGTACCCGATGCAGAAATATCTCGATTTCTTCCGCGATCTGGCCGAGCCGGACACGATCAACGCGATGTTTGATCTGGTCAGCATCGGCCAAAAGATACCGGAAACCATCCTGCTACCGCCCGACATCCAGACCATTCACGATATTATGTCGATGTATGACGCGGCGTATCAGATGAATCATCGCGGCAATGCCGGTAACTGGCATTATACGCGGCTGGGAGATCGTGAGATCAAGATGGTGGCCGAAAAGCCGTATCCGGATGATTTCGACTACGGCGCGATGTTCAGCTTTTGCCGTAAATACAAGCCAGAAGATGCGCGGCTAACTGTCCGCATTGATGAATCACAACCTGTCCGTAAGTTAGGTGGTGCAACGACCACCTTCATGATTAAATGGTGAGTGCATAAATGGGTTTAGCAGATAAAGTAGCAATCATTACCGGCGGCGGCGAAGGCATCGGCTACGCTATCGCCGAAGGTCTGGTCAATGCGGGCGCACGGGTGGTCGTCTGTGGGCGGCGCGAAGCCGTCTTGCAAGAGGCCGTCAAGAAGCTCGGATCGCAGGCGGATTATGTCGTCGGTGATGTCTCCGACGCCGACCAATCCCGCGAGATCATCGAGCAGACCGTTAGCCGTTATGGTGCGTTGCACTATCTGGTGAATAATGCCGCCGTCCGTCTGGCGGGCGCTATCGGCCAGATGCCAATTGAGCAGATCGACGCTTCGCTGGCCGTCAACCTGCGCGGGCCGATCCTCATGGCGCATTGGGCGGTGCCGCATCTGGCACAGGCCGAAGGCAGTAGTATCTTGAACGTGTCGTCGGCGTCCGGGCGCAGTCCGGCGCTGGGCACCGGCGTCTATGGCGCGACCAAAAGCGCGTTAATCCACCTAACCCGCGTCTGGGCGGCGGAACTCGCGCCGCAGGGCATCCGCGTCAACTGCATCAGCCCGGGACCGACGCTAACCCCCGCATTCAAGTTCATTCAAGACAACTTCGTGCCTAATCTGGACGACATCGCCGCCGCCGAGACGGTGATCGGGCGCGTGGCCGATAGCCGCGAGATGATGCCGCCCGCGCTGATGTTGCTCGACGATGAGCAGTCGTCTTACGTCACCGGCGCGGTGCTGGACATCGACGGCGGCTATCACATGCTGGCGCGTCGGCTGTAGGCGCATCACAGGGGCGCAGTTCCATTGCGCCCCTACAATCCCCCGATGATCTCGTCATAAAACCTAGCCTGCCTCAAGGAGCTAGCGCCGCAGATGGCAAAACTACCAAACGGTGATCGGGCAGTTGTGCCTGTGGAAAAGCTGGTCGGTTACTCGTTGAATCCGGAACACGAGACGGGTAAACACAAGGCACGAGTTTTTAAGGCCGCACTCGGTTTGACGCACGAGGACGCTTTGTTTTTACGATCAAAATTATTGAGCGTTGTCCGCACGCATCCTGCTATCCCACAAGAATCAACTCCCTACGGGCATCGCTATGTGATAGACTTTGAGTTAAAGACATCATTAGGTAGTGCCATTGTCCGTAGTGCGTGGATAGTGCGTAATGGCGAAGATTTTCCGCGTTTGACGAGTTGCTATGTGAAAGATAATCCGCATGAAAATACATGATGTGGTCGCATTGCTAGAAGACGTGCCGGAATACGGCTTGAAACGCGGTCAGGTCGGCGCGATTGTAGAAGAGTGGGATGCTGGCGTTTATGAAGTGGAATTTGCCGACACAAACGGCGTCGCCTATGCGATGGTTGCCTTACGCGCCACACAGATGATGTTATTGCGCTGGCAACCGGCAGAAGAGAGCGCCTAACGTCCTCAGCGCGGATCATAGACAAAATCCAACAAGCGATGACACTGTAGGGGCGTAGCGTGCTACGCCCTTTTTGTCGTGTAATCCATCCGGCGCTTTGCATACCGTCCCGATTTGCGGTTTAATGGGATGATCTTAAAAATGACCAAAAAAGGAACTTTTGATATGGATAATCTGTTTGATCTAAATGGCAAAGTCGCCATCGTCACCGGCTCATCACGCGGCATCGGGCTAGCCATCGCGGAGCGCTACGCCCAGCACGGCGCGAAGGTGGTGCTATCCAGCCGCAAGCAAGAATCGCTGGATGCCGTCGCCGCCGATATGCGCGATAAAGGCTACGACGTGCTACCCGTCGCCGCGCACAATGGCGATAAAGAGGCGCTAGCGCGGCTGGTTGATGCCACCATTCAGCATTACGGCGGTCTGGATATTGTGGTCAACAACGCCGCCACCAACCCGCATTTTGGCAATCTGATCGATAGCGAAGATAGCATGTGGCAAAAGACGTTCGATGTGAATATCATGGGGAACTTCTGGTTGTGTCAGGCGGCGGTGCCCGCGATGCGGCGGCGCAAAGGCGGCAAGATCGTCAACATCGCCAGCATTAACGGCCTGCGTCCGGGCACGTTTCAGGGCATTTATAGCATGACGAAGGCCGCCGTCATCAGCCTGACTAAAACGCTGGCGATGGAACTGGCGGGCGATAACATTCAGGTGAACGCCATCGCGCCCGGCCTCATCAAGACCTATTTCGCGCAGGCGATATGGGATAATGAAACCGTCGCGCAGTCCATCATCGAGCGCACGCCACAGCGTCGCATCGGTGAACCGGATGAAATCGCGGGGATGGCGGTCTATCTGGCGTCGGCGGCGTCTAACTTCGCCACCGGCCAACTATACGTCATTGACGGCGGCGTGACGCTCCCCATGCTGTAATGCTTTAAGGCGTCCGCCAGCGAGGATAGAGACAAAACAGGATGCAAATTGAACACCTATCGCTGACCAATTTCCGCAACTATGCGCGGCTGGAGATGCCATTGCCCTCTGCGCCGCTTGTGCTGTGTGGTGATAACGCGCAGGGCAAGACCAGCCTGTTAGAGGCGGTCTACTATCTGGCGACATCTAAATCGCCGTATACCACCAGTGACCGCCAGTTGATCCACTGGCGCACCGAAGACCATCCGATGCCCCATGCGCGGCTGGTGGCGGAGATGGTCAGCGACGGGCGCTTTCATCGGCTGGAAACCACCATCCTGCTCAATGGCGCGGGCGGCGGCGGGCGCTTCAAGAAGGTGGTCAAGCATAACGGCGTCGAGAAGCGCGTGATGGATGTGGCCGGTCTGCTGAAAGTGGTGTTCTTCATGCCGCAGGATTTAGCGCTGGTACATGGTGCGCCATCGGATCGCCGCCACTTCATGAACGTCACGCTGTCACAGGTTGACCGCGATTATCTGGCCGCGCTGGATAAATACGAGCGCCTCATCCCGCAACGTAACGCGCTACTGAAGCGCATCGCGGAGCGCCGCGCATCGCCGAATGAGTTGTCGCTGTGGGATGAGCAGATCGCGGTGGCGGGGGCGGTCATCATCGCGGCGCGTCAGCGCTTTCTGCGCGAACTAGAAGTCGCCGCCCAGCGCACCCACCATCAGCTAACCGGCGATAAAGAGACGCTCAGCCTGCAATATCAACCGAGCTTCACGCCGACTGCGGACGGCGGCCAGCAGTTATCATTCGGCGTGATCGGGCTGGACTTGCACCGCGAGATCGACGCCGACACCATCGCCCCGCAATTCGCCGCCCGCCTCGAAGCGGAACGGATGGAATCTATTCATCGCGGCGTGACGTTGAGCGGGCCGCACCGTGACGAGTTGCGCCTGATGATTAACCAGCGCGACGCCGGTCTGTATGGCAGTCGTGGGCAGGCGCGGACGGCGGTCATGTCGTTGAAGCTGGCCGAACTCGCGTGGATGACCGAGCGTAGCGGCGATCCGCCGGTGTTGTTGCTGGATGAAGTGGTCGCGGAGTTGGACGCTTCGCGCCGCGCTTTCCTGCTGGATCGCATCGACGGCGGCGTGCAAACCCTGTTGACGACCACCGAGCTAGACATCTTCACGCCGTCATTTCTGGAACGGGCGGCGGTGTGGCATGTGGCGGACGGCCAGATCAGCACATCCGCCACACCCTGACGCATCCGCTAGCGGATGACATCCGTGCCCAGATACGGCTGTAACGCCGCCGGAATGCGGATGCTCCCGTCCGCCTGCTGGAAGTTCTCGATGATGGCGATCATCACACGCGGCGTCGCCAGCCCGCTACCGTTCAGCGTATGGACGAAATCCGGCTTCTTCTGGTCTTTACGGCGAAAGCGGATGTTGGCGCGGCGTGCCTGAAACGCCTCCGTGTTGCTACACGAGCTGACCTCTAGCCATTCGTCACTGCCCGCCGCGTAGATTTCCACGTCGTATTTCTTCGTCGCGCTGAATCCCAGATCGCCGGTGACGATCTCAAGGCGGCGATGCGGCAATTCCAACCGGCGGCAGATGTCGCAGGCCGCCGCCACCAGCGACTCCAGTTCGTCATAGCTGGTGTCGGGGTGGGTGAATTTGTACATCTCCACCTTCTGGAATTGATGCACGCGCTTGATGCCGCGTGTGTCGCGTCCGGCGCTGGTCTTTTCCCGCCGGAAGCACGGCGTATCCGCCACGAAATAAAGCGGCAGGTCGTCCGCGTCCAGAATCTCGTCGCGGTACATATTGGTGATGGCGACCTCCGCCGTCGGGAGCATGTAGATGTCGGCCTCTGGATCGTGATAGACGACATCGGTGAACTTGGGAAATTGCCCCGCGCCGATCATCATGTCCTCTTTGACGAAGAACGGCACGTACACTTCCTCGAAGCCGTTTTCGCGGGCGACATCCAGAAAGAACGCCTCAAGCGCCCGTTGCAGACGCGCCCCCCAACCGCGCAGGATGTAAGCTCGCGTCCCGGCCAGCTTCACGCCGCGCTCGAAGTCGATCATGCCCAGCGCCGGGCCGATCTCCCAGTGGGGCAACGGCTGAAAGTCGAAGCTGTGGAACGGGCCTTCCGGCTCCCACGCTTTGTTATCTTCGTCCGATGCGCCGACCAGCGTGCTATCGTGCGGCATATTGGGCAACCAGAGCATGTGCGTTTGTAGCTGTTCTTCGACGGGGCGCAGATCATCATTGATGCGATTCACGCGATCCCCCAGCCCGCGCAGGGCGGCGGTCAGCGCGTCGAAGGCCGCACCCAGCGCCACGTCATCCGCCGCCGGTGCGGTGTCGGCGCTCCCGTCCAGTATCGCCACCGCGTCGAGGATGCGCCCTTCGTTTAGCGCGGCGGTGGCGGCGCTGGCGCGGCCTATCTTGGCGGCCTCGTCCATGTTTTTATCGCCACGCAGACGCCCGACCGCTTTATTCAGCTTGTTGCGGTTGGCCTGTATCGCCTCGCTCTCGGTCAGCATGGCGCGGCGCGTCTGATCGAGTTCCAATATCGCATCCACGCGGTAGCATTCATCTTCCGCGCCCAGCTTGTGCAGTTGTTCCTTCACCCAGTCCGGCTGTTGCCGGATCATCGTTATATCGAGCATGTGTTTTATTCTCCTAGAAATCCGCTGATGTTGTCATGCCGCACAGCGCATCATGTGCGCGTTGGCCGTGTATCTTCTTCGGTGTCCGCGTCGTCATATTCGGCGTGATAATCATCGTCATCCGGCGGTAGCGGGCGCGTGAAGTCCTGCCGCAGACGCCGCACCGCCAGCAACCCGCCGACCACGATCACCACGATGATGAGCCAGTCGAATAATTCGCGGCTTAAAAAGTCCATTGATCTTTCGCTCCGTTTCCGGCTGATGAAAACAAAAACGCCCCGACCTGACCATCAGGGCGAGACGTTCGCATTATCAGCGCTCGGTGGTGGTCTGGCTTTAAGCGGTAGTGGTCGGCTCGGAATCAGAAGAGGCGGACGCTTCAGCTTCGCGCCACGCGGGGAGCGTCATGCTGAATGTTGTGCCGATGTTCTCTTCACTGGTGAACCACAATCTACCGTTCATCACCTCGACCTCATGTTTGCACAGATACAGGCTTAAACCATAGCCGAATTCGCTGAAGACCTGCGGCTGACGCGCCCGCTGGAACGCCTCGAACACGCGCTCCTGTTCACGCTCACGGATGCCGTAGCCCTCGTCGATCACGTCGATCTGCACCGCATAATCGCTCTGGCTGATGTTGATCTTGATCGGCGTGGCCTTCATGCTGTACATGATAGCATTGCGTAATATGTCCTGCAAGATGCGGGTGAGATGCGTCGGCGCGGCGTCTACCGCCACATCCGCCGCGACGTTCAATGTGATGCGCGAACGATGGTCGATGGCTTCCGTCTCCGGATCGACCAGCACCACCTCATCCAAATCTTCCAGAAAATCCTCGAAGAAGTCCTCCAACACCACGCGCCGCCGCGTCTCTTTGACGATCTGACGGGCTTTGCCGGTGCGGATTTGCTCCATGCGTTCCAGCATCTCCATCAAGCGCCCGACTCGCGTCATGTGTACCGATACCAGCCGTGTTAAGCCGGTGATGCGTCTGGCGAGTTGATCGACGTTCTTGCGCTCCGATTTGCTGAAGTGCTGGATGTCCTTCTCGATGATGTCGATGTGGCCGCGTGTCGAGCTGATGGCGTCGATCAATTCGGCGCGGAACGTGGTCATCAACGCGCTCATCGCTGACCAGTCCGGCGCGTCCAGCGTAATCATCGTACACACTTCGCCATCTTCGCCCAGCACCGCCGACGCCCAGCACGGGATATGCTCCCCACTGCGGAAGATGTAAAAGCGGATGGGGCGCTCTGATGTCAGCGCCTTCTCGCGGTGACTATCCAGCATCTTGTCCGGGTCGCTCTGGCGGGCATTGAGCAACGCCGCCGCCGCGTCCCAGCCGTTCTCGCGGATGTGGTGGATGTCCGTCCCTAAAAATGTACGCGATGCCAGATTGTCCAGAATCAAGCGTCCGTCATCCCCGAAGATCAGCACGCCCTGACCCAGCCCATCCAGCACGGTTTGCAGGTCAAGTTGGTTTGTTGTCGTCATGCGATAATTTCCATAATTTGATAATAAGCGAATGATACGAACCCACCGCGAACTCGATCATAGATGGCTGTGCGGTTCGGGTGCGTACAGCCGACACTATCGGCGGGTTACACGCCTATTGTATGTGTTTTTGCGCCTCAGCGCTATTTTTGATCGCGCATGTGTGGATACAACAACACATCACGGATTGACGTTTGGCCGGTCAATAGCATCACCAGCCGGTCAACGCCCATGCCAAACCCGCCATTGGGCGGCATCCCGTAGCGCATCGCCCGCAGATAATCCTCGTCCATCGGCGCGGCCTCGTCATCGTCGGCGGCGTACAGTTGCGCCATGTCGATGAAGCGCGACTCTTGATCGCGGGGGTCGTTCAACTCGGTGAAGGCGTTGCCCAATTCCATACCGGCGATGAACATCTCGAAGCGCTCCACATGAAAATCATCGTAATCGACGCGCTTGGCAAACGGCGAAATATCACGCGGGTAGTCGATCAAGAATGTCGGCTGGATCAAGTTCGGCTCGACAAAACGACTGAGCAAGATGTCGATCATCCGTCCCCATGTGGTGTCGGGCGGTAGCGGCTTCTCGCTGATCGCGTTGATCGCTTCCGCCAGCGCGGGCGCGTCGGGGTGCGCCATGTAGTCGATGCCGCTCGCCTCGCGGATCGCATCACGCAGGCGTACCCGCCGCCACGGTGGGGCGAGTTCGATGTCGTGCCCGTCGTAATGTACCCGCGTCGTACCGTTCACCTTCTGCGCCACATAAGCCACCATGCGCTCGGCAATGTCCATCACGTCGTTATAGTCGGCATACGCTTTGTAGAACTCGATTTGTGTGAATTCTGGATTGTGCTTGTAGCTGACGCCTTCGTTGCGGAAGTCGCGCCCGATTTCGTACACCGCATCATAGCCGCCCACCAGCAACCGCTTGAGATATAGCTCGAAGCTGATCCGCAGATATAGCATCTGGTCAAGCTGGTTATGATGCGTGGTGAACGGTCTGGCCGCCGCGCCGCCGTAGATCGGTTGTAGGATCGGCGTCTCGACTTCCAGCATATCCTCCTCGTCATCCAGAAAAGCGCGGATGGCGTTAATCGTCCGGCTACGCTTGCGGAATACTTCGCGTACGCCATGATTCACCGCGAGATCGGCGTAGCGCTGGCGATAACGCGCCTCGATGTCGGTGAATTCACCATATTCAACCACCGTGCCATCATCCAGCGTTTTCTGCTTGATGACCGGTAGCGGACTCAGCGATTTACTCAGCAGGACGATCTCCTGCACCGCGACGCTGACTTCGCCGGTCTTGGTTCGCATCATGTGGCCGGTGGCCTGCACGAAGTCGTCCAGCTCGATCAACTTCTCTTTGATGATCTCATACGTCGCTTCGCCCACGTCGTTCACGCGGATGAAAAGCTGAACGCGCCCGCTATCGTCCTCAATGTGCATGAACGCCACGCGCCCGCGAATGTTCATCCGGCGGATGCGCCCGCACACCGTCACCGTGACCGGCGCGGCGTCTTCTCCGGCGGCATCGAACGCGGCGATAGCCTGTGCGGTGGTGTGCGTGCGCTGGACGCGGCGCGGGTATAGCTCTATGCCGCGTTCGGCCAGTTTCTCCGCTTTCTCCAGCCGATCTTTTTCAACGTTACTGCCCGGTTGCCAACTGTTCGGTTGCGACATCGTTTACACTTTCGTCAATTCGCTCTCAAAACCGCCAAAAAATACGCCGCCCGCCTTGCACCGGCGGCTTAGGTCATGCCGCTAAAGACGATGGTGAACGTCGTGCCCGCGCCTAATTCGCTCTCAACGCTGATTTGCCCGTCCAGACCTTCGATCAGGCCGTAGGCGATGGGAATGCCCAGCCCGCTACCCTTGTAGGCGCGGACGGCTTCATCATCAGCGCGGAAGAACATCTCGCCCAGCCGGTTTAGCGTCGCTTCGCTCATGCCGATGCCGTTATCGCTCACCTGAATCACCACGTTATTCCCGTCGGCGTGGGCGCTGATCGTCACCTTGCCGGTATCTTCCGGTGAATAACGCAGGCCGTTTTCGATCAGCTTGACCAGCGCTTCGGCCAGCCACGCGCCGTCAATCTCCATGATCGGCAAGCCCTGCGGGATGTCGAAGGCCAGTTCGCGCCCTAGCTCTTTGACGAGCGGCTGTGCGGATTTTTCCGCAAGTCCGGCGATGTTCTTGAACATATCAATTTTTGGCTGGATGTTCAAGACGCCCGCCCGTATCTTGTTGATCGTGCTGACATCGGATAGCAGGCTCTCCATGCGGTGCGTATTGCTACGGATGACCTTCAGCAGTTGCTTTTGCATGTCGGTCAGTTCGCCGCCCATCGCCGGATTGTTCAGCAGGTCGCCATAGCCCTTGATTGACGCTAGCGGATTTTTCAGGTCATGCACCGCCACGCGCACGAACTCAACCATGTCTTCTACGATGTCGCCCGCGTCGCCGCCCGGACGGTTCTTTAGCGCCCGGATTTCTTCGTCGTGCGCTTCCTCCGCTTCTTCGACCAGCGCTTGAATCGCTTCGATCTGCGCGGGCAGGCGAATCGGGATGATGTTGCCGGTTTTGGCGTCGGCCAGCAGTTGCGCGATGGCGTCTTTCGCCGCTTGTAAATTGGACATGCGTCTCTCTCTAATTCGTTAGAATATCAATCATCGGTCGTGCCGGACACAACCCAATAGCGTTCGGCCAGTTGACCGCCGCCGACGACGGTCATATAGTCGCGCAGATCGCGCCGCATGTGGGCGATGTCGCGCCAGAACGTGCTGATCTGCGAAGCATAACAGGCGATGGCGGCGCATTTGATCTCGAATTCGCGTTCCCCCACATAGCGCAGGCGCGGCGCGACATCGTGCGATGGGATGCTGACCGCGTGCTGATGCGCCGCGTAGGGATAATCCTCATAGAAGATCAATTTGCTGGCGGGCAGATGGCGCAACGCCCAATCACGGGTCAGGCAGTGGTCAACGTGCCCGCCGACGCCCGCCGGTACGTACACGCGCTCCGCGTCCGGCGGCGCGGTAGCCTTCAGTATTTCGCCCGCCGGATCGTCGGGATGCACCGCGCCGAACAGGTGCGCGTCGCCCGCCGTGTATAACGCCGCGCCGCCCGCCGTGCGGTAGATGGCGTCCGGTATATCCATGAAAATCACCTCCGCGCCGAGCAAGGCATTAGCGCGGGCTTCTTCGGCGCGGCGTATCGTGATTGGCTGTGCCCCCGCGCCCCAGCGCTGATGTAATTCGCGCACAAGCGGCGAATCCGGCAGAGGGTCGGGCGGATGACCGGCCATCACATTGACCACGCGCACCGCTACGCCCGCCGCCTGCAATTGCGCGATGCCCGCGCCACAGCTCAGCGTGGTGTCGTCCATGTGGGGGGATAGGAAAATCTGCGACATTTAACGCCTCTCGTCGTCCGCGTCCGGCGCGGCTTTGATCGGAATGCCGAACGTGAACGTACTGCCCGCGCCCGCTTCGCTGTGTATCGTGATGTGATCGCCCATCTGCTCGACCAGACTGCGCGTGATCGCAAAACCGAGTCCACTGCCCGGCTGTGAGCGCGTGTATTCGTCGTCCGCCCGCCAGAACTTGGTGCCCAGCTTGGCGATCTGTTCCGGCGTCAGGCCGATGCCGGTATCGGCCACGCTGAAGCGGACGCGCCCGCCCTCCGCACGGATGTTCAATGTGATCGTGCCGCCGTCTGGCGTATATTTATAAGCGTTGCTCAACAGGTTGGTCAATACCTGCAACAGGCGGTAATAATCGCCGTAGATCGGCGGGATGTCGTCCGCGACATCTTCGATGAAATGATGCCCCCGCGCCTGTATCTGCGGCGTGACGTTATCGCGTAGCGCCTGCACCACATCCGCGACATGGAACAACGTTTCATCCATGAAGAAATACCCGCTTTCAATGCGGCTGATGTCGGCCAGATCAGACACCAGCATCTCCATGCGATCCACCGTCGCGCTGATCTTGCGTAGATAGTCGGCCTGCGAATCGCTCAATTCATCGAACATCAGCAGTAAATCCGCATAGCCTTTGATGCCGGTCATCGGCGCTTTGAGGTCGTGCGCCACGACGCCGACAAACTCGCTCTTGGCGCGGTCCGCACGCTGAACGGCGGCGTACAGTCTGCCGTTCTCGATGGCGACGGATGCCCGCGTCGCCACCCGTTCCACCAGATCAACCTGATGTTCGTTGAAGCGGCGGTCATCGCTCAGCAGGATCAGCACGCCGATCACCTGTTGATCGCGCTTGACCGGCACGATGATATACGCCGTTGTGATGGCCGATTGCCCGCTTGCGATCACTTCGGCAAGTTCAGGATAGCGCCCGTCGATGCCCGCGCCGTCATCGTCCATGCCGACATAGTGAACGCTTTCGATGCGGTGCGTTGTCGCGTCGTCATATTCCACTAACCCGATGAGGCCGCGCTCCGCACCGGCCAGCTTGCACGCCGCCCGCAAGGTGAAATCTACCGCTTTTTCGATGTCTAGCGTCTCATTCAGCGTCATGTCGATGCGGCGTAGCTGGCGCAATTCATCCACGCGCCGGTTTAACGCCTGATCGGTGGCGCTGAATAATAGCGCATTCTCCAGCGCGATAGCCGCCTGTGCCGAGAACGCATCCAGCGCCGATAGGTCAGCATCGCCGAACAGCCCCGCCGTGATGCGGCTATCGACATACACCACGCCGATCACATTCCCCCGCGCCCGTAACGGCGTCGCCATGATGCTTCGTAGCGACTGCGCGACGATGCTGGCTTGTCCGGCCAGACGCGGGTCTTCGCTGGCGTTCGTCGTCAACAGGGATGTGCCACTATCCAACACGTGCCGCACGACGGTTCGGCTGAAGCGATAATCGGCGTCGTTCAATGTCTGCTGGTCGAAGTTCCGCGCCGCTTTGACGTTCAGCCCGCCGTCGTCATCGTGCAACATCAAAAAGCCGCGCTCCGCGCCGGTCAAGCGGATGATGGCGTCCATCACCTGATCGAGTACGATCTGCAAATCCAGCGACGTACCCAGCATTTGACTGACGTTATATAGCGCCTCGAAGCGCCCGCCATAGTCGGCGCTGGCGCGTTCCCCCGCGATGCGCTCCAGCAGGGCGTCCACGCGGTCAACCTGTCGCGCCAGAAATGTCTGGTCGATGCGTCCGGCCTTAACCTGACTGCGGATTAAGCTCAGGCTGTTGCGGGCGTTGGTGATCTCGCTATCGGTAACGCCTGTTTTATCGTCCATCAGGTTCGCCGTATTCCCTGCGATAGTGGTCGCAGTGTGCGGTCAACGGACAGCGCCCGCATTGCGGCGAACGTGCATTGCAGGTATCGCGCCCGTGACGTATCAGATAAATGTGGAAGGCGTAATAATCCTCCGGCGGGACGATGGCCTCCATCACATCATGCGCCTTGTTGACTGATAGCTTCTGCGGGATGAACCCCAGCCGCTTGCTCACGCGGTCAACGTGCGTATCTACTGGAAAGGCGGGCAGGCCAAACGCGAAACACAGCACGATGGCGGCGGTCTTCGGGCCGATGCCCTTCATGCGCGTCAACCACGCTTTCGCCTCATCAATCGGGATGTCCTGCAGGAAGTCGATGGCGTATTCGCCGCGCTCGTCGTACACATAGCGCAGGGCTTCCTGTATGCGCGGTGCTTTCTGGTTGGCGAGTCCGGCGGAGCGAATCGTCTCGACCAATTCCGCCTCCGGCGCACTGACGACGGCTTCCCACGACGGATAGCGCTTTTTCAGCGCGGCGAACCCGCGATCACGGTTGGTATCGCTGGTACTCTGGCTCAAAATACAACTGATGAGTTCATCCATCGGCGGCTGAGAGGGCGTCCAGCGCAGATCGCCATATAGCTCGCGCAAGGTTCGCGCCACCGGCTGATATTTCGCGGCGCGACGTTCGGCATCGTCAATTTGTTGGAGGGCGTCTTTTTTCGTCATGTGTCTATTGTATCTGTCTTCGTGTTATATAGGCAAGTAGAGGCGCGATGATGCGCCGCTAGCGGATGATGCCGATATACGTCGCGTTGGCGATGCGATTCAGCGCCCCGTCGCCGGTGTTCAATTTCCATGTACCGTTGCTCGTCGGGCTGGTCAGGATGACCGCGCTATTATCTTCCGTCCAGCCCACCGGACGCAGAAAGCGCGTCGTGGCTGAGGTCGTTAGCGGGCGCTGGGTGCCCCGCGCAATATCGACCAGCACAAAGACCGTGCGCGTGGTCTGGCGCGGCGTGTTGAAATCCGTCACCCGTGCCAGCGCATACACCGCCACCCGACCATCCGGCGCGATCAGGATGTCGCCGGCGGTATCGTACACCGTGCTGGTATCCAGACTCAGCGCGGGCAACCGTCCGCCGCCACGCGCCACCAGATCGTACAAATACAGATCAAAGCTATCGTTCGTCGCCCGTTCATCGTCGGCGGGATCGGGCAGGCGCAGGCGCAGAAATACCCCCGCGCCCACCGCCGCCCCGCAGATGCAACGGCTTCCGCGCTCGTCGGGGAGCAATTCGGTTTCGCCTGTCGCCAGATCAAGCGCCATGATCGCCACGTATTGATCGAACGGCAAGAAATCGCTGATGCCGTCCGGGTGATTGTCCATGTACAGGCGGGCATTATCCGCGCTGAAGGCCACCGGCAACGCCCGCAGGCGACTGCCGTCTTCGTCCACTTCGCGCAGGACGACGCGATGATCCGCCCCGTCAATCGCGGCGACCCGCGTCTCGGTGGTCAGCCGTCCGGCGTCGTCCTCCGCCGTGATCGTCCATGCGATCATCTGCCCGTTCGGGGCGATCACCCAATCCACGCGGCGGGCGTCCGGCGGCAGACGCACCACCGGATGCGGCGCGATGATGCCGTCGCGTCGTACCCAGACCACCTGCCGCGCTATCGTGTCGTAGAACATCACACCATCTTGATAGATGGTGAAGCGCTCGCCATTGACCGGAAAGCGGCGCTCTTCGCCGGTCAGCCCATCCACGAAGATCAATTCGCCGATGTCGTCGCTCTGCGCCTCCCAGAACACATAAGACGGGCGCACGATGCCCGCCGGTTGCGCCGACACCGTAGCGCCGAACGCGGCCAGCAGAAACGCTACCGCCACCGCCAGCCGTATCAATTCAGGCGCTCCACGACACGCGGCAACGCCTGACCGGATGGCGCTTCCAGCCGCAGATCAGCGATAGGGCTAATCATGCTGTGGTCGGGATTGACCTCCACCACCATCGCCCCGGCGCGTTTGGCGTAATGCGGCAGGTTGGCGGCGGGCGTCACCAGACCGGACGTGCCCACGACGATCATCACATCACAGGCCACGCTCAAATCATGCGCGTGACTCAGCGCATCCGCCGGTAGCACTTCGCCGAACCACACCACATCCGGGCGGGCATACGCGCCGCAATACGGGCACGGCGGCGGCTGTTTCTCCGCGTCCCACTTCAGCGTATCCGGTAGCGCGTCAAGGTCGATGAGCGTCGGCTTGCCGCAACAATCCGCCGAGCATTTTGTACTGGCGATGTTGCCATGCAGATGAATCACATTCTGGCTTCCGGCTTGCTCGTGCAGATCATCGACGTTCTGCGTGATGATCCATGTGTCCGGCTTGCGCTTCTGGATTTCGGTCAGCGCGACGTGGCCGGGATTCGGCTTCGCTTTGCGCACCATCTTGCGCCGGAACTCGTACCAGTCCCATACCAGCTTGGGGTTGCGCTGGAACGCTTGCGGCGTGGCGAGTTCTTGCGGGTCGTATCGTGCCCAAAGCCCTTCCAGCGCGTCGCGGAATGTCGGCACGCCGGACTCCTTACTGACTCCCGCGCCGGTCAGCACCGCGATCTTCTTCGCGCCATTGATGAGGCGGGCGGCGGCGTCTATCTTGGCTTGTGTCGTCATCACAAATCCCCCGTAATCTAGCGGCGAATGGTCGGCTGTGTCTGTGTGGCCGTTTCGCCGGATGAGCGATTACCTTAATTTTGTATCACATCCGGCACGAAAAACCCATACCCCCCAATTTTTGGGGATTTTCCCCGCCCTGCCTGATATATGATGGAAATTGGGCATTATCAGGGGGATTGGGGGCGGCGGGTGATTTTTACACCGTCGTGCCCACCACAAGAAAGAGACAAAGCACAATGGCTGTGATTCAAACACACGATTTAACCAAAGCGTATAATGTGCGCGGTAAGCCGCCTTTCGTCGCGCTACAATCGCTCGATATGGCGGTGGAACAGGGCGAGATATTCGGCTATCTCGGGCCGAATGGTGCGGGCAAAACCACCACCATTCGCCTTCTGCTGGATTTGATCCGCCCGACGGCGGGCACCGCGCAGGTCATGGGTTATGATGTCAACGCCGATAGCCTTGAGATGCGCCGTCTGGTCGGCTTTTTGCCCGGTGAGTTGAACCTGTGGCGCAACCTGACCGCCGCGCAGACCGTCGATTATGTCGCCCATGTGCGCGGCGGCGATGTACCCGCGCAGAAGCGTCATGCGCGTGAGATCGGCGAGCGCCTCAACTTCGACTTCTCCAAGCGCATCCGCGAATATTCCACCGGCAACAAGCGCAAGCTAGGGCTGGTGCTGGCGATGATGCACAAACCGCCCTTGCTGATTCTCGACGAGCCGACCACCGGCCTTGATCCGCTTCTACAGCACACATTCAACGCGATGATGCGCGAAGTACGCGACGAAGGCCGCACCGTGTTTCTGTCGTCGCACATGCTGGCCGAAGTGCAAGCGATCTGTGATCGTGTCGGCATCATCCGCGACGGCGACATGAAAGCGATTGAGCGCGTGGACGCGCTGACCGAAGCCAAGTTCCATTGGGTGACGTTGCAACTGCGCGAGCAAGCAGAGCCGCAGATTCTCGACGGCGTGGCCGGTGTCAGCGATGTCAGCCTGCACAATTCGCACACGCTCCGCTTCCGGCTGACCGGTGAACATGATCCGCTACTGCGGGCGATCAGCGATTATTACGTGGTGCGGCTGGAAACCCGCGAGCCGTCGCTGGAAGAAATCTTCCTGACGTATTACGGCAATGATGAACCTGAATCCGCCGATCCTGTGACGGCTGAACAGAAAGCGAGGCGCTGAGATGGGGGCGATTTTTCGGTATACACTGCGACAAAACATGCAGGCGATCTGGCAATGGGGCGGCGGATTGGGGGCGCTCGGCCTGATGTTGATGCTGATCGTCACCGATATGGATGTCATCACCGGTTATGCTGACCTGCTAGATGCCATGCCGGAGGAGATGCTCGGTTTCTTCGGCCTATCCAGCACCGAAATGATTACTTCGCCGGACGGGTTCATCGCTTTCGGCTTTTTCGCCTATGCGCTGATGATTCTCGGCGTGTACGCGGTGGCCGTCGGTCTGGATGTTGTCGCCAACGAAGAAGACGCTGGCGTGCTGGATGTGTTGCTCAGTTTGCCGGTATCGCGCACACGCATGATCGTTCAGCGCATCGCCGCGTATGTCGTCATCACCGCGCTACTGGTGGTGTTTTCATTCGGCGGCCTGCTGGTTGGCTCGGTGCTCTCTGACATGGAGTACAACATGGGGCGGCTGTTCATCGGCACGCTGAACATCATCCCGGGCACGCTGGTCATGATCGCGCTCACCGTCTTCTTCTCCGTACTGTTCCGGCGGCGCAAGACGGCGCTCAGCGTGTCGGCGGCGATCATCATTTTCAGCTACTTCATCAACTTTCTGGCGGAGTCCGCATCGAATGCGGTGCTGGACATGGTGAACCGTTTTTCACTATTCGCCTATTACGATAGTCAGCGCGTCGTGCGTGAGGGGTTGGTGTGGGGCGATGTCGCTATTTTGTTAGTCGTCGCCGCGTTATTGTTCGGCGCGTCTGCATGGTTGTTCAATCGGCGTGATGTCGGATTGTGACAGATGTCATAATTCGACGAAAATCGGTATAAAATCGGTTATTTTCGCCCTGCATTTTGCGATATGAGCTTGCCCTTTTTGAAGGGAGTGTTAAACTTATGATTCAGAAACCGGACTTGTGTTTCAAAAACAGAGTAAAAGCGTAGCACTCTTTATCATGTATGGAGGAAGTATGTCGAAAAAATTGCGTTTATTGATGGTGATGATGCTAGTCGTCGCGCTAGCCGTCGCCGCTTGCGGGGGTGACGATGATGACACGCCCGATGTTGTGGATACCGTGGCTGAAGAAGTCGAAGAAGCGGTTGAAGCGGTAGAGGAAGCGGCAGAAGAAGCCGCCGAAGAAGCCGAAGAAGTCGCGGAAGAAGTAGAAGAAGCGGTTGAAGAAGTCGTCGAAGAAGTAGAAGAAGTGATCGACGGCGATGAAACCGAAGAACCGACTGAAGAGGCCGTCGAAGAAGTTGAAGAAGCGACTGAGGAAGTAGAAGAAGCTGAAGAGGCCGAAGAAGTTGCGGAAGAAACCGCACCTGCCGACTTCAACGTTCTGCTTTCCGCCATTGAAGCCGCCGGTCTGACCGACGCGCTGGCCGAGAATGGCCCGTTCACCATCTTCGCGCCCAGTGATGAGGCGTTCGAGGCCGCGCTGGAAGCGCTCGGCCTGACGGCTGAGGAACTGCTGGCGAGCGATGATCTCGAAGGCATCCTGCTATATCACGTCGTTGAAGGCGAAGTCCCGTCTGAAGTTGTCGTGACACTGGATGGCGAGAGCGTCACCACGCTTTCCGGCGCGGATGTGGTCATCAGCGTCACCGATGAGGGCGTGATGGTCAACTCTGCCAACGTCATCATGGTGGATGTGGAAGCCGATAACGGCATCATCCATGTGATCGACGCGGTTCTGCTCCCGCCTGTCGAAGAAGTCGAAGAAGCGGTTGAAGAAGTTGAAGAGGCCGTTGAAGAAGTTGAAGAGGCTGAAGAAGTCGCGGAAGTGGCTGAAGAAGCCGAAGAAGTCGCCGGTTTGATTACCAGCGCCTGTCTCGTGACCGATCAGGGCGGTATTGATGACGGTAACTTCAACGCGCTGGCGAATGACGGCATGGAGCGCGCGGCGGCGGACTTTGGTCTGCAAACAACCGTGATCGAATCCACCGTTGCGGCGGACTACGCGCCGAACATCCAGACCTGTCTGGAAAGCAACGCCGACATCGTGATTACGGTGGGCTTCTTGCTGGTAGATGCCACGCTGGAAGCGGCTATCGCCAACCCCGACACGTTCTTCATCGGTGTCGATCAGTTCTATGACGGTCATCCGGAGAACTTAGTCGGGACGATGTTCCGCGAAGATCAGGCCGGTTTCCTCGTGGGCGCGATGGCGGCACTAATGACCGAGACGGACATCATCGCCGGTGTGTACGGCATTGACGTTCCGGCGGTTGTGAAGTTCCGCAACGGGTTTGAGCAAGGCGCACGCTACATCAACCCCGACATCACCGTTCTGGGTCAATACACCGATAGCTTCGTGAACGCCGCGCTGGGCGCGACGGTTGCCGAGCAGTTCATCGGTGAAGGCGCGGACGTGATCTTCGGCGCGGGCGGTGGCACCGGCACCGGTGGCATTCAGTTCGCGGCGGCGCAGGGCGTTCTGGCGATTGGCGTCGATCAAGATGAGTATTTCACCAACTTCGACGCGGGCGAAAGCCCCGGCGCGGAGAACCTGATTACCAGCGCGTTGAAGAGCGTGGATGTCAGCGTGTATGACATGATCGCGGCGCTGGTTGGTGCGGAAGGTTACGAATGGATGGGCGGCGATAACTATCTGCTAGAAGCGGCCAACAACGGCATCGGCTTCGCGCCAGCGCATGACGCTGACGTACCGGCAGAAGTGACCGAGCGCATCGAAGAAATCTTCGCGCTGTTGCAGTCCGGCGAGCTGGACACCGGCGTTGATGG
>REDR01000049.1 GCA_007693385.1 Anaerolineaceae bacterium
TACTTTTGCGCTGGTTAGCCTATCATAGCGACATTGATCTGCTGACCAAGCTCAACAGAATCACATTCAACATCACACCGACATTGAGCAGAAATACGCCACCACCGAAATCTAATGCGGAGGCCGACTGCCGCCCTCTAAACAGCGTATAGATGCCTGTACCGTTCAAAATTTTATCGTATTAAATTGAGCGCATTTGACCACCATCTACCCGTACGGTAGCACCTGTGATATAGGCGGCGGCTGGTGATAACAAGAATGCGCCCACACGACCAAACTCATCTATCGTACCTAATCTCCCTGCGGGAATTTTACTCAGAGAACGTTGACGTGCCTCTTGTGGCGTGATATTTAGTCGCTTTGCTACACCGCGATCTAGTGTCGCTACACGATCAGTATCAATCCGACCTGGGATGAGGTTGTTCACCCGTATATTATCGCCCGCTAGCTCGTCGGCCAATGTTTTGACAAGACCGGCAATCCCTGCACGCATCACTGTAGAAAGCCCAAGCCGTTCAATTGGCTCCTTGATGGATGAGGAAGTAATCGTGACAATTGCACCACCCTCGCTCATATGTGGGATTGCCATGCGTATCATGCGTATGGCACTCAAAAGCGTGAGTTCAAACGCATCATGCCATTGCTCGTCGGTCAGTTCTTTGAAATATGCGGCGGGTGGCCCACCTGCATTCACTAATAATCCATCCACCCGCCCCCATCTTTCGACGGTTACATCCACCCATTTTTGAATGTCTTCGGACTGAGTCACATCACAGGCGGTAGCTATTGTCTGCGCCCCGAATTCGTCATTTAATCTAGCGGCGGCGTTTTCAATGTCATCTGAATTCCGGCTACACATTGACACCTTTGCACCGTCTGCGGCTAAAGCTCGTGCTGTCCCAAATCCCAGCCCTTTACTCGACGCGGCCACAAGATAAACGCGATCTTTCAATCCTAATTCCATTTTTCATCTTTCCTTATTTCTCTGCATCGAGTTTTATTCTCAAAGTATAATTGCTTGTGTCGGATCGCTGATGCCAACCCGTTCCAGCACCCAGCTGATTTCATCCTGCGTACCGGAATCAATTTCAATAAACGGTTTACGCGGGTTAGCATTGGCGATTGCCCCGCGCCTATACAGTAATTCTTTGCGAATCGTCAAATTAATTTCTGGTTGATTCTCGAAACGAATTAACGGCAGATAGCGGTCAAATATCGCGGTAGCACGCGCCTCATCACCGCTGTTGAATGCCTGAAAAATACCCACAAGGATTTCGGTAAACGCGAAACCTGTCATCGTTCCCGATGTGCCGCGTTTGAGTTCTTCTAGCAAGAACATGCCACCCAGACCGCCGAATATTTTTATCTTATCTGTTCGCTCAAGTATAGCTGTCGTCTTTTCCATGAGTGGCGGGTCTTCGAGTTTGAGATAGCGGCAATGCGGCAATTGTTCCGCTATACGAGCAATGACTTTGGGCGACATATACGTGTCATTGATCTTTGGATAGTCCTGCACAACGATAGGCGCTTCTATTCTGCCTGCCAACCGTTGGTACAGATCGAATATGTCATCGTCGGATGCCTCCGGCATACGCGGCGGTGCGATCATCACACCTTCAGCTCCGGCATCTAGCGCACTTTTGCTCAGTGCTACGCACGTATCAAAATCAGCGTGCGACGTTCCAACAACAATCGGCACACGGCCTACATTCGTTTCAATGACGGTTTGCATCACCGCTTGACGCTCTTCGACGTTGAGCTTAGCCGCTTCTCCTAGCACGCCGAGTATCGTCAACCCATCCGTGCCCATGTTAATCTGAAAATTCACTAGACGACGCAGACTATCATAGTCAACAGCTTGATTTGCGTCGAAGGGAGTTGCAAGAATGTTGAATATACCGGTAATTCGCTCGGTCATAAAATGCTCTTTTCGTTTTTCAGTTAGCCGTCATATCGCTCTAAAATGTCGTATCTACTCTGGACGGGTCTGGTCGGACGAATGCCCCGTCGCCCCGTTCGCCGACGATTTGACCATTCAAAAAGATGGTCTTGCCGTTAACTATCGTGCGGACAATCCCTCCCTGAAATACCATCCCTTCGTATAGCTTATCCGATGCTTTCGATTTGCTAAAGAGCATATCTTCACTGATGGTTGTTTGCACGGAAGGATCGTACAGCACAATGTCAGCATCTGCGTTGACCATAATAGCGCCTTTTTCCGGATAAACACCAAAACGTTTTGCGCCGTTTGTACTGATGAGGTTGACAGCCTGTTGGATGGTTAATTTACCGCGAAGGGCGGCGTCCATCATGCCGAGCATCAGTTCTTGTACGCCGGGTGCGCCGGGAGGTGTTAGCCAGATATCCGTGCGTGCGCGTTCTTTCTCCTCCGCTGTGAACGGTGAATGATCGGTTGTGACAGCCATCAGCGAACCGTCACGAATTCCTTCCCAAACGGCGGCAACGTCCTCATCCTTGCGTAGTGGCGGGTTTATTTTTGCGTACGGTCCAACTCGATGAATGTCTTGCTCAGTGAAAAAAAGATAGTGCGGGCAGGTTTCAGCAGTCGCCGTTGAACCAGTCGCTTTGAATCGCCGGAATACATCTAGCGGCTCTTTACCGCTGAGGTGAGCGATATGAACGTTAGCGTTGATCTTTTCATTAAGGGTCAATACGGCGGCGATGGCTAAAGCTTCAACGTGCGGCGGGCGCGATTCGCCATGTGCTGGAACGTCATTACGTCCGGCGGCCTTGAGTTGTTGCGTATGCCAATCAATGAGCGGATCATATTCTGCGTGTAGAGCACAAACCAGACCGGTTTCAGCCACTAACTTGAGAGCCTGATAGAGGTCGGGCACATTTGGCAAACACAGTCCTTCAAATTCGTCATCGCGCCCGGCAGGAGCGCTGGTCATAAAAATTTTGAAGCCGATAGCGCCTTCATTCACCATGTCTTCAATTTCGTCACGGTCTAGCAGACCGGGTGCGGCATATAAACCGTAGTTCACGTAAGAATCTGCCGCCGCCAACGCTTTCCGCATCCGGAAAATATCGCCCGTAGCACAGCACGGTTTCGAGATGGGCATTTCGAAGATCGTTGTCACTCCTCCGGCGGCGGCGGCCTGTGTCTCTGTTGCGAAGTCGCCGCGATCAGGATAAGCTGGCGCACGACAATGAAAGTGAATGTCGATGGCACCGGGAAGCACATAAAGTCCGGTTGCATCAATTATTAGCTCGGCTGTTAATTGTTGCTCATCCTGCGCCAGTAGCGCGACGATCTTTTTGTCTTTTATCGCAATACTCACGTTTTCGATGCCATTAGGTGTGACGACACTTCCATTTTTTATCACTGTGTCATACATGGAAATTCCCTCATCTCGATTTAATGTAATGCTTCCTCAATAAACCTGCGAAGTATTTCTGTTGTTGCATTGAAATCATCAATTTCAACATATTCATCGAAAGCGTGAGCGACCTCATAACTGCCCGGCCCGAAAATAATCATCTCGCCACGCACATTATCCATCAGGTGCTTTGCGTCGCTACCCGGCAAGTACCCCACCGGGCCGGGGTCATCGCCGAGTACGTCACTCACACATTGCATAAAAGTCTGCGCGAGCGGCGTATCAGTCGTGGAATCGAACCAGCTTGAAAACAAAAAGTCCGCTATGTTTGCGCTAGCGTCACCTAAATCGACTGATTCAACAACATCGCGCAATTCTTGTTGTACGGCCTCCGGTTGTTCTCTGGGTATCATGCGCCGATCAAGATAAATCGTACATCTGTCTGGCACGGCATTGGCTGTACTGCCCCCATCAATTACGCCGACATTGCAGGTCGGCACACCGACGATGGGATGCACACGCCGCGATAGTTCCTGATGATAATTTTCCAACGCTAGTATTATACGAGCCATTGCCGTTATTGCGTTAGTCCCACGATCAGGGTTAGTGGCATGAACTGACTTGCCCATTGTTTGTATGGTGGCTCTCATCACACCTTTGTGGGCGACAGCTACTTTGTTATGCGTTTGTTCGCCCACGACGATAAAATCACACATTGGTAAGTGCCCACTATCGGCCAACCACCGAGTTCCCAGACGACCACCAACTTCTTCTTCTGCGGCGGCGACAAGCACTAATTTCCCTTTGAGATTATCCATTCGGGCGGCGGCTTGCAGCATGGCAACCATCATACTTGCTAATGGCGCTTTGTCATCAATGCTACCTTTGCCGTAGATACGATTGTCCTTTATAACCGCGCCATACGGATCAACACTCCAACGCTCCGCTTCCGTTTCGGCAATGGGCACGGTATCGATGTGTGCATGTAGCATCACAACCGGATCACCAGAACCAATACTAGCGATAACATTGACAGCTTCTGGCTTAACATCTGGGGCGGGCGTAGTGACATCGCAACCGGCCTCACGCATAATAGAGGCTATAAAGGCGGCAATTTCGCGGGTGTCTCCCGGTGGGTTGGGTGACGGGATGCGGATCAGAGATTGCAGGAGTGCTACAGGTTCCACACGTATTTCCTCCTTAAAATTCAAGTGATGAGCGCTATACAGTCGGGGGGGCTAGAAACAGACTGCTATGCGGACGGTACGATCTACAAGGTAAATCACCGTCGCATATGAGACGCTACCACCCGAACGCATATTGAATTAGTCGCTTCTCGCACTCACCTAGATTCCTTGAACTTGGCGATATTTTTCCAATTCCTCTTCGGTGTAGACCTGCATCAGTTCAAGTTCAATGCCGCCGATTTCTGGCTCCAGAAAAGCAACCCAGCCTTCCGGGTGTACATGACTACCCTTGACCTTACACGCGACGCATTCTTTAAGCGTTGCCCCGTTAGCCACAGCCTCTTCCAAAGCCGCGTCTATGTCGTCAACGGCATAGCAGATATGGTGCAGTCCTTCGTAACCACGCGCTTTGATCCAGGCATCAAAACGTCCACCTTCGTCAAGCGATTGGCATAATTGATACTCGACCTCACCGACGTTAAAGATCGCAACGCGATTACGAGACTTCTCGAAATCTTTTATTTCGGCGTCAATGGCGGTGCCCAAAAACTGCTGATATTGTTGGACTGCCTTCTTAGCATCTTTGACGGCAAATGCCATATGCTTGATATATTTCGCGCCCATGATGTGTACACTCCTTAAAAATAACACGGTCTGAAAAGATATCGTACTAGCTGATAAAACACGATTGCCTGAAAGTTCGTTGTACTTGCGATTTTCGACATGACATTTGCTGTCAGAAGTGACAACGCTTTTCTAGTGCAAAGGCGGCAAAACATCGAAGGATGCGGTCTGGATTAGGTTAGTTTTGTCGAAAAGCATCGTCTCACCGCTTCAAATTTTAGCAAATTTCACGAATTCCTTGACAATCCCGCTAAATGGTTCTTATAATGCTGTAGACTGTCGACAATCGACAAAAATTATAGGCGGCTAGGATTGGATTTGTCAAGTGTATGGCTAAATTAAAATCGATAGGGCAGATTAATACGAAATCTTTACGTGAGCGTGTGTTGGATTCGTTAAGAACAGCCATCATCACCGGCGAATTGAAGCCGGGGGAGACACTGGTTGAGACTGATCTGGCGTCACAGTTCGGAGTTAGCCGTGCGCCGTTGCGCGAGGCAATCAACATTCTCAATGCGGAAGGGTTGGTCGAGACACTGCCCTATCACGGTACAACAGTCAAGAAACTAGCCCGCAAAGATATTGAGGAGTTATACAGCGTGCGTAGCATGATGGAAGGCTTCGCGATTCAGCGCATTATCGACAATGGGCGGGCTTCTACCGTTGCTGAAGCACTTCGCGCGATTTGTCAAAAAATGTTAGCGGCGGCAGAAAAAGACAGATTGATCGAAGTCAACCGAATTGATCGTGTATTTCACGATACCATCATCGCCAATGCCCAGAACCAACTACTGACATCTTTGTGGAACAACGTCACGATCCGCGTTCAACAGGTGATGTCTCTGCGTAACCAGAGCAAGGGCGATCTGCAACAGATCACTTTGAACCATTTAACGATTGTAGCCGCCATCGAAGCGGAGAATGTCGTGGAAGCCGTCCAGCTTATTAACGATCATATTGGTTCTGCTGGAGACTTGATTGTCGAAGGATGGGAAGAGCCTGAACCATAGAGCGACGCCAGTTAACTCGTGGCAATAGCTGGCACAGTCAATTGCACGCAGGAGCAAAATTTATTTTGTAGGTTACATCAGGAGTATTTGTTCTAATGCCATCAAAAACAAAAGCAACCATTCTTCAACACCATCAGCAAAATCGTCTACTGAATACCGCCATGCCACCGTTGGCGATGCGTAACCCGAACGATCTCAGCGCTGATGACTTGCTCGCGCCGCTTGATGAGCGCGTCATCGAGGCTACAGTGAGTGCCCTTGAATCCGGACAAACGCATTATGTTGATGTGCCGGGAATCGGGCCGTTACGTGAAGCTCTGGCAAAGTTTTTGAACAGCAGTGCCGGAACCAGCGCACAGATGAGCAACGTACTAGTCACGGCGGGCGTACAGGAATCGCGCTTTTTGTCCATTCACTTGATAAGCGAGCAACTCGGCAAAATCGCTATTCCGTCGGTTGTGCATCCGGGCGTGCGCAAAACGCTAGGTATCCGCCCGCTTGAAACCATAGAAGTTGATGTCGATGCGGCAACGATGCTTCCGACACTCACAGCCATTCGTGCCGCGTTATCTAGTGGTGCAAAATTGATCTATCTAGAGTCCCCTTCCCGCCTGACCGGCGCGACCTACAGCGCGGAAGATGTCGCCGCTATCGCCGAATTAATTCATGAACATGACGCCGCCGCCATCTGGGATCAAGGATTAGCGGTTTGGGCAGATTCAAGCCCGTCATTAGCGGCTCAGCAAGGGATGGCCGAACGGGTGGCTGTAATCGGTGAAGCATGGCCGGGCATGGGTTTGACTAGCTGGCATATAGGTTATATCGCCGCGCCGGAGCCGTGGATTGCGCCAATGCAATCCCAGAAGCAAATCATGTCGATTTGCACCAGCACCGCGTCACAGTATGCCGCATTAGAAGCTAGCAACCTCTTTGAACAGACGTATCCTGAAATCAAAAAGCAGTTGAATAACGCTCGTCAGCAATTGTTAGACACCGCCAAGCTCGATGTTCTTCAAGGTGGCGCTGTCAACATTCTGGCAATCCGTAGTACGGCAGACATCGAGCGCTTGCAATCTGCGGGTTATGACGTGGCAGATGGCGCGGAATTCGGGGCACCCGGCGTCGTTCGTATTACGATCACAGGCGATGACACCGCCCAAAATATTATCGAACAACTTGCTTAATTTTGGACAAGGACAACAACATGAGTAAGCAGAAAAAACAGGGAACAAATCTCCTTTATCAACTGATTGCCGAAGCGCGTAGTTATCCTGATACCATCATACTCGGACGTGGTGATCCTGATTTTGATACACCGCCGCATATCGTCGCCGCCGCTAAAGAGGCTATGGTTCAAAATCATGGCGAATTTACCCCGCCGGAAGGCATTGCGCCGCTACGCGAAGCTATCGCCAATCGCGTGAAGCGCATCAATAACATCGACGTTGATCCCGCTACCGAGATCGTCGTCACAAATGGTGGACAAGAAGCGCTTTTCTTGATGGTGCTGGCTGTGTTGGCGAAAGGTGACGAGATGGTCGTACCAGAGCCGAATTACAACACCTACCACGACTCGATGAAATTTGCCGGTGCGGTCAAAGTGAGCGTGCCAACCTCAGCAGATAACGACTTCTATATTGATCCGGCAGAAGTCCGTAAAGTTATCACGCCTAAAACCCGCGCTTTGTTGCTGGTTTCGCCTAATAATCCGACAGCGGGCGTTATTTCCGAACCAGAAATGAAAGAGATGATCAAAATCGCTGAGGAGCATGACCTGATGATCCTCGCGGACGACATCTACGATCTGTTCGTTTATGACGACTTCAAGCACGTCAGTCCGGCATCCCTGCCCGGCGGCAAAGAGCGTTCATTGACGCTTAACGCACTCTCAAAAGCGTATGCGATGACTGGCTGGCGTTTGGGTTGGATCGTGGGGCCAGCTGATCTCATGGCTCGTGTTAAAGAGTTGAAGGCGGCTGTCAGTGGTGGTACGTCGATTATTTCACAATATGCCGGGCTTGCCGCACTGACTGGCCCTGAAGAACCGGTTCAGATGATGGCCGATACTTATAAACGTCGTCGCCGCGTGGTACTCGACGCTCTCGACGAAATGGGCATTAAATACGGTGTGCCACAGGGCGGGCAATTCGTTTTCGCAGACATCAGCTTCACCGGTATGGATAGCGCCGAACTTGCTCAGAAAATTCTCTCAGAACAACACGTGCTGGTATATCCGGGCTCGGCCTTCGACAAATCGCGGGCACAGTATATCCGCATGACATTTTTGCAACCGGAAGAGAAGTTGCGTGAAGGTCTTGAGAAGATGAAAGAGACTATGAGCAAGCTACAGGTTAGCCGCTAGATTTTGATGATTAATAAGGAGTTTAGTATGTCGTCGTCTGGATCGAAACGTTCAAAAATACTTATCGCAGATGCCGAATTTGCCGCGAGTGCCGGTGATCTCTCGATCAGTTACCCGCAATTGGAATTGGTCTGTGCAACTGAAGATCAGAGCGCGAATGACATGGCGACAGGCGCATTTGACGGCTTAATATGCCAGTTTGAACCCGTTGATGTCGACTTGTTAGATAAACTGAGCGGTTTACGCGCCGTGCTGAAGATGGGACGTAGCTACCATAACATCGATGCGGACACGGTGCGCGAGCGTGGCTTGGTGTTCGGTTCTGTACCGCGCAAAGGGCCGAATTGTGTGGCTGAATTAGCCCTCACTTTCATTCTCTCGCTGAGCAAGGATTTGCTCGTTTCTCATCAGAGCGTAGCGGAAGGCGCTTACCGTCATCGCGGGATCAAACCAGAAATCACCGCACAGTGGAAGATGGCCTTCCACTGGATGAAAAATGTGCGTGTGCATGAAGTCGTTGGCAAGACGCTGGGCATCATCGGCATGGGTGAGATTGGTTGCGAGTTGGCTCGCCGCGCTAGCGTGCTGGGGATGCGTAATATCTACTACAAGCGCACGCCGTTATCTGGCGAGTTGGAGCGCCGTTTCGATGCTGAATATCGTGATTTAGATAAACTGCTATCTGAAAGCGACTATGTTGTGATGGCAACGCCGCACACGCCACAAACCGAGCATATGATCGGTGAGCGTGAGTTATCCCTGATGCGAGAAACTGCTTTCATCGTCAATATCTCGCGGGGCGGAGTCATTGTGGAAGATGCGCTAATCGACGCACTACGCGAAAACCGAATTGCTGGTGCCGGTCTGGACGTATTCACCTACGAGCCACTATCTGAAGACAGCCCGCTGTGCAGGCTTTCAAACGTCATCATGACGCCCCATATCGGCGGCGGTTCGGGTACGAATCGCGGCATCGAGTTAGGTGCGGCATTGGACGAAATGTCGCGTATGCTTGCGGGCGAAAAACCACTGGTCGATTTGAGCCAGCCGCCCCTTTGAGGCGATGAGGAGCGTAAATCATGAGTAAACCACTCAAAGGCAAAGTTGCTGTCGTCACGGGTGCAAGTCGTGGATTGGGTCGCGCAATCGTGGCGCATCTGGCCGAACTTGGCGCAGATACAGTCCTAATCGCACGTGATCAGAATCTTCTCGATGAAGTCGCCGCCGCCATGAAAACAGAGTCGGGGCGTGTATTGACTATTTCGTGCGATGTATCCGACGTTGAGCAGGTGAAACAGGCGACCGCTAAGATCGTCAGCGATATGGGGCGCGTTGATATTCTGGTGAATAACGTCGGTATTCCCGCGCCACGCACGTTTGAAGAGACCAGCATCTCGGACTGGGATACCGTGATCGGCGTGAATCTTAATGCCGCATTTTACATGACGCATTCTCTATGGGGCGCGCTGATCGACAGCGGCGCCGGATACGTAGTGAACATCGCCGGAACCGCCGGGTTACGCGGTGGCGGTAGTCCGGCTTATGGTGCGACGAAATTTGGCCTAAGCGGATTAAACTTTGCCATTGCCGCCGCCGGTAAAGATCATAATTTGCGCTCCACGATCTTATATCCGGGCGGTATGGATACGGGATGGCGCGGAGCGCCGATAGGTGTCAAACCGGCATCAGAAACGATGTCGCCGGATGAAGTAGCACGCTTCATCGGCAATTTAGTCACCAGTCCGACTGAATTCGTGGTCAATGAAGCAGTGCTCAATCCGATTGCCCAACCGTTTATGTAATGTTTGTTCGCAACGACTGACATCGTGAATACATTCGAACAAGAATAAGGTAGATGCAAATAATGGCTTATGACATCAGCAAGCAAGAGTTAGTTAACCTGTATGAGCTGGAAACCCTCAATGATTTCGCCATTGATTTCATGAAGGCAGTAGGTGCTACGGACGAAGAAGCTAGCATCATAGCCGATGGGTTGATGACCGCCTCGCAGTGGTGGCATCCGGGACAGGGACAGGGTTTAGAGAAATTATTTCGTTACCAGCGCCGGATTAAAGGCGGTGGAATTATCCCTAATGCACCGATGGAATGGATCACCGACGGACCCAGCTATGCTCTGCTGGACGCGGCCAACGGTTTCGGTTATGTTGCCGCCTATCGTGCGATGCACCGCGCCATCGAAAAAGCTAAAAATACCGGTGTCGCTATGGTGGGTGTGCGCCGCAGTAATCACTTCGGTATTGCCGGTTATCATGCGTTGCAAGCCGCTAAGCAAGGCTTGATCGGATGGTCATTCACTAATGCACGCGCAGAAATGGCGCCGTGGGGATCAACACAGGTCATATTGGGTACAAACCCGTGGGGAATCGCCATTCCACGCAAAGATACGCACGCTATTGTGCTGGATATGGCGCTGACGATGTCTGGCAAGGGCATGATGCGCTGGTATCAACAGGAAGGACGCGACATGCCCGATAACTGGGCACTGACTCCGGATGGTCGCGTGACTACCGATCCCGCCAGCGCGATGGATGGCCCGCTACTGCCTATCGGTGAATACAAAGGGTACGGCCTGAGTTTGATAACCGATGTGCTATCCGGCGTTATGACCGGCGCATTATTCGGTCAATCGGTCTTTCAAGACGAGTCGAATTATAACGTCGGTCATATGATGCTGGCTGTAAGCCCGTCCGCGTTCATGAAGCAGGATGAATTCGATAACCGTCTCGAAGCGCTGGTTGATGAGATCAAATCCGCGCCTGCTATCGACGCAAAGCGACCGGTTGTATTGCCCGGCGAAATCGAATTTCAGCGCATGAGTGAGCGCGAACGTGACGGTATTCCCGTTTCTAAAGAAACGGTTGAGGGACTGCGTAAACTGGCCGCTGAGATCGGTGTGGACTGCCCGCTATAAAAAATCATAGCGACCTATTGGATTAGATTTTAACCGAAGGAGTGAGTAACACCATGACACAAGCACTGAATATTGGAACAATTTCTGCTATGCCGGGCGAAGTGAAACGCGGCGGCATTCCGGTTGGCGCGGATATGTACGGACGCGAACGTGAAATTCCGATCACCGTGTATCGCGGCGCGGAAGATGGGCCAATTCTATGGTTGAACGGAGCAACGCATGGCGACGAGCCGGAAGGCCCGTTCTCCATTTTCAAAGCGATGGCACAGGTTGACGTTAACAAGCTACGAGGCACTGTAGTAACCGTGCCGGTCATGAATGTCGAGGCTTTCACAGCCGGAACTCGCGGTGATGTGCTGGACACGTTCAGCTACGATATGAATCGCTTGTATCCGGGCAAGCCGGACGGCTACCCCACCGAGCGCGTTGCCTATGCGCACTGGGAAGCGATGAAAGATACTTGCGATCTACAAATCGCCATTCACTCCGGCGGTGAGCATTCCTATCTGGCACATATGATCTTTGCATCAGATAACCCGCCCAGTCTGGAACTAGCCGCCGCCATGGGGCCGAATTGGTCATTGGTGTTCCGTAGTGGCACCGGTGGCGGAAACCCCAGCTCACAAATCGGCGCACTCGGTAAGGCTGGCGTGACAGTTGAGCTAGGCGGTAATTGCCGCACACTGACCAGCGATTTTCATGAAGTCGCGGACGATCTGGCACAGGGCTATCTCAATGTAATGCGTCACTACGGCATGATTGACGGCTCTGCGACGTATGCCCCTAGCTGGCGTATGGGCTATCAAATTGCACTATTAGCGCCGTCAACAGGCATGTATGTCGGCAACAAAGATATTCCGTTCGAGACAGAAATCGAAAAAGACACGCTCATCGGCCAAATTTATAACCTGTACGGTGATGTCATTGCCGAAGTGCGAGCGCCGCAAAAAGGTGTGATTTTTGGCTTGCGGGCACGTCCGTCCGTTTTGGAAGGTCAATGGTGCTGTTTCTTTGGTGTCATTGAGGAAACAGTAGACAACTTGATCCCGTCGTAGATGCAACACGGATCATCAAATCCATTAAAGAATAATAATGAAGGTAAGCAGAATGTCAGTAGACACTAAACGCTATAAAGAGAGACAGCGCGGTTTAATACCGGCAGATTTGATGAAATTTCGCTGGCTGGAGGAAATCTCTATGTCGCCGGACGGGACAATGGTCGCTTATACCGTCAGGCGTCCTGTCACAGAAACTAACGGATATGCGACTCATCTTTATGTACGCGAGTTAAAAGCGGACGAGCCGCAACGGATCACGAGCGGTTCCGGTACGGTTACCGCCATCACGTGGAGCGGCGATAGTAGTCAAATCGCTTACAGTTATAACGATGAGAATAACAACAGCGTTCGTGTGTGGTCAGTAAAAGAGCAGACCGAGCAAGTCTACCCTATCGAGGGTTACGGGCTTGGCGGTCTGGATTGGTCGCCGGATGGTCAGCGTTTGGTCGGCGTGCGCTGGACTACTCAGCGCTACCTCGATGATTATGGTCAGCCCGACTATGTACCGGCACCAACAATAAAAGTGATACGCCGCCTGCGCTACAAACAAGACGGCGCGGGCTGGGTGCATGATCGTTTCATGCAAGTATGGGTACTGGAACTCAAGACGGGCGATCTAGTCCAGATCACAACCAGCGAATGCGACTACAACAGCCCCAAGTGGAGTAATCGTGGCGACAAAATTGCGTTTGTTGGTGTGGCACGCGAGCAGAATATCCCGATGGGTTACGGGCAAATCTTGATTTACGATTTCGCCAACGGGACAACCCGGCCACTACTCCCTGAATGGCAAGGAACGGCAGTCAGTCCGGCATGGAGCCCGGATGATCGCTTTATTGCTTTCG
This sequence comes from Anaerolineaceae bacterium, assembly GCA_007693385.1. GTDB lineage: Bacteria > Chloroflexota > Anaerolineae > Aggregatilineales > Phototrophicaceae > J038. The sequence goes on from REDR01000049.1 coordinate 13,363, forward strand.
CCGGGCATAATTACCCGCCGCCGGTAAACCGTCGCAACTTCTGGCAACCGCATCTTGCTGATGTAGAAGCAGGCACGGCGGTCAAACTGGGTGAAGACTTAGATGAAGAAGTCGGCAATTATGCTGTCGCTGACCAGCGCAAGAGCCTGTCTAATATCACTATCAAGTGGGCGAAAAATGACGAATGGGCTTACTTCCTGCTCACCGAACAGGGCGCAACCAATTTGTACCGGATCAACATATCCGGCGAATATGAAAAGCTCGTCAGTGGCGACAGCGTGACATTTGAGTACAGCCCGACAGCTGGCGGCATCGCCGCGTTCGGCCAATCTAACCCGATCAATCCGGGTGAGCTATTCATCTGGGACAACGGCAAAATCCGCCAACTCACCGACCTTAATCCATGGCTACGCGACCATAAGCTATCCGTGCCTGAATCGTACTGGTATGACGGCGTTGAAGGCGCAAAAGTGCATGCGTGGTTAATGAAGCCTCTGGATTTCGAGGAAGGGCGCAAATACCCGACGATCCTCTATGTTCATTGCTCCATGTTCTCATGGGACTTCAATCACGAATATCAGATTTATGCTAATGCCGGTTATGCGGTGGCTTATTTCAACCAGCGCGGCACCACTGCCGGTTATGGTCAGGCCTGGACACATGCCAGTCAGGGCGATCAGGGCGGCAAAGACTACGAAGAAATCATGCTCGGTGTGGACGATCTATGTGCGCGTGATTTTATCGATGAATCGCGGCTCGGCGTGACCGGTGGAAGCTGTGGCGGCTTCATGACCAATTGGATTATCGGGCACACTGACCGCTTCGTGGCGGCTGTCACCCAGCGTTCCATTGCTAATCAGATAAGCTACATCGGCACATCAGACATCGGCCCGGAATGTACCGAAGGCGAAACAGGTACTAACCCGTGGAAAAACCTGCAATCGAGCTGGCAACAGTCCCCCTTAGCGCACGTCATCAACGCGAATACGCCACTGCTCATCATCCATAGTGATGAAGATTTCCGCTGTGGTCTCGATCAGGCCGAGCAACTGTTTGCCGCGTTGCGGTGGATGGGTAAAGAGGTCGAAATGGTCATATTTGAAGGTGAAAGTCATGGACTTTCAAGAGGTGGTCGCCCGGGCAACCGTATCGAGCGCCAACGCCGTATCCTGCAATGGTTCGTCAAGTACATGGGTACTGATCCCGCTTAGCAATTGAATGTTATATAGAGACTGTTTTTAAGGAGAGAGACGAATGAAAGTAGGAAACCTGGAAGCCAAAGCCGGAGAACACGTCTTTGGATACCTCGAAACGGCAAAAGCACGCTCCGGCCTCAGCCCGGATATCCCCGTGCATCTTTTCGCTGGTGCCGAGCCCGGGCCGACTTTATTGGTACAGGGTGCTATTCATGGCGCAGAGGTGATCGGTTCCATTGCGATTCTCAACTTCATACAGAAGCTTGATCCGACAAAGATCAAGGGCAATGTGATCGCCGTCCCGGTTGTCAATCGCGCTGGATTCGAGCTAGGAGAGCGCGGATCACGTATCGACAACAAAGACATCAGCCGTCTATTCCCCGGCAAGAAAGATGGTAGCGTATCCGATCAAATCGCTTACGTCTATTTCGAGGAAGTCATCAAACAGGCCGATGTTCTCGTAGATTTCCACGCTGGCGCACGTACCGCCTACGAGCGTTATGTGCTATTCGGCGCAGAAGATGATCCCGAAAATTTAACTGAGCTAGAAAAACGCCGCCGGAAGCTCGTGGTCGCCTTCGGACTGGATCAGGCCGCTTTTTTCCCGCCTGGCACCTTCGGCGCAAACACCGCAAAAAAAGCTATCGAAAGTGCCGGAGTCGTTCAGCTGACACTTGAATTCGGCGGAGGTACCGGTTGGTTTAAGAACGGCGAAGATAATGTGCGTGATGCCGAACGGGGTATCTGGAACATCATGAAATCCATGCGCATGATTGAAGGCGAATTCGAGAGTGACGGCCCGGAATGCACTGTTTATAACGCAGGTGTCGTCATCTGGAAGCCCGATGTAGACGGCCTGTTCATGCGTCTAAAAGCATTCCGTGATGAGTTGAAGGTCGGCGATGTTTACGCTCATCTGGTTGACCCGTACACGGGAGAACTATTGGCAGAAATGCGTACACCCAAAGACGGCATCGTCATTCCGAGTGGTCAGGAATGGCCGACCATCGGGGCTACATCCGTTGGCATTCTGGGCACGATAGATCGTGTTGAAGATCGTCGTACTGCTGACCTTTATGTTTCTTTTGATTAGATCAGTTTGGAGAGTTTGGTGATGAAAATCGGTACGATACAGGCCAACAAAGGAGAAAAGGCTTACGGCTTTTTCAAAACTGGTGAGACACACGGACGCTTCCCGGTGCATATCCCATTACACATTATCGCTGGTAATGACGACGGGCCAACCCTCGTCGTGCAGTCCGGCACCAGCGGACTGGAAATAGAACCGGCGCTGATTTTGCCGCAGATCGTCAAAGAGCTTGAACCGGCGCAGATAAAAGGCACTATCGTCATTGTTCCGTTGATGAATGACTCCGGATTTAACTTCGAACAGATTAATAGTGCATGGGATAACAAACATCTCAACAGTGTTGGGCGCGGCAAGAAAGACGGCACAGTTAGCGAGCAGTTGATCTATCAATATTACGAGAGTGTCCTCTCTAAAGCAGATGCTATTGTGGACATCCGCACCGGCGCACAATGGAGCTATCACCGCTACGCTGGCGTGTTCGATAGCGGCGAAGTAGAAAAATCAACGAGTTTGGCCGTGTCTCTGGGACTGCCGCAAGTGTTAGTCGGGCAACCGGAAGATCAATCTATGGCTCTCGAAGCCGCTAAAGACGGAAAAGCGGTTGTCACCGCGCACATTGGCGGCGGGCCGGGACTGCGTGACCATCGTCAAGAAGATATGGCGCGAGTGAAGAACGCCGTACTCAATGCCATGCGCCACCTGAACATGATAGATGGTCAGCCTGTTTATGAAGATGGCAAGGTCGCAGTCATCGAAAATCCCACCGTCTTGACGGCAACAGGCGAGCGCGGATTTATCTTCATGGATAGCAACAAGCGCGGCACACAGGTCGAAGCTGGCGCTGAACTTGGTTACGTGCGCCACCCTTTCACCGGGGAAGTGCTGGAGAAGATAACGACGCCGCGTGCCGGTATCGTGTTACATGCTGGCGTATCATGGCCGGTGCCTTTAGAAGGATTGACGCTAGCTATGCTAGGTGACCTAAAGCAAGAAGTGACCGGTTAAATCTATCTATCGGCCAAATAACACAGGCAAACAGTCGCACCAGAGCGACAGGTAAGCAAGGGAAAAGCTAGAATGGTTTTGCTACTACGCAATCATGAAATTAGAGGTTTGATGGGGTTACCTGAATATATCGACGCCGTTGAACAAGGCTACCGTGAGGTAGGGCTTGGTCATGGTGTCGGCTTCCCACGCGAGAACCTCTGGATCAGGGGTGATGCAAAATCTGCAACTGGCGGCGGCCATCGTCCAGCAGGTGTTAAAGCCTCATTCAAGTTCAAGGCGGCGTTGTTGCCCGGCTTAGGTGGTGCAGGCGTACAAGCCTATACCGCCGGTTTACCCAAAGGACTCGAAACGTTCCTGTTTTTGTTCGATACCCAGACCGGCGGATTAGTAGCTATCATGGAAGTGCTTTACTACGATTGGCTAAAAACCGCCGCAACTTCCGCCGTTGCGACGCGGTATCTAGCGCCGGATGACAGTCGTATAGTTGGCTTGATTGGTACCGGACGCCATGCGCGCTCCCAACTCCATGCGCTGGCCGCTGTCCAACCGATTCAACGTGTTCAGGCTTATAGTCGCAACGCCCAGAAGCGGACGCATTTTTGCCAAAAGCTATCTGATGAGTTGGGGATCGACGTTATCCCGGTGGAGTCTCCGGCGGAAGCTCTGCGTGATGCGGATATTGTGACCACTATCACAACATCCGCCGAACCGGTATTTGACGGTAAAGACTTGCCGGAAAAGCCGCTACATATCAACGCTATGGGCGCACATTATCCGTGGGTGCGCGAGATAGACAGCCACACTGTACGCAATAGCCGTGTCATTGTCGATCAAATGGAGCAAGCTTTTCAGGAACACGGTGAAATTCTTATCCCGATGGATGAAGGTGTTATTGACCGCGATCATATCGTCGCTGATCTGGCCGCCATCGTCTCCGCGCAAACTATCGGTAGAGTACCGGATACTGATTGGACGCTGTTTTTATCCGGCGGCACCGGCATAGAAGATATAGCTGTGGCTACCCGTTTGTATGAAAAAGCATGTGAGAAGAATGTCGGCACGGAGTTTCCGTTTAATCAGCCATACGAATTCGAATTTTAAGGAGCAAAAAGATTTATGTTGACGCACGAAGGACTTAAAAGAGATGTCGCCCGTCGCATTGAACGTATTCAAGCGATGATGAAACAAAATGATCTGGATGCGCTGATTATAGTTGGACAGGCCATGCCGGGCGGTATGGGCGGTATTCGCTATATCACCAACGCGCACCTATGGGGCGGCGCGGGATATGCCATTCTTGGCGCGGATGATCCGAACCCATGGTTACAAATTTGGAGTTCTTATCAAGCCGTGTGGAGTCGTAACGAAACAACCACTCTGCCCGAACGCGTACAATCGCCTACCGGCGACATCGTAGCCGCGACTGCTAAAGTCGCCAAAGAATATGCAACGGGCAGTAAGCGCATCGGCATGGTCAACATGAATAAGCTGATGAGCATCGCCGTATACAAGGCTTTTACCGCCGCGCTCGATGGCTACGAAATGGTTGAGGTCACTGACGCCTATAATGCCATTCGCCAGATCAAAACACCGTTTGAAATTGAAGCGTTCCAACAAAACGGCGCGATTCTGGATGCCGCAATGGACGTATTTGCCGATAATTCATTTGTTGGTGCGCGTTATTGGGATGTATGCTCGGCGGTAGAGGGTTACATTAAATCATTCGGCGGGTTCTGGGGGCGTACAAAACTCTCTCTCGACATTACACCCTTTACGGTGCCCACCGCCAAAGATCAGCGCATGACAGCGGACGACATCATCAATTTTGAGATCGTCTATGAATCGCCGTGGGGATATTGGCTAGAGATGACCACCGTCTTTTCTTTCAAAGACCTGCCGGATGATGTTCAGGCTATTCTGGATGGGTATTTGCTGGCCGCAGAGCAATCCGCGGCAGTGGCAAAAGCTGGCAACACGTTCCAGATGATTTCCGATACCAACGATAAGACTCTGATCGATCTGGGTTTCCCGGTTGATGGCAAGCACACGCCAGATTGCCATAGCACCGGCCTTGACGGAAGTGATGGTCCCAGTACGGCGAGTGCGCCAGATTTTGTGCTGAAGCCCAACATGGTGCTCTCGTATCATCCGGGAACGGTGCTTAAAGATAATCGCGGTTTTCTGATTTCAGATAATTTCCTTGTCACGTCGGAGGGCGCTGTGCGCCTATCACCGCATCACGCTAATCGCTATTACATCCGGTTGGACTCGTAGCGATTAAAAACAGACCGCCAGCTTAAAGAAAGAGGGTAAGTAATATGATGAATAAAGGAACAGCAGTCCAAACTATAGCGGGGTACGTCGCAAACCTCAAATTTGAGGATTTCGACGAACTGACGATCATACGTGCCCGGCAGGTCATATACGATACACTCGGAACTATGCTTGGCGGTTATCAAACGCGTCTGGGGAAGTTAGCCGCCGATTATGCGGCGGAGATGTATCCCGGTGATGAAGCAACACTAATAGCTGATGGTCGCCGCACCACAACACAGGGGGCGGCCTGGGCAAATGGCGTGATGGGTAAGTATCTAGGTATGGACGACACCCATCCAACCGGCGGGCATGTCGCCGCTGAACTGGTTCCGGTGGTGCTCGCTCTCGGCGAACAACTGAAGCTCAGCGGTCAGCAAATGATCGTTGCCTTAGTCGCCGGTTATGATGTCATAGATGTCATTCAGCCAGCCGTCAGAAGTTGGCAACGTGAGCGCGGTCTCGACCAAAAAGGTCAATCCGGCACGCTAGCCAGCGCCGTCACCGCCGCCGTCGCTATGGGACTTAATGAAGACCAGATCGCGCACGCTCTGGCGTTATCTATGGACATGGCTTCAGGAACGGAGCAATACGTCTATGATGCCGGTAAATGTGATACCAAAGACCTACTCGCCGGTTACGCGGCCAGCAATGGCATTTTTGCCGCTAAGCTGGCAAAGTTCGGCTTTCAAGGGCCACCCGGCGCACTCGATGGTGAATACGGCTACTTCCACGCCTTTGGCCCCGGTTATGATCCAGCCTATCTCGATAGACTCGGTAAAGGTTATGCGCTAGCCATGACTGGCTTCAAACCCCATGCGGGTTGTCGTCATGTACACGCCTGTGTCGATGCGACGCATGAGCTTCTTAAATCAGGGCAACCTGATCTGAATGCTATTGAGTTCATCGAAGTAGATAGTTATAAGAGCGCAATAACACCTGATTTCCGTGTCAATTACGAACCCGAATCCGTCGGGCAAGCAGGTTTTAGCCTGCCGGTTACCGTTTCGATTATCCTGACTCGGGGACGTTGGTACCGTGAAGACATTGAAGATTTCGACAATCCCGAAGCACGTCGCTTACGTTCGTTGGTCAAAGTTGGACTGGACGAGGCAATCGAATCCGATTACCCGAATCGTAACGGCTGTGAGGTACGCATCAAAACAAAAGATGGTCAGCTTTATACAGGCCGCGTAGAAAACGCTAAAGGTGACCCGCGGAATATGATGACCGATGAAGAATTCGATCAAAAATTCCGCTATCTTGTAGGCGACCTATTACCAGAAGAACGAATTAGCGCCCTCACGGATGCTATCGACCAGTTAGAGGAGCTTGGCAACGTTGGCGAACTGGTTCAATTGACCATCCCTTCGCTTGTCAGTGCTTAACTATGTTGTCAGGATATCGAAAGGGGGTGATTTTATTGTGGTGAGTTGGCGTATGACGTGTTTATCGGTTTTTAAGCCCAATATCTTTTCGTCGTTATGTTAGCAGGAGAGAATTCGAGATGAGAGTTCGGTACAGCATCAAATTTACTACCATCATCATTATAGTGGCGCTCATCATGACGCTTGGGGCATCTGCATTTGCCCAAGAAGATGATGACGAGATTGTCACTTTCACATTTGCCCATCCCGGGCCGGTCCGTACAATGGATGCGCCGGTTACATGGTTTGGTTCGACTCATTGGTTGACCAACCTGCTCTATGATTGCTTGATCTGGCGTGATGCCAGTGGCGAAGGCTATGTCGGGCAAGCGGCAGAAAGCTGGGAAAACATCGATGATCTAACCTGGCGCTTTTACCTGCGCGAAGGCAACACCTTCCAGAATGGTGAACCGTTAGACGCTGAGGCGGTCAAATGGAACATTGACCGTGTGCGTACCCGTGAAGATTTCATGGTACAACCGCAGTGGTTGTTCATTGACGACGTTATTGTTGTCGATGAATGGACGTTGGACATCACCACGTTCGTCCCCTTCCCGTACTTTGAATACGATGTGAGCTTCAACGGATGCCAGCTCCTACCGCCACAATACATTGAAGAAGTCGGTGAAGAAGAATTTGCCCGTAACCCGATAGGTTCCGGCCCGTATCGTCTGGTAGAATTTTCCGAAAGTGATCGTTACGTGTTTGAAGCGTGGGACGATTATCATGGCGGCCGTCCGGAAGTCGATCGCATCATCTATCAGGTCATCCCCGAAGTATCATCACAGGTTGCGGCGTTGTTGGCGGGTCAGGTTGACTTGATCCCCAGTGTTCCTTTACCCGATCAATCGCGCCTTGAAGCGGCCGATGGTATCAATCTGGTGACCGAAACATCCAACCGTATGCACCATATCTATCTGCGCGTTCAGACCGAAACCGGTGCTATGTCTAGCACCTTCCCGGGCTACGAGCCAGCGACAATGGATCAAAATGTGCGTCTGGCTATCAGCCATGCACTTGACCGAACACTGTTAGCAGAAGTTCACGGCGCGGCCAGCCCGCGTTTGGGGCGCGTTTGCTCCTACTATCCGGAAGGCTTCGGTGAATGGCTGGCTGACCCCGAAATTATCGAGGAGTGGTACAATCCCGATCTAGCACGCGAATACCTCGCGGCGGCTGGATTCGCTGACGGCGATGGGCCTGTCGTTCACTTCGACTCCCCGTCCTTCCAGTTCGGCTCCGAGTCTGAAGTGGCTCAAGTGGCGGCCGCTATGCTAGAAGAAGTCGGCTTTCAGGTCAGGTTGAACATCCTCGATTCCTCAGCCTATACCGAACAAATCTCAACCGCCGGTAACAACCGTGATATGTCACTGATCACGCTCGGTTGTTCGCCGTCATTGGTGCCGACGTTCTACAAATGCGATTGGACGCAACCGATGCGTAATCTGTGCGTGCCGGAGTGGGACGAAATCGGTAATGCCATCCTCCAGACCGTCGATTTTGACGAGCGACTCGAACTCTGGGAAGAGTGGTGGGAATACTACCTCGACTTTGCGGAAACCATCACGCTTTACGAAATGGACAACGTCATGGCGTATAACGATCGCTTTGAATTTGTGCCGCGTAGAGATGGCTGGTTCACTTTCCGCGATCTGCGTTTGAGTCAATAAAGACATGAAATAGCATAATAGAGGGGCGGTATGACATCCCGTTATTACCACCCCTCTATTTAATTAAACCCAGCAGGAGGCCAGATGAGACGCTATATCCTTTCGCGGTTGGTCCAGCTAGTTTTTACCCTGTTTATCGTGTCATTGCTTGTATTTTTCATGGTGCGCCTGAGAGGTGATCCGATCAGCGTGATGGCGCCACCAACATTCAATCAAGAGCAAATTGAACGTATGCGTGAAGCATGGGGTTTCGACAGACCACTTCTGGAACAGTATTGGGTCTTCCTCACTAGAGCTGTTACCGGAGACTTCGGACAGTCTATACAAGCACGCCGTCCGGCGATGGACCTTGTGCTTGAGCGTCTGATGAATACCTATAAACTCGCCGCCGCCGCCGCCACGCTCGGTCTGATAATTGCGCTACCGCTGGGGGTTATCTCAGCATTGAAACGCAATAGTTTCATAGACTTGCTCAGTACCCTACTCGCCTCGTTGGGAACTGCAATGCCGAGCTTCTGGTTAGGCTTGATGCTGATTCTAATCTTCTCCGTACAACTGCGGATATTGCCCGCCTTCGGTAGTCTGGAACCAACGGCCATCATCATGCCAGCAGTCACGCTGGGCGTTGGTATGGCGGCACGATTATCACGCCTGACACGCTCTTCTATGCTGGAAGTTCTCAATAAAGATTACATTCGCACTGCTCACAGCAAGGGGCTACCCCGAAGAGCAGTTGTTTCACGGCACGCACTACGTAACGCGCTAATTCCGATTGTCACGGTTTTCGGTCTACAGTTAGGCTGGTTATTGGGGGGATCGGTCGTCGTAGAAGCGGTCTTTTCATGGCCCGGACTCGGTCGTTTGATGATTGACTCGATCAATGTGCGCGATATTACCGTTGTACAGGCCGGGTTGTTTTGGTTTGCACTGTCTTTCGCACTCATCAATCTAATCGTCGATCTAACATATACCATCATCGACCCGCGTATTCGGTATGAATAAAAAAGGCTACAGACATAATGGCTGAACTGACCTCAAAAGACAATATTGTCACAATTGACGCGCCACAGCAGTTACTGTCAGAACCTCGTCGCTTCGATTTTTTGCGGGCGCTATATACCAGCCCCGTCGGGTTGGCAGGGTTTATCATTGTCACTATCGTCGTGTTTTTTGCTATCTTTGGTACGATGATTTCTCCGTTTGATCCGGCAGAAAACAATTTGCGTGCCCGCTTTCAGCCACCCGGTTTTGTAAATGATGATGGCGCTACGCACATACTCGGTACAGACCAACTAGGACGTGACATCCTGAGCCGCATCATCGCTGGTAGCCGTGTATCGGTTATCGTGGGTGTGGTCGCTGTAATGATCGCCGGGACAATCGGCGTGCTATACGGCCTAATCGCCGGATTTTTTGGCGGCACACTGGACGCGATCATGATGCGTATGGTTGACGCACTGCTGAGTATTCCGTTCATCATTCTCGTGGTTGCCATCTCCGGCGTAGTTGGTGCAGGCCTAACGACATTGATTCTTATTTTGGGTTTCACAGGATGGGTGACATATGCGCGTGTGATTCGCGGAGAAGTCTTGAAGGTACGTGAACTTGAATATGTCACAGCCGCCTATGCTATCGGGCAAAGGCGCATCATGGTTATGTTCAAGCAGATTCTGCCCAATGTAATTTCTACAGGCATCATTCTTGCGGCGACACAGGTCGGCGTTACAATTTTGGCCGAATCCTCTTTGAGTTTTCTCGGATTGGGCGTCAAACCGCCGGAGATAACGTGGGGGCTGATGCTGGCCGATGGTCGTCAATATATGGGCAGTGCATGGTGGATGACCACTTTCCCCGGATTGGCAATAACAATCACGGTTCTAGGCGTCGTATTTCTTGGGGACTGGCTACGCGACGTACTTGATCCTAATGTACGCTAAAAAACGATGAGCAGAAACGAGATCGAGAAATGAGCAGTCAACAGAGCGGTTTCCGTGTGCCACGTTCGCGGGCATCTCAAACACATGCGGCCATGCGTGATGAAATTGAGCAGGCCATTGAGCCAATCTTATTTGGTAACATGGCCGAGTCTTATGCGGTACGCGGTCGGTTGGAAAGTGCCTTCGCCGCAGAGGTAAAACAGAAATACGCGGTTGCCGTGCATTCCGGGACAATTGGCCTGTTTTTGGCGTTGCGTGCCTGCGGTATAACGTCCGGCGATGAGGTTATTACCGTAGGCAACTCTGACATCTCGACAACGGCGGCGATTCGTCAATGTGGCGCGGAACCAGTATTATGTGATGTGCTAACTGATGATTACACTATCAATACTGAGCTTGTCGAAGCGTTGCTTTCGCCTCGCACACGCGCCCTGTTGCCGGTCGATTTGTACGGACATCCGGCAAATGTGAAAGCCCTCCGATCTTTAGCACAAAAGCACGATTTGAAAATCATCGAAGATGCGGCACTCGCTACAGGCGCTCACGACCACGGACAACCTGCAGGGGCCTTCGCCGACGCAACAATCTTCAGCTTCGCACCATTTAAACCGCTTGGTAGCGTGGGAAATGGTGCGATGGTTGTCACCAATGATGATGATATTTACGAACAACTACGACGATTAACCCATTATGGGCACAGCGCCGACACAACCGGCGTACCATCCGGCCATCAGCATTACGTCGGTGAAGGCTACAATGTGCCACTTGACGGATTGCAGGCCGCCATCGTGTTAACAAAACTGCCTTACCTCAAAAAATGGACGGCACAACGTCAAGCAATCGCCCAAGCATATCACGATGGCTTGAAAGATACCTCAGCTAGAATCCCGATATTTCGCCCCGAAGCTAGCCCGACATTTCGCTCGTACACGATCTGCGTAGAAGATCAAGCAGGAACTTATCGCTATTTACGTGATGCGGGAATTGAGGTTGTGTTGCACTACACTCCAGCCATTTATAAGCATATCGTTTACGACCAACGTCCGCTCATAAATGAACAAAACTTACCTGTAACGGATCGTTTAGCCGAATCATTGATCTGTTTGCCCGTCACCCCTGAACTCACAAAAGAAGATACTAGGTATGTTATCAATAAAATATGCAATATATTAAAATAGTGCTGTCATTCCGCAGTTGAAAGCGAAATTTCTCCAAATCAGCGTGCTAAACGTACTCCATGACTGGGTTGCAGGCAAAAAGCGCTACAAACGTCAGAGCAGAATTTTCAAGTAACCTGAGTCGCGGATAAGGGGCGCCCTAATTGACAGCCAATAGCGCCTGATATTCAGCGGCATCGATGCCGACAGCCGATTTGTTCGGGCGGTGACAGTAGGCGATCAATCCCGCGAAAAGGTTGACGAAAAAATTATGCACACTTCGATGGCGAGAATGCTCAATTTGCGAGATATTCTTGAGCTGATCGTTGATTGTTTCGATAATCGAGCGTCGTTTGAGCATCAATTTGTCGATGAGCGGAAGGATTTCGGGCTTCATATTACGCCGCAGTGACGTAATCAAGTCAATACCGCTGTGCCCGCGATGCGCTCACGCTGGCGGCGGCTGACGTGAATTGAGAAGGATAATACCCCTACCCTCTGAAGCGCATCAATGCCGGATGAGGGT
>REDR01000127.1 GCA_007693385.1 Anaerolineaceae bacterium
GGGACTGGGCATTGTGCCGCTTGGCTCGTTCCTGTTCAATGATCGCGCCGTGCCCGACATCATCGACTGTCAGATTAGCAATGAACGCCTGTTGAGCGCGATCCGCGCCCTGTGGCTGGTGTATGACGACAAGGTGAAAGCCTACCGCACGGTGGACTACAAGAATCTCGGCTCGGATGAGCTGGGGAGCGTGTTCGAGAGCTTGCTGGAACTGCACCCGCAGATCAACGTGCCCGGCCGCCGCTTCGCGCTGGCAACCGCCGCCGGAAACGAACGCAAGACGACGGGCAGTTACTACACGCCGGAGTCGCTCGTCCATGCTCTGCTGGATTCCGCGCTTGATCCGGTGCTGGAGGAGGCCACCAAAAAAGGCGAAGACGCCATCCTCACCCTCAAAGTCTGCGACCCGGCCTGCGGGAGCGGACACTTCCTGATCGCCGCCGCCAACCGCATGGCGAAGGCGCTGGCGTTCGTCCGTACCGGCGAAGAAGAGCCGCCGCCCGCCGCCGTGCAGATCGCCAAGCGTGACATCATCAGCCATTGCATCTACGGCGTGGACATCAACCCGATGGCGGTGGAACTGTGCAAGGTCAACCTGTGGATGGAGGCGCTGGAACCCGGCAAGCCGTTGAACTTCCTTGACCATCGCATACAGGTGGGCAATAGCTTGCTGGGCACGACGCCGCGCTTGATGGCGGGCGGAATCCCCGACGATGCGTTCAAGCCGATCGAAGGCGACGACAAGCCATACGTCAGCGCGATGCGTAAAGTGAACAAGCAGGAGCGCAAAGACCGCGAGACCGGACAGCGCAGTATGTTTGAATTGATCGACCCGCCCGCCGATTACAGCTATCTGACGGAGGCCATGCACGCGCTGGACGCTCTGCCCAACGACACGCTCGGCGCGGTACAGCGCAAAGAGGCGCAATACGCGGCGCTCGCCCGCGATCCGGAATATGTGAAGGCGCGACTGCTGGCGGATGCGTGGTGCGCGGCCTTCGTGTGGGAGAAGAAAGCCCCCACCCCGCGAACCTCCGGTTCGTTCCCCTCCCCCTCAGGTGGAGGGGATCAACAAGTCCTTCCCCATGAGGGGGAAGGATTTAGGATGGGGGCTAATGGGGGGCATTTCCCCCTGCCCATGACTGACCTGCTTTACCGCCGCATGGAGGACAACCCGCTGGCGGACAACCTGCAAGCTGTGCGCGAATACGTGGTCGAACTGAAGGAGCGTTATCAGTTCTTCCACTGGCATGTGGCGTTTCCGGATGTGTTCACCGTGCCGGAGGATATGGCACAGGCAGAAAATGAGGGTACCGGCTGGTACGGCGGCTTTGACTGCGTGCTCGGCAACCCGCCATGGGAGCGCATCAAGATTCAGGAGAAAGAATGGTTCGCGGAGCGTGCGCCGGAGATCGCATCCGCGCCCAACGCATCCGCCCGCCGTAAGATGATCGCCGGACTTGCCGAACGTGACCCGTACTTATTGCAAGCCTTCGCCGATGATAAGCGCAAGGCAGAGGGCGAATCGCACTTTGTCCGCGTGAGTGAGCGTTACCCGCTATGCGGGCGCGGCGACGTGAACACCTACACCATCTTTGCGGAAACATCGCGCCACATCATCAACGGAGTCGGGCGCGTGGGCATGATTGTGCCGTCCGGCATCGCCACCGATGACACGACAAAGTTTTTCTTTCAGGATTTGATGAATACACGCTCACTTGTCAGTCTGTACGACTTCGAGAACCGTGAAGGCTTATTCCCCGGCGTAGACAGTCGCATGAAATTCTCGCTCGTAACGATGACCGGATGGGATGCCATCGCGCAACAGGCCGAATTCGTCTTTTTCGCCCACAACATCGGCGACCTGAGCGACGATTGGCGGCGCTTCACGCTCTCGGCGGAGGACATCGCCGCGCTGAACCCCAATACCGGCACGATGGCGACATTTAGAAGCCAGCAAGACGCGGAAATCACAAAAGGCATTTACCGTCGCGTGCCGGTGTTGATTCAAGAAGAACCGCTTGAAAATCATTGGGGTATTCGTTTCAGCACGATGTTTCATATGTCGAATGACTCCGACAAATTCCGCACCCGCGATGAACTGGAATCCGCCGGATATGTGTTGCAGGGCAATCGGTTTGTTGCCCCCACCCTAAATCCCTCCCCCTCAGGTGGAGGGACTTCCACACACACGGACTCGGACTCGGACTCCCTTCCCCATGAGGGGGAAGGGCTGGGGATGGGGGCTGTTTACCTGCCACTCTACGAAGCCAAGATGATGCACCAATTCACACACCGTTGGGCGACGTATGAAAGCAAGTCTCCCCACCTGAGGGGGGGAGATAAAGAGGGGGGGCTGAGTACCCGCGATATGACGCTCGATGAATTGGGCGATCCGTCCGCTTTGCCGATGCCGCGCTATTGGGTGGATGATCGAGAAATTACAGCACGGATAAACAATTTACAGTGGTTAGTTGGCTTTCGAGATATTGCCCGTAGCACAGACGAACGAACAGCCCATTATTCACTTTTGCCGCGCTTTGGTAGTGGTAACACACTAATACTTGTCTTTTCTGAAGAGTTAGCGACACTTAACGGTTGTTTTGTGTGCTGTTTGAATAGTTTTGCATGTGATTTTGTAGTTCGTCAGAAAGTATCAGGTACACATCTAACCTACAACTTTGTCAAACAATTTCCCGTCATCCCGCCGCACACATACACGCCCGCCCTGCTGGATTTCATCGTGCCGCGTGTGCTGGAACTCACCTACACCGCATGGGATTTGCAGGCGTTCGCGGGGGATGTCGGCTATGATGGCGCTCCGTTCGTGTGGGATGAAGAACGCCGCTTCCTCATGCGCTGTGAACTGGACGCGCTGTACTTCCACCTGTATCAGATTCCGCGTGAGGATGTCGATTACATCATGGAGACGTTCCCCATCGTCAAGCGTAAGGACATCGCCCGCACGTCCGACGAAAACGGTGAAGGCGGCGAGTACATCACCAAGCGCGTAATATTGGAGATGTACGATCAGATGGCCGAACTGCCGCAGATGGCCGTCCCCGCGCCGAAAAGCCCTCACCCCCCGGCCCCCTCTCCCTCAGGGCGAGGGGGAGAAAAAGTCCCTCCCCATGAGGGGGAGGGATTTAGGGTGGGGGTTACGTACAATGTGCCGGATGTCAGTCAGTGGGCGACGTGGTTGAGTCCGGGTCCGGCGAGTCCGGACGTGGCGCATTCTGACGAGCGCGAATGATGGTAGAATATAAGGGTAAAGCGTAGAGATGGAGAGAAGCCCATGCTGAATCCAAAAACCCGTACTGTCTTTGATGTGGTTACAGATTTCCTTGAATCCGAGCCATCCCCACAGGAGATTATTGATTTCTTCTTGCCGGAAGACCTGCAAGCGCGGCTCGATGAACTTCTGGATAAAAACGGCGAGGGCGAAATCACATTTTCGGAACGTGAAGAACTCACAGAGTTTTTGAATGTTGATGAGATGTTTTCGTTGCTCAAGACCAAGATGAAACTCAAGTTGAAGAAGCAGTCTGAATGAGTATCAGTAATCAACAGAAACTGCTCATTCGTCATCGAGCCGCAAATTGTTGTGAATATTGTCGGCTAGGCGAAGGTGGGCGGTTAGCACGATTCCATATCGATCATATCATCGCAATTAAGCATGACGGTACAGATACCGACGACAATTTATGTCTGGCATGTCCCAAATGTAACGCACATAAGGGCGAGAATATCGCCGCCGCTGACCCTGAAACGGCTAAAGCAACTTTTCTATTCCATCCGCGCCGTCAAGTATGGAAAGAGCATTTCAGCATCAATGCCGATGCAACCATTAGCGGATTGACGCCTGAGGGACGTGCAACGGTTGCTGTTCTGCGTATCAATGATGATAAACGAGTCAAGCAGAGATACGGGGATATGGCTGTTGGTGATTATCCCTGCAAGAAAGATGAATAATGACCATCCCATCCCAAAATGACTTCCTGCTCCCGTTCTTGAACCTGCTCGGAGACGGCGAAACGCTGACGCGCTCACAGATGCTCTTCCGGCTGACGAAGCACTTCGGCATCAGCGAAGCGGACGCGCAAGCGATGAGCGGCAATCAATTCACGCTGGTCAGCCGCGTCGCGTGGTGCGATATACATTTCGTCAAAGCGGGTTTCGTCGAGAAGCGCCAGCATCCCACCGATTCGATGCAGGATGAATTCCGCATCACGTCGCTGGGCATCCGCGAATTGCAAAAACGCGCCGACAGTATTACCGTCGGCTATCTGCAAGGCTTCTATCGTGGCAATGTGCATCGTGGCGCGGGGAGTGACGACACCACCAGCGACGCGGAATTGGCGCTTTATGAAGCGTTCGACAAACTGCCGGGTCCGTTCAAGGTGTTGCACGCGGTCAAATGGTTTGCGCGGGATCGTGGTACGGTGGGTGAAGTCGATTTCCTCATCGCGCATCCGGGACACGGCGTACTGGTGCTAGAGGTCAAAGGCGGCGACATTCGCATCGAGCGCGGCCAGTGGTATAGCACCGATCGTAACGGTAGAACACATTCGATTAAAGACCCGTGCGAGCAGGCGGAACGTAACCGCCGCGCATTGGCCGACTGGCTATCGCATGATCCCCGCTCGCGGCGTGTTCCGTTCGCGCTGTTTCCGGCGGTAGCGTTGCCGGATTCGCAGGTTGCAGGCCATATTCGTCCTGATTGCCCGCAAGACATTTTCATTGACACGACACATCTGCACGATTTAGAAGCACGCATTTTGCAGATTTTCGCCTATTGGCAGTCCCGCGCTGATGATAGCAATGCCAGTATGGGCGGATCGCAGGCGGTATCGGCGTTGATTGATCTGCTTATCCCGACGCGCCAGTTACAACCGACAATTGCGGAAGTATTCGAGCGGGAACGGCGCAAGATCGACGAACTGACGCGGGAACAATTCCGCGTATTACGGCAACTCAAACACCATCGCAAAGCCGCCATCATAGGCGGAGCGGGCACGGGGAAAACGCTACTGGCGATGGAGAAAGCGGCACAACTGGCGGAAAGCGGTATGCGCGTTTTGCTTCTGTTCTACAACAGGCCGTTGGCCGATTGGGTGGCGGGGCAATTACGCTCTGCTGGCTATGGTGAAGAAGTCATCGTCGCCACGACATTTCACAGCATGGTCGGCTATCTGGTGAATCAAGCGGGCATCCGTAGCGACTACAGCTGGCGGGAATTCACCGAGCAAGCACCGGAAATTCTGCTAGATGCGCTGGAGATCATCCGCGCACCAGATTCGGACAAGAAGCATCTGCTCTTTGATGCGGTTCTGGTCGATGAAGCGCAAGATTTTGAAGATACATGGTGGATCGGCCTGCTGGACGCGCTCAAAGAGCCGGAAACCGGCGTGTTTTATGTGTTTTTCGACGACAATCAGCGCATTTATACGCAGATCAGCGATATTCCGATGGGGGCGACGCCGCTATATCTATACGAGAATTGCCGCAATACGCGCCACATCCACGCCGCCCTGATGCCTTATACGGAAGATCAGGACATCGAGTGTATCGGGCCGGAAGGCCGTCCGGTGCAGGTCATGCCCGCCAAAAATCATCAGGCGGCACGTAAGGCGCTCCAGCAGGTCTTATATCAGCTGGTGAACGAAGATGGTATCGCGATAGAAGACATCATCATCCTGACACCGGCCGGAGAGAAACGTAGTAAATGGAAAAGCGATGACCAGCTGGGCAACTTCATCCTGACGTGGGATTTGCAAACGGAGATGCCGCTGGCTGGGAGGATCAGCACGATTCAGCGTTTCAAAGGGCTGGAACGTGCCGTCGTCATCCTGACGGAGCTACACGCCCTGCGCGAAGAGATCGCCAGCCAGTTGTTGTACGTGGGACTGTCACGCGCACGGCATCACGTCGTCGTGATTGGTGACTTGCCGCAAAACTGATTCACGTATCAGTTTTAAGCCGCGCCCGTAGATGTTTACTTCCCCTGACCGCCACCCGCCGGATGGTGCGGGGCGCCTCTCCGCCCTTGAGCGTTCCGGTATTCTCGCCGCGAT
>REDR01000130.1 GCA_007693385.1 Anaerolineaceae bacterium
GGACTCGGCGGGTATCAGTTGCTCTTCACCGCGTTTGCTACAAAAATGATGTTGAGCGCGTATAACTCAGTGGAGACAAAAGTCAATATGTTACGAATTGCAACGGGGGATACATCATGAGCCAAACAGAATTTGAAACTTTCGTCAACAATCAAGTGGGGAAGGGCGGTGTGCAGAACATCACCGCACGGGTGCAATCTGCCGATGGAGAAAAGGACTTTTCTGCCGCCGCCGGATTCGTCGATTCCGCACGGCAAAGCGCCATGACGCCCGCAACACCGTACTTCACCGCTAGCGTCAGCAAGACATATACTGCCGCGATGGTGATATATCTGCATGAAGCGGGGAAAATCAACTTAGATGCGCTGATTGCTGACTATCTGCCCGCCGATTTGCTGGATGGCATCCACGTTTATAACGGGCGAGATTACAGTCAGCAAATTAAAGTTTATCAACTCATGAGCCAGACATCCGGCCTGCCCGATTATTTTGAGGATAAGCCCAGAGGCGGGCGCAGTCTATACGATGAACTAAAAGCCGGAATGACTGACCGCGCTTACAGCACCGCAGAATTGATGGATATTGTGCGCGGTCTGAGGCCGAAGTTCGCGCCGGGCGCGAAAGATGGCAAGCGGGCGCATTATGTCGACACGAATTATCACTTGCTAGGCGCGATTATTGAGGCGGTGACGGGCAAATCCTACGCGGATAATCTGACGGAAATCATTTGCCAGCCATTGGGGTTCAAAAACACGTATGCGTTTGATGCAACATTGGCGGGGTCTCGCCCAAAACCCGCGATGATATACGTCAAAGACCGTCCACTAGACCTGCCGTTGTTCATCTCATCGCACGCGGCGGAAGGCGGAATCGTCGCTACTACAGCCGAGACAGTGATATTTCTACGTGCTTTCTTCGATGGTAAATTGTTTGATAAAGCGCATTTTGAGCGTATGATGCGCCAATGGAACGGCATCTTCTTCCCGCTTCAATATGCTTATGGACTGATGCGCTTCCGCATACCGCGCTGGTTGTCGCCATTCCAGCCGACGCCGGAGCTTATCGGGCATTCTGGTTCGACCGGTTCATTTGCGTTTTATATGCCGTCACGCGGCCTTTACTTTGCCGGGACGATTAATCAGGCGGCGACGCCGGGCAAACCATTCCGCTTGATGCTCCAGATGGCGAACAAAGTGCGATAATGAGGAGGACTTCATGGAAGCCGTAATTCAAACCAACGATCTGACACGACACTTCGGCGACATCGTTGCCGTTGATGCGCTATCGCTGGAAATTCAACGCGGCGAAATCTTCGGCTTGCTCGGGCATAACGGCGCGGGCAAGACAACAACCGTCCGCCTGATGAATGGCGTGCTGAATCCCACAAGCGGAAATGTGCGTGTGCTGGGATTATCGCCGGTTGAACAGGGGGCGGAACTACGCCGCCGAACCGGAGTACTCACCGAGACTCCCGCGCTGTATGAGGCGCTTTCCGCACGGGCGAACCTGACGCTATTCGCGGAGATTTACAACCTGCCTAAAGCGGATGTAGCGCAACGGGTCGAATCGATGTTAGCGCAGTTCAATCTGGCAGATCGCGCCGACGAAAAAGTGGGCGGGTTCAGCAAAGGCATGAAGCAACGCTTAGCGTTATCACGGGCTTTCTTGCACGAACCGGAACTGCTATTTCTGGATGAACCAACATCCGGCTTAGACCCTATCGCGGCGCGACAGGTGAACGACTCGATTCTGCACGCTAGCCGCGATGAGCGCCGGACGGTTGTGCTGGCGACGCATAATTTACGCGACGCACAACAGATGTGTGACCGGGTGGCGGTATTGGAACACGGGCGATTGGTGGCGCTGGGCAAGCCTGCTGAGCTAGCCCGCGAACTGGTGCAAGCGCGGACGGTTCTGTTCCATGTCGAGCTGTCGCAGGCCGCACAAGCAGAAGCAACTCTACAAGATTACGCGGAGTCCGTTAGTACCGATGATGCAGGCGGTGCATTGACAGCGCAAGGACTGGTCTATGATCGCATCCCGGATGCGGTTCACGCGCTGGCAATTGCGGGGATTCGTGTGTATCAGGTTTCGCCGCAAGAGCCAACATTGGAAGATGTTTACTTCACACTTCATCAAGTAGATACGGAGGCGAGCTGATGAACTGGCGTGCTATCTTCGCATTGGTGCGAAAAGACCTCTCTATCGTTCGTCAAAGTAAAGCGGTGATGATCCCTATCATTATGGTGCCGGTGATACTGGTCGTCGTGTTGCCTCTAGGTGCGTCCCTGTTACTGGGTAACGAGGCGATGATGGCCGATTTTACCGACGACATGGCGGTGTTTTTCGATAATCTGCCGGAATCAATCCGTGATGAAATCGCGCCTTACCAGAGCGAATCTCAGCAGGCGCTTTATTTGTTGCTGGTGTATCAATTCGCGCCGTTGTTCCTCATTGTGCCGTTGATGATGGCGAACGTCATTGCGGCGGATAGCTTCGTCGGTGAGCGTGAGCGTAAGACACTAGAGGCACTCATCCATACACCGGCAACCGACTTTGAAATATACGCCAGCAAATTGCTGACCGCATGGATACCGGCATTGATCGTGACATTGGCCGGAAGCGTTCTGTATGGGCTAGTGGTCAATGTGGCCGCATATCCGATAATCGAGCGCGTGTTCTTCCCGACGGCGTTATGGGTCGTGCTGATTGTGTGGGTCGCGCCCGCCGCCGCCGGATTGGGGCTAGCGGCAATGGTGTTAGTTTCATCGCGTGTCAATACGTTTCAAGAGGCGTATCAACTCAGCGGGTTGGTTGTGCTTCCGGTGGTGTTCCTGCTGGTGGGGCAATTCGCCGGTCTGCTGTACTTGAGTCCGGCGCTGTTAATCGTCGGCGGGTTGGTGCTGTGGGGGATTGATGGCGCTCTGTTGTGGTACGGTGCGCGGAGCTTTCAGCGCGGGGAACTCATTGCGCGGCTGTAAGAGATAGACGCTAAATGGCGGATTACTGGTGTGTTCGCGGGGGTGTACGGTGGAATGGGGTAACCCCCGCGATGAATTGCATCTTGCAAGGGATTGAGCAAATGAACATCGATGATTATCGAAGTTTTCTTGTGGTACGGCGAAATCTTATGGCGCAAAAAATCAGAACTTATTTTGAGGGATTGTAAGGTTTGTTTGACCAGATACTCAATAAGTCTGGACATAACATTTTAATACGTATATTAATGATGCTATACACCACCCCATCGCGAGTCGATACACGCCGATGCCCCACCTCATCAATCGGGAAGCGGGGCATTGTTTCTATCAGTTACGGCAGTTCCCACACATCCAGATAGCCGGGCTGTGTCACGATGAGCCATGCGCCATCTGGACTGAAGGTTAAGTCATCCCTAAAATCAAAACTATTCTCCCGCGATTCGATCAGGTATTCCTGCTCTACACGATGCGATAGATCGCTTAAGTCCGGCACTGCTATGATATGGATTGTGCCTTCATCCTGAATAGCAATCTGTACAGCGTTTGTACCGTCTTCGCTTGAAGCGCGGATGGCAATAGCGGTAACATGCGTCAATGGGTAGTCAATTATACCGATTGGTTGGCCGTCAATCGAGCCGTCGTCGTTGAACGTCTCGGCAGACTCGAACTGTGCCCGCAAATCGTCAATTGACCATATGACGAGTTGTGTGTTTGTACACGAGTTGAACAGTTGCGGTTCTACGCAGGTAGTTATCAGCAGATATTTTCCGTCCGGCGTGTAAGCATGTGGCGTTCTACCTTCGACAGCAGGATCATATTCTGGCAATTGCACGATACCGTCCAATCCGTCCTCACTCAACAAGGAAACCGAGCGAATGTAAGGTTCAAATCCTGTGTGAAACGAAAATACTGAGGCACGATCCGGCGCCAGATAGTCGTTGTTCGACAGTGCGCCGTCTGGTCGATAATCAATTGTTTTGATGTATTCACCCGTGAGATGGTAAATGTCCATCTTACCATCGTAATACATCACGTATAGTCCGTCATCTTCAGTGATGATCAGATTTTTCGGCCATGTGCCACTGGTGTGTTGGAGGATTAGCTGAGAAGTCTGCTCAGCAACATCATAGACGAAAATCTCGGCATTGAATGTCATATAAGCGATGTAGGCTTCATCCGTCCGCACGGCGAAGTTCAACAACGCTCTTATATCTACTCCTGTGTTCTCGCTAAAGGTCTGGATGGTTGCCCCGTCATCCGTGATTTCCCAGCGATGCGCGTTATAATTCGGCGCACCGGCATTTGTCCAGATGCGCCGGTCATCTGTAACAATCACGCTTTTGAGTCGTAAGTCAAAAGCGGTAACATACGCATCAATGCTAGCGGAAAAACCATTATCGCCAGAATGTTGCAACCGTAGCCCTCCCTCTGGTCGCATCGTCAAAGCGTATTGATGCTGAGCGTCGAATGCCTCCCACTGTCCCTGAAACATCCGCCGTAAGTTCAAAAGGTGGGATTCGCCATCTTCTAACTGAACCTGTCGAATCGCGCTATCTGTAGTGACGATTGTTTCGCCATCCGATAAACGGAACTGCCTCGTAACGCCGTTCAACACCATAAGAGACTCTCCATCTGCGGAGAACAACAAATGATCAATCTGTGGCATATGGATACCCTGCCAGTTACCAACAGCCTCATCGATTCGGTAGCTTTCAAAGCGATCTGGAATAGCGGTATCACGGAGTTCTGCCATGTCATACACACGCAGGCGGTCTCGATAGCTGATGACGGATGATGGTGAATGTTCATTGATGACTAGATTCGTCTTGAATAACAGCGCGAATCTTTCCCCATCCTGACTGATCGCAAGTGTAGATATTCCTTCTGCCACCAGCAGAACATCTTCTTCACCCGTCTGCATGTCATGCTGTATGACCTCATTTTCTGCATTGATATAGAACAGCGTCTCGCCGTCTTCTGTGATGGTGAATACTCTGTCTGATGGCAAGGGTGTTATACCAATCTGCTCGCCGGTCAGCACATCCCATGTCACAATATCAGGGTTAGCGCATGTGACGCGTTCGTCAATCACACTGCAACGAAGATGATGATAACGTGTGCCGTTGTTGGTTAGTGCATGGTGAGGGGCGTTAAGGTTATGGATAATGCCGGAGTCAAAACGATTGACAACTGCACCGGTAGCAATATCAATCACTGCGACATAGCCGTTTATTTCGCGGATGACGAGTCTCCCTCCACCTACCAAACTACTGGACATTAACCATTGTGGATTGAACAATTCATCGCTGAGTTGCTCCGGCTCGGCGCTGAAGTCATCCAGCATATGCCGGAATACGCCGCGTGTGCTGACGATAACCACCGCGTTTCGTTCCTCATCGAAGGCCGCCGCGACGTATGCGCCATAATCGCCCAGTTGATGAATAAGTTCCGGTAGTGGCGGTTCTGATTGCTGGATGTCCTCCATATAGACGCCACCGCTAGGGCTGTTCGTCAGCCATGTGATGCTGAAAAACATTACGGCAACCATCGCCGCAATCATTAGAAGTGGTTGCACTCGCGTCCGCCCAATGGCGGCTTTTTGCTGTACTTTTATCATGTTCATGTCGTCCTGCTCCTCTATATCTACTTGATGGAGTTGATGTAGGAGTGCCTTGCTGAACACGTCATCGGGTTCGACTCGTCCGCCATACAGAAAATCATCGTTTTGCTTATTCATGATGTTTCCTCTTTTCGATCTGCTCTCAGCCACACCCCATTCCATCGGGCACGTAGCTTGTGGATGATGCGCTGTAATGATGTCCCAACGTTCGATTCGCTCATGTCTAAAATATGCGCGATCTTGCGGTTGGTCTGTTCTGCGCCATATTTCAGCGCGATAAGCTGTTGTTCTCTGCGCGATAACCCGCCGATAAGCTGATA
>REDR01000040.1 GCA_007693385.1 Anaerolineaceae bacterium
TCATGCGGCCCGCCCGCCGCGTAGATGTCGGGGCGTATCTGCTCATCGAGCGCGGGCATTCCGCCGAGTGGCACGATGCCGGTCTGCACCGGGACGTTTTGCGGCGGCACCGCTTCGCCGAACAGATCATAACCGACGCCCGCCGTCATCGAATAGCCCGGCCACGGGCGGCGGCTGTAGTCGTTTTCGGCCAGCAGATCGGCGTCGCCACTCAGCACCGCCCGCACCAGATCGAACGCGCCGCCGAAGTCATTCGGCAGGTTATTCAGCGCGATGGCGAGCGGCTCTAGTTGCAGGCGCAGGTTATCGGCGACATCGTGCAATTGTGTCTGGCTGAGGGGGATGACCGCCCGCACATCTAGCTCGATGTCTAGCGGTTCATCGACGGCCACATCCAGATCAAGCGCGACGGGTAGCTCCAGTCCGACGGGCAACTCAAGGTTGACGTTGGCCGCCACATTATAAGCGTTGATGCCCGGCAGGTCGATTCTGGCTGTCACCTGTAGCGGCACGGCCTCCTGCAAGATGACGACGGTATCGGTCTGCAAGGGGATGTCTAGCTCGACCTGAATTTGATCGCGGACGGGGATCGTCCAATCAATCGTCGCTTGATCCAGCCCGACAAAACTGCTGTGCAAGCCTTCAACAAGCGGTTGCGCCACCTGATTTTTAATCTCGAAGATCAACGCGCCAGCCACCAGCAATACCACCACCAGCACGATATTGACGATGAACGAGAAAATGACCATGAATCGCCATAAAAAACGCCCCAATGCACGCATCGCATACACCCCCGATTATTGACCGATTACTGAAAGTCATTTTACCACTTCTAACCGGATAAAAACACAAGGATGCTCGTGCTGGGGCGTTATTGCCAGCGTGACGGGCGTAGCACGCTACGCCCCTACAGATTTCTATTGGATTGTAGGGGCACAATATGTAGGGGCACAATATATTGTGCCCGCAATTGCGGCCGCATGTGCGGCCAGATGGGATGCCCCGCGATTTACAGACCGGCGTCGCGGCGCAGGGTGTCGGCCTTGTCGGTGCGCTCCCACGCTACGTTGATGTCTTCGCGGCCAAAGTGACCGTAAGCGGCCACCTGCTTGAAGATCGGGCGGCGCAGGCCAAGATCGCGGATGATGGCCGCCGGACGCATGTCGAAGTGCTTGCGGATCAATTCGATGATCTGCTCGTCGGGGATCGCGCCGGTGCCGAAGGTCTCCACCGCCAGCGATGTCGGGTGCGCCACGCCAATCGCATAGGATACCTGCAACTCGAAGCGCGTCGCCAAGCCCGCCGCGACCACATTTTTCGCTATGTAGCGCGTCATGTAGGCCGCGCTACGGTCAACTTTGGTGGCGTCCTTGCCACTGAACGCGCCGCCGCCGTGCCGCGCCACGCCGCCGTAAGTATCAACGATGATCTTACGTCCGGTCAGGCCAGCATCGCCCAACGGCCCGCCGACTACAAAGCGTCCGGTGGGGTTGATGAAGAAGCGCGTTTCGTCGTCGATCAGTTCGGCGGGCACTACCGGCCTAATGACCTGCTCGATGACCTGTGCGCGGATGTCCTCCTGTGAGATTTCCGGCGCGTGTTGCGTGGAAATGACAATCGTATCGACGCGCTTGGGCTTGCCGTGTGCGTATTCCACCGTCACCTGACTTTTGGCGTCGGGGCGTAGCCAGCTCAGCGCTCCGCTTTTACGCAGTTCCGCCAGACGGCGCACCAGCTTATTCGATAGCGAGATGGTCAGCGGCATCAATTCCGGCGTCTCGTCGCAGGCGAAACCGATCATCATGCCTTGATCGCCCGCGCCGATGGCTTCGATTTCGGCGTCGGTCATCTGCCCTTCGCGGGCTTCGAGCGCGGCGTCCACGCCCTGCGCGATGTCGGCGGATTGCTCTTTGATGGAGACGATCACGCCGCACGTCTCGGCATCAAAGCCGAATTTGCCGCGTGTATAGCCGATTTCGGTCACGGTCTGGCGGATCAACTTCTCAATATCGACATAAGCGCTGGTCGATACTTCGCCGAACACCAGCACCAGACCGGTATTGACGGCGGTCTCGCACGCGACGCGGGCGTTGGGGTCTTGTTCCAGAATGGCATCCAGCACCGCATCAGAAATCTGATCGCACATCTTGTCCGGATGGCCTTCGGATACGGATTCCGACGTGAAGAAATACTGCGGTGATGTCATGAATGTGGTGTTACTGCTCACGGGCAATTCTCCTTAAATCACACACAAAAAAACCTCTACAACATTGGGTAGAGGCGCGAAAAATCTGATTTAGCGCTCATCTCCCAGAGTTCTCGATTCTCTGTAGGACGTGGCACCGTTCCGAGTCTTCGGTGGTTGCCGTGGCTTCGTCGGGCCTAATCCCTCCACCACTCTTGATGAGTTATCGTCTTAAATTGTACAAGTTAGCGAAGACTATATCATAGGACAAGAAGCGAAGTCAATGTCAGAACGCGATTTAATCAGCGCGGCGCGTTCGTCAATCAACGACGATGGACGCGATGTATCGCGCCGCTACAGTGCAAACGAGAATGTGTAGGGGCGTAGCGTGCTACGCCCTGGCGTGTGATGGATGCCCATTTATGCGCTTGATCGGCGCACCGCGTTACGGCGTCGTCGGGCTTTTGAGCGACAGCAGAGATAGCACCTCAGAGCGCAACGCCATGTTCGCCTTGAACACGCCGCGAATCGCCGATGTGGTGGTGTTGGCTTCGTGCAATTTGACGCCACGCGATGACATGCAACCGTGCGTCACGTTGTATAGCACCACCATGACGCCCTTCGGCTGGAGTAGCTCCATCAGGGCATCGGCGGTCTGCTGGCCGATGCGCTCCTGTAACTGGAAGCGGCGGGCGTAAATGTCCAGAATGCGCCCCAGCTTGGACAATCCCAGCAGGCGATTTTCCGGTATGTAGGCGATGGCGGCGTAGCCCTCAATCGGGGCGAGATGGTGGCTACACAGGCTATGAAAGCGCATGTCCTTGACCATCACCAGATCATCCGCGCCGGTCTGGTTGGGGAACACCGTCACTTCGTCTTGCGGATCGCGCCCGTAGCCGCTCACCCAATGCTCGATATAGGCTTTGGCGACGCGCTGAGGCGTGTCCGTGTAGTTGGGATCATCCCAATTGACGTTGAAGGCGTCCAGTAGATCGCGGATAGCTTGCGCGACTTTGGCCTGCTGTTCCGGTGATCCGTCCACGATTTCGGTCTGCTCGTATTGCTCCGGCGCGTCTATATCCGCGCCTAGCCCGAACCCGATGGGCAGATCGAGCAGTAAGTCCTCGTAAGCTTCCGCCGGATGATCGCTGTGCTTGCCGTTGCTCCCGTTAACGCCATTCCTGCCGTTAGCGCCGTTACTGCTGTTATTGCCATTATTGTTTGCCATAGCGTCCGCACACCCAAAAACCGCCCGCGTTCATCCAATAAATTACGGTTACACAGCGCGATGACGGAAAGTGGTGCTTACTCCTTTTTTGACTATTTGCTAATCAACACGATAAGGTACTCCATGAGTATAGGGTAATTTAGTCATCAGGAGTCGCGGATTTCACCGATTCTTAATTCAGTATGGCGTAACGTTAACGTCGTTTAAGTGTGCGATGGGGCATCGGCGGGGGCTTCTGCCGTCTGAACGTCGATCTGATGCGCCTGCGTGACCGCCCGCCAGCCAAGCCCTTGTCGAACCAGCACGATGAATCCGGCGATCACCATCGGCAACCAGACCAGCACATGCAACGTCAGCGCGTATGTCAGCGCTAATGCTTCATTCACCCCGCTAGCGATCAATACCGCCGACGCGAAGAACTCGAACACGCCGATTTGTCCGGGTGACGCGGGAATCAATCCGGCGAGATTGGCCGCGCCGACCACCAACAGCATCAACGGCAATGTCGCCTCGATGTTGAACGCGAACGCCATCGCCCAATACGTCAATCCCTGCAATAGCCACGTCAGATAAGACGCGAACACCGTGCCCGCCAGTTGCCATGGTGAACGCAGGCCGCCCAGTCCTTCGCTGATGTCCGCCGTGATCCGTCCGGCGATTTCGCCCAGCTTGCCCGGCAATATCGCGGAGACGATGCGCCCCAGACGGCGCAGGATGCGCGGCACAGTCGCCAGCACGAAGAACGCGACGGTCATCAGCGCGAATAGCGGCGCCGCGACCTGTAGCAGGCGGCGCACGTCGTCGCTCACGATGTCGGTCAGCAATAGCGAGCCGAGCATCAGCGTCACCAGCACCAGCCCATCCAGCAGGCGCTCCACGACAATCGTCGTCATGCCTTTGACGAACGGCACATCATGGTTACGCTGTAGCAGGTAAGCGCGGAGCGCCTCGCCGGTGCGGAAGGGGTAGACGTTATTGCCCATGTAGCCCACCCACACCAGACCATTTAGCGGCGCGAATGGCACCGGCTTGATCGCGTTGACCAGAAATTGCCAGCGCCACGCAATCGCATAGACCGAGCCGAAGAACACAACCAGCGTGACCAGCGTCCACAGCAGGTTGATATTGCGTAATTCGTCCACGATGCTCAACGGGTTGAGGTTGCGGAACGCGATCCACAGGAAGAACGCGCTGATGAGCAGGCCGATCAGCACGGCGATACGTTGTCTTGTTGGCATGGGTGTCCTTTGCTTATCCGTTGTTAGGGGGCGGCGGTGCGCCGTCGTCGCCGTCCTCATCATAATCACTGCGCCACCAGTTGAAGCCCTCCGGCAGATTGTCCGTGCCGGCATCGTGCGGCGCATCGTCGATCAACGGCGGCGGGAATTGCGCCGCTTCGTCCGGCAGATAGGGCAATCGCGGCAGGAAATCCGGCGCGTATGTGGCCGATGCCGTCACCGGCGGGGCGGGCGCGGGCGTCGTGCGGAATAGGCGGATGTATTGCGCGTGCAACACGCTGAGGATCGCCCCCAGCCCGAAGAACAGCGCCAGCGCATTCAACACGATGCCGATGACCGGGATCGAGCCGACCAGCGCTAGCACCAGCACACCGGCCACCATGCTCAACACCAGATAGCGCCACGTGCCATCATCGCGCCCGCGAAAGATCAGCCGGATGACCAGCCGCCCCAGCGCCAGCGCCACGACCACCCGCGCGATATAGATCGCCACGAAGTAGAACACGCTCGCCCCGCCGATGTTGGCTAATCCCAGCGCGATACCGGCGAACATCACCACGTTATCCAGCCGCAACGCGCCCAGCAGGGCGATCAACGCGACGCTGAGCAACGCCAGAATCAACACGATGGGAAACGAGATGATGAAGCTCAACAAGCCGATGCCCAGCGTGGACACCGGATTGGTCTGTAGCGTGCGGATCGGCGACTGGATGTAACGCGGCACGAACAGCACACACAGCACACCGACGAAAGCCAGCGACGTGAACTCGCGCACCACCACGCGCAGATAACGCCCGATACTACGGGCGGATTCCTCCGCCGTCGTCCCGCCGACCAGAATCGGCGGTTGTAACGTGCTGTTGAATATCGGCGGGTTTTCCATACTGCCTTCGATGCTACCGAGTGCCGCGCCGGTATATTCAAGCTGGCCGCGTACCGCGCCGCCCTCCGTCACGATCAAGCCGGGATCGACCAGTTCGACATTGATCTGAAACGGGATGAGCAATGTCTCGATCTGCGACGACGCGCCGCCTTCTTCGGAGTTGCCGACGGTAGCGGTCACGTCCTGCCCGACGACACCGTTGATGTTCAGCGCCGACCCCCAGAAGTTGACTTCGCCGCCGATGTCGCCATCCACCACAAGCTGATAACCGAGCGCGGTGACGTGGCCGGGGATCAGGCTTCCGGCTTCGATGTGGTGGCTGAGGTTGGCGCTCAGCACACTGCCATTATCGCTCAAAAATTCGATCTCCGGCAGGATGTTGAGCGCCACGCCCGCGTAATGCACATCTTTGCCGATCACGCCGCCGACGTTCAATTCGCCGCCCATCAGATAGATACTGCCGCCGACCATGCCGTTTATATCGGCTATTC
This sequence comes from Anaerolineaceae bacterium, assembly GCA_007693385.1. Classification (GTDB taxonomy): domain Bacteria; phylum Chloroflexota; class Anaerolineae; order Aggregatilineales; family Phototrophicaceae; genus J038. Next base: position 6,026 of record REDR01000040.1, read on the forward strand.
GCGCCCCGCCGATGATGCTCCCTTCGACGACGCCCTCGACCAGCAACTCGCCGCAGAACACGAATAGATTGCCGCTTACGATGGTGTCGCTTTCAACGTGGCACGACTCGCCGTCGAGTATGCCCTGCGCGTGAGCAACGCCGGTTGACGTGACGATGAACAGGGCGGCGCATATGATGAGCAGTCGTCGGCACATGGAATCTTCCTAAACACAGATAACGGATTGCAAATCCGCCGTAAGACGGTAACATTTAAGTAGCGAGTCCGGCGGCCTATGGTAGCGCCGATTATTCGCGAGTCAACACTATTATAACTGGTTTTGCGGTGACTGACGGCGGTTGATGTCGGTAAGGGCGGAGATATGACACGAAGTTTTACAGACCGCGTATTCGGCGGGGTGTGCGGCGGGCTGGCGGCGAAGTTGCCGATTAGCGCGTGGGTGTTGCGCGTGGTGTTCATCGTTCTCACGCCGTTGAGTCTGGGCTTGGCGGCGCTGGTTTACGCCGCGCTGTGGTGGATATTGCCGCAAGAATCATTGATCGCCGATGTCGGCGGCGGGCTGTGGCGCTTCATGCTGGCGCTGATCGTCGTCGGTGGTAGCGTCGCGCTGTGGCTGGGGCGTGATGCCGATTGGCTGGCCGCATCGGACGGCGCGAGCCTGTTTTTTCCGGCGTTGTTCCTGCTGTTCAGCGTCGTCTTTCTCATCCGGCAGATAGGGACAGCATCATGAGCAAACGGCGCACGTATCTGGCGTGGGGGGTGATTCCGGTGGGCGTGGCCGTCGCGCTGTGGCTGGACGCGCTGGCGATCATCCCGCCCGGATTGTCCGATCTGCTGGCGCGGGCGTGGCCGGGCTTGCTGGTGCTGGTCGGCCTGCTGTTGCTGTTGCGCGGGCGTCTGCCGTTGGGCGGCGTCGTCGCCTTCGCGCTGGCTGGTCTGCTGGTGGCAGGCGTGGCGACATTCGCCTATACCTCCCGCGCCGGACAGGAACGCACCGAAAATCAGGTAGAAATCGCGCAGACCATCGGCGACGCGGCGACGTTGCTCGTCGTCAATGTGGTGCTGGGCGATACCGACTTCACCCTGCGCCGTTCGACTGAGGCGCGGCGCATCAGTGGCACATACACCGGAAGCCCCGAAAGCGACATCATCACCACATACGACGACGACTTCGATTTGACCGTCGAATACACCATCGAGCAGACGCGCCCCGCACAATTTCCCATGCTGACCGGCGTCGGGCGCGGGCGCATGGTGCTAGACGTGCCCGCCGATATTGCGGTGGCGATCAATGTCGTGGTCGATGATGGGCTGGTCACGCTCAATGCCGGTGATCTACAGCTAGAGCGCCTGACGCTGGACGTTCAGCGCGGTGATGCCGCCGTCACCCTGCCGGTATACCAGCCGCTTTCGCTTTCTGCGGCGGAGCGCCCCGGTTCGCTGGTGGTTGAGCGCGGTAACTTGACGCTTCTAACGCCAAACGAGATCGACGTGCGCGTGGCGTTTGACCGGCGCGGCAGTGGCACGCCGGTGCAGTACGACGCGGCGTATATCGACCAGCGCGACGACGTGGACGGCATCCTGCGCCGTGAAGTCGAATCCGCCGATGTGCGCCTGTTCTTCGATGTGGTCATCCCACGCGGGCAACTGCGTCTGGATGTATTGCGCGACTGAGTCCGCGAGAAAGGCTAGGGCATGGCGTGGCGATTACATCTGGCGAATCAGGCGGTGCGAGCTATCGCCATTTTACCGGCGGAGACATCGCTTGTGGCCGCGTGGTTGCGGGCGGATCGCGTCGCGCTGTTTGATCTGAATAGCGGCACGCCGCACGACGACCTGACGCTATTCGTCGCGCCGACCTCCGGACGCGATAGCGCGGCGTGGGGGGCGTTCATCGCTGGCCTGCGAGCGCCCAACGGCGCATTCTTCCCATCGGTGCAGTTGGACGGGCTGACCGCCTATCTCAGCGATGATGGCCGCCTGCGTCTGTACGATCTGGGCTATGGGGCGCTGGCGCTGGATAATGACGGCGTGGAGATCGCGCTGGATACCGGCGACGCGCACAACTTCCCCGCGCTGGCGCTGGATCGGTTGTTCGGCGGGAGCGCTGTACTGGACGAATCCGGCAAATTGTACATCTATCGCCAGCATGTCCGCGTCGGCGTGTTCGACATCGGCCTAGCACCGCACCCGGAAATGCGCCTGCATGTGAACATGACACGCGGCGGCGGGATGATCTACGCCAGCGACGGCGCGTGCATCGTGCAGATCGACTCCGGCGGGAAAATCCGCAAGCGACTCGACACGCATTACAACATCCGGCAGATCGCGTGTTCCCCCGACGGGCGCTATCTGGCGACCATTGATTTAGATAACGGCGTGTTGCGCGTGTACAATGGGGAAAACCTGACGCCGACGCATCAACGCTTTGCGATTGATCTGGTGGCCGACGCGACGCAGGTTCAGCTATTGGCCGACCTGCCGCCGACGTTTGTCGCGCCTAGCACGCTGGCCTGTGATGATACCGGACGCATCGCGTTTTCGATGGCCGGTGTGGTGTGTGTCAGCCATCTGGCACACATGGACGAATTGCCGCGCCCGCGCCCGTTGCTCTGACCGCCTTGAGACAAAAGCATGAGACATGACCACAACAGACGCCTTTAACCCGCCGCATTGCGGGCTGATCTTCACCGATGAACACATCCAAAAAGCACGCGCCAACAAAGATAGCCCGCCGTTTGCGCCGGCGTGGGCGTTGCTGGATGTGCTGGAAGCGCAGAACGATATAGACGCCGGATTGATCGACGGTTGGCGCTATCGCCTGAAGGATGACATCAAAGCGGGGGAACGGGCGGCGGCGGGCTTGCTGGATAGTTTGCCGAACGCCCAGCAGACCGAATCGCCGGTTGACGGTTATCGCGCCTTCTTCGCGCTATCGCAAATGCTGGAACTGTTGCGCGATGTGCCGACGATGGCGCGTTCTGATCTGTGGATGGTGACATACCGTGATTTCCTGCACGCTTTGCCGGTGCCGCCCGCCGATGATCGCATCGGGACGGCGTGGTATGGCGTGGCACAGATGGCGGCGGGTGTCGTGCTGGCGGACGAAGCGCTATTCAACGCATCCGTCACCATCTTCAAGGCGACGGTTGACGACGAAATTCACCCCGAAGGTTACTTTCGCACCGCCGTTAAAGTTGATCCGGAGATCGCATCGCTGACCAATCAGGTTTTAGGGGTGCAAGCGCTGGTCTTGCTGGCGGAGATGGCCGCCGCCGCCGGTTATCATGAAGACCTGTGGGCATACGAAAATCGCGGCGTGTCGGTCATCACGTCGGCGACGTATGTGCTGTATTATTACTTCTATCCGGAGCAGTGGCGCTGGAATGGCGACGAGTACCGCCCCAGCGCCGGGGTCAAGCTGAAGTCCGCCCGCGCCCTGTTCGGACGGCACGCCAGCTTCGCGGAGATCATCGCCCGTCGCTATCAGAAGCCGCTACGCGCCGTCAGCATGATTCAGCGCGATCTGCGCCCGATATTTGATCCGCATGGCGGCGGATTGGTCACTTTAACGCACGCCGAGCCAGAGCCGCAACCGAAGCGGCGGCGCTGGTTTTTCTTCTAGGAGATGGACAATCCCATGACAGCATTTAACGCGGTCACGCCGCACATCATCGACCAGTTGACGCGCATCGTCGGCGCGGACAACATCAGCACCGCGTCCGCCGAGCGCGAACTCCGCGCAGTGGACGAATCACACCATGCGCCGCACGCGCCCGATGTGATCGTGTGGGCGCGTACCGCCGAACACGTCTCCGCGACGCTCAAGCTGGCTAATGACGCCCGCATTCCGGTGACGGCGTGGGGCGTCGGTACCGGCTTGGAGGGCAACGCCATCGCGCAATTCGGCGGCATCATGCTCTCGTTGGAGAAGATGACGCGCATCACCGAAGTACACGCCGACGACTTTCAAGTGACCGTCGAGCCGGGCATCGGCCATAAAGACCTCAACGCCGAGCTTGCGCGATACGGGCTGTTCTTCGCGCCGGATCCGGGCGCGAATGCCACCATCGGCGGGATGCTGGCGAACAACGCCGCCGGAATCCGCACGGTGAAATATGGCGCGAGCAAAGACAACGTGCTGAAGATGCAAGTCGCGCTGGCCGATGGCCGCCTGATTAATGTCGGTTCGCGCTCGATCAAGCAATCCTCCGGCTATGACCTCCTGCATTTGATCGTCGGCAGTGAGGGCACGCTGGGCATCATCACGTCGGCGACGCTCAAGCTGGTGCCGGTGCCGATGTATCAGAGCGCGGTGGTGGCCGCGTTCCCGTCGGTTGAGGCGGCTATCGAGACCGTCGTCGCGGTGCGCGGTAGCGGGCTAGAACCCGCCGCGCTGGAATTCATCGACGCCGAGCATTGCGCCCTGTTGCAGGCGGCGGAAAACGTCGGCCTGACGCCACACCCGACGCTGTTCATGGAGTTTCATTCCGCTAGTGATGCCGGTTTGCAGGAAGGGCTGGTGATCGTGCGTGAAATCTGTGAGGAGATGGGCGCGTCCAGCATCCACGCCACGACGGACAACACCGAGCGTCAGAAGCTATGGCGGGCGCGGCATCATTCGCTGGAAATCCTCAAGCGGGCGTATCCGCAGAAGAAATTCTGCGTGATGGACGTTTCCGTGCCGATCAGCCAATATCCGGCGCTGATCGACTATGTGGAGCAGATCAAAGCGGAAAATGACGTTTTCCTGACGCTGATCGGCCACGCCGGAGACGGCAACGTACACGTTGAATTCGGCTACGAGACGCCGGAGCAGTTCGAGCTAGCGCTGGCCTGTGATCGCCTGATCGTTCAGCGTGCTATCGCGCTGGGCGGCACGGCCACCGGCGAACACGGCGTCGGGCTGGGCAAGGCGGAATTCATGCCGCTAGAGCATGGCGAAGCGCTGGACGTGATGCGAGCCATCAAGCGCACGCTCGACCCTAACGGCATCTTGAACCCGGGCAAAATTTTCCCGTAGGGAACGATCATCCGCTAAAAATCATCGTCGTCGTCATCATCATCGTCGAAGTCGTCGTCGTCATCGCCGTATAGGTCGATCACTTCGTCGTCTTCGTCGTCTTCTTCGAGTTCGTAGCCTTCATCGTGGATGATGTCATCATCCACGAAATCTTCCAGATCAATGTCGAAGTCATCGTCGAAATCGTCGTCGTCGAAGTCGGCTTCAAATTCTTCGACCAGTTCGACCTCTTCTAAATCAATGTCTTCGATGTCTTCGTTTTCATCATCCGGCGTCTCGTCGTCGCCCGGCCCGTCGATGCTTGCGAGCCGCAAGAGTTGTTCGATGTCGTACATCAGGTGTTTCTCCCCAATTTGAAAAATTTCCCCCGTATAATCTCCGCGATATTCTAGCAAGATGCGCGGTCTGTCAACTATGATTTTGCCGTGTTCACCATTCCCATGAAATGACGATGCAGGCGCGAGTCGTCGGTTAGCTCCGGATGGAACGCCGTCGCCAGCCAATGCCCCTGCTGTACCGCCACCACGCGCCCATCATCCAGCGCCGCCAGCACCTCAACCGGCGGGCGAACCGCCGTGACCACCGGGGCGCGGATGAACACCGCATGGAAGGGCGGCACGCCGATAGCGTCGATGGCTAAATCGGTCTCGAAGCTGTCGATTTGCCGCCCGAAGGCGTTGCGATCCACGGTGATGTCCATCAGGCCGAGAATCGGCTGGCGGTGCTGGTCGAGTTCCTTCGCCAGAAAGATCATACCGGCGCAGGTGCCCCACGTCGGTTGATGTGTCGCAAAATCGCGTAACGGCTCGATCAGCCCGTAATCCGCCGCCAGCTTGCCGATGGTGGTACTCTCCCCACCCGGAATAATCAGCCCGTCCAGCCCGTCCAGATGCGCGGGTAGGCGCACCTCAACCGGCGTCGCCCCTTGCTGACGCACCATCGCCGCGTGTTCGCGGAATGCGCCCTGTAACGCCAGAACCCCTATTTTCATGTTTGCCCCTTACCCCTTATCGCCCGTTTTATTCGATTCGCCCGATGATCGCCCGCGCCGCGTCCTCTAGCTTGCCCTGCCAGCCATAGCGCGTCAGCACCCATTCCACATCGGCATAACGCCTATCGCGTTTGACCAGCGTGCGCCACGTCGCATCGGCCTGTAGGCGGCGGCGTCCTAGCTCGTGCGTGGCCGCCATCGCCGCGATAGCATAATGATAATCGGCGTCCAGTTCTAGGGCGTATTGAAAATCATCGAACGCCGCCTGCGGATCGTCCATCAAAGCCAGCACGCACCCGCGCCCGTAATACACGCCGGGTTGATCCGGCGCGAGCTTGACGGCGCGTTCGGCATCGTCCAGCCCCGCGTCGAAGTCGCCACCCATCGCCCGCAAGAAGCCGCGTCCGGCATACGCGGGGGCGAAGCGTGCATTCTGGTTGATGGCGTCGTCGTATAGCTCGGCGGCGCGTGCGGGTTGGCGCAAGCTGATGTAGACCTCCGCGAGATTGGCGTAGGCGGGCAGGTTGCGCGGGTTGGATTCGATGAAGCGCTCGTAATCGTCCGCCGCTTCGCTCAGCCTGTCCATGTTGTGATGGGCGATGGCGCGATGCAGATAAGCCAGCGTGTAATCCGGCTTATTGCGTAAGATGCGCTCACTCTCGGTCAGCACGCCGCTATAATCGTGCTTGTTCATCAACGACCTGATCCGCATCTGATACAGCCGCGTCTCGTCGGGACTTTGCTCGATGGCTTCTTCGAGAACTTGCTCCGCGCCCGCCGGATTTTCCATCATCATCAGCAGGGCGGCTTTTTCGCGGCGGGCGACTTCCAGCGACGGGTTCATGCTCAGCGCCTTGTCATAATGTTCCAGCGCCTGATTGACCTTGCCCTGACTCAAGAAATTGCGGGCGTGTAGATAGTTGATGAAAGCGTTGGGGCGGCGGAAGGCGTCGAATTGCGCCGCCAGAAAGTAGCCGCCGCCCAGCAAAAAGACGATCAGCAGGAATAGGCCGAATAACTCGACGCCTAGCATCCCGATAATCAACATCGTGGCGAAGAAGATCAAAAAGAAATGCCACCAATTCATGGCGCTATACGCTCCTCATTCATCATCGCGTGATGGTCTGTTTGTCGGTTGGGGTGGGCGTCTGGTAAGCCCGCGCATGAGATTGCTTGTGCTGGTGGACTTCATCGGGGCGCGTCTGTTCCAGATGCTCGCGGATGGCGTCGGCTTCGGCTGTGCGCCCGAGCATATCTAGCGCGTCTGCTTTGTAGAAGCGCAACGAGACATCACGCGGATTGGTCTCGATGGCGCGTTCGATATGGTTCAGCGCTTGCGCCGGTTCGTCGGCTTCGGCGTGCAATGCTGATAGCCGCACCCATGCCCGCGTGTGTCGCGGATAGAAGCGCGTCATCAGGGCGGCGGAACGGATCGCGCCGCGCAGATCGCCGGATTCATAGCGCCGGACGATCCGCTTGTCCCACCACCAGCCGCCGACGAAATAGCCGACGATGGTGAAGGCCATGCCAAATGAAAAGATAGCGATCATGTGAATGCCTCAAACTTGCGGACTGTTTTCGCCATTATAACAAAAACGGCGGGGAAAAAGCCCACCGTTTCGCGTGAGAATTGTGTGTGTAGCGGCGCGTATCAATCAGGCGGTGCGCCGCGATAGTTCCGTGATTTCCTGCCGCACGATTTCCGCCTGCCGCGCATTGTGACCGCCACTCAGCGTCAGGTAAGCGCGATAGTCGGCGATGGCCTGCCGGATGTTGTTGCGTTTGGCGTAGACATCGCCGCGATGCCGATACGCGATGAAGTTGGCTTGATCGTGGCGGATGGCCTGCGTGAAGTCAGCTTGCGCCGCGCTGAGGTTGCCCTGTCCCTGTTCCGCCATGCCGCGATATACGTACACCATCGAATGCGTTTTTTGCAGGTGCAACGCCAGATTAAACTCGCTGATCGCGTCGGGGTAGTCCGCCGCATGGTAGAGCGCCAGCCCGCGCCAGATGTGGATTTCCACCACCTGCCACGCGCTATCGGCCAGTTCCAGCGCCTTGTTGAATTCCAGCAGGGCGCGGTCAATCTGCCGCAAGCCGACATAGGCGATGCCGCGCTGATAATGCGCGTGACAGTCGCGGGCGTTGAGCGCTAACGCTCGCTCGCAAACCCGTAGCGCGTCCTGATGTTGCCCGCGTTCGTTGTATGTTTCGCCCCAATTGTGATAAGCCGATGCGATGAAATTTGCCAGCCCGCGTTGGATTAATTGTAGAAGACGCATGATAAATTAAACCCTTTATTTGGCTACTTTTCACAAAACTTATTTTCTACTCATTATATGAAGAAACCGCCGAATAGTAAATTAAGATTTCGTTGAGAGATAAAAATGGCGGGAATTGGTGCGGGCGCGTCGGCTGGATTTTACGGGATGGTTCCGGCGTGTTCCAGCCAGTAGGCGGCGTCTTCCAGCAGGCCGAGCCGCGTGTAGACGGCGGCTAAAGCGGCATAGAAGCGGTCTTCCTGCGGGTTGAGCTGTATCGCACGGGCGAAGGCGTCACGGCTGGCTGTGTCCGCGCCGATTTGTTGCAGATATAGCCCGTGTACATAGTGGACGGTGGCGCTTTGCGGGGACTGCATCAGCGCGGCCTGCATGGAGGCGTCGCCGTCTTTGCCCTGCATCCCGCGTGCTAACGCGGTGTAGGCTAACGCGACGCTATCGCCCGCATCCCACGCCGCCGCATGACGGAAGGCGCGTTCGGCCAGCGCCGGTTGATCGCTTTGCAGGAGCGCCCAGCCGACGCGCACGCCGTCCGATGCGCCGTTCGCGTCTGCCTCATCTTCCAGCGCGGCTAGTACCGCCTGCGCCGCACCATACCGCACGGGGGGCGATGCGACGCGCTGTAGATGGTCGGCGGCCTGTAGCGGATTACTGGCCGCTACAATCATGCCGAGATGAAAGTGCGCGAACTGGTCGCCGTCGTCGGCGGTCAGCATGTCGCGCAGTACGTTTGCGGCACGCTCCCAATCCTGCAAGGTGATGAACGCTTCGGCCAGACGGCGGGCGCGGTGTGGATCGTCCATATAGGCGGCCTGCCAATGTGCCGTCGCGCCGCGCAGATCGCCCATCTGATTCAGCAAATCGCCCGCCCGCCCGTACAGGTCGGGCGTCCAGCCGGTTTGTGCGGCCTGTAGCCGCACGCGATACAATGATTGTGACGGGCGCTGTGGATCGACGCTGACGGCCTGTACCCACCAGCCAGTCAGCGCCGTGATGATGCCCAGCAAAACGATATAGCGCGGGCGTATCTTCAGCATGTTCAGGCGGGGCTGATGCCCAGCGCAAGGCGCACTTGCCGCACGATCTCTTGCGCTGTGAATGGCTTGATGACGTAGCTATGCACATTATGCAGTTTGCCGATCAAGCGGTGTGTCGGCTCGTCGGTGGCGGTCATCACGATGATATGCGGCATGGCTTGCGGGTCTGCTTCGCCCTCCGTCTGCTCTTTGAGCGCCTCAATGATGCCCCAGCCTTTCATGTCCGGCAGGCGCAGGTCAAGCAGGATGACATCGGGCGTCATCGTCTTCAGCGTCTGGACGGCTTTCTTGCCGTGCATGGCGTGGACGGCGTTGAATTGCTCGCGCTGTAGCGCGGTGCAGATCACTTCGCCCAGCCCTTCGTCGTCTTCGACCACCAGCACGGTATAGGTCGCTGTCTCGCTGGTATCGGGCGCGGTGTCGTCGTCTGTTATGTCGTCCGCCGCCCCTGCACCGGAGGCGGCATCCTGCACCTCGTCGGGGCGGTCGGGGTTTTCGCCGTCGGGCAGGTCGTCCGGCACGCGCTCCGAAGGGGCGTCGCCGCCGTCTTGCGCGGTGATGATGGCGGGCACGGTGGCCGTCCGCAACGGTGACGCCGGTTCATAATCCGCTTGAGAGCCGATCACACCCTCCACCAATTTTTCAGTCTCGACTTCATCTATGAGAATTGTATTTTGAGCCATCATGCACGCGATCCTCTTCGTCAGTTACTTTGCGCCCATTATACCGCAAAATAGGCATAACAAACCTTTACCCCCAAACGATGGGGGCATTTCAGGTTTATTGGTAAAAGACGGGCGTAGCACGCGACGCCCCTACAGATTTTGCACCCCTGCTGGATTGTATCTTGATGCCGTGTGCCGTTGGCTATTTGTCGTCGTCGTCCTTGCGGCGGAACAACCCGCCGAACATCGCCCCGCCCATCGTGTCACCGAATGAGGGCGTGGTGACGCGGGTTTTATCCTCGTCCCAATTTTGCTTGTGGCGCTGGTTGATCCATTGCTCGTAAGACGACGCCTTGCTCTCCAATAGTGCGGAGAGCGAGTCGCGGTCATTGTCCTGCACCAGATCGCGCATGGTGGTCAGCGACTTGATGAACCCGTTGATGTGGCGCACCAGTTCTTCGCGGTTGTCCAGCCACAGCCGCGACAGGTCATCGGGGTGGCGATCAAACAGGAAATGTGTCACCATGCCGAACGCCGGATTGGTCAAACGGCGCATATCGTCCCAGCCGTTATTGCCCTGCAACATGGCGAACAGCGTGACGCCCAGCAGAGACGGGAGCGCCTCCACCGCGCTGACCAGCGCATCATGTTCCGCCGGATCGAAGAAGTGAGGTGTCGCGCCGATGATCGCGCTGAGGTCGTTGGCGAGCGTGATCGCCTGCTCCGCACAACGCACGCCCGGCATCAGCATCATCACGCCCTTGTCGAATAGATCGGCGGTGGCTTTGTCGGTATGGTCAATGCTGTTGAACAGATACGCGGCGTTATAGATCGCCGCGCCGCAGACCAGATGCGTACCTTCCGGCATGTGTTTCTGCGCGGATTGCATCGCGTTCTGCTTCAGCGCGGAGAGGTCGATGACTACCGTGCCCCGCGTCAGTGATTTGCCGATTAAGCTATAGATCGCTTCGACTTCGCCGTATGGCATGGCGATGACCACGATATTTTTATCGCGCACCGTCTCCGCCGGACGGCCTTTGTGCTGGTCAATCGCGCCGATGTCTTTGGCGGTCTTGCTGTTCTTGGCGACGGCATCATAGCCGGTGATGATGAAATTGTGTGCGCCGCCGTTTTTGGTGTGACGCTTCAGCGCCAGCCCCATTGAAGCACCCAGTCGCCCCAATCCCAGAATCGCTACCTGTATATCTGCCATTTCGTTAACCTCTAATCTCTTGAATGATTTTGTTTGTTCTTGTCGGGCGTAGCACGCGCCCCCCCCGCATATCGCTATGACGGCGGCGGGATTTAATGCGCGTCGTCGGCCTGTTTGAGTCGCCGCAACAGATCGGCGTGCGGGTGGTCGGCGTGGTCGGTGAGGTCATCGGCGTGATGGGCGATCAACCACACGGCGCGGTCACTCGCGCCCGCCGTCCGCGCCATCTCGCCGCCCCAGCGCGGATGCTGAGCGCCGACCACGAACGCCCGCCGCCAATATGAGCGCCTGCCGTCGTCAGCGCTCCAGCGCCGGTAATGGCGCGGGGCGACTTTGCGTACGATCACCGCTAGCGACTTCTGCCAGACCGCCAGCCGATAACGCGCCTTGCCGCAGTCGTGCAACAGCGCCGCCACCGCTAGATCGTGCGGGGTGGCGGCTTCTTGCGCCAGTACATCGCGCAGGACGTTGATGCTGTGCAGTTGTTCGGCGTGGCTCATGCGCCGGAATAAATCAGCCTGTGCGGGGGATAGATAGGCGTCTACCAGCGCGTTATCAGTCGCTTGCGTGAAAGCCACCAGCGCCCGAATCCCCTGCTTGAGCCGTCCGCGTACCGCCATCACGCTATAAGCCGGTTATCATGCTGGTGATCGCCCCGCCTATCTCGCCCAGCAACAGGCCGAGCAAGTTAAACTGTTGCGGGAGCATGAAACTGCTGGCCGCGAAACTGAGCAAGATCAGGCCGAGAAAGATATACTGGCTGGTCATCGCGTGCTTTTGCCACCAATGCGCCTGCTCGGATGGCAACACGGTCAGCGTCATGTGCCAGCCATCCAACGGGAAGCACGGCAACAGGTTGAACAGGAACAGGAACACGTTGAACAGCACGAAGATCGACACGGCGCGGTACAGTTCCAGATTATCCGCCCAGAACGATAACGGCACAATGCGGATAATCATGCCGGCCATGATCGCCACGATCAAGTTAGAGATCGGCCCGGCGGCCACCGCCGCGAAGTATCCCCAGCGCGGATTTCGCATCCGGTGCGCGGCAATCGGCGCGAAGCCCAGAATGCCGAAGCCGATCAGCACGAACATGAAGAATCCCGGCCAGTAGATATGCACGCTAGGGTCTAGCGTCAGCCGTCCTTCGCGCTCGGGCACCGGATCGCCCATTAGATGCGCGACGTAGTTATGGGCGAATTCGTGTACCGTCATTCCGATCAACGCCGCGAGGATGATGGCGAGCATCAACGGGACGGTCAAGCTATTGGCGAATAGTAACAAGCGACTAGCCTCTCTATTTGTGTTTGGTCTAGCGTTTCATTTTAACACCGCACCACGTCCGCATTAAACTATATGTTGTGTTAAAATTTTGTACTGTGTGCGTCCAACGTTTATGATAGCATAGACAGCAGGCGGCGCACCGATGGCGACCTACGGCGACCTACGATGGGGAGTACACTTGATGAAGCGTATTTTATTCTTGATGTCAGACACAGGCGGCGGGCATCGCTCGGCGGCGGAAGCGATTAGCGATGCGCTCAAAATCCGCTATGGCGAAGCCAATATGCAGATCGAACTGGTCGATGTGTTCCGCGCCTGCCACTGGCCGCTGAATAAAATGCCGGAATTCTACCCGTGGATCGTCAATAAGAGCGCCCGCGCCTGGGGCTGGGGCTATCGACTGGCGAATATGCGCCCGATCTATTCGCTGAATAAGCGCATGATCTACTATGGCAACCGCCAGCGCCTACACAACATCATTCAAAATCACGCGGCGGATGTGGTCATCAGCGTGCATTCCGTCATCACCCCGCCGATGATGTACGCTTATCAATCGCTCAGCCAGCGCCCGCCGTTCATCACCGTCGTGACCGATCTGGTCTCGACGCCGCGCTACTGGTATGACCCCCGCGTTGATTTCACCTTCTTACCGACGCAGAAAGCCTACGAGCGCGGACTACGGCGCGGGCTAGAGCCGGAACGGATGCGCGTGGTCGGACTGCCGGTGCATCCGCGCTTCAGCGCATTGCGCGAACGGGCGACTGTCCGCGCCGAGCATGGCTGGGACGACGGCCTGCCGGTGGTCATGATGGTGGCCGGTATGGACGGTATGGGGCGGCTATATCACACCGCCCGCGCTATCGACGCGCAGAACCTGAACTGCCGTCTGGCGATCATCACCGGCAAAAACGCCGCCCTCAAAGCGCGACTAGAGGCGCAGACGTGGAACCAACCGACGGACGTTTACGGCTTCGTGCGCGATATGGCCGACAAGATGACCGCCGCCGATATGCTGGTCACGAAGGCGGGCCCGGCCACCATCAGCGAAGCGTTCATCGCTGGCCTGCCGGTCATCCTCAGTGACCGCATCCCCGGTCAGGAGGACGGCAACGTGACGCACGTCGTCGAGAACGGCGCGGGCGTCTATGCGCCGACACCGGCACAGGTCGCGGAGACGGTGGCCGCGTGGCTGGCCGATGATGGCGCTCAATTGCGGCAACGCAAGGCCAACGCCCGCCGCCTTGCTAACCCGTCTGCGGTGTGGCAGGTGGCTGATGCCATCTGGGAATACGCGCACGCCGCCTACATCCCCGCGCCCAAAAAGAGCAGTCGTTCGGCGCGGTATCGCATCTTAAAGCCGGAAGCCACGCCCCAGCGTTGAGGCAGGAACTTTTGAAAGGATGCAAAAGCATCACAACGCCAGACGCTGAAAGCATCCGGTTACAAGAAGCCTTTAAGCCCGCTTAAGCGGGCTTAAAGGGGAGCGCTTTAGCGCCCTTACAGCGTATTGAGCCGTAGGCTTCTAGCCTGCGGGGAAAATTACCAACTCAAAAATGAATTTTAAGGAGAAAACCATCTCATGAAAGCGATTATTTTAGCCGCCGGACAGGGCACACGCCTGCGTCCGGTCACGCTGACCATGCCCAAGCCACTCGTCCCCGTCGCTAACCGCCCGTTGATCGCCTACGCGATCACCTTGCTGAAACGCGCCGGACTCACCGAAATCGGCATCATCGTCAACAGTCTGGAATCGTCCATCACGCGGGCGCTGGGTGATGGCGAAAAACTCGGCGTGAAATTGAGCTACATCGTGCAGGAAGAACAGCGCGGCCTCGCCCACGCTATCGGTCTAGCGCAGGATTTCGTCGGCGACGAGCCGTTCAGCGTGTTTCTCGGCGATAACATCTTTCAAGATCAGATGGAAACACTCCTGCGCGAATTCCCCGACTCCGACGCCGAAGCCGCCATCGCGCTCGGCGAAGTCAAAGACCCGACGCGCTTCGGCATCGCGGAAATCAAACAGGGCAACGTCGTCCGCGTGGTGGAAAAGCCGAAAGACCCGCCCTCTAATCTGGCGATCTGCGGCGTGTACCTGTTCCGCAAGTCGATTTTCGACGCCATCGGGCGCATCAAACCGTCATGGCGCAATGAATACGAAATCACCGACGCCATTCAAGAGTTGATCGTCGATAAGCGCAAGATTCACGCCTACACGTTGCAGGGCTGGTGGATTGACGCCGGTAAACCGGGCGCGATCATCGACGCCAATCATCTGGTGCTGGGTGATATGGCCTACACGCCGCCGCCGGAAGGCGACCACATCACCGGCGATTCTGCCGTATCACACCGCGTTATACTGGGCGAGAATACGCGCATCGTGGATAGCGTGGTGCGCGGCCCGGTGATTATCGGCGATAATGTCACCATTCGCGGCAGTTATGTCGGGCCGTATACCGCCATCGGTGACGGTGTGACCATCGAGAATAGCGAAGTGGAGGCCAGCATCATCATGCGTGAGTGCGTCCTGCGCGACGTGCCCGGACGCATCGACTCCAGCTTGATCGCCGATAATTCGGAAGTCGTCGCCAGCAACAGGCAGACGCCTTCCGCGCATCGTCTGGTGTTGGCGGAAAATAGTTACGTGCAATTCTAAATCCTAGTGAGGAGGGCGGTATGCGAAAAGGGGTGATCGCCGGTGGGTTGATGACCGCGCTGGCGACAGTGACGACGGCGTTATTGGTTCTGCTGTTCATCCAGCCGGAAAATCTCGGCTTCGTGCGTGAAGATACCTTCAACGCGACAGCCACCCGCTTTGAAAGCGATTTCGCCGTCTTTGAGCGCACCGCCCGCGCCTATGATCTGGCCGCCACCCGCGCTTTTGATCTCGTCCTCACCGTCGAGACGGAACGCGCCGCGCTGGAGGCCACCGCCACCGAGAACGTCGCAGAGCAGGCGCGGATCGCCACCGCATTCGCGGTCACACAACGCGCCAACATCGACGCCGCTTTTGACAACATCGCCGGACGCGCCACGCTGGAACATCAAATCGCGGTATTCGACGCGGATTCCGCGACGGCGGTTCAGCGCTTCGCGGCGACATCAACCGCGCTGGCCGACTCGGGGGCGGAAGTCAGTGCCCGTCTGAGCGATCTCAACCGGCGCGAAGCGGAATTCGCGTTCAATCAGACGCAGGTCGCGCTGGATGCGCTCGCTACTGTGACCGCCGTCGCCATCGAAAATGAAGCGCAGGCGACAGCCGCCGCGCTCGCATTCGTCGGCACACAGGCCGCGTTTGAGGCGGAAGCCACCCGCGTTGAGCAGGCGTTCGCCGGTACGCAGGCGGCGCTCGCCGCCGAAGCGACAGCCGCCGCGATGGGGTTTGATGCTGACGCCGACGCCGCGCCATTTTCTGCCGACTCCTTCGATGCGCCGACGCTGACCGCCGTGCCATTCGGTACCGATGGCGCATTCGTGGCGGCGGATGGCGGGCGCTGGCGGCTGGATGACGCGACGGGGTGGGCGCTCAACCCCGATGGCACGATCAGCACCCGTGCAGATGGCGCGGTGATCCGTTCGGCTGATGAAGCCCTGCGCGATTATACGCTGAATCTGACCATCGCCCCGGCGGTAGATGGCGATTATTACGCGCTGTTGCGCCTGCCGTCCGCGCCGGATGAGCGCGGGTTGGCGTTGCGCGTCACATACGATGAGCGCGTCGTCACCGGCGCGACGATCATCACCTACAACGCGGCTGACCTGCGCGATGGCGGCATACTGGGCAATGGCTCCGGCGTGTTGTTCAGCGCGACGCCGGACGCGCAGACGATGCTGGAAATTCGCGTCGTCGTGACCGGAACGCGGGCGACGATCCGCTTGAATGACGCGGTGATCTTCCAGACGGAAATCGACGGACTGAACGCGGCGAGCGCCGTCGGCTGGCAACTGCCCGCCGGTGCGCGGATCGGGCGGTTAGCGCTGAATACACCTTGATTTCATGCGGGCGGGTGATATATCAACCGCGATAACGTGACAGATAGCATGTGATTATTCATGCCCAGACGTTATAATAGACTATGGAATGTTTGCAAAGCGGTCAGTTGTCGCGGCGCGGCGGCGGACTTAATCAATAAGATGAGATAAGAGAGGAAGGACAAACAATGGTGATTGCCAGTCCGAAACAAGTAGCTTATGACATTGATAAAATCGCGGCGGCGCTGGGCGGTGAAGCCGACAGCCTGCTGAATCACACCAGCAAGACCATCGACAAAGACCTGCTTTATCTGCCGTCAGGCTCGTTCGTGAGTGATGTGTATGCGCAGACTGACCGCAACCCGCAGGTTTTGCGGAGCTTACAGCAAATGTTCGATCATGGGCGTCTGGGTGGCACCGGCTACCTCAGCATTCTGCCCGTCGATCAGGGCATTGAGCATAGCGCGGGCGCATCCTTCGCGCCGAATCCCGCCTACTTTGATCCGGAAAACATCGTCAAGCTGGCGATTGAAGGCGGCTGTAACGCTGTCGCCTCGACTTTCGGCGTGCTAGGCTCGGTGGCGCGTAAATACGCGCATCGCATCCCGTTCCTCGTCAAGATCAATCACAATGAACTGGTCACCTATCCCAACACATTCGACCAGATCATGTTCGGTACGATCAAACAGGCGTGGGACATGGGCGCGGTAGCCGTCGGCGCGACGATCTACTTCGGTAGCGAAGAGAGCAACCGCCAACTGATCGAAGTCGCGGAAGCCTTCGCCTATGCGCACGAACTCGGCATGGCGACGGTGCTGTGGTGCTACATGCGTAATCCGGAATTCAAGGTCAACGGTGTGAACCATGAAGGCTCTGCCGACCTGACATCGCAGGCCAACCATCTCGGCGTGACCATTCAGGCCGACATCATCAAGCAGAAATTGCCGACCAGCAACGGCGGCTTCAAGGCGCTGAATTCCGGCGACAGCAGTTACGGCAAGCTGGACGAGCGCATCTACACCGAGCTGACCAGCGATAACCCCATCGACCTGACACGCTATCAGGTGGCGAATGGCTACATGGGGCGCGCCGGCCTGATTAACTCCGGCGGTGCCAGTGGCGCCAACGACTTTGAAGAAGCGGTCAAGACGGCGGTCATCAATAAACGCGCTGGCGGCATGGGGCTGATTTCTGGCCGTAAAGCGTTCCAGCGCCCGATGTCAGAAGGCGTCGAATTGCTCAACGCGATTCAAGATGTCTATCTGTGTGAAGATGTCACCATCGCTTAGTGGCGTTTGGTTTATAAGCGGGGTTTTTCTTCGTTCTTTTTTCTACAGAAAAAAGAACCAAAAAAGACTTTTGAATTCTTTCAAAGGTCTTTGATGCTCTCCGCAAAATAGCGGCCTTTTTCAAAAAGGTGACGAAGAAATCCGCACAAAACAGCTAAAAATACGCCGGTGAAGCCAGCATGTGATGGCCGATCACCGGCGTATTGGCCTTATATGGACATACGAAAAAAGGCGCTCCGTGATTATCGTAAGCAATATGATTTACGGGGCACAATGGAGTGCCCCCGCATTGTTAGGGAGAGAGGCGAGCAATCATGGCAGAAAATGGACATACCAACGGCGCGAGCGAAACCGGCACGGAGCGCGTGAAGCGCGGGCTGGCGCAAATGCTCAAGGGGGGCGTCATCATGGATGTGGTGACGCCGGAGCAGGCTAAGATCGCGGAGGATGCGGGCGCGTGCGCGGTGATGGCGCTAGAGCGCGTTCCGGCGGACATCCGCGTGAATGGCGGCGTCGCCCGCATGAGCGATCCGGACATGATCGACGGCATCATCAAGGCGGTCAGTATTCCGGTGATGGCGAAGGCGCGTATCGGTCACTTTGTCGAGGCGCAAATCCTGCAAGCGCTGGGCGTGGATTATATCGACGAGAGCGAAGTGCTAACCCCTGCTGATGAGGAGCATCACATCGATAAGATGCGTTTTAAGGTGCCGTTCGTGTGCGGGGCGCGGAATCTGGGCGAGGCATTGCGGCGCATCAACGAGGGCGCGGCGATGATCCGCACCAAAGGCGAGGCCGGTACTGGCGATGTGGTGGAGGCGGTGCGTCATGCGCGAGCGGTGGTCGGCGCGATCCGGCAGGTGGCGGCGATGTCGCCCGATGAGCTATTCACATACGCCAAAGACATTCAAGCGCCGTATCATCTGGTGAAAGAAGTGGCGGAAAGCGGGCGCTTGCCGGTGGTCAACTTCGCGGCGGGCGGGGTGGCGACTCCGGCGGACGCGGCACTGATGATGCAATTGGGCGTGGATGGCGTGTTCGTCGGTTCCGGCATCTTCAAGAGTGGTGATCCGGCCAAGCGAGCCAAAGCTATCGTGGAAGCGGTGACACACTTCGAGGACGCCGACGTGCTGGCGAATGTCAGCCGCAATCTGGGCGAAGCGATGGTCGGCATCAATGTCGGGC
>REDR01000115.1 GCA_007693385.1 Anaerolineaceae bacterium
AAGTATAGCACTGTCTGCATCGTGATAAAATCTAACTATCGTCAGAGTATTTCTCCTTTACGACCATCTGCTCGACACACCCTATGCCGACGCCGACGACTACGACGACATCGCCGGATTTTGCAAAAGCGCGACGCTGGATGAAATCGCGGGACATGGCTACGTGCTGACGCCGGGGCGCTATGTGGGCGCGGCGGATGTCG
Organism: Anaerolineaceae bacterium; assembly: GCA_007693385.1. Taxonomy (GTDB): domain Bacteria; phylum Chloroflexota; class Anaerolineae; order Aggregatilineales; family Phototrophicaceae; genus J038. The sequence goes on from REDR01000115.1 coordinate 204, forward strand.
AGGACGACGGCGAGCCGTTCGAGCAGAAGATGACGCGGCTAACGGCCACTCTGCGCGATCAATTCGCGGAAAGTGCGCGGTTAGAGACTATAATAAAGGAGAACCTATCCAAGCTGGGTTATGATGAATGAGTGTAATGGGTATGAGAGAAGCGAACAATGACTGAAATTACAGTACAACTCACTGATGAGGCCTTGCAACGGCTGAACGAAGAAGCACGCCGCCGGAATATGCCGCTAGAGTCCATCATTCATACGGCGATTGCCTATTTTCTTGACGATGATGACCCGACAGACGAGCAGATTTTATCCGGCTTGCGCCGCAGTATGGAACAAGTGCTGGCGGGTGATTTCCGACCAGCACATGATGTATTAGACGAAATCGAGCGCGAAACGGTAAACGATGCCGACGAAAGTTAACATCCCGCCGGAAGCACAGAAAGACATAAAGCATCTCAAACGGAAATATCCTGCCGTGACAGGGGAAGTCCGTAAGTTAGTCCAGCAACTAGAAAATGACGAGCGACCCGGCGACAAAGTACCCGGCGTTGGCTATGAGGTGTACAAAACCCGACTGCCGAATCCATCTGCTCAACGTGGTAAAAGTGGTGGTTTTCGGGTGATGTATTATGTGCAAATGAAAGACAGCGTGTTTTTGCTGAGGGTGTACTCCAAAACGGAACAGTCCGATATTTCACCAGAGCGCATCCGGCAAGTACTGGAAAATATTCTCCCGCCCGACACAGAGGACAAGTCCCCATGATTTGCCCTATTTGCAAACACGCCGAAGCCGCTGTGAAAGCTGGCGGTCAGGTCGAAGTGCGGGAATTTGTGGCGGCGTGAGAAGGAAGGCGGCATCGTGAGTGAAAATGTAAAAACTATCCCTACACTGGCGCAACTCCGCGCCCGCCGTGACGAGATTCTGGCGGTGGCGGAGCAGAACGGCGCGTTCAATGTGCGCGTGTTTGGTAGTGTGGCGCGGGGCGAAGCAACAGCGAAAAGCGATGTTGATTTACTGGTCTCCATGCGAGAGGGGGCGAGTATGTTTGATGTGATTGGCTTATGGCTGGATTTGCAGGAGATGCTAGGGTGTGAGGTGAGCTTAATCACCGATGATGAGCACCCGCGCAAAGAGCGTTTTATGCAACGAGTGCGGAAAGATGCTGTGCCCCTATGAGCAAAACGACGGCGGATTATCTGCGCGACCTGTTGCAGGAACTGGATGATATAGTCGCGTTTACGATTGAAGGAGAAGCGGCTTTTATGCGGGATGTGAAAACGCAGAAAGCCGTCATCCGCTCTTATGAAGTGATTGGCGAGATTGGCAAACGCTTACCGGATGCTTTCCGTGCCGCAAATTCCGGCATAGATTGGCGTAAGCTCATCACTTTTCGTGATTTTCTGGCACACAATTATGAGTTAATCGGCCTGCGTTACGTGTGGGATGCCGTTAAGGATGTGCATAACCTGCGGGCGGCAATACAGGCTTTGCTAGATGACCTGCCCGATGATGAGGACGGAACGTGAGCCGCCGTGAAAGCTGGCGTTCAGGTCGAAGTGCGGGAATTTGTGGCGGCGTAAAGAAACTATGCGACGCGCTCTTGCCGCGTCTGGTCAGCGGGGAATTGCGGGTTGGGGAGGTAGACTTGAACGGCGATATGGATTTATTATGAAGTTAACGAGCGATGTTATCATTCCGCGTGATAAGTTGACCCGTTATTTGCTGGTTTTTCAGCCGGAAAATGACAAGTCAAAGTTTCTGGCACAGGCGGGTTTCACTCAGGAAAACCCGGACGCATTAGAGGCGGCCATCCGTGACTTAATCGCTCATCATGACGCTGTGCTGGATCGTCAAGATTATTTTGGCGACTTCTACCGTGTCGAAGGAACTTTGCGCGGTGTGAACGATCACCACTTAGCGGTAGTGACAATCTGGATTGTACGAACTGAAGAAGCGGATGTTTACCGCTTTGTGACGTTGAAACCGTGGAGGTAGCGAAAATGCAACCCGAACTATACACCCGCGTTGTGCTGGTGCAAGATATACCACAAGCAAACCTGAAAGCAGGCGATACTGCCATGTACATTGATTATTTACCCGTAAAAACAGGCGAAGCAGGCGCAATTTTAGAAGTCTTTAACGCGCTTGGTGAATCAATTGATGTTGTGACTGTGCCTATCTCGGCAATCGCACCGTTAACCGCAGATCAAATCCCAGCAGTTCGCACACGCGCCGGTTAACATGAGCCGTAAATTCACCGAAGACACCGTCGAGCAGGCCGCGATTGACTGGCTACAGCAAACCGGCTACACCTACATTCACGGCGGCACAATCGCACCGGATGAACCCACCGCCGAGCGCGAAACCTACAACGATGTGATTCTCGTCGGGCGCTTGCTCGCCGCGCTGGAACGCATCAACGGGCATATTCCGCGCTCCGCCCGCGCCGCCGTCTTCGCTGAAGTCATCCGCAAAGTCAAACGGGTGGAGAGCCAAAATCCAGTCATCAACAATCACCGCTTCCATCGGCTATTCACCGAAGGCGTCGATGTCTCCTTCCGCGACGGCGGACAAACGCGACATGAAAAAGTCTGGTTGGCCGATTTCGAGCACACACACCACAATGATTTTCTGGCCGTCAACCAATTCACCGTAACCGATGTCAACCACATCACCCGCGCCAGAACCAACCGTAGACCGGATGTAATCTTGTTCGTTAACGGCCTGCCGCTAGTCGTCATCGAACTAAAAAACGCCATCGACCAGAACGCGACACTGTCCAACGCTTACAATCAACTACAAACCTATAAGGCCGACATCGGGACGCTGTTCACGTATAACGGCCTGCTCGCCATCAGCGACGGCATTCAGGCGCAGACCGGCACGCTGACATCAGGCGACGAATGGTTCAAACCGTGGCGCACCCTCGATGGCGAAACGCTCGACCCGCACAACACCCAGCTAGAGACGCTCATCAAAGGCGTGTTCGCGCCGCGATGCTTGCTCGACATCCTGCGCTATTTTGTCGTGTTTGAGCAAGATGACGCCGGACTCATCAAGAAGGTGGCCGGTTATCATCAATATTACGCGGTCAATCGTGCAGTCGATCAGACCGTCCGCGCATCAGCACAGACCGGCGATCAGCGCGTCGGTGTGGTCTGGCATACACAGGGAAGCGGAAAAAGCCTGTCCATGCTATTTTACGGCGGCAAGATCATTCAACATCCAGCGATGAAAAATCCAACGCTGGTCATCCTCACCGATCGCAACGATCTCGACGATCAGCTCTTCGGTGTGTTTGCCTCCGGTCAAGAACTGCTCCGTCAGGAGCCAATACAAGCGGAAAACCGCGCCCATCTGCGCCAATTACTCAGCGTCGCATCGGGCGGCGTAGTTTTCACCACCATCCAGAAATTCCAGCCTGACGACGACAACACCGAATATCCACTACTATCTGATCGGCGCAATATCATTTTCATCGCCGACGAAGCGCACCGCAGTCAATACGGTTTTTCGGCACGGATCAATACCGACGGCGCGATGAGTTACGGCTTCGCAAAATATGTGCGCGATGCCCTACCCCACGCATCGTTCATCGGCTTCACCGGCACGCCGGTTGAGAAAGCCGACGCCAACACGCGCCACGTATTCGGCGGCTATATTGATGTGTACGACATCCAGCGTGCCGTCGATGACGGCGCAACCGTGCCCATCTATTATGAAGCGCGTCTCGCTCCGTTAGCGATTGATGCCGATAAGCGCCCATACATCGACGACGATTTCGAGCAAGTGACCGAAGGTGCCGAGCAGACCATCAAGGAAAAGCTCAAAACGAAGTGGTCGCAATTAGAAGCGATGGTCGGCACCGATGCCCGTCTGGAGCAAATCGCGCAGGACATCATCACCCACTTTGAAGTACGGCACGAAACGCTCGACGGTAAGGCGATGATCGTCTGCATGAGTCGGCGCATCGCTGTTGATCTCTACCAGCATATCATCCGCGAGCGCCCACAATGGCACGATGAGACCGACGCGGGCGGTGTCATCAAGATTGTAATGACCGGTAGCGCGGGCGATCCGCCGCACTTCCAACCGCATGTCCGCAATAAACCGCGCCGCAAGGCGCTAGCTGAGCGTTTCAAAGACCCCACCGATCCGCTCAAGTTGGTCATCGTGCGCGATATGTGGCTCACCGGCTTTGATGCACCGGTCATGAACACTATGTACATTGATAAGCCGATGCGCGGCCATAGTTTGATGCAAGCTATCGCCCGCGTGAATCGCGTCTTTAAGGATAAGCCCGGCGGTTTGATCGTGGACTATCTGGGCATCGCCGCTGACTTGCAAGAAGCCGTCGATCATTACACACAAGAAGGCGGTGAAGGCATCCCGGCGCAGGCGCTCGAACAGATCATCGGTTTGATGCTCGACCAATATCACATCGTCAGCGCGATGTTTTATCACTTCGACTACAGCGGCTTTTTCCATAGCACACCGTCCGCGCGATTATCGGTGATCGTCGAGGCGATGGAGCATATCCTCCAGCAACACGACGGCAAACGGCGTTTCATGGAAGCTGTCGGCAAGCTGTCGAAAGCGTTTGCGCTGGCCGTCCCCGCCGATGAAACGGTAGACATCCGCGAAGATGTCGCCTTCTTTCAAGCGGTACGCTCCGCCTTCAGCAAGAATACGCCGGTCGAAGGCCGCGCCGAAGAAGACATCGACTCCGCCGTCAAGCAGTTGGTATCCGGCGCGATCATATCGGACGACGTGATCGATATTTTCAGATCCAAAGGCATTAAACGCCCCGATGTTTCGATCTTGTCTGACGAATTCCTCGAAGAAGTCGACCACATGCCACAACAGAACGTCGCGCTGGAATTGCTACGCAAGTTGCTAAACGATGAAATCCGCGCACGATCAAACCGAAACGTCGTTCAAGCACGATCATTCGCCGATTTGCTGGAACAAACCATCCGCCGCTATCAAAACCGCACGATTGACATTTCAGCAGTCATCACCGAGCTAATCCATATCGCAAAAGATATGCGCGACGCCACCAAACGCGGCGCGGCGCTTGGACTGACTGAGGATGAAGTCGCGTTTTACGATGCACTGGCCGACAACAAATCAGCGGTTGAAGTGATGGGCGACAAGCAGTTAGCGGTGATCGCGCTAGAGTTGGTCAAATCCGTGCGGTCAAATGTGACGATTGATTGGACGGTCAAAGAGACTGCCCGCGCTAAAATTCGTGTCATGGTCAAGCGCATCTTACGGCATTTCGGCTATCCGCCAGACTTGCAGGACGCGGCAACCGATCTCGTACTAGAGCAAGCGGCGGCACTCGCGGCGCGATGGGCTGAATAAGCCGCTTTTTGTCGGACGCGCCGCTAGGTGCGTCCGGTCGGCGCGGCGGAGCTAGCCGACAGGCCAACAAGCACCCCGTGCATTGTTGGCGGTGCGCCACCTGAGCATGGCGCACCAGCCCCTCCGGCTTGAGGAGCAAGCTATTTTTAGCTTGCTCCCCATCAGATCGCGCTCAGACTATCGTCTATCACGCGCACGATCCGTCCGACAAGCTCTGTATGACAGCGCTCGTCCGACAAATCTGATGGGTCGAGCCGTCCGTCGGACGGCTGGCGACGCCGCGAGGCGTCGCTTGGATGCGGCTGACTGTCTTACCGCTCAAAACCCGCTATAATCGTGTTTCACT
>REDR01000079.1 GCA_007693385.1 Anaerolineaceae bacterium
GCCGCCGCCAACAAATCCTAAATCATGAACCTGTCGCTTCTTTGATTCCCTGTGCCCGATTATTTGCGCCGTTGGCCGCCTTCCTCTAAAATAGAGCGATCTATTCGCGCACGATTGCAATAAATAGCCAGAGGTCAAACGATGTCAAAATCCGCCGTCCTGCTGGTGTCCTGCCCGGATCGTCCCGGACTGGTCGCCAGTATCACCGACTTCATCTTCCGTCGCAAAGGCAATATTCTGCATCTCGATCAACACGTCGATAGCGAACAGGACGTTTTCTTCATGCGCGTCGCGTGGGATTTAGCCCACTTCGAGACGCCACCGGAGCGCATCGCCGCCGCTTTCGCCCCCATCGCCGAGCAATACAACATGGATTGGCGTCTGCATTTCTCCGACGAGCGCTTACGCATGGCGATCTTCGTCTCCAAGCAAGATCATTGTCTGTACGACATCCTATCGCGCTGGCAATCCGGCGAACTACCCGTCGAAATCCCGCTTATCATCAGCAATCATCCCGATTTAGCGCCCGTCGCCGATAAATTCGGCTTGCCCTTTGAAGTCTATCAGATCAACGCGGAGAACAAAGCGGAGCGCGAACGCCAGCAAATCGAACGCCTGCACACGCACAAAATCGACTTCGTGGTGCTGGCGCGTTATATGCAAATCCTCACCGGCGACTTCATCAGCCATTTTCCAGATCGCATCATCAACATACACCATTCATTCCTGCCCGCATTTCCCGGCGCCCGCCCATATCATCAGGCCTATCAGCGCGGCGTGAAGATCATCGGCGCGACCAGCCATTACGTGACGCAGGACTTAGACGCCGGGCCGATCATCGAGCAGAACGTCGCCCGCGTCGATCACCGTGATTCCGTCAAAGACATGATCCGCAAAGGCAAAGACCTCGAAAAGACCGTCCTCGCCAGCGCCATCTGGTATCACATCAATCATCGCGTGCTGGCCTACAACAACAAGACGGTCGTCTTTCAATGATCCGGTGTTGTGTGGACGGGCAGGATGCAGGACGCACCCGTCCATATTTACGCTGTATCCGTCACCAACGCCCGCCGCCACCATTTCATCCGCTTCAAGTTGATGATGCCGATGCCACTGAGGATCATCGCCGCGCCGACCAGCATATACGGCTCGACGATCTCGTTGAGCACCATCGCGCCCAGCGCCAGCCCGACCACCGGCACGACATACGTCACCATCGAAGCGCGGAACGCGCCCAATTCGCGGATGATGTAGTAAAAGAAGATGTACGCTATAAACGTGTTGAAGAAGCCGAGCGTCAAAACGGCGATCAGCGTATCCGACGACACCGCGCTGACCGGTACCGCCGCCCGCCCGCCGACTAGCGGCTCGATCAACATGAACGCGAACGCACACGCCGATGCCGGAATGAACGTGCCCGCGCTGACCACCAACGGCGCGACATCCTGCCGGATCAGGCGGCGGCTATACACGATGAACGTCGCGTAAAACGCCGACGCCGCGATGATGGCTAGCTGGCCGAGCAAGATAGGGCGGTTGATCGTCGTGCCTTCCAGACTGCCGCTAGACAGTACCAGCACGCCGCCGAAGCCCACCACCAGCCCGATCACCTTGCGCCGCGTGATGCGCTCGTCATTGAAGGCGAAATGCGCGATAATCAGCGTGAAAAACGAAGCCGTCGCCTGCAAAATGGCCGCCATCCCGCTTGTGATGGTCTGTTCGCCCAGCGCGATGAATGTGTACGGGATCGTCGCGTTGCCAATCCCGATGATGATAAGAGCGCGTACCGTCGGCCAATGCGACGGCAACCGCCGTCCACTCAGATACAGCGTAGCGGTCAGGAAAATAGCCGCGATGCTGGTACGGAAAAAGACGACCTGCGTCGCCGAAAATTCGCCCACCCCCACGCGGATCAACAAAAATGACGATCCCCAGATGAAAGCGACGATCCAGAACGATACCCAAGCTGGTTTATTCATAGCGATGCCTCGCACGGGGTAGCCCACGCCCGCGCCTTTTCTCCATTGTCCCTAAACCGATGCGATCAAAAAACCCCGCTAAGGCTAATCCTTGCGGGGGTGATTGTCAATTTGAATTGGTCTGTCGTGGCCTTGTCCGGCTCACTCCCATTGACGCTCGTCTTTGACCGCGCGTTCGCCGCCAATCGTACCGGCGGGCACGATGACCACCTCATCAATGCGTAGCCGGATAGCGTTCTGTGCCAGCGCCTTGATCTGATCGCCCAGCCCGTCACCGCTTTCGCCTTCGCGTAATTCAAGCCGGACGGTCACATAGTCGTTATTGCCCGGACGGGTGATGATCGCCTGTATATTTTCGATCTGCGGGAACGCCATCTTCGCCGCCATCAACTGATTCGGGTGCAAAAACATGCCGCGCACTTTGATCGCATCGCCGGAGCGCCCGTACAGCCCCAGCAATTGCTGACCGCCCGCGCACGCCGCGTCCGGTTCGCCCGCCAACGCGCCCAGATCGCCCGTGCCGAAGCGCACAAGCGGATAAGCCTTGTTAAACGTCGTCGCCACGATTTCGCCGATTTCACCGTCTGGCACGTTCGCGCCGGTGTCTGGATCGACGATTTCAATATAGATCGAATCCAGCAAGCAGAAGCCCTGCACGCCCTGTCGCGTATAGCCGACGAAGCCGAGATCGGCGGTGCCATACGCCGACGTGGTTTTCATGCCGTATTCGCCCTCAAAGCGGGCTTGCTGATTCGGGGTGTATGGCTCGGCGGAGAACAGCGCCTTTTTAATCGGCACCGCCTCTTTCGGGATGCCCATTTCTTCGCACCTATCCAGCACCGTCATCAAATAACTCGGCTGGCCGACGAAGCCCGACACGCCCAGCGCCTGCATCATCATGATTTGCAAATCGGTATTGCCCGGCCCGGTGGGGAGTACCGTCGCGCCACACGCCCGCAACCCCTCATCCAGCAACAAACCGGCGGGTGTCAGATGATACATGAACGTATTCAACACGCGATCACCCTTGCCGAAGCCGACATACTTGAACGCCGCTAGCGTCCCTTCGTTGGCTTCCGGGTTCGGCGCTTGCGGATCGTAAATCGGGCCCGGCGAAATATAAATGCGCGGGAGCGTGTCCGGGTCTATCGCCAGAAAGCCGCCGAATGGCGGGTTCGCCTGATGAATGGCGACCAGTTCATCTTTGCGCGTGATCGGTATCTTGTGCAAATCCGCCGCCCCGCGCACCTCATCGGGCGATACGCCCGCGCCGTCCATAATGTTCTTGATGGCGGGCGCTTTAGCGTAAGCATGGGCGATCAAATCACGAATGCGGGCATCATAAGTCAAGGCGTGTTTCCTCCTAAATATAGATTTCTCTTCGTCACCTTTTTGCAAAAAGGGTCTTTGCTTCGCAGAGTGCGCCAAAAACTTTTGAAAGAATGCAAAAGTCTTTTTTGGTTCTTTTTTCTACAGAAAAAAGAACAGAATAACCCCAATGTATCCCGATCACCCCAGCCAGCGCTTGCGCCGCTTATAGTGCTTCACATCGCGGTAACTCTTGCGCTCGCCGGATGTATTCAGGCCGAGATAAAACTCTTTGATGTCCTCGTTCTCGCGCAACTGCGCGGCGGGACCATCCAACACGATACGCCCGTTTTCCATCACATAGCCATGATCGGCCAATTCCAGCGCGGCGCGGGCGTTTTGCTCCACCAATAGCACCGAAATGCCGGTATCGTCTTTGATCTCGCGGATGATGCGGAAAATCTCTTTCACCAGCATCGGCGCTAAACCGAGCGATGGCTCGTCCAACATCAACAATTGCGGATGTCCCATCAACGCCCGCCCGATGACCAGCATTTGCCCCTCGCCGCCGGATAGATAGCCACTCACGCGGTTACGCAATGCCTTCAGGCGCGGGAAGAACGTATACACCATATCGACATCCTGCCGGAAATTGCGCCCGCCGCGATACGCCATCGCGCCCGTCTGCAAGTTCTCCTCGACGGTCAAGTGACGGAATAGCGGACGCCCTTCGATCACCTGTATGATGCCTTCGCCCACGATGTCCTCTGCCGAAAACCCGTCGATGCGTTTGTCGCCCCATGTGATGTTACCGCGAGAAATCTCGCCCATTTCTTCTTTCAGCAGGCCGCTAATCGCCTTCAGCGTGGTTGATTTACCCGCGCCGTTCGGCCCCAGAAGCGTCACACACTGGCCTTTTTCCACCTGAAACGACACGCCGCGCAACACCAGAATGACGCTGTTGTAAATCACCTCAATATTGTTCACAGTAAGCATTATTTTTCGTCCATTTCATCGAACAGCCCCCCACCACAACATCGCGGCGGGGGGCTGTGTGATAACGGGATGTTGTTTATTCGTCGTCGAACAGGCGCAGGCGCGTATCCGGCGCGGGCGCGAATTCGGTCAACTCAACCAGCGTTGGCGGGCCGGTGATTTCGGCGCTCTCGAATACCATCTGCACGATGCGGTTATTCGGCAGGGCGCGGATTTCGCCGCCCGGATAGCTGAAGTTATACAGCCCAAGCGGATCAAAGTCCATCGACAGGATCGTATCTTTGATGATCGCACCGTTGATCGCGTTCAAGATCGCGGTGCCGTCTTCCAGACCTTGCTCGGCGGCCACGTTATTCGCGGCGATGGTGTACATCTCCAGATACGTGTCGGCCAGCGTCCAGCCCAGAATGTAAGAGATATTGATCGTCTCAATCCCGCGACCATTCTCGGCGGCCTGTTCCAGCAGTAGCGCGATGCCGGGCAGATCGTCGCTGTACCACGCGAACGGCATCGAGCCGATCATGCCATCAACCACCGGCAGGCCATCGCTGGCACGCAGGGAGTCGGCGGAGAGCAACATCGCGGAGGTATCCAGACCCCAGTTCACCGAGCCGAGAACCAGTTCTTCGCTGAAGCCGATCAACTCAATCGCTTCGGCCACACGCACCGGCCCACTCGCCAGCGCGTTCACATAGATGATGCTCGCGCCGTCGTTGATGTGAGTCTCAACCAGCGTTGAAACAGATGTCGAGTCCGCGATGGGCAGGAAGGTCTGCGCCTGCGGCAATACTTCCACACCGGCTTCTTCACAATGGGCGATGGCTTCCGGCGTGAACGCCGCCAGACCAAACGCCGCCACCGGACCACCCCAGCCCATGTAGCCGATCACCGGATCGGGGTACAGGTCAGGATTCGCGCCGATGTAGTCGCAGAACGTGGCGAACTGGTCAGCGTATAGCGGATTTGTGGCGAACACCCAGCCCGGCTCGTTGCCATTTTCACCGTACAGGCCGGGCAGAGAACCGGCGCTGATGATGATCGGCACTTCGTCGTCGGCCACCGTCGGGCGCAACAGTTCAGAGTCGGCGGAGGAATACAGCACGATCACGTCCGGGTCTTGCGCGTGAACCTGCTCATAGCCTTCGGCGGTACGGTTCGGGTCGCCGCCGGTATCAAACGCCGACTGGCTCAGCGTCGCGCCGCACACGCCGCCGCGTGCGTTGAAGTAGTTGAGCGCGTCATTCAGCCCGGCCACAAGCGGCAGGGTGATAGCGGCATAAGCGCCGCTCAGGTCGCCAATGTGATAGATCGTCACATCGCCGCCGGTCAAATCGACTTCACATTCCGTATAGTCCACGAAGTCCGGCAAAGAAAGATCATCGTCCTGCGCCATCGCGGGGAACGCCATGACGACCATAACCATAATCATGATGATGAACGTTAATTTACGCATAGTTAAAATTCCCTCTCTCAAATACATATAACTTGACAAACGAAGGTAAAATTTTCCGTCCGTGCTTACGCCTATTTTACTCCTCCAGCTAACCATCAATGCAAATTGAAAACCAAACGCCGCGCATCGTCTAGTACGAATACGGGCGGATTTTCCAAGAAATCTTGAGTATCTCCCACCGATAAGCCAACCCACGCGGCTCTAAGATCAAGAACGCGCCCAGAATCAAACCGAATAAGATCGGCTGTAACGCGCCCTGAATGTTCTCCGGCGAGACGAACGTCAGCGTATTCTGCAAGAATTCGCTGATCGTCGGCAGGATAAACGGCACAATGCGCTGGTTCACGATGAAGATGAACGCCGCGCCGAATAGCGGCCCTAGCGGATACCCCGCGCCGCCGATGACCAGCATCGCCAACAACTCAATGGAGATGAATAACGGGTACTGGCTGGTAATCAATGTGCGCTCGTAGAACGCCAGCAAAACGCCCGCGATACCGGCGAACATCGAACACAGGAAGAACGCCGCCAGCTTATAGCGAAAGACGTTGATCCCCAGCAATTCGGCGGCTAAGTCGTTGTCGCGCACGCTGATGAAAGCGCGTCCGGTGCGTGACCGGATCAAGTTCCGCGCCACCAGAAACAGGATGACCGCCATCGGGATAATCACATAATATAAGCCCATCCGGTTCAGCGATGTGCCGAAGAACTGCGGCGGGAAGCGCTCCAACGGTAGCGGGTTAACCCCGCGTGTGAGCGACTCTAGCGGGTTCTCTATCGTCCAGATGATGATATACTGCGCCGCCAGCGTCGCCATCGCCAGATAAAAGCCCTTCACACGGAGCGAGGGCAGACCGAACAGCAAGCCGATGAAGCCGGTGAACAGCGCCGCCGATGGCAACGCCAGCCAGAACGAGAACCCCAGCTCGCGCACGAAGATCGCGCCGCTATACGCGCCCACCGCCATAAATGCCGCCTGTCCTAGCGAAATCTGGCCGGTATAGCCCATCAGGATATTCAAGCCCTGTACCGCGATGGCGAAGATGGCGATACGGGCGATGAACCCCGTCCAATCCGACGGGAGGAAGATCGGCAGGATCAACAATACGCCGAACAACGCATAAGACGAAAACTTATCCCACAACGTCCGGTTGATCGAAATATCCTGCGCGTAGTTGGTATCGAATACCCCGGAGGGGCGAATATTTGCCGCCATATCGTAAAAATCCTTAAATTAATCCGGTATTTTCTGCTCTAATATGTCGATTGTATCGCGCCAGCCGCCGAAACCCTCCGGCGGCGTCATATTCGTTCGATGCGCTTCTGTCCGAACAAGCCATCAGGTCGCACCACCAGCACCACCATCAGGATGACATACGGTACAAGCTGTGTTCCGGCGTCATTGGCGAATAGATAGTCGCCGAACGATTGCGCCAGCCCGATGACGATACCGCCCACCAGCGCCCCGCCGATGGATTCCAGCCCGCCCAATAAGACCGCCGGAAATGCTAGAAAGACTAACTGTGCCATGCCGGTGCCGACGTTCGTCGCCGCGCCGTACAGCACGCCCGCCGCCAGCGCCAGCAACGCCGCGATCATCCACGCTATCGCCAGCACCACCCGCACCCGCATCCCGACGGACTGCGCCAGCACTTGATTCTCCGATGTCGCCCGCATCGCCAGCCCGACATTGGTATACTGGAAGAACGCGATGAAAATGACGAATAGCAACAGCGCCACGCCAAACGCGATCAATACGCGGCTGTCCACGTTCAGCGTTGTGATGCGCGACTCTAGCAAAAATCCGGCATCCACACGGATGACCGCCGGTAATTTCCACGCTTCGCTTTCCGCCACGCCCGGCGTCTGGAACAGGCCGCGAAAGATGCCCAGAGAGCGATCAATACTGCCCCACAGCATCAAACCCAGCCCGCGAAACAGCGCGTCCAGCGCCAGCGTCATCAAGATCATCGTGAAAATCGGTTGCCCGACCAATGGCCGGATCGACAAACGCTCGATCAGCAAGCCCATCAACACCGCGACGGTCAAACCGCCGATCAGCGCCCGCACCAACCGCAGATCATCGCCGAGCTGTGTCATGCCCAGCACCAGCAGAACCACGACCACCGCGCCGATACCGCTTCGTATCGGGTTCAGTAATTCGCGTAGGCTGTTCATCGCAAGGAACGCCGCCACCGTCACCACCGCCAGCAATGTCACCGCGACGATGCTGATGCTATCCGTCGGCGTGACGAAGAAGCTACGGAAGGCCAGCGCCGCCACCAGCATCATACCGCCATGCGCGAAGTTGAAGATGCCCGTCGCCTTGATGATGATGACGATGCCGACGGCTACCAGCGAATAAATGCCGCCGATCAATAGGCCGTTGATGCTGGCCTGCAAGACGCCGCGCGGGTTGTCGCCGATGCGATCCCCCAGCCACAGCAGGAACACGACGGCCAGCACATAGCCGACGATCTTCAGCACTGTCCCCCATGCGATTGTCGGCATTCGAAAGGGGATATATTCTTGTTGTGGTGTTTCTGTTTCCAAATGAGTCGCCATATTTTAATCTTCTTTTTCTGTAAGCTAAACGTTAAAAAAGATTTTTATTCGGCCAGCTTCATCACGCGCACCGATGTTTCCACCGTGCCAGCCCGCCCATCCCGATATTTGACCTCAGCCGTCACGCTCACTTCATCTTTGTCGCCGTACATCGCTTCCAGAATTTCGCCGTAGCGTTGTTCCAATGCGCGGCGGCGCAGTTTGCGCGTGCGCGTCAGTTCGGCCTCGTCCGCGTCGAATGCCTTATGCAAGATCACGAAGCGGCGAATACGTGCCGAAGGCGGCAGAGTCTCGTTAACGCGCACGATCTCCTGTTTGATCGCCTCGTATACTTGCGGCTTCTGCGTCAGATCGACGTATGTCGTGAAGTTCACGCGGTTCTTCTCCGCCCAGCGCGACACATTATCGAAGTCGATAATCACGATGGCGGTCACGTATTCCATATCAAACCCGCCGACGGTCATCACGTCCTGAATGAAGCGGCTGAACTTCAGGCGGCCTTCGATGTACTGCGGGCTGAAGCTCTCGCCATTGGCAAGCTGAATCATGTCTTTCACGCGATCCAGATAGATCAAATGCCCGTCCTCATCAACATAACCGGCATCGCCCGTCATGAAGAATCCGTCCTCATCGAACGCGCCCGCCGTCTGTTCTTCGGCGTTGTAATAGCCGGAGAATACCGCGTTACTACGCACGCGAATCTCTTGATTCTCCGCTATTTTGATCTCCACGCCCGGGATGATCTCGCCCACGCTCGCCAGCTTGACGTGTCCCGGATAGTGCATCGTCACGCCCTGCATCTCCGTCGAACCGTACAGGCTCTTTAACTCCACGCCGCACGCACGGAAGAAGCGCAAAACGTCCGGACTCAGCGCCGCGCCCGATGTGATCGCGTCGCGCATCCGCACCATGCCGATCTTATCGCGCAACGGATGAAACACCGCCCATTCGCCCAGAAAGCGCAAAAAGCGCAGGTGCGGCGGAATCGGCTGGTTGTCGTCCTCAAGGTCAATCACTTTGTAAGCCACCGGCATGAACACACGGAACAACAGGCGGTTAATCAGCGTGCTATCGTTAATCCGCATCTGCATGATACGCGCCATGCCTTCCCACAACCGGCTGGGAAATAGTAGCGTGCTGGGCGCGATCTCGCGGATGTCGGTCTGCACCGTCTCCGGACTTTCCGGGAAGTTCACCTGAAAGCCGTACAGCAGATGCGACGTTAAGCCCAAACTTTGCTCCGTGATCCACGCCAGCGGGCTGAACGACACATAGTTATCGCTGATGCGGCGCGGCGCGACATCTTCAATGTTGGAATTAGCGAAAATCAGGTTGCGATGGCGGATCATTGCACCCTTCGGCAGGCTGGTCGTGCCCGACGTATAGCTGAAAACGGCGACATCCTCACCCTTGCCTTTGGCGATCATCTGCTCGAACGCTGACGGGTTCTTCTGATGATATTCGCGTCCCAGTTCTTCCACATCCCAGAACGCCATCAGCCAATCGTCGTTATAATTCCACAGGCCGCGCTCGTCCCAGTAAATCACCTTCTTGATGTCGGGCAACTGCTCGCGCAGTTCCAGCGCCTTGTCAACCTGTTCTTGATCGTGCGCCAGCAGAAATGTCGATTGCGAATCACGCACGACGTAGGTCAGTTCTTCGGGGTTGGCGTCGGTGAAGATCGCGGTAGAGATAGCGCCCGCGCTATGCACCGCGATTTCCGCCCAATAAAATTCGGGATCGTTCTCCCCGATGATGGCGACCTTACCTTCGCGCTCCAGTCCTAACACCACCAGCCCCAGACAGAAATCGCGCACATGCTCGTGACATTCATCCCATGTGTACTCTTTCCAGATGCCCAGCCGTTTCTTACGCATCGCCACACGCTTGCCGTGTTGCCGCACGCTCCGCATGAACGCCTTCGGGATCGTATCCAGATCAGGCGATAGCTCGGCGGGTGGGTCGGCGCGGTTGGATCGATAGATGCGCCCGTCTCTCTGGTCTTTAGCCCGTGCTTCCTGTTGTTCTTGTTCTTGATTCAAAACCATCGTTTAATCATCCTGTCCCAAATATGCGCGGACGACGGCTTCATCGCGGCGTATTTCGTCCGGCGTGCCCTCTGCGATCTTCTGGCCGAAATCTAGCGCGACGATGCGATGCGAAATGTCCATCACCAGCCCGATATCGTGTTCGATCAACATGATCGTCATGCCTTGCCGTTCGTGGATGTCCAGAATGAAACGCGCCATGTCCTCTTTTTCCTCGACGTTCATCCCGGCCATCGGCTCATCCAGCAACAGCAACGACGGCTCCAAGGCCAGCGCCCGCCCCAGCTCAACGCGCTTACGCAGGCCGTAGCTCAGATTGCCGACGATGGTCTTACGCACATTTTCCATCTCTAAAAATTCGATGATCTCCTCGACACGGTGGCGATGTGCGATTTCCTCATTGCGCGTCGGCCCGTAGAAGATCGCGCCGGTCAGCATGTTAGAGCGCATGTGGATGTGGCGAGCGGCCATCAGGTTATCCAGCGCCGTCATGTTGGTATATAGCGCGATGTTCTGGAATGTGCGGGAGATTCCCAACTGGGCGCGGCGGTAGGGCGGTAACTTGGTGATGTCGCGCCCGTCGAAGATGATCCTGCCGACTTGCGGCTTGTAGAAGCCGTTAATGCTGTTGATGAGGCTGGTCTTGCCCGCGCCGTTCGGCCCGATGACCGCCAGAATCTCGCCTTGCTTGACGGAGAAATCCACGTTTTGCAACGCTTTGATACCGCCGAAATTCAGCGAAATCTCGCTGACGTGGAGCTTGGCGCGTTCTTCGGATTCTTCGCGGAAGTGCGGCAGGGGGAATTGGATGTCGGCACCTACGCCGAGATGCTGGCTGACTGGCTTGAATCCGGCGAACATGCCCGGACTTTCCAGCGCGGGGTTCAAACGCGGCACCCACGCCCACAGCCACAGCAGACCGATGATGTTGCCAATCGCGCCGACGAGCAAGCCGATGCGCTGGCCTTCGCGGGGATTTAACCCCATATTCTTAAAAACTGTCGGCGTCACCAACAAACCAATCGCACCGCCGACGACGATCCATATCAACAAAAACTGTAACATTGCTTTATTTTCCTTCAAAAAGTCCCTGACCAGCGCGTGCCGACCAGTTCGTCAAAAAAGATTATTTAGTACACTCTGTAGACAGAAGATAGCAAAAAATACAGCGATCTGCAACAAAATGATAAAATCAACGCGATTTCCCGTCGATTCATCAACCGTATGACATCGGCTCATCCAGACGCAACCATGTGCGCCCGATGCGGAACAACATGCCCGGACGCAGGCTCACCCGCCCACTGATCGGCTCTTCTTCGCGCTCTAAAAATGTGCCGTTACGACTGCCCCCGTCTTCCAGCCAGAAAGTCAGGATGAAGGGGTTCGTCACCGAGTCGCTACTGGTGGTCGGCACGGAGACGCATCCCAGCTTGGCGTGCAGGCGCGACACCTGATTATCAACCGGAATATGCACGTCGCATCCTTCGCGCCGCCCGATGGTGATGATGCGCTCCTCGCCAAACATCGGCTGGTCAAACGACAAGCGCTTGCCATCGAACGCGCCACTCATGTATGTGACGGAAATCTCGCGGTTAGGAATCGGTGGGGTGGGAAAGCTCATTCTGTTCTCCGGTTCAGTTTAATAAGTCTAATTTCTGCTGTGATGGCGTGTGTTCCGGGTCAATCGTCAGCGCCTTCTGTAATACTTCCCGCGCATCATCCCGCCGGTTGACTTGCAGAAGCGCCTCGCCGTAATTGTGCCAGAACCACACGTCGCGCTCGTCCTGTCGCAGGGCGGCCTCGTAACAGATGATCGCCTCCGCCCAGCGATTCAGCGCCCCCAGACACAGCGCCTTGCCATTCCACGCCCACGCATAGCGATCATCGAGCAGGAGCGCCTCGTCGTAGCTCTGGATTGCTTCCTCGTGGCGGCGCAAACGGCGCAAGATTTGACCGCGCCGCGCCCATAATACCGCGTTGTTAGTGTGGTCAGTCAAGAGATAATCCACCAGATCAAGCGCCTCGTTGATGCGCTCAATGTCGATCAAAATATCAATCTGGTTGACCACATACCCGATGATCTTCGGGTCTTCCTGTGCGGCGCGTTCGTAATTAGCCAGCGCCTCCTCGCGGCGGTTCATCATCTTCAACGTCAGGCCGCGCCCGTTCCACGCCCACGCATAACGCGGGCTGATCTTCAACGCGGTATCAAACGCGGTCAGCGCTTCGTCGTAGCGGCGCAACTTACGCAACGCCTGCCCGCGCTTCGCCCAGCTTTCGGCGTGATTATCGTCCATCATCAGCGCCCGATCCAGCACGTCCAGCGCCTCCTCGATGCGATCCAGCGTGATGAGTTCGTCGGCCAGATTGTAGTGATACCATACGTCGGCGTCGTTGATGTCGATGGCGGCCTGAAAACATTGGCCGGCTTCTTCGTGTCGCCCCAATGAACTCAACGTCAGGCCGCGCCCACTCCATGCCCAATCGTTGTGCGGCTCGATCTCAACCGCACGATCATAGCGGGCGAGTGCCTCGTTCGCACGTCCCAAACGCCGGAGAACCTGCCCTAACTGCGCCCAGATTTGCGCGTTGTCGCCATGCGTCAACAGCGCTTCTTCCAGCAGATCGTGCGCGTGCTGATGACGTTTGAGCCGCATCAGCACATCGGCCTGCTTGTACACGTAAAACGGCTCGTTCAGGTCAAGATGCGATGCCTGATGATAAGCGTCCAGCGCTTGCTCGTAATGCCCGATGGCTTCCAGTATCGCCCCCATCTCGCTCCATGACCACGCATACCGCGCCGCGTGATGGGTGGCGTTATTCGCCGCTTTCAGCGCCGCCTCGTGCTGGCCGGTATTGTTCAGCGCGTGCGCCAACCGCGTCCAGCTACGGGCGTGCTTGGGGTTGATGCTGACCGCCTGCTGTAGCGGCTCGATGGCCTGCGCGTAACGCCCCAGCAATACCAGCACATTCCCCTGATTGTACCAGTGCCAGATGTCCTCCGGACGGATGTCCGCCGCCTGCTGGTAACAGGTCAGCGCTTCCTCGTGTCGCCCCATGTTTTCCAGCACAATCCCCTTGCCGTTGATCGCCCATGCCGATTCCGGCTCTAGCGCGATGGCGCGGTTATAAGCGTCCAGCGCCTCGTCGTAGCGCTCCACATAACGCAAGACCTGCCCCAGCTTCGACCAGCTAAAGACGTGCGTCGGGTCGCTCTGCGTGGCGCGGATCGCTGGCTGTACCGCCTCTTGATATTGCCCTAATTCCACCAGCGTATCGGCCAGATTGTACCAGTGCCACACGTCATCGGGCTGGTAACGTGCCGCCCGCCGGAAGCAGTCCAGCGCTTCGCGTGTTTTGCCCAGCGCCTTGTGTGACAGTCCACAGCCGTTATGCGCCCACGCATAGGTCGGCTCTAGCCGGATAGCCTGCTCGTAAGCGTGGAGCGCGTCCTCGTAGTGCTTCAGCGTGCGGTGCAATTGCCCCAGCTTCGCCCAGCTTTTAGCGTGGCCGGATGCGATCTGCAAGCCGCGCTCCAATAGCGGGATCGCCTCTTTCAGCCGCCCTAGATTCTGCATGGCGTCGGCGCGATTGTACCAGTACCACACATCATCGGGATAAAGCTCGGTGGCCGTCTCGAAGCATTCCAGCGCTTCCTCGATGTGGCCGGTGCGGTCTAAGATGATGCCCTTGCCATTCCACGCCCACGCATACTGCGGATCAATGCTCAGCGCGTGGTCATAGCAGGCCAGCGCCGCGTCGTAGCGTTCCAGCAGGCGCAACGTGCGCCCCTTCCGCGCCCACGCCCACGCATAATCCGGCTGTAGCTGGATCGCCTGATCGTAGGCTTCCAGCGCTTCGTCGTAGCGCTCAAGCGCGGTCAGCGAATACCCCTTGTCCAGCAATTCCCGCGCTTGCAACGCCGGGCCGGTGATTTCCAGCACTGGCGGCTCGCCGTTGGTGTCGGTGTAGACCGTCGTCAATTCCTGAACGATGTTTTCCCATGTGGGCGGGCGATTGTTGGGGTTCTTCTCCAAGCACGCCATGACCAGCGCTTGCAGATCACGCGGTAGCGCTCGCTTGTACTTGATGTCAAACGCCGGTTGCTGGTTGATGTGCGCCGCCAACCACTGGTCAAAATCCCGCGCCTGAAACACGCGCTGGCCGGTCAGCATCTCATATAGCACCGTCCCGAAGGCGTAAATATCACTGCGGATGTCCACGTCTTTCGATTGTCCCTGCTCCGGCGACATATACGGCGCGGTGCCGACGATAGCGCCGCCCCGCGTCAGGCGGTCACTGGGGTTGATGTGCTGGTCATCTAGCGGCGCGTTGATGCTCAACGGCTCGTCCAGATCAATCGAGCGCACCAGCCCGAAGTCGGTCACTTTAGCGATGCCCTCATGCGTGACCAGAATATTGGCCGGCTTCAAATCCCGATGCACCAGTCCGGGCACTTTGCCCGTCGCGTGCTTCATGCCCAGCGCGATATGCAACGCGAAATCTAACGCCTGCGTCACGCTGATGCGGCGCTGGTCAATCCAGCTTCGCAAATCCGACCCCATGCCTTCCGCCCCGCTTATCAGTTCTAGGACGATATGCGGGCGATCCTGTATGCTGTGAACCAGTAGCGCCTGTACGATGTGGCGGTGCTTTTCCAGCCTCAGCCACGTCAGCGCCTCATGCGTGAAGCGCTTGATGGCGCGTTGATTATCCAGAAAGCGCCCTTGAAAGCTCTTGATGGCGACTGGCTCACGATTTTTGTGATCGTAACACCGGTACACCACGCCCATCCCGCCCCACAGCACTTCGGTCACTTCATAGCGCCCGTCGATGCGCTCGCCGGTGGTGAATTCGCCCATCTGTGAAGCGGTCTGGCGGGCGATACCCACGCCCGCGCCACTCGCCCCGCTAATGCTCCCCGTGCCGCCGTCTACGTTGGTCGGCGGCGCTGAGTGGCCGCCGGTCACGCCTGATTGCAGATCGTCGTCGCGTCCGACATCGGCCACTGTCATCGACGCATCGCTATCCGGCCACGCCAGATGCACGTCGGCGGCGGTGGCGTCTTCGTTGTCCGGCCTGCTGTCGTCACCGTTGAACGCTACCGCGTGGCCGATCACCTCGCGCTGATACGCCTCGATCACCGCTTTCAACAGGCGGCGATGCTCCGTGACCAGCGTCGGGCGACTCTCGTCATCGCCGCCCGCCCATAACGCGCTGGCGAGATTGCGCGACGACGGAAACGCCCGCGCCGTCTCCAGCGTCCATGTGATGAATAACTCCACTGCGCGACGGGCGACGGTGCGATCTACGTCATTCTGTGCTTTGGTCAGCGCCCGCCGATAAGCGGTCAGCGTTTTGCCGATGTAATACACCAGCAAGCGCACCCCATCCCCGCGCACGCTCAACGATTGCAACGCGCACAGATCACCCAGCGCGAACAGGTCGTTGATGTCATCGCGCCGCAACGCCAGCAACCCCAGCCGCCGGATTGTCGGGTGCTGGTCAGTAGCGAATAGATCGCTCTGGTCGGCTTCGCATGGTTGCTTCAGCGCCCGTTTCGCCGCGTTATCATGCATGGGTAGCGGCTCGCGGTGCGTCTGCGGGATGACCGGTATCTCGCTCATTTCGGCCTCGCCTCAAACGCCAGAACCCCGTCCTGCACATCGGCGATGATGTGGCATCCCCCGCCGAATTCATCGGCCACGATCCGCGCACTTAAAGGCCGCGCCAGCAAACGCTCAATCGCACGTCGCAGTGGCCGCGCCCCGCTTTCGGCGGTGTGGCCGTTCTCCAATATCAACTGGCGAGCTTCCGGCGTCAACTGCAATGTGATGTCCTGCTCGTTGAGGCGCTCGTGTAGCTCGTTCAGCCGTAAATCCAATATCGCCGATAGCGTCGCCATATCAAGCGGGCTGAACGTGATGACCTCATCGACGCGGTTCAAGAACTCTGGCCGGAAGAAGCGATTCAGATAACCGGAATAGTCGATCTGTTCGCGTGGTGCCGCGCCGAAGCCGATGGACTTCGCGCCTTCCTCCGTGCCGATGTTGCTGGTCATGATGAAAATGGCGTGGCGAGCATCCACCGAGCGCCCGTGCGCGTCGCTGATGCGCCCCTCGTCGAACACTTGCAGGAAGATGTCGAACACCTGCGGCGCGGCTTTCTCCACCTCGTCCAGCAATACCACGCTGTACGGACGGCGGCGCAGGCCGTCGGTCAGTTGACCGCCGCGTGTGTTGTCACGGTATCCCGGCGGCGACCCGATCAGGCGGGCGACGGTGTGCGCCTCGTGGAACTCCGACATATCCAGCCGCAACATCGCATCCACACTGCTGAACAGAAACACCGACAACGCGCGGGCTAGCTCCGTCTTGCCGACGCCGGACGGCCCCAGAAACATGAATACCCCGATAGGGCGGTTCGGATCGCCCAGACCAGCCCGCGCTGTCTTGATGGCCGCCGCCACCGCCCGCACCGCTTGATCTTGCCCGATGACCCGTTCTAGCAGGGCGTCCTCTAATGTCGAAAGTCGCCGCTTTTCATCGGTGGTCAACTCCGAGACCGGAATCCCCGTCCATTCGGAAAGCACCGCCGTCACGTCGCTCACCTTCACATCGTTCGGCGCGTCCTCAAGATCGGGCGGGGTGGTGCGGATGATGACGCGGGTACACGCCTCATCCAGCAAATCCAGCGCCTTATCCGGCAGGCGTCTATCCGGCATATAACGCACCGACAACCGCACGGCGGCGCGGATGGTGTCCTCCTGAATCACGACGCCGTGATGTTCTTCCAGCTTTTGCTGTTGCGCCGTCAGTATCACCACCGTCGATTCTTCTGACGGTTCTTCGATTTCAATGGTACGGAAGCGGCGATCAAGCGCCGGGTCCTGCGCGATGGCGCGGCGGTATTCCTCGTGGGTGGTCGCGCCGATGCACTTGATCTCGCCGCGTGCCAGCGCCGGCTTGAGGATGTTGGCCGCGTCCAGATTGCTGTCGATGGTATCGCCCGCGCCGACAATCGTGTGCAGTTCATCCACGAACAGGATGCAATTACCGGCGTTTCGCACCTCGTCGATGATGCCGACCAGCCGTTCCTCGAATTGACCGCGCAGGCTGGTTCCCGCCACCAACGCGCTGATCTCAATTTGCACAATCCGCATATTCATCAGCGACGGCGGCGCGGTGCCCGCGTGAATCTGGTGCGCCAGCCCCTCCACGACGGCGGTCTTGCCGACCCCCGCATCGCCCAGCAATAGCGGGTTGTTCTTCTTGTTACGCGCCAGCGTCCGCGAGATAGCCCGCATTTCGCTATCGCGGGCGACTGCCGCGCTGATCTTGCCTCTGCTGGCCTGCGCCACCAGATCGCGCCCGTATTTATCCAGTAGCGGCGTCGGCTGTTTGCGCGGATCACTGTTGAGCGTCTTCTTGCCGAATGGTGACGTACCGCCGAAGCGTGAACGCCCGAAAATCCCCTCACGCGGGAAGCGCGGCGCTTCGGGCGGCGGTGATAGGTCGAATTCGTCGTCGTCATCGTCGAATAGGTCGAGCAGGTCGCTATCGTCGTGATATTCTTCTACCGCGTCATGCTCCTCCGCGATCAACGTCTGTACCCAGTGGTTGACATCAAACCCCATCTCCACCAGCTTACGCACCGGCACGCCTTCGCCTTCTTGCAATAGCGCCATCAATATCTGATTGTCCATCGCCTGCACCACTTCATCCTGATCGGCCAGAAAGACCGCCAGCGATAGCACCATCTCCGTGCGCGGTGTCATCGGCAAAACCTGACTCAGGTTGCCTTCGCCGCGCCCGATTTCGCGCCGAATCTCGTTGCGAACCTCACGCGGATTCAACTCCGCACGGCGCAACAGGCCGCATGTGATGCCCTGTTCGCCCCGCGTCAGCGCGATGAACAGATGCTCCGTCCCGATGTAGTCATGCCCCAGACGACGGGCTTCTTCGGCGGCGGCTTTCAGGATGTGGCCGCACCGTTCGCGGATTTCTTTCTCTGGGATTTCTGGTGATTGTGACACGCTTTTTCCTATAAATTTGATAAATCAAGATCATTAAATCGCGCATGACGCGCCGTTTTTTCGCTGATGAGCGCAATGACCGGCCACTTTTGCTGACTAAAGCCGGTGACGCCCGTCTGTATTTTAACGCATTACGTCTCAATTTCGATATTTTTGTCAAAACACTATGAGACAATCAGCCATAACGCGCTATAATATCCCCTGTGTGTCCGCCCGAAAACCGAGATGATCTATGAACGACGCGCTGATTGGCAAGAAGTTAGGCGAATACGAAATCGAATCCCTGCTAGGTCGGGGCGGTATGGCACGGGTATATAAAGGCTATGACCGGAAGCTCGACCGCTACGCCGCTATTAAAGTGATCGAATCTGACAAGATTGCCACAGAAGAAGACGAAGAATACCATGATCGCTTCCTGCGTGAAGCCCGCGCCATCGCCCGCCTGCATCATCCCAACATCGTCGGGGTATATCAATTCGGCGATATGGACGATCTATACTACATGGCGATGACCTTCATCGAAGGCCGTGACCTGCGCCAGATTATCAAACAAACGCAAAGAGAAAACAAGGTGTTAAGTCACGCGCAAATCTTGCGCGTCATGCGCGATATTGCCGCCGCGCTGGATTACGCACACGGGCAGGGCGTCATTCACCGCGACGTGAAACCGTCAAATATCATGGTCACACGCGAAGGCGGCCATTGCATCCTCACCGACTTCGGGCTGGCGCTTCGCACGCAAGAGGGCACCATCGGCAACACCTTCGGCAGTGTCCACTACATCGCGCCGGAGCAAGCGGTATCATCCGCGCAATCCGTCCCGCAAAGTGACCTGTATTCGCTGGGCGTGGTACTGTACGAAATGCTCACCGGGCGCGTGCCGTTCGATGATAGCTCCGCGATGAGCGTCGCGCTCAAGCACATCAGCGACCCGCCGCCGCCCGCCAGTTCCATCAATCCCGATGTATCGCCTGCGGTGGAGGCCATGCTGAATCGTGCGCTGGACAAACAGCCGCCGCGCCGCTATCCCTCCGGCAGATTATTTGTGCAGGCGCTAGAGGCCGCGCTGGAAGCCACCGAGCAAAAGCCCGACCATGCCGACATCGAGTCCCGTTCGCTCTCTAATCTGGCGCTATCCACGCAGGAGCGCGAACAGATCGAAGAGGGCGCATCATCGCCGGATGATCTGTGGCCGTCTGCGGATGACGACGACACGCGCAAGCTAGGCACACAATCGCAGAAATCGCGCCCCATCGTCTTGACCGCGCTGGACCGCACCGACTCCCGCGCCCAACCGCCACGCGCCGAACCTTCCGCGAGCGGCTCGCGGCGGGCGCTGTGGATGGCGCTGATGCTGGTCGCTTTGCTGGCCTTCGGCGGGCTGATTCTGCTCACCGGCATTTTTGACGGCGGCGATGATGTCGATGTGTTGTTGAGTGAGGCGGAATTAGAGCAGACCGCCGTCGCATTGGCCGCGCTCGATGACGAAGGCGACGAAGAAGACACTGACGAACCAGCAGACCCGACGCCGACGGTTACTTCAACCGTAACCGCGACGGAAAGCCCGACGGAAACGGAAGCCGAACAGCCGACCCCATCCAACACCGCGACGCCCGAACCGGAAACTGCGCCGGTTACCGCTACGCCGACTCCCTTCATGGTGGATGCGTCCGCGCCCGGTGAGCCGCCGCTTTTGCTGTACTACACATCACAGCAATTCATCATCTACAATCGCTCCGCGTCAGCATCGCGCAATATTGACGTGCGCCGCCTATCTTTCAACAACCCGCAGACCGCCGTTTCATTCGCTTCGCCGCAATGGACTTTCGACGCTTCGCGCTGGCGGATGCGCCCGCAGATGGATTGCTTCCAGATCATCGACAGCGGCCTGTTTGAAGTCACCAGACCGGCGTTCTGCCCGTTCTTGCAAGCGTTCGAGCGCCTGCAAAATCCGTTCTGGCGCGGCGATGATGAAGATGAAATGTTTGAAGTATTCTGGGATTCGGAGCGCGTCGCGTTATGTTCGACGCTCAAGCCGGATGATCCCGAACCGGCCTATTGCCTCGTCACGTTGCCCTGATTTCACGGCGCGGATAACGTCGCGGTGGGGATGGCCGCAGGCGGCGCTGAGCCGGACGGCGTGCCGGTGAGGATCAAGAACGCCGCCACCAGCGCAATCACCACCACCACGACGGCCAGCACCGTCAATGACTGGCTATCGCGCTCGGCGTCGTGCGATGGCGGCGCGTCGCCCGCTTCCAACCGCGCATTTTCCAGCATCCACGTCTGCAATAATCCCGGGCGCACGCTCAGCTTTTGCGCCGCGTTGCCCTCCACCAGTTGGCGATATTCTAGGCCGCGAATGGCGGCATGAATCGCGGTCAAATCCAGCGTGTAATCGGTACGCACCAGCCACGCTTCGATGTCGCCCGCCGCCACCGGACGCAACGGGTCGGCGTAGATCAAACTGCTGATCGCCGTCAACACCAGCCGTTCATCTAGCGTCAAATCCGCCCACACCGCATGAAACGCCGCTTTGCGCCCGTCGTAGATGTCCCGCCTGACCGCCTTCACATCCGCCGCGCCCACCGCGCCACCCGCCGGTAATGCCGCCATGAACGCCGCCAGCAGGGACGGCTCGCCGCCGGTGGCCTTGTAAATCGCCGAGATCGCCGCCGCGTCGTATTCGGCGCGGGCTTGCCGGAGCGCTCCGGCGGTTTCCGCCGCGTCCAGATTGCCCAGCCGTTGAAATTGATCCGGCGTGGTGATCGTGTTGAATAGTTCCAGTCGATTCTCATACGCGATGCTCAGCGTCAGCACGACGGCGCATTGCGGATGACGTAGATCATCCAGATACGCGAAGTAATCTTCGGCCAGCGTGTCGCGCATCATCGTCTCGACCAGCACTTCGGCGTCGTCCAGCAGGAACACCAGCCGCCGCCCGCGATGGATGACGCGAAAAGCCGCCGTCAGGAACTCATCACGAAACCACTGCTTGAGCGTCGCCGCGTCCGCGTCCGGTGGCCGCCTTTGGGCTAGTGTCGGGATGAAATCATACGCGCTCAGCGTCGCCTCCGTGTGACTGTATAGCGCGTCCAACCATGCGATTTCATCGTCGGGGCGGATGTCCTTCAATGGCAGATACACCCCGATATGGTTGTCCGTCGGCATTCCGGCGAATTGCATCAATAGCGCGGTCTTGCCGATGCCATCGCGCCCGACGAAAGCCGGTACCGGCGTCCCCACCGGATCAGCGATGTGCTGACGGATGCGGGCGACGGCGCTCGCACGTCCGGCGAAGGGCGGTGTGTGTGGCGCGTTCATGGCGTCGTCACTCTCATTCGCTATCGTCTGCTGGCAGACTCAGCAGAAAGGCGGTCAGCGCGTCGATTTCTTCCGGCGTCACCCGCGTGATCGCCTGATGATCGCCCGGCAAGATGAACACATCGCGCAATGTCTCCGCCCGCCCATCGTGCAGATACGGCGGACTCAACCACAGCCAATTCAGCGACGGCGTGACGAATTCGCCGCCGGTGCCGACATCGTGCAGTTGACCATCGGTGTAAGCGTCGCCGCTATGACACGCCGCGCATTCTAATTCCGCGAACACTTCCGCGCCGCGCCGCGCTAATTCGACATCGGCGACGGGCGGAGTCGGCGGGCCTTCCAGCGACAGCAGATAATCGGCCAGCATATCCAGATCAAGCGATAGCCCGCCGTGCGGCTCGCCGTCTGCTGGCGGCATCTCGCCATCCAGCAAGCCCGCGCCGAATTGCAATTCGCCGATTTTTAGCTCGGCGCTCGCCACGTCCGGCCATGTGCCGCGCACGGTGTACGGCGCGGTATCTTCCAGACCGAACAATAGCGGGGTGGTGGTCGGCGCGTCGCTCATGCTACGCCACACGCGCCCGTCGCTCAGTCCATCGAAGTGACAACTCGCACAACTGAGCGTCAACGCCCCCATGCGCGGATCGCGGGCGCTGTGGAAGAACTCCGCGCCGAACAATCGGCCAATCGGCACGCGCAGATCGCTGATCGGCACGATGTCGCGTACCCGTAACTGCCGCGTGTCGATGATCGAGATCGAACTTTCCAGCGCGTTATGCACGTACAACAGGCTGTTATCAATGCTCAGGATGGCGGCGCGTGGATTGACGCCGACGCGCAGATTCGCCACCGCCAGCCCCGCGTTCATGTCGATCACCGAGACGTTATCCGTGCCCGCGTTGACCACGAACGCCCACTCGCGCACCGTATCCACCGCCACCGCGAACGGCATATTGACCGGACGATCCGCCACGCTCAACGACGTGCGCGAGTCCGCCCGGATGTTCAGCGTGTTCAGGTCGAACGTGTTCAGCATCGGCACAATCGCCGAGTCGAACGTCAGCGCTGGATTTTGCGGATAACTGCGGCTCTGCGGCAGGTACGCCCGTCCATTGCGGCGGTCAATCCCGACGGAGAACGACAGCGCCATGTCTGTGTCCTGATTGGCGACGCGCACCACGCGACTCTGCGGCAGGTGGATCACGCTTAATTCACCCGTCCACAGATGCGTCACGTACAGCATATCCGCCCCCCATTGCGTGATGCCGGTGGGCATTGGCGGCGTGCTGATGCGCTCGCGGATTTCGCCCGTCGTGTAGTCCAGCGCGATGACCTCATCGCTGGCCTGTAGCGTGATGTAGGCGATATTCCCGCCGGTTGTCACCACCGCATACGGCAAAATCCCCACCGGATACGTCGCAACGACGGCGCGTTCGGCCACATCCACGACGGACAGCGTGCCGTCAGCGCGATTGACCACCAGCACGCGGCTATCATCCGTCGTGAAGCTCACCCCACGCGGATCGCCCCCGACATCAATCTCCACGATCAACGAACGCGCCGACGCATCGACCAGCGAAACGGTGCCGTTCAGCATGTTCGACGCGGCCAGCACGCGCCCATTGGCGGTTAAATCCATCGTACCGCCTACCGATAGCCGCGCATTCGCCGCCGGCAACACGTACAGATCATCCTGCGCCCCCGTCAAACTGCCGCCCAGCGCCGCCACACAGACGCCCACAATCGCCAGAATCAGTCGCTTCATCGCCGTCATTGTCCCTCCGCGTCCTCTGCCGTTATTGTGGCCGCCTGCGCGTCGAATGAGGCTAGCCGGTCATGGAAGATGTGCAGGCGACGCACGCCGAATAGCGGTTCGCCCTCCGCCGATAGCGCCTCGACGACGAATGTCAGCGTCACCACATCGCCGCCCCGTGCGCCCGCGCCGCCGCCACTGGTCTCTATCGGGAAATTGGCCGCCAGCGCCACCGGATCATATTGATACGCCACCGACGACGCGAACACCTGCAACGCATCCGCCCCCATCGCATAGGAGGCCGTCGTCAGGCCATAGCGGGCGCTCGGCTGAGTCCAGCCCGCCGGAATGTTCACGGTGATATTCAGCCGCGAACCCGGCGCATAGCTGGCGCTGGTATCGCCATTCAGCGACCAGTCCAGCACGGCGGCGTCCGGCGGCACCACGTACACATCAAACGCGGCAGACATGCCGACGCCCGGCACCCCACCGGACGGCAACAGCGCCACGCGCCCCATCGAAGAGACGTTATCCGGCCGCGTGCTGATCTGCACGCGCCAGCGCCCGACTTGATCGGCGCTGATGTCGTGTTGTGGATGATAAAAATAGCCGGATTCGTTGGTGCGCTCCTGATATTGTCGCGTTGTGCCATCCGGCGCGATGATCGTCACATCCACCGTCGCGCCCGCCGTCGGCGCGACCTGACCGGCAATCGCCAGCCGCCCGCCCTGTACCATCACCTGCGCCGGACGAGTCGCCGTCGGGTGGAAGAAAGCGTCGTAAGCCTCGCCGCGTATCGTCAGCAAGGGCGGGGTGGTGCGGTCTTCGCCGCCACGTAGCGCCGGTGCGACTCGCGCCGGTTCGCCCTCATCGACCACGACAGCCAGCGCCGCGTAAGGCGTCGTCTCGCGGATGTTGGCCTCCGCGTTTTTGACCACCACGCCGCCGAATATGAACACGTAATCACCGGCGCGATTGCCGGTCACGCCCGCGCCGATCTGCCGGTTAAGCGGGTCGTTGTTGTCCCAGTGGAACAGCAAACCATCATCAGCCTGACCTTGCACGTACTGTCGCACCGTGACATCTGGCCGCGTCGCGCTGACGTAAGCATAAGCGCGATTGACGATGAAATCCGGCAACAGCGCCGCGCCGAAATCACTCAGCGCACCGGCCAGCACCGGCAAAAGCGGCAATTCGTCGCTATTCGCCAGCCCCGCCATCGGCACGCCAAACGCCGACACATGATCGCCCGCCGCGTTGACCAACCAATCACGATATGCGCCGTCCATGTCCTGCACGTTCAGCACCGCGTTCAGCCCGCCCGTGACGCCCTCCGGCGTGAAGACGACATCGCCGCCGAAATACGGCGCATTCGGGCGCGGCGCGGCCAGCAAGCCCGGGTCGGCTAGCGCCTCTAACGGCGGATAGCGCTCCGTGTTGAACCACGCCGGACGGAATCCGGCCACCATGCCATTGATGCCGCGCTGACCGCGCCCGACCAGCGTTCGCTCGTCCTGTGGCGTGGCGATGATGCCCGCGCTTCGCTGGCTGGCCGCCCATAGCCGCCCGTCGTCATCGGTGTAGCGCACGTTATAGTCGATCAGATATTCACCGGCGCGATCAAAGACGAACGCCTCCCCCGCGAAATTGCCGAAGCGATCCGCCTGTAGCTCGAATGTGGTGTCCACCCGTTCACCGGCTAGCGGGAATGTCTGCACGCGCACCGTCACATCGGCGGGGAAGCCCGGCTCAATCCGCCCGCCGACGAATAGCGCGTCGCCCACCTCAAACGGCGTGCCCGGCAGGACGCCCGCCGTCAGGTTCAACCGTTCGGCAACCGTCACGCGGTACACGCCGCCGCCCTCATAGCGGTTGCCACTGACATCATCGACATTGCCGGTCAAGCGCACCACGTAATCGCCGTACTGGTCGAACGGGTACGATTGATACGATGAACTGCCGGTCATCAGCCGATAAGCGTCAACCGGCGGTTGTGCGCCGAAGGCGTCGCGCTCGTCCAGCGTCGCCGTCGATAGTCGGCTTTGCGTCACCGACGCATCCGGCAAATCGTTGACGCTACCATCCGGCGCGGTGATGCTCGCCCGCACCCGCCCGCCCGGAAACAGTAGCGGCAATAATGGCGGTAACGTCAGATCGTAAGCATTGGGTAATTGATTCAGCAGATACGGCTCTAGCGGATAATTGCCCGGCGTCAGGATGTACGTATCGCTGTTGTAGCGCACGCGGTTCGAGAGCGCCACGCGCCCCGCATCGACTTCCGGCAGAATCCCGCGAGAACCATCCGACGGATGATCGTAGAATAGCGTCCACATCAGCCGCGCCGATTCCACCGTGCCGACGGTCAGCGTGAACGGCAAGCGCGATAATTCCGCCCGCGTCCGTTCCCCACCATCGCCGAACGCGCCCGCGTCCCCCCACGCGAACAGGTCGCCGTCGCCGATCTGCGCGTAGCCCCTGAACGTCGGCGCGTAGATGCCATCCGGCAACCCGCCCGGCACTTCCAGCGAGAAGCGTAGGCCAGCCAGCAGTTGATCGCCGCGCCGGATGATCTGCTGTGTTGGCACGCTGGCCGTGCCCAGTATCACGTCGCCGCGCATGTTGTCCACCGCCAGCCCCGAAGCCGTCATCACGTTTGACCAGCCGTTATTGGCGTGTAGCGCCGGGATGTTGTGTTCGCCCGTCGCGCCGATTGTCACCGGTTGCAAGCCGATCTCCCCGATCAAACTCAGGCCGGTCTGCGACGGCGATAAATCCGGCACGCGCAAGATAACGTCCATTTCGATCTCTAGCCGCGTCCCGCCGGTCAACGTGAACGTATTGACGCGCCCGCTTGCTGACCAGAACGACGCCCCCGCCGACAATCCGCCCGCCACGTAAAAGCGCGAGAAGTCGCCATCCATGCGCCCGCCCGCGTACACGATGCCGTCGATCTCGTCGTATGTCGGCACCGCCGCGCCGATGGTGTTCACGCTCACCGCCTCATTGCGTGCGCGGAAGAACGTCTGCTCCAATGTCACCGTCGTGAAATCCGCGCCCAACTCAGCGCGGGGTAGCCGTAGCTCGATCACGTCGCCCGCTTCGGCCATCGCCACCGTGACCGCCACCGCGCCCGCTTCGCGCTCCACCGGCGCGATCTGCCGCCATAGCGCCGCCTGCGGCACCGCCGGATTGACCGTCAATTCATACGTGATGTCGTCCACGCCGATCACCGCCACCAGCGACGCGCCATCCGGCACGCCCTCCGCCACTTCCAGCCCGATATACAGCGAATCGTCATTGAGCAACGCCCGCGCCCCGCTTCCCAGACCGGCCTCCGCGTAAGCGTCCCAGTCATCCAGCGCACCATCCAGCAATAGGCGCGTCAAACGGCTGGTATCGGTGCGCGGTTCGGGATTCGCCCCGTAGATGATCGTTGCCGGGCCACCCGCCAGCGATCCCGCCCTGTCGCGCAGATCGGCGGGCAGGCTGGTTGATGGGCTAATCATGAATGGAGTCTGTGCCGGGCCGTATATCTCGGCGGAAAAAGCGCCGTTAAATGCGGCGGCGGTATACACCGTCTGGCCGGTGAATAGATTGCGAATGCTAACTTGCGCGTTGGGGAAGACCGCCCCCCGTGCGCCGGTGATAGTGACGATGCCGCCGGTTTCCGGCGTGGAAACGGTGATGAGCGCCGCGTTCGGCGGCTCGCCTTCTTGCGGCTGACCATCGACCTGAGCGCCGCTATAATCGGCCTGCATCAGCGCGACCAATACGATCAGCAAATAAAACGACAGACGGCGCACGGCGATCCCTCCGCGTAGCTTAACGCGATTCAAACGAACATCCGAATCATAAACCGTTGAGTCTGATATGGCAAGGTGTCACCGCCCGCCGGTCTTTTTCGCCCCGCGCTACGGCGTGATGCCCAACGTATCCAGCAGACCATCCAGCGCCGCCAGCAGATCATCCGGCGTGCTATCGTTCACCAGCGTATAATCCGCGATGGCGATTGGCCCGCCTTTCTCCAACGTCTCAATCTCCTGATAATCACGCTGTTCGGCTTGCTGTGCGGTCAATGGGCGCTCCGGACGCTCCGCCAGCCGTCCATAACGCAACCGCCGCGCACAACTCACCGCGATGACCACCATCCGCCCGCCGAAGCGCTCCTGCAATGTCTTGTATTCGCTGAAACTATACAGCCCGTCGATGATGATGCTCTCGTGAACTTCTAGCGCGGCCTCCAGCGCGGGCAGGGCACGCCGCGCGATGGCGTCCATGCCTTCCTCTGCGCGGAAGCCTTCGCGCACGATGCGTTCATTCTCCGGCGTGATCGCCCAACCGCGCCGACTAACTTCATCGGTGACGATCCCGCCGAACCGAAATTGAAAGAATCCTCGCGCTTCCAGATGTTTGGCACACAGCGTCTTGCCCGATCCCGGCATCCCGACCAACGCCACCGCCCGCGCTTGTTGATGATTCGTCATCGTCTGTTTATCCTCATTGTCGTGTCGTTAATGCCGACGATTATACATGCGATCCGCGCCGGTTGCATTTGAATATTTCCCCGATTTCGGCGGCGCACGCGGCCACATAACCCCCGCGATCACACCATGATAGTTTTTTGTAGCGGCGTAGCGTGCTATGCCCTAGATCAAATCATCCCACGATATTGACGATGCTTATTATGCTGTATAATAAGAAAAAACGCTTGGATAAAACACCAATGACTTACCAGACCTTGAAAATGGGTATTTCTGCGATCAAAGCGGGCAACATGCGCGAAGGTGGCCGTCTGGTGCGTATCGCCATTCAAAGCGAAGACCTGACGGACGCGCAACGCGCTAGCGGCTGGGTATGGCTGGCGCATACCATGAACGAGCCGCAGAAACGCATCCGTTGCTATGAAGAAGCCCTGCGCCTTGAGCCGGACAATCAGTTCGCACAGGAGCGCCTGCGCGAGTTGAAGCCGCCCGCACCGCCGCCGCCGCCGGATAATCTGCCCGCGCCGCCCGCCGATCTGCCGACGGGTAAACCCGCCACACCGCCGCCACCGCAGACCCTGCCGGGCACGAACACCATGCCCGCGCCGCGTGCATTATCGCCGGAGGCGCAGAAGCAACAGCCGATTGAGTCGCTTTCCGCGCAGAAATCGCCGTACAGTCCGCCGCCGCAACGCCGCACCACATGGAAGCAATCCGAGCCGGTTGATCCCGCCCGCGAGACACAAACCGCGACCGCCGTCCCCGTCAATTACAACAACTACACACAGGCCAACACGCCGCCCCCTAACAACAACGCATCGCGGGGCGGTGTGCATTACCGCACGGTGGGCATCATCGGCGGGCCAGAGGGCGACGCTACCGGCTTCTTCATGTCCAAAGGCGGGCTAGTGGTCACCACCCGTCACGCTATCGGCGGTAGCCTGTACGTCAATTACGCGCTATCCGATGGCACCGTCGAACGCGCTCAGGTGGTGCGCTCGTGGCCGGAATACGATGTCGCGTTACTGCACACTGGCCGCCCCGTCGAGCAGTTGATCCCGATGGCGAATACCCCCGACATCCCCGACAATATGCCGCTAAAAGCGGTGGCGCATGGCGGCTTCGTCGTGGAGGGCGTCAAACGGGCGACGCGCACCGACTTCGGCCACTGGTTCCCCACCACCATCGACTCGATGCGCGATGCGGGCGGCAATCCGGTATTCAACGATCAAGGCTTGCTGGTCGGCATGTTGACCGCTAACGCCAACCCCTCCGCGCCGTATGTGTTCGGCCTACACAGCATCTTCATTCGTAATCTGGTGCGCGAATATAAAGCACACATGGAAAACTACGAGCGCGGCATGGCGTATTGTAGCGCCTGCGGCCACATCAGCAACGCCGGTGTGTATGGCGGATTCTATTGCGAACATTGCGGCACGGTATTGCCGCACGCCGTCGAATCCGAGCGCTTCAATCTGCCCACGATGGCGCCGCTATACGGCGAAAGCATGAACAGTCCGTGCCCGCGATGCGAATCGACATCCGGCTTTTATAAAGGGGCATGTCTGCGTTGCGGCCATCGCGTTTGATCGTCCTGATATTTTGATTTGACCGCGTAATTAGGTGAGAGAGGGTTCTGACTGATGTTAAGAGGGCGAGGCAATCCCAACCGAAAAAAATCATTGGACGATCACGCCGAAACGGTGGAGTCCATCCTGCACGGGCTAGGTGTACCCATCGACTCCGCACGGATGCCCGATGTCGATAACGGCTACGGCTGGCACTTCAAGCGCGGCTCCGCCATCATCGAGATTTACACCATCGAAGCGGACGCGCAAGGTTACTTTCAAGTGCTGTCGCCGATCATGCACCTGCCGCAGACCGGCCTCCTGCCGCTTTACCGCCGCCTGTTGGAGAACAACCTGCAGATGACTAACGCCTCATTCGGCGTATTCAATGATGTGGTCTACGTGTTCAACGAGCGCCCACTGCAAGACCTTGACCCCGGCGAAGTTGAAGGCATCATGACGATGGTTGCCGGTTACGCCGATGATTTCGACAACGAACTGGTCAACGAATTCGGCGGGCGGCTGTATTCACAAATGTAGCCATCCAGCGCGGGGCATAGCACGCCACGCCCATTCTAATCGTCGCGCTTTTCCGTTTCGTCGTCGTCGTCTTTCGGCTTGGGACGCAGGTCATCAATGCGAATCCCCGTGCCGATGTTGACCCGTCGGGAGGTGCTTTGCGTGTCGATGCGTCCCGGATTGTTGATGTCAATTTCAGTCGGATGATTCGCCGCATCGAGCTTGACCGCCGCTTCTGTCTCGACTTCCGGCGGTGGCGCGTCCGCTTCGCGCACCTTCTCGGTGACGGTGGGTATCGCCTGCACCGGCGCTGACTCCGGCGCGGGCGCTGACGATTTCGGCTGGTTGATCGGCACGCGGATGAAATAACGTTCGCGCAACCACGCCAGCAGACCGCGCCCATCGGCCAGCAAGCTCATGAAGTGCCCGCCCAGCGCGATCAACACCGCGAATGTGATCCCCACCGTGTACACCTGTTCACCATACAGCCACACCGCGCCGCCCTCCGACGGGAACAGGTTGCCATACGGCAAAATCGCCTGACTGAATTCTAGCGGATTGCCCGTCGGATTGTCGCTGTAGCGGAATGGCCCGACATCGGTGAAGCGCCGCCCGACGAAATACGTGATGTTGATCGGCAAATACACGCACAGCGCCGTCAACGGGATGGCGATATAGCTCCGCAGATTGTACAGCGCCGTCAGCACGAATCCGGCCATCAAGCCCAGCCCGCCGAACGTCATCACGCTCCAATCAACCGGCAAATCCTGCAAATATCCCCACGCGAATTGATACCAGATCAACGACGACCACCACAGCCCGAACGCAATCGTCAGCGCCCCGCGCACCCAGCGCGGCCAGAATCCGCGCAACCGTGACGAGAATTCGCCGGAAATCGTGACCAGAATCGCCACCGCGAAGCCGAACAACAGCCCGACGGCCAGCGTATTGATCCAGCGTTGCGGCGTGAATATCTGAAAGCCGATGAACGTCGTCCAGATGTGAATGCCCATCGCCAGCCCCGCGCCGATCAGCGCGGTTGTGAAGCGCAACACCAGCGCCAACGGATCGCTCCACATGCGATGCAGGGTGTTCGTCACCCACGCATACACGCGCCCGCCCGTGCCCACCACATCCGGCAGAGACGGCGCTTCATCGCGCACGAAAGCCAGCGCCCGCAATGCGCCCGGACGCCCTTCGCGTTGCTGGTTGGCGATATGGCGCACCGCCGACACCGAGCGCAGACGCCCGATCACCCGCGCCGCGAATTCCGAGACTCGCGGCATCCCGCCATCCAGCGCGATCTCCGCCAGCAGAAGGTCAATCTCCGGCGTGTAGATCGTTTCCGTCCAGCCGCCGGAATCCGTGTCCGCGATTTGCTGGCGCGTGCGTTGCGTCAATGGCTGGCCGCGTCGCTCCGTGCTGATCTGATCGACTGCGCCGGTCTGCGTCAGATGGTGGCGCGTGGCGAGTACCTGCAACGCCGCGATGCGAACTTCTTCGTTCGTCTCCACCTGTAACATCTGCGCGACCAGTTTCGTGATGACCGGCTTTTCCGCATCCGGCAGAGTCTCCAGCCGGTACAATGCGCGACGGCGGGCGGGCGCGTTGCCACTGCGGAGCGCGTGCAGACACACCCAGCGCTGGTCGTCCTCTCCCAGCTTGCCCCACCAGAAATCGACTTCGTGATCGTATTCCAGCGCCCCGCGCAGGAGCATCTGTGCGCCGGCTTTGTCCAGCGTCAGCCCGTGCTTTTCGGCGTGCATGTAATAGCCGTTCATCACCATGTAATTCGTCACGCCCAGCAGAAAGCGCCCGTTACCGCCCGCCCAGTGATGACGCGCCCGCGTGTAGATGTCTACCGCTTCCAGAATTTCGCCCTCTAGCCCGTCAGTCACCGGCGGCACGTAGGTATTCAATGACGGCGTGGCGGTCATGCCGGAGGCCGTCGCCGGAATGGTGGGCGCATTGCTGGCGCGGTTGATCGCGTCCAGATGAATGTCGCGCAAATCTTCGACAATCGACATCAGCGTAGCCGGACGCTCGGCGGGGTTCACGGCGGTAGCGCGACGCAATACCGCGCTGAACGCGGGCGGCAATGCCGGATTCACCGATTCCAGCGCCGGTAAATCCTCCCCGAATTGCATCTGCTTCAACGCTAACGGCACACCGCCCTCAAACGGTAGCTGGCCGGTCAGCATGTGAAACATCATAATGGCGAAGCTGTACAGATCGGCGCGGTAGTCGATGCGATCATCGGTCAACTGTTCCGGCGCCATATACAGCAACGTGCCGCTTCCCGGATTGGTCGC
Source organism: Anaerolineaceae bacterium (assembly GCA_007693385.1). GTDB lineage: Bacteria > Chloroflexota > Anaerolineae > Aggregatilineales > Phototrophicaceae > J038. The sequence goes on from REDR01000079.1 coordinate 32,345, forward strand.
CTTGCCTTCCGGATCAAGCACCGCCGCCAGCCCGAAGTCGGCCAGATACGGCGACTGGTGGCTATCCAGCAACACGTTCGGCGGCTTCAAGTCCAGATGCACGATTTGATTGGCGTGGGCATAGTCCAGCGCTTGCGCCACCGCCTCGCCCAGTCGTAGCGCTTCGCTGATCGGCACCGCGCCGCGCCGCAACACATCCTCCAGCGAGCCGCCCGCCACGTAGCGCATCACGATATACAGCCGCCCCTCATATTCGCCGAAGTCGTAAATCGGCAGGATGTGCGGATGCTCCATGCGGGCGATGGTCTGCGCTTCTTGCTTGAACATGCTCATCGGGCTGGAATCCTGTGCCAGCCCGTGCGCCATTGTCTTGATCGCCACCATACGATTCAACTTGCGATCACGCGCTGACCACACATCGGCCATGCCACCGCGCCCGATATGCTCCACGACTTCATATTGATTGATGACGACGCCAATATCCATAAATCGCCTTTTTAATCGCTACTGTATGTCCTGCCCGCCGCGCCCATCAGGTGATGTTCAGGTAATAGCCGTAGATGAAGCGCATCAACTCCAATGCGCCCTCCGGCGCTTGTCGCCCGTTATCCAGCTTCTTGGCGATGCCGCTACCATCTTTGAAGGCGTTGCTATCGCTACCATCGCCCATCCGCACCAGCAGATCAACCAGATGTTGCCAGCTCTGCGCGATGTCGCGCAGGGTGTCCGCATCGCCCATCATCCCCGCGAAGCTCCGCATCTCCGCGATCAACATCGCCGGTTTTAAGTCCGGGCGCTGGTTAAGCGGTAACGTGCTGGTCAGTGGATGCAGGATGTCGCGCATCTTCTCAAGCGCGTTCACCATCTGCCCCATCGAAAACTCCTGTAGCGGATAGCGTAGTTCTTGCGGCTCGATGTTAAGCGGCAACCGCCGCCCATTCACCAGCCCGCCACCCATCACCCGCAGAACGTCCAGCATACTATCCGGATTAACGCGCCCCGCTACCACACGGCGGGCGTGTGCCGCTTCTTCTTCGCGGCGTCCGGCGCTGTATTGGCGCATCAAGCGCACGATGTAGCGCCCGTTCTGCAAAATGCCCTTGAGGAATTGGTCGCGCTGTTCGTCGGTCAACCCGCCCGCGCCCGGTAACGTACTCAGGCCATCGCGCAGGGCAGGGGCGGACGGTTTGCGCCGTTCGTCCGCATAGATCACCACCAGTTGCCGCAGGAACGCCACCACCTCCGACAGACTATCGGCGTAAGCCGCCAGATCATGCGTGCCGATCAACCGCTTGACCAGATACGTCACCTCTAACGGACTCTGAATCCCCTTGCCGAATTGCTTCACGAAGAAGCCAATCGTCTTGACCGCGTTCGCTTCGGATTGCACGCGCACCGCCGCCCGCAACACGTCCAGCCCGATGGCCTGCGCTTCTTTGCTCCAGCCGCTTTTGCGGTAGACTTGCGCCGCCAGCTTGATGCCGTCGCGCCCCTTCTGCTCGATGGCCGATGGGATCAAGTTCAGCACCGCCCGCATCCCGTCCGCGTCGCGCCGCATCGTGTAATGATCCAGCAGATTGAAGATGGTGCGCGGTGGCAACAGGTCGGCCAGCTCGCGGTTGCGCTCTAATTCGCTGACCGCCTGCTCGATGATCGGCTCGACTTCGTTTTCGCCGCGATACCCTTGCGCCGCGCTGACCATCGTCACCACAAGCGGCGCGGAACGCACGCCCGCCCCGCCCACCGCGTCCACCATCGGCTTGACGCGGCTCAATGGAATGTGCGTGCTGGCGAATAGCTCGGTCAGCATCGTCAAATACGCTTCTTCGTTCTCCCAGCGCAGTTGTTTTAGCTGGCGCAACATGCCTTTACCCAGCGTCTCATAATCCCCCAGTGCCAGATAAATCTGCAACAGATAGCGCGGCCCCGGATGCCGCAGATTCTCCAGCGCGTTCGTCTCCACAGCGCGGGCGATGGTGCGTAACCGGCTGGTGTGTTCGTTGCCTTCGGCGCTGTTCGCCACGTTGAACAACCCGCGCAACACCCCGCGATCAATCAATTCATAGCGTCCGGCGCGGTGCGCCACCTCACACAGCCGGATCAAGATATTGGCTTCCCACCGTTCGCCGTATTCCGCCGCCACTTTCAACAGCATCTCGCCGTTCACGTCGGCCACGCCTTCGCCGTTGATGAACACCCACGCCCGCGACAGGTTCGGGTGTAGATTGTTGCGGAAGCGCTCAATGCTCATCAATTCATGGAATCCGGCGTTGGGCAGATAGCGCACGCCCAGCAAGAACAGATTCTCCGCCGTTTCCGCGTCCTGATAGCTCAACGGCAGGATCAGCTTGATGAGCTTCGGCGTTAATTCGTCGATCTGTAGCGTGATGCCCGCCTCTTGCAGTTCGCGCAGGACGGTATTCACCGTCTCGTTATCGCCGCTTTGCGCCGCCCGTTGCAGATGCGTCAGCGTGGCGCGATGCGTCAAATCAACCCACCGGAAGCCCTGCGGCCCCAGTGCGTTATTCATCCACCGGATCAGCGTGCCATAGATGAACCGGCTGGACTCCGCGTTTAATTCGTTGTTCAGTTCGGACAATACCGCCTTTTCCAGCTTGTCGTTACCGCGTAGCAAGATCGCCACCGGCGCGGCGGCGGATAGATCACGCATCGCCAGCCCCAGCCGCAACAGATGCAGGGCGTATTTCACCTGTAGATCGTCCGATAGCGTCGGGTCTTCCATCAGGATACGCGCAACATCTTCTTTGTTTACCGGTTGATTATCGCGTAGCGACGAATCCACTTTCAGCCGGAGCGCCGCATAGCCCAGCGATTTCGCCAGATCATCGCCCTGATTTAAGCGCCAGCCCGCGATAGCCGCCATCGCGTTATTGCGCTGAATCACCAGTTCCGCATCCAGCCGGAGCTGGCTCATCACAAAGCGGCTGTACTCATCGCGCACCATATGGCCGCTAACCGTCGATTCTGCCCAGTCGAAAACCGTCACATCCGGCGGCGGCACGCCTTCAAAGAAGCGCACCTGCGCGTCGATCTGCGTATCCGGTAGCGTGTGCGTGGCGAAGGACACCCCGAACCGCGCCGAAGTCGGCAACAGGCCGAGCAACCCCTGTATGAACGCCACGCGCTGGTCGGCATCCGGCGGCGCGTTGGTGATGTACAGCCGCACACCATTGACCACCGCCCCCAGCATCTTCTCGATCTCGTTGATGCGGTTGCGCGTCAGCGTCATCAATTCCAGAATATAATCGACCTGTGCGGCGGAAGACAACGCGCCCGGATCAAACAGGTCGATCAGCTTTAGCTTCTCGCCCGCTTTCTCGAACGTCTTGAACGGCTCTTGCGTCAAACGCTTCAGCGCGTTCAGGTTGCCGCCGATAGCCCGCATCGCGTCGGCGGGCAGGACGATATAATGCGATATGATCTGCCCGACGGTGCCTTGCTGGGTTTGCGTCAGCAAAAACGGCATCTGCTGACTGCGCCCGCGCAACACCGCCCATGCGCCCGTCGGCGCGACGCTGAAAGCGGGCAGGCGGCCACGTTCTAGCGCCTGTTTGACCATCTCTTTACTGATACCTTGTGACGCCGCCAAGACGCCGCTTTTGGGGCTTGGCTTGCCTTCCCGCACGGCTTGACCAAAGTAAAAATGTTCTAAGTTATATCTCGACACGTCCCAACATCCTATCTGTATTTCTACGACGTGCATTTAGTATAGCGCTTATACGCCGTTCTTGCTTGAATCAAAACAGCAATCGTGCCATCATAACGCGCTCTCACCGCGCTTCAAACCGAAATGTGACCGCTTTCTGACGTAAATCATCCCCTTAGCATAGCGGAGAGCGCCGCTAAACGCTAAATTTAGCCTAATGCAATTTAAGAGTTTACCGCTTGCATACTTTGAGCGACGCGATGTATTATTGATGATGGGCGCTATAAAAATTGGAGTATTGGTCAGCATGGCAATCAGTAACGCGATGCAAGAGTATCTGGCGGAAACTTACCGCCTCGCACACTATCAACAGGATGATCCATACGTCTCGACATCGGCGCTGGCGCGGGTGATGGGCGTATCCGCCCCGGCGGTCACGCGCATGGTGCAACGGCTCAAAGACGCCGGTTATCTACAGCACGAACCGTATCAGGGGATCCGCCTGACCGCCGACGGTGAACGTCAGGCGCTATTGAACATCCGGCGGCATCGTCTGGTAGAGCGCTTTCTGGTTGATGTCATGCGGCTGGGCTGGCACGAAGTCCACGACGCCGCCGACGATCTCGGCGCAGTCGTCACCGATAAGCTGGTCGCCCGCATGGAGCAGATGGCCGGTTTTCCGCGTCGTTGTCCACACGGCGAACCGATCCCTTCCGCTGATGGCGTCATGCCGCAAGTGGTCGATCATCCGTTGACCGAAGCCGAAGTCGGGCACGATTACGTCGTCAGCCGCGCCAACTCACACGACGAAGAGAAGCTCAAATATCTGGATACGCTAGGCATCAAGCCCGGCGTGTCGGTGCATCTGGTGGAACGCGCCCCGTTTGAAGGCCCGCTAAAATTGCGCGTCGGCCAGCAGACGCATTTCATCGGCTACGCGATTGCGCTCGTGATTCGGGTGTGCTACGAAGATCAATTTGAGTTACGCTATTAAAGGCACGTCCGATGATGTGCCGCACGCATCGAATGACCGCACCACAAGCGAAAGGCTGAAAAGCTCATGACCAAATATATCGGCATTCTAACATCCGGCGGCGATACACCCGGCTTAAACGCGGCGATACGCGGCGTCGGCAAGGCCGCACTCAATACATACGACATGCAGATCATCGGCTTCCGCGATGGCTTTCGCGGCCTGATGGAAAATCGCATCGTCCGGCTCGATAGCGAGGCGCTATCCGGCATCCTGACCATCGGCGGCACGATTCTGGGCACCAGCAGAGATAAACCGCACAAAATGCCCATCGGCAACAAGATGATGGATATGACCGATGTCATGATGGACACCTACCACAAGCATCATCTCGATGCGCTGGTGTGTCTGGGTGGCGGCGGCACGCAAAAGAACGCCCTGCGTCTGGTGGAGAAGGGCATGAACATCATCACATTGCCCAAGACGATTGATAACGATGTCGCCATGACCGACATCACCTTCGGCTTTGACACTGCGCTCTCCATCGCCACTGACGCCATCGACCGCCTGCACAGCACCGCCCACAGCCATCATCGCATCATCGTCGTTGAGGTCATGGGGCACAATACCGGCTGGCTGACTCTCGCCGCCGGAATCGCAGGCGGCGCGGATGTCGTGCTGATTCCGGAAATCCCGTACTCGGTGGAAAAAGTCGCACAGTCGATCACCGAGCGCAAGCAAAGCGGCAAGCATTTCAGCATTGTCGCTATCTCCGAAGGCGCGATGTCCGGCAAGATGGCGAAGAAGCTACGCGACACCGAAGCCAAGCTGGAGAAGGCCAAAGATAAAGCGGAAAAGAAGAAATACCGCAAGAAATTAGCCGAAATCGAACGCGAACGCGCCGTCAGCACGCACACGCTCACCCGTCAGCTAGAAGAGCTAACCGGCCTTGAGTCGCGTGTGACCATACTCGGCCATGTGCAACGCGGCGGCATCCCCACACCGGCGGATCGCATGTTGGCGACACGGTTGGGGACGGCCTGTGCGCGGGCGCTCAACGACGGCGAATTCGGCGTGATGATGTCCGTGCATGGTAGTGATGTTGTCACCGTGCCGCTTACGGAGGTGGCCGGTAAGCGTAAAAACGTACCCGTCGATCACCCGTGGGTGATGACCGCCCGCGATTTAGGCATCAATCTAGGCGACTAACCCCCGAACCTGAATCACACAGGGGCAGGCACTCATACGCCTACCCCTGAAGGATTGCCGGTGGCATCGCGTTTAATCGACTTCCACCTTCACTTTTGTCTTGCCGGTGGTACTCGGCGGCGGGGGGGTACTGTCGCCCTCCGTCTCGTCGCCGTCCTGCTCGTATTCTTCCATCTGCTCCCGCGCCTTGCGTAGCTCTTCCATCGCGCCATCTACCAGCGCCCGGAACCCTTTGGTGAACTCCTTGCTGGCGTTGCTCCCGTGCTTGCGGAAGCCTTCCGGGAACAGCGCTTCAAGGGCGCGTCCGGTTTCCTCTAGCGCCCGCCGTTGGTGATGTAGAAACTCCTCAAACGGGGTACGCGGCCCGTCATCGTCCGCCGACGCATCATCTGTTGGTGGCACGTCGTCCGCTTGCGGCATCTCGTCTTCGTGTGGTTGATTTTTGTCGTGAACACTCATCGCTTATTACACTCCTAACGCTGAATTTGTGCGTTGTTATCGTTCTCAATACAGATTACGCATCACGCCGCTAGAAGTTGCACCGGATTCATCAATAACCGCGATTGCGATCTAAGCGGTTGATTAATGGTTGATTTTCCAGATAGCGCCGCAAATTCTCCCCGAACACCGCCGCCGCCCGTTGATGATAGCGCGTGTTATTGCCGGCGACGTGCGGCGTGATGATGACATTATCCAGCCCCCACAGCGGACTTTCCTTCGGGAGTGGTTCTTCCTCGAACACATCCAGCGCCGCCCCCGCGATCTTGCGCTCCTGCAATGCTTTAATCAGCGCCGCTTCATCGACCACGCCGCCCCGCGCAATGTTGATTAACACCGCGTCGCGCCGCATCTTGTTCAAGATGCTCTCGTCGATCAGATGATGTGTGGCTGACGTTAACGGCACGGTGACCACCACAAAATCACATTCCGTCACCATCGCCCCCAGCGCCTCCGCCGGATACAACCGATCTGGAATTTCCGCATCGGGATCGCCGGTGTCCGCTTCGCGGTAGGCGTTCTCCTCCGTCAGCGTCCGCAGGTCACGCTTGGTCGCCAGCACGCGCATCCCCATCTGGTCAGCCACCCGCGCCAGCTCCCGCGCAATACTGCCATAGCCGACGATCCCCAGCGTTTGCCCGCGCAACGTCTGCGGGATGAACTGGCTGTACGGATTTTTCGGCCAGTGTGATTTCTCTTTGTTCTTCAGCATCTCCGGCAGGCGATACTCCCACGCCAGCATCATCCCGATGCAATACTCGGTGATCGGTACCGCGTGGATGCCGCTACACGATGTAATCTGCACCGACTCGACGCGCCCGATAGGGCGATCAGCGATATTTTCCATTCCGGCATAGTGCAACTGAATCCAGCGCAGATTAGGCGCTTGATCCGGCTCCGGGAAGTGCCATATCGTATACAGTATGTCGATGTCCTGATAAGCCGGTGTCGGAACTTCCGGGTGCCGCTTCTCGATGTGCAGGCGGTCAGAAATAGCGCGTAACTCGTCCATGATCTCGTCGCTGAAATCAGCGCAGACCAGTACCCGTATTTTTTCGTTCTGCTCGTCGCTCATGATCTTTTCTCTCCTTCGTGATAGCCTCGTCCGACGATTATAACGTAGCCTGCGCTGATAGCACGTGTTAGAGTAAGAGCGTCGCGTGCTACGCCCGCTATAATGTGCTACTATGCCCAATTTACGCAGGGCGCAACCTACGAAAGGATGAGGACATCATGGGATTATTAACCGGTAAAGTCGCGTTGATTTTCGGCGTGGCGAATAAGAATTCTATCGCGTGGGGGATCGCTAAGGCGTTACACGCGCAGGGCGCGACAGTCGCGCTCAGCTACGCCGGTACAATGCTGGAAAAGCGCGTGTTTCCGTTGGCGCAAGAGATTGATTGCGATTTTGTCGAGCAATGCGACGTGACCGACGACGCGCAGTTAGATGAGGTATTCGACAAAGTGCGCGAGCGCTTCGGGCGTGTCGATATTCTGGTTCATGCGGTGGCCTTCGCGGAGCGCGATGATCTGGGCGGGCGCTTCGTCGATATTTCCCGCGATGGCTTCAAGCTGGCGCTCGACATCAGCGCCTACAGCCTGATTGCGATGGCGAAACGCGCCGCGCCGTTGATGACCGCAGGCGGCAGTATCATGTCGATGACCTACTATGCGGCGGAGAAAGTCATGCCGTCCTACAACGTCATGGCGGTGGCGAAGTCCGCGCTGGAAACCATCACCCGCTATCTAGCGCTCGATCTCGGCGAGCAGGGCGTCCGCGTCAACGCGATCAGCGCCGGGCCGATCAAGACGCTATCGGCGGCGGGCGTGCCCGGCCTCCGCACGTTCATCAAATACGCCGAGAGCGCATCGCCGCTCAAGCGTTCCGTCTCGCAGGATGATGTCGCCGATACCGCCGTCTATCTGGCGTCTGATCTATCTAAGATGGTGACCGGCGAAATCATCCATGTGGACGCCGGTTATCATGTGCTAGGGTTGACGGCCAGCCGCGACGAAATCGACGGATAAACCAGCAAAAACGCGGGGCGCAACGTCATCTCATTGCGCCCCATTTTGAACGAATCCGTGCCGATTACCCGCGATAACGCATAATCAATGCGCGTCCGGTCTCCGTGAATCCGGCGGCGATGATCGCCTTCACCACGTCAAACGCGATGAACGGCGCGACACTCAACGTCCACGCTGTCGTCCAATCCACGCCCAGCACCAGTTTCATCACCGGCAATCCGCAAGCGTAGATGATGCTCACCCCGACCAGACCGGCCAGAAAGCGTTGCCACGCCCGCGTCGCGCCGTGTTCCACCAGATAACCGGCCACCCACGCCGCCGGAATGAAGCCGATGATGTAGCCCGCCGTCACGCCGGTTAGCACGCTCATGCCACCCACAGCGCCCGACGCTATCGGCGCACCGGCGCCAATCAGCGCGATATAGGCGATCTGTGCGAACGCGCCATCACGCGCCCCCAGAATCATGCCGGATAGCAACACCACCATCACCTGAAGCGTGTACGGTGCGGGGCTGTTCAGGTAAAAACGAAACTGCGCGGAAAGCGCCGTCAGCGCGACGAAAAGGCCGATCAACGCGGCGCGGTGTACCCACGTCCAATCGCGGGTAACGGTCATGTGACGTAACATAATTTTTGAGTCCCCTTATGTGTGTATGGTACTGAATTGATAAAAGACTTTTGCATTCTTTCAGACGTTTATGCCAAAAGTTTTTGATGTCACCTTTTTGCAAAAAGGTGACAAAAGAAAACCTTGAATAGCTATGATGATTCTAACAACCATCGCGCCCGATGGTTACGTTCTGTTCTCCGGCAATGGCTCCACCACCACCCGCGCCAGCTCGTACTCCGCCTCGTGACGGATGTCGGGTGATCCGACATGGCCGACGCGCTCTTCTTCGATCAATGTCACCCGCGTGCCCTTGCCAACCAGATCATACCGCGTGATCCATTCGCCGGTATTCTGCACATTGCGATAAACCGCCAGCTTCGCTTGCCGATCCATACGCCGCAGGCGTCGCTTGGCCTGTAAGAACGTCATCTTGCTCAGATCGTTCAGCAATTTTTCGCGTTCGCGCTCGTTTAAGTATGCCATGAAACCGCCATCCTTACTGACTATGAAATTGAATATGAACGATAAGACGAAACGGGGCAGACTATCCTGCCATCCTCTATTTTAGCGTGTATAATCAGAGTGCGAAATAGGTAAAGAGTAACTATTATGTTTGACGATCTCTTCAAGCCGCACGGCCTCAGCGTGACGGATGTCACCCGCCACATCACCGCGCTGTTAAATGCCGACGATATACTGTCCGATGTCTGGGTGACTGGCGAAATCTCCAACATGACGCGGGCTAGTTCCGGCCACTGGTATTTCACGCTCAAAGACGCCAACGCCCAGCTCCGTTGTGTGATGTGGCGTTCCGCCGCCAGCAGACAGCAGACCACCCCCAAAGACGGCGACTCCGTAGAGGTTCACGGCAAAGTGCAGGTCTACGCGGCGCGGGGTGAATACCAGCTCTACGCCGATGCGCTACGTCCGGTAGGCATGGGCGACCTGTACCAGCAATTCGAGCGCCTGAAGGCCAAACTACAAGGCGAAGGGCTTTTCGACGCGGATCGCAAGCGCGAGCATCCCGCTTTCCCGCATCAGATCGGCGTGGTCACATCGCCCACCGCCGCCGCCTTTCAGGATATACAAAACGTCCTGCGCCGCCGCTTCCCGTTGGCGCGGGTGATACTCAGCCCGACGCCGGTACAGGGCACAACCGCCCCGCCGCAGATCGTCCGCGCCATCCAGCGCCTGAACGATCACAGCGCGGTTGATGTCATCCTGCTCTGTCGCGGCGGCGGTAGCATCGAAGATTTATGGGCGTTCAACGATGAAGCCGTTGCGCGGGCGGTGGCCGCGTCGCGCATCCCGATAATCACCGGCGTCGGCCACGAGACCGACTTCACCATCGTGGATTTTGTCGCTGACCTACGCGCCCCGACACCATCGGCGGCGGCGGAGATGGCGACGCCCGACATCGCCGAACTGCGGCAGATGGTCGATGACCGCGACGCGCTGATGGCGGCCAGCATGGATGACCGCATCGCGGCAGGACAGCGCGAACTGGACGCGCTCCGCCGTGACCTGACGCGGCGCTCCCCGACGGAGTCCATCGCCGCTTATCGCGGGCAGGTGGCCGACCTTGACCGCCGCCTGTCGCGCCAGCAGACCGCGCTGATCGCACAGAAGCGAGAGCGCCTCGCCGCGCAAAGCCGCGCATTGCATAGCGCCAATCCGCGTTCGATCTTAGCGCGGGGCTATGCCATCGTCACCCGTAGCGGCGACGGCGTGCGCGTGGTCGATACGATGGATGTCAAAGTCGGCGACGCGATCACCATACAATTAAATGACGGCGACCTAAAAGCCAGAGTGGAGGACGAAGACGATCATGAGCGATACCAGCGCAAACTCTTTTGACGGCCTATCTTTTGAAGATGCCTATACCGAACTAGAAAAACTGGTCGCCCGCCTCGAATCCGGCGAATTGACGCTAGAGCAATCCGTCGATGTATTCGAGCGCGGGCGCGGTCTAACCGCCTATTGCCAGCAATTGCTCGATGCGGCGTCCTTGCGTGTGGATCAAATCGCCGACGACGGCGGTCTGTCTCCCCACGCTTAACGCCGGACATATAACCGTAGGGTGCAATGGCTTGCAGAGTGACACATTGCCACCCTACACAAGCCGACAATCTAACCGACACGCGCTTTCAGGAACGGCAACCGCCGCGTGATGATGCTCACTTCATCCATACCCATCAAGATCGCCAGCACGAAGAAACTGACCGCGCCCACCGCCGCCCCCGTGAACAGAATGACCATCTGCGGCGCATCGCCCAGCATCGCCACCACCGCCAGCACGATAGCCGCCATGACCGCCGTCGCCAGTATGCCGCGCCCGCTACTCCGCAAGATCGCCGCATCATGCAACCCGCCGATGCGCCGCCGCAATAGCCACCATAACACCGCGCTTTCGATCAACGTCGTCAGGCTGTTGGCTAAGGCCAGCCCCGCGAACGGCCCGCGAGTCAACGACCCCGGCGTGCCGATGAACTGAATGAAGATGAAGCTGAGAATGATATTGCCGATGATCGCGCCGATGCCGATTTTGACCGGCGTCCACGTGTCGGCCAGCGCATAGAACGCCCGCGATAGTATCTCCAGCAGGCCATGACCGGCCATGCCGACCGCGAAGAAAGTCAGCGCCCACGCCGTCGCCTGCGTGTGTTCTCGCGTCCATTCGCCGCGCTCGAATACCGAGACGAGCGACTCGCCCAGCAAGATCAACCCGACGCTGGCCGGAATCGCCAGAAACAGCACGCCGCGCATTGCCGAAGCCAGCCGCGCCTTATAGCCGTCCATGTCGCCCTCGGCGGCCAGCGCCGATAACGTCGGAAACACCGCCGTCCCCACGCTTTGACCCAGCACGCCCAGCGTGAAGAACAGCAAAAACCATGCCGTCGTCAGCGCGATCTGACTGCCCGTCACCATCGTGGAGGCGAAAGCCACGTTGACGATGAAGTTAATCTGCACCACCGCCAACCCCAGCACACGCGGGATCATCAGCGTCAGCACTTCGCCCGCGCCGCTTGTGTGGCGGTTGAAGTTCGGGCGCAGGCGGGCGCGTATCTTGATGAGCGCCGGTATCTGCACCAGCAGATGCAACGACGCGCCCAATATCGCCCCATACGCCAGCCCGTAGATATTGGCCGGCGTAGACATCGCCGCCGCGTCTCCGGCTAGGCTGTACGCGGGCAACACCCGCGCAATAATCAGCGCCCCGACGATCAGCCCGACATTGTACATGCTGGCCGCCAGCGCCGGAAATAAAAAGCTCTGGTGCGCGTTCAGGATGCCCATAGACAGCCCGCTAGCCGCGAAGATCACCGTCGTGATGAGTAAAATCCGCGTCAGCGATACCGTGAGCGCCTGTTGTTCTGCTGACCAGCCCGGCGTCAAAACCACCGGCACGATCACCGGCGCGAAGATCGCCACGATCAGCGCCATCACCCCCGCCGCCGCCATCGATAACGTCATCACCGCGCTCGCCAGCCGCCACGCCTCATCGCGTGATTCCGGCTTCAAATAACGGGCGAATACCGGAATGAACGCCGAACCCAGCGCCCCGCCCGCCACCACCACGAACAGCAATTCCGGGATGCGTTGCGCCGCGTAAAAGGCGTCTAACTCCGCGCTATCGCCGCCGAATGTCGCGCTGAATGCGCCCGTCCGCACGAAGCCCAGCACCCCGCTCGCCACGAATCCGAAAATGACGATGACCGCCGCCCGCAACACACCGGCATTACTCAAAGCGCCCGTTTTTTCGCTCATCGTTTAGCGTATCACCACGACTGATACTCGTTCAAAGCCGCCTCGCACCGTTCATAATCGGGGATATATTGGCCTACCGTCGCCCAGAATTGCGGGCTGTGGTCGAAGTGGATCAGATGCGCCAGTTCATGCACGATCACGTAATGCACCAGATCATGCGGCACGTAATACAGCGCGGTATTCAGCGTCACGCTACCGATCTCCGAACACGACCCCCACTTGCGCGACATATCGCGCAGTTGTATGCGGCCCGGCACGACGCCCATCTTGCTCGCCCACTGCATCGTCCACATGCGGATCATCTCCGGTTGATGTATCTGCTTGCGGCGCTCCGGCGGCTTGTATTGCCGCATCTTCGGCACGCCCTGTTTCAGGAAGTCGCGCACGCGCTTGTCGGATAACTTGATCCAATGCGGCAAGCGCAAGATCAAATCGCCCTGCGGCGATACCTTCAGCGTCATCGAACGCCGCCGTTCACGCTTGATCGCCACATCGGGGAAATTGGGGTGTTTTTCAGCCATTGCTCAAACCTCCTCAAATGCGCCCCGCCGCGCCCGCACCTCAGCGCCGATGGCTTGCACAGCGACCCGCACCGCGTCGCGCTCCATCGGCGTGATCGGCAGGGCGTTGTATTCATCCTCATCCAGCAGATGCAGGCTACGGTCTGGCAGGACGACCACATCCAGCGCCAGATCATCGGCGCTCACCGTCCCCGCGCTGATCTGTGCTGGTCGTGTGATGTTGCAATACCAGCCTTTTAGCCTATCCGTCGCGCCGTCGTGGATGCGAAACACGTTATAATAGCGGTCTGTGTAGAACCATTCCCGCAGATGATCGCCGTCATTCAGCACAAAAAAGCCGCCAATCTCGACGGCGGGATGCTCAAAACGGGCGGCGATGCAGATGGATGTCGCGTCGCGTGTGATCTCGCGCCCCTCATAACGCAGAACCTCCCGCCCGCGATGGTCGCGCTTGATGACCGTGACGCGCTTCATGCGTCGCTCGCCGTGTGGATCACCAGCAAAACCCCCGCCCGTATCGACACCGAAGCCGACGCGGTACTCAAGCGGTTGCTGATGCCCCGCGTCGGACCAAACAGCAGAGTCTCGCCGTAGAGCGAATACTCAAGGCCGTTGGTGTACACGCCCTCCGCCGCGCCGCCCACCGGAATCAATGAGATTGTGTCCCCTGGTTGGCCGCTAATCTGATGAATGCCAGCATGAAGCGCCCGCACCGATTGATCGCCGTCCACGATTGCCACGTCGTAGCCGCGAAATTGTCCGGCGGCCAATAGTTGCAGGTTGCCTAGCGTCTGGTCGATGCGCTGACCCATCGCGCCGATTACCCGCACCCAGTCCGCGCCCTGCTTCCGCGCCAGAGTCAGCGCGAGTTCCAGATCAGTCTCGTCTTTTTGTGGTGAATGTTCGTGAAATATCGCGCCGTTAGCGCGGAGGACGGCTTGCTCGTTTTCCGCCAGCGAATCCATATCGCCGACCACGCTATGCACCGCCAGCCCGTAGTGTGCCGCCTGCCGTGCGCCGCCATCCGCCGCCATGATGTGCGGCTGAACGTCGTCGGCGTGCGCTTCGGCGATGGCTTGCTGAACTTTCGCGCCATCATTTACCGCACCATTGGCAAAGATCAATGTACGCGACATGCTATCTCCCTATATCAACGCGAGCGCCGCCGCCAGCGTTCTTTCAGTTCAATTTTGCTGATGTCGGCTGTCTCCAAGAACATCCCGACCAGACGCTGAAATGTCTCATGTTCCAGCATCGGGAAGTGGCGCACGCCGACCAGCGGAATCGGCACAAGCTGGTCTTCTTTGCTCTGCGTCACATAATCCCATATCGCCTCATCCGGCAACGGAATCAACGGATCATCCGCGCCATGCACCACCACCGTCGGCATCGGTAACAGGCGGATGGCGTCCAGCGTGCGCCCCGCGCTGAAATCACGCGAGAGATAGCGCAACACGCGATTGTCGCATTTAGCGATGTCCTGATACAGCTTATCGTATTCCGTCTCCGATTTACGGAAGCAACGCCCCAGCAACCCCTCCATGTCATTCGCCAGAATGGACTCAAGCGGGTTGTGCGCGTCTTTTTCGCCATTCACCGGCGCGGTAGCTGGCAGGATGTCCGGCTCAACCGGTGCCGCCGCCCGCACCGATGGCTTATTTTCTTCAATGCGCCGTTGCTCCGCCAGATACGCGGCGGCGCGGCGCAGGGCGGCGCGGTCAATCGCGTTCGGGTTGCGGATCGTCTCGCGCAGAGAACTGGGCAATGTCTTGTCCGCTTCGTCGTCGCCGGGATCATTGGCGGGGTAGGGCGAACGGCTCGCGGCGGAGGCGATAGTCTTTTCCGCCGTCGTGGTGTCATCTTGCGTTTCGGCAGGCTTGGCCGGTTCCGGCGGCACGCGCACCGCCAGATCGCCCGGGTCAAAGATCGGGGCGCTAATCAGCATCAACCGCGCCACGCGCTCCGGATATTGCGCCGCGAAGTTCAGCGCCACCTGTGCGCCGTACCCGTGCGCGAGGATCGCCGCTTTCGGCATCCCCAATTGTTTCATGAATTGATCCAGCAGGCGCATCTGTGACGCCATGTTGTACTTCGCGGTGTTCTTGCTGGAATCGCCGTAGCCGAATAGATCGAGCGCGTACACGCGAAACTTGAGTTGCAACAGGCGCATCGTCGGAATCCAATAACGCCACGAACCGATCCAACCGTGTAGCAGGATGACCGGACGACCACCGCGCCCCAATACTTCGTAATGAACTAAATCTCCGTCAACCGTGATGGCGCTCATGGAAAGCTGTAACCTCATTTTGCGATCAACCCGCTTACGGCGATGTGCTGATCTGCCCTAAAATTTCATTGACGCGCTGGGATAATTCGTCCGGCGCGAATGGCTTCAAGATATAGGCCGTCGCTCCGGATTCCAGCCCCATTGATATTTCTTCGTCCTGGCCTTTCGCCGTCAAGAACACCACCGGCACATCTTTCAGCGCGTCGATCTGCTTGATCTGCTGGCACGCCTCATAGCCGGTCAATTGCGGCATCCGAACGTCCATCATGATTAAATCCGGCTGAATTTCCTGCGCTTTCGCCACAGCTTCCGCGCCATTGGCGACGGTTGTCACGTCATGTCCGGCGAATGTCAGCGTGAAATGTATCAGATCGCGGATGTCGCGCTCGTCTTCGGCGACTAGAATGTTTGCCATAATGTTTAATCGCTTTCACCTTCTTCTTCGGTCACGATATGCTCAGGCTGATAGTAAGGCAGGGCGATGTAGAATGTCGTGCCGACGCCCAGTTCCGATTCGAACCAGACGCGCCCACGATGCATTTCTACCAGCTTCTTCACGATAGAAAGCCCCAATCCGGTACCGGCTACATCCAGCGTGAGCGCGGTCTCGTCGTCGCGCTTGAAGCGCTCCCAGATGCTCTCGCGGAAGTCCTCCGGCACGCCCACACCGGTATCAGAGATAGCGATGGTCAAGATTTTGCGCTCGTCATCCGGCTCAATCTCGACGCCTATAGTACCACCGGCTTCGGTGTAGTTAAAGGCGTTGTCCACCACGTTGTTGACCGCCTGCGTCAGCTTCTCCGCATCACCCTGAATGATCGGCACATCGTCCATCGCCTCGAACGTGACGGTGAAATTCTTATGCTGATGCTTCGGCTGGCGGCGGACATGCGTCAGCACTTGCTCCACCACGCTGTTCATATCGACGGATTGCACCGTCAACTTCTCGCGTCCGGCGTCGATCTTGGAGATGTTCAGCACGTCCTCCACCAGCGCCGCCAGCCGCGTCACGTTGTCGCGCACCGTATTCAACATCATCTGTTGCTGGTCGCCAAGCTCGCCGAACGCGCCCATCAGCAGAAGGTCATTGTACCCTTTGATTGATGTCAACGGCGTGCGGAACTCATGCGATACGTTCGCCACGAACTCCGCCTTGCTCTGGTCGGCCAGTACCTCGCGGGTGATGTCGCGGAACACCGATACCGTGCCCAGAAATTTATCTTCAGTATAAACCGGCGACAGATGCACGCTGATCGTGCGTTCGCCCAGCTTCACGCGCTCGTCCAGATATTCGTCGATTTCCTGCGGGTTGCGGAGCTTGCGCTCCAGCGTCTCCGCCCACGATTCCGCCGTCGCGCCATAAACGCCGGTCACTTTGCTCAACTGATGGCCGATGGCCTCGCTACGCGGAATACGGAAGATACGCTCCGCCGCGTTGTTGAACAGCAAGATCACGCCTTCCGTGTCGGCCAGCACCACGCCGTCCGCGATGCCTTCCAGAATCGCCTTGTTCTTGTCCGCTTCTTCCTGCTCGGCGCGGAGCAGAGCGCCCAGACGTTCCGCTTGCTCGCGGATCATCTTGTACAGGTCGGCGTTGTTGATGCTCGCCGCGACCTGATTCGCCGCCGCGATAATCAGCCGTGCGTGCGATTCGCTGAAGGCGTCCGGTACTTCGCTGAGCAACACCATCATCCCCAGTAGCTCCTCGCTGGTTTCCAGCCGCACGCTGATCGCACTGCGCCATAGTGCCGCGTTGGGAATGTTTGCCGTGTCCCAATACGCCTGCGCTTGCAGGTCATTGACGACCACCGATTGCTCACTATCCAGTATCGCCTCGCGTGCGATGTGTTCGGCGGGGTGGATGCTCCGCTCCGCGTCGTCGGCGTCGCTGTACATCATGTTCGGGTTCATCATGTAGCGCGTGTATAGCTGATCGGTGATCGGGTCTAGCTGGGTGATGACGCCATCGCCCGCGCCGATGGCCTTCGCCACCATGCTCAACGCAATCGGCATCAGCACGTCCATGTCCAGCGTGCGTGATAGCTCCGATGTGATCTGGTATAGCGTGTCTAGCCTGTCGCGCTCTTCTTCTAGCTCGCTGGTGCGCTCCGCCACTTCGCGCTCCATCTCATCCGCGAATCTGGAAACTTGACGGAACAGCCGCGCATTCTGGATCGCCGCGCCCAACTGCGAGCCAACCGTCGTCAGGATGCGCTGTTCGTTGATCGTAAATGCGCGGGTGCGCTGTCTATCGCGCACCGCCAGCACGCCATACACCTCATCACCGGCGATCAACGGCACGCCCAGATAACTCCGCGCATCGCCTTCGCCGTTGGTAATGCCCAGACTACGCCGCAATTCATCCGGCGAGTAATAATCCGCGCCCAGATTCAACGGGCGGCGCTGGCGAATCACGAACGACACTTCATCGTCGTTCAATGTGCGCGGCGCGATGTCATACGGCTGGCCTTCGCTCACCGCCAACGGGAAGGTGATCGCCTCCGTCTTGCTATCATACAGCGCCAGATAGATTTCACTCGCGCCGGTCACGCTCGGCAATTGCTCGCGCACCACGTCGAACATATCTTCCACGTTCAACGTGCTGGAAATAGCGCGGCTCAAATCGTTAATCATCAACGATTCTTCAAAGTGTGCGGTAGTCTCCGCCGATAGGCGGGCGTTCTCAATGGCGACGGCTACCTGCGTGCCCAGCGCCCGCGCCAGCCGTACCTTCTGCTGGGTGATGATCTCGCCGGTTCTAGCGCCCAGCACGATTAACCCGCGTGACGTTTCGCTGACCACCAGTGGCACCAGCAACCGCGCCGCGTCGCCGGTGCGCTCCATATCGGCGATTTCGTTCTGGTACGGGATGTCGTCGTTCTCGCGTGTGATGACGATGACTTCGCGCTGACGTAGCGCTTGCAACCGCGCCGGATAATCGGCCAGATCGTATGTCGTCCCCTTCTGCGCGACCTGCGTATCATCCTGCCCGCGATTCATCTCTAACTGAACTTCCAGCAGGTTATCGACCTCATCCCAGATCATGATGGCGCATTCGTCCATCTCCAACGCGCTGAACATCAATTCGACCACCGTCTTGAACACCGACGCCAGATCGGTTGTCAACGATGTCGCCTGCGCCGCCTCTAGCAACGTTCCCAATTCGTTCGTGCGGTCAAATGTCTGCTCGAACAAATCAGCATTCGCCAGCGCGATAGCGACCTGACTGGCGAACGCGAACGCCACGTTCTGATCGGACGGACTATCGTACAACCCGTCGCGCTCGTCGGTCAGCATCATCATGCCCACCACATGCCCCTGATTCACCAACGGCACGCCCATCCAACTGTGGAAATCACCATACGGCACGGTTTCCGGCAATTCCACGCCGCCACCGGCGGCCACCACTCTCTGCGATTCCACCATGCGCCGGATCACATCATAATCGCTGAACAGGAAGCGCTTATCTGCCGCGCCTGCTTCGCTCGTCTCGCGTTCCAGCACCATAAACGAGCCGTTGCGCCGCCACACCGACATGCGGCTATGCGGAATCAACCACGCCATTTCTTCCATCGCCAGCGTCACCACTTCATCACGCTCAAGCGATGACGTGATGCGCGTCGAAACTTCGGTGAGTGCGGTCAACTGGTTGGCGCGGGATTCCATCGCTTGCTCCAACCGTGAGCGCTCCGTCACGTCCTCCACCAGCACCACCGTGCCGCTTGTCGTGTCGCCATACCGTAGCGGATAAATATAGAAATTCGTGGTGATTGTCTCGCCGTCTTCCGTCTCGATATATTGGCCGGTTATATTGGTCGGCGTGGCCTCCGTCAATGTCGTCTGCAAAGATTCGTCGATGATGTCGGCCACTCCCGGCAGATAGTCGTGGATGGTCTGGCCGGTCATGCGCCGCGCCCATTGATAGCGTTCCACCAGAAAACCGTTGATCGATATGACGCGGTTCTGCCGGTCTAGCACCATGATTCCCTGCTGGATCGATTCCAGCACGGACTCATTCAGCGTCCGCAGGTTCACCGCTTGATCGAACAGGCGGGCGTTCTGCACCGCGCTAGCCACCAATTGCGCCATACGGCGCATCAGGCCGCGCCCTTCGCGGAAGGGCGTCGCGTCACTGTTGCGACTGCCGATGTGCATCACCCCTAGCGCTTGCCCGCCGGTCACCAACGGCAACACTAACGTCGTGCGCTCGCCTTCTTCGTACCACGCCGCCACATCATCGAACTCGGTGATTTCGCTATCGCCGGATTGAATCAGGTAGTCGCGCCGTTCCGCATAGCTGTTATTCAGGATGCCGTCGCCTAAATCAGGCGCGATCTCCATTCCGATTTGTGGCCGCCCACTCATCATCGTCACCGATGACAGATAGAACTCGTTTTCCGCCGTGCGAAGCGCGAACGTCATGCGGTCATACGATAGCATCGCCAGCGTACCGCGCACCACCGCCGCCACGATCTCGTCGATGACCAGCGTGCCCGATACCGCCTCCAGAATGTCATTAAGCCGCGCTTCCTGCTCCGCGCTGGCAACACTGGACAGATACAGCCGCGTATTCTCGATGGTGGACGCCGCTTGATTGGCGAAGATTTCCAGCACCTCAACCGTGCCGCGATCAGGTCGCCGGTTATTGTATGGCCGGTCAAGGCACATCAAGCCGACCAGCCCGCCGGACGGCCCGACCATCTGCACGATGAACAGGTCGCCGTCGTGCCAGCTATCCGCGTCGGACATATCCAGCGTGCGATTGCCGTCATAGTGCGTACTCAGCGCCTCGATGCCTTCGACGTACCATTCGCGCAAGCGCTGAACCGGAAAGAAATAAGACTCGCTGATACGGAAATCCGCCCTGAGTAATTCCTCTAGCTTGGCCTCGCTGATGCTACTCCCGCGTGATTCCTCGAATTGGTCAATCGGCATCCCCGCTTGCGCCACGCGCCGCAAGATACCGGCTTCTTCGTCCAACAACAGCATCACAATGCTATCAAAGCCGACGGATTGCTGGACGCTATAGGCGATGGCTTCCAGAATGCTGACCGGATCGGCGTTACTCTGTACCATGTGGCCTAGCTCGAAGATGCGGTTAAGCTGATCGACACGCCGCCGCAAATTCTCACTGCGCTCTAACTGCTCGCTATAGCGCACCGCGTTCCCGTAAGCCAGCGACGCCTTGACCGCCATCGTCATCAAGAACGCGCTAGCGCGGTCATCGAAGTGACCGGCGTCCGGGTGATACAGATGGATCAGCCCGACGATTTGCTCCACGTAGATGATCGGCACCACCAGCGCCGAACGCGCCCCCGATGGTTCCGACTTAAATGTACTCAATTCGTAGTCGGTCACGTTCACCGGCGCGGAGCGATTGCCTATCGCTTCCACTTCGACATCGGTCAATCCGTCGATCTCGTCGCCCAGATGCAAACGTTGCACCACGACATAATCAGTCTCTAGCAGATCGGCCTCGCTCTGCCGCGCCGGACGTATCAAGGCAATCGTGCAGTCTTGCGCTTTCGTCGCCCGCACCGACTCCTCGCGGATCACCTGCAAAATCTGCGTCAAATCGAGCGTGGTGGTTAGCTCGTTACTCACCCGCGATACCGCGTCTAGTTCTTCGATGCGTCGGCTCAGATTCTCGCCGGTGGCTTCGTACAACAGCAGGCGATCCAGCGCGGCGGCGATCTGCGCGGCGACGGCCTGCATCACTTCCAGATCGTTGCGGCTGAGCGCTGTCGTGCCGCGTCGGTTAGCGATGCCGATTTCGCCCAATGTGCGATCACCAAACACCAGCGGCACCACGATGCAATCGCGCAAACTCAAACGTGTGGCGATCTGCCGGTAGCTCTCCAGAATGCGCTCATCGTCCTGCGCGTCATCGGTGATGAACGGGCGTTGCGACAACACCACGCTATTCTCGAAGCCCGGGCTGTACATATCCTGATATATCGGCTCGGACAGTTGTGCCCCATAAACCCAGCGCGGAAACGTCACCAGATTTCCGCCGTCCACCACATTGATGAACACGATTTCCACGTTATTCAATCCGGCGATTTCCGCCAGAACCGGCGTAAATGTCTCCTGCGAAGTCAACACATTACCGGCCAACTCCGCCACTCGCCGCAAGCTCTGCGCCTCTTCCGCGCTCCGTTGCGCTTCGCGGAATAGGCGGGCGTTCTCGATGATGGCGGCGGCTTGCGTGGCGAAGATCATCAGCAGGCGGGCGTCGCTCTCGCTGAAGTCCTCGCCGTCCGTCTTGTTGGCCGCCTGCACCAGACCGATACGCCGTCCGCTCGCCTGCATCACGCCGAACATCGTCTTTTCAATGCCCATGCGGGCGTTGATCTCGTCCAATCCGGCGGCGAAGAACAGCGTATCCGCCGGTACGCGGTTGCTGTACCAGTAGCGCTCTTCCTCCCACAATTGCAACATCACGCTACCGTTGGGCACATCCACGCGATAATCGGCGGCGATCGCCGCATCCACTCCATAAATTGGCAACTGCGCCACCAATTGCGCCGTCGTTGGATCGTGTAGCAAAATCGCCGCGATCTCAATGTCCATCAACTTGGCGATGCGCTCGGTGATGTCGCTGTAGAATTCCGCCTCATGGCTCAACGCGCCGATGGCGTTGGTGATTTCCTGCAAGCCGATTAACTCCGCGTCCATGCGTTGCTCGCGCTCGAACAAGCGCAAATTCTCGATGACGACGGCGGCCTGCACCGCGAGAATCGACAAATTCTGCACGTCCGGCGTCGAGAACCCGCCTTCGGTGCGCTTGTTGCTCACCGCGATCACGCCGATGCGCTCGCCGCCCAGCGATAGCGGCATCCATGCCGTGTTTTTGATACCGGCCAGACTGACCACCGGTGATAGTCCCAACGCTTCGACCAGCGGCTCGTCCGGCACATCGTTCGATAGCCAGTATTGTTGATTCGTCCAGATGTCATGCTGGGGGGAGTCGTCGGTTAGGGGGATGAAAATATTCTTCACCAGCGCATCCGGCAGACCGTGAACCGGACTCTGCATTACCAGCCCGTCGCGCTCGTCGTCATACAGCAGAATGCCGCACATATCCGCGCTCAGCAAATCCGCGACGCGCTCATTCAGCATCGCGTAAATCTGGCCGGTGCCGCCCGTCTGCGCCTGACTGACATCGACGGCCTGCTGGAACGTGGCAATATCGCGGATGCGTTGCGCCTGTCCGCTATATACATCGGTGTTGTAGATGGTCACGGCGGCGGGCTTGGCGATGGCTTGCAATAGCGCCATGTCGCCCGCCGTAAATGCTCCCACCTGACGATTCGCCATCTCCATCGTACCGATGAAGCGCTCGCCCAATATGATCGGCACGCCGACAAAGCTCTGATATTCGGTGGGGAGTTTGGTGGGGATTGCGGCGCGTTCGTCCGCCGTGTTGAGCAATACCGGACGGCGGTTCTTGGCGATCCAGCCGGTGATGCCTTCTCCGGCTTCGTACTTGCCGCCCGCCGACGCCAGCTCGATCAAATACGTGGTATCGCCCGCCCAACCGCGCTGATACAGCACTTCGTCCGCCTCATCCCACAGGCTGATCTCCGCCGCATCAAATGTGATGTGCTTGCCGATGATGGTCAGGATCGCTTGCAGGGCAGGCTCTAGCCCCAGCGTGACGTTCACCGTGTCGCCGATCTCATTGATGATCGACATGGCGCGGTTCATATCCAGCATATCCGGATTGCTGGCGTTCCCCGCAAGCGGACGCATCACCACGATGATCCGCGCTTGCTCCGTGTCTTCGATGCGATGCGATGACGCTTCCATCCATTGCTGGTCAAACTGAAACGACGCCTGACCTTCACCGGCGAACAACCCCAGAAAATGATCGGCGGGTTCGGCCATCTGCGCCACCTGTTCCAGATTAGCCCGCCCGCCATTCAGCTTGAACATGCGGCGGGCTGGCGGATTCAGGTACAGCAATCTGCCGTGTTCATGGGCGACGATCACCGCGTCGTCGCTTCCGGCGCCCGGCGGCGTCACGTCCTCGTCCACGAAGAAATCCGTCTCTCTGGATGGCGCTTCCTGCGAACGTGCCCAGAAATAAATCCATGCGATTGTGACCGCACCGCCCAGAAATAGCACAAATGCCAAATTCATCTTCTGCCGCCCTCACTCATGGCCGCCGCCTATCAATCACCACGAAGTCGGGATCGGGGTGCTCGCGTCCCCGCTTTCGCCCTCTCCGCGACGACGATTATCGGCGGCTAGTTCCGTGATCTCGCGGATGTCGGAGAATTGATGCGTGCGCGTGGACACAATGCCAATCGCCAGCGACATCAAATTGACCTGTTTCTCCGCCCCGTTGCTATCCGGCACGAGAATATAGCCGCGCTCACGGTCAATGAAAGAATAATGTTGTTTGATGCCCTCGCCGAAGCGATCCTGAAGGCGGTTTTGTACCTTCTTTGTGTCCTCAGCGTGGGTGATGATGATGAAATTGTCGTTGCCCGGATGCCCGATAAAGTCATCCGGCGTGCCGATGTCGTCCACCACCTCGCGCAACGCCATCGCCATGAAGCGAACCACCTCATCGCCCGCCACAAAACCGTATACCTCGCGGAACTGATCGAATGTGTTGATCTTCACATCCAGATAAGCCCATTGCTGATTCTCGCGCATTAAATTCCGCAGATGATCCTCAATCAGCGTGCCGGTGGGCAACTGCGATTTCGGGTCCAGATTGACCTGCCGCTTGGCGGCGGTGATCGCGTTCTGCACCCTCAGCTTCAACTCCTCGATGTCGAACGGCTTGGTCACATAATCATCCGCGCCCAGTTCCAGCCCGATGATCTTGTCGCTCCGTTCGTCACGTTGCGTCAAAAAGATGATCGGCACATGCTTGGTGCGGGTGGTGGTTCGCAACTCCCGACACACATCATAGCCGTTCATATCCGGCAACATGATGTCCAGCATGATGAGATCAGGCAACTGCTTGCGCGTCATCGACAGCGCATCGCCACCACGCGGCGCGACCTGCACCTCGTAGCCTTGCCCGCTAAAATAAATCCGCAACATATTTGATATGTCGAAGTCGTCCTCGACGACCAAAATCCTGCCTTTACTCATGGTGAATCCCTCATCGGTTTTTGGGATTAAGTCATAAAATGAAGAGACAATCCATCTTCAACTATACACGATATAACGCCAACCTGCACACAGTCAGGACGCATCGTTAACGATTCCTAACCTAAGCGTTGTTTCGCTGACCATACCCGCCGGTTCGCCTGTGCTCTCTCGCGCACCGCCGCGATATGCTCCGCGCTGACCGGCTTCTCGAAACTGCGAAAACCCGACAACCGGAAGCCGTGACGATGCGCGATTTCCTGTATCTGTAACGCCTGCTCAATGCTGATCTGCTTGCCCAGCGTGTAATTCTCATAGCGGCCTTCCAGCGCCAGCGCCATCGTCTCCGCCATGCACGCATACGCTTTTCCGGACGGGAAGCCAAAATCAAAATTGAAATTCACCGCGCCCGGTATCTCCACCATGCCACCCTCAATCACCAGCACATCGTCGCGCTGGTCGGCCACCTGCCGCGACACATCACGCGGACGCGCCACATCACACACCACCGCGCCCGGCTTCAGATGTTGCGGCTCGATCACCGTGTCGATAGCGCTCGTCACCGTCAACACCAGATCAGCCTCGTACATCGCCGCCAGCGCCGTACTCACGCGCACATCCGCCATCTGCCCCTCACACTGCTCGCGCACCGCGTTCAACGCATCCTCACGCCGTCCAATCAACGTCAACGCGCCACACTCCCGCGCCAACAACGCCGCGCAGGTGCGGCCAATCGCCCCTGACGCGCCGACGACGGCCACCGTCGCGCTTTCCAACGGGATCGCCATCTGCCGCGCCGCTTCTTGCACCGCTTCCACCGCGATCACGACGGTGTAACTATCCCCCGTCGTCACCGGAATGTCAAGGTTTTTGGCAATCGTCACCCCCGCATCGCCGACGACGGCGGTGAACGCCCCCAGCCCTAGAATCTTCGCGCCTAGCTTTTCCGCCATGCGCCCCGTTGCGATGATTTTATTGTAAACTACCGCCTCCGGTAACGATAACATGCGCTGAGGAGTCAACGGGCAGGCCAACAGCCAGCCGGTCAGTTCATTGTGGCTGTGCGTCGAACGCACCCCCTCCACCTGTGATAGATACACCGGCGGGAAGAAGCGCGACAGCCAGTTAATCAGCCCGTGACTGGCATAGTTGAAGATCGGATATTTACGGGCGACATCCCGTTTAATATCAATCGGATGGATGATAAAGCCGAATGTGTCGGTCATGCCTGCCTTTTACCAGTTCTCCCATGTGCCTTCTGGCTCATGGATTTCGTCACGACGCGGATAAAAACGCTTGTGAATGTCGCCATGCGGTATGAAATGATGGTCGCTCTCCTCATACGATACATTGCGCGAGATAACGCGGCGTTGCGGCGACGCCACCAGCACCACATCCGACTCGATCATGCGGCCCGGAAAGACCACCATCCCCGACCCGATGCGGCAATTATGGCCGACGGCGCTCCCCAGTACGATCTGGCTCACCGTTTGCAGTTCGTTGTCGATATTGGCGGCGCGTATCGGCTTCTGCGCGATCAAGTTGAAGTCGGTGAACGTATTGCCCGCGCCGACAAAACTATTGCGCCCGATCACGCACATCTGCAAGCATGTATTCTGCGCCACAATCGTATTTTCCATCACGTGCGTCAGATACAGCGCGGCGCGGAACGGCAAAAAGCACCCGTCGCACACCGTACTCATCATCAGCACGCAACCGGCATCAATCGTCACGTTATTGCCAATCGTGCAGTTATCCACGATAGCGCCCGCGCCGATGGTCACATTGTCGCCGATTTCTGCCGGGCCGGTGATGATCGCCGACGGATCAATCGTGCAGTTCTTGCCGATCTTCACCGCGCCGGATGCGCTTAAAATCTGCTTCTGTTCCAGTACCGCCCGCCACAGCATATTCAACTGGGCGAACACGCTACCCTCGATGCGCGTGTCCAGCCGTCCCGCCCGCCCGAAATTGCCGTAGATGATCGACGCGAAATACACATGCACCCAGCTCTCAATCGACACGATAGCGCGGTGCGGCGCGTAATGCGTCAGGTCGCCCTGTTCCATCGTCATGAAGTCCGGCACCGCGTAAAAGCCGATCTCGCGGCTATCGCTCGGCACCACCACCGGCTGAATATCCGGTTGATAACCGTCCGGAAAGTACCATAAATCAGCCAGAAACAAAATCTTGTTGTCCGGCCCCATCGTCGCCTCGAAGCCCTTCGTTAGCGGGATGGTGTACGTGTGGAACGCTTTATCACTGGCGGGGAAGGCCGCACGGCATGGCCGCCCCAACCGCCGCGCCTTGCGGATGAAATACTCGAAGAATGGCCGGTCAAACCACAAACTATCGCGGTAGACTACCGCCTCGCCGCGTACTTCGTGCAATCCGTCACGGCTGTGCAATGCCCCCGCAAGGTCAATGTTCTCCTGCAAAACATCCGCGAACAGATTTTCCTGATGCAACTTCAAAGGCTCCAGCCCGATAGTCAACAGGCTGGCCGGTTCGTTGAATGGCGGCACATGCCGCGTGTCCTCAATAATGTAACGATACATAGCTCGCGCTCCGGTGCTGTGCGAAGTACCCCATTATAACGCAACTTACGCTATAAGTTAAAATCGCGTATGTTTCGGAGGGTGCATTGCGGATCATCGCCAATATTAATGGGCGCAAGGCCTTGCGCCCCTACAGACATCTGTCGGAAGATTGTAATGCTATGCCCGCCGCCTAGCCATTCAGCAGAAAATCGCGGATGGCATCGTGGAAGCGATCCGGCTCATCCATCATCGGGAAATGGCCGGAACGCTCGAACCACGCGATCTTGCTACTCGGGGCGCTTTCTTTGAGGACTTGCGATTGACTCGGCTTCACGATGCGGTCATATTTGCCATAGATGCCCAATACCGGCATCGGCAAATTGCCGATCTGATCGCGCAGGTCAGTTTGACGTAACGTGCCGATGCTCTGGAAGAACGATTCCGTCGAAATCTTCGACATATCCTCGACGATCATCTTCCCGACCAGATGGCCGTCATGCGCGATGAAATGCGCGTACCCGCGCATGAATAGTTTCAGTAGGGCAGGGGTCGTCCAGATGATGCGGGCGATGCCGCGATAGCCGGACAGCTTCAACAATAAATTCAACGAACTACCGACAATCGGCGAACCGATCACCGTCGTCTTGACGATCTTCTCCGGAAAGCGCACCGATGCCGCCAGCGACACCGTGCCCCCCATCGAATGACCGATCAACGGCGCTTTCGGGATGCCCAGCCGATCCATGAACTGTTGCACCGAGTTCACATAATTATCAACCGAAAAATTCGCCTGATGATCGACGGATTCGCCGAAGCCGAAAAAATCTAGCGCATACGTCCGAAATTCCTTACCCAGAATCTCAATCGTATTGCGCCACAAAGCCCACGAACCCAGCCAGCCATGCAAAAGCAAAACAGGGCGTCCGCGGCCATAGGTCTCATAATGGACGATACCCTGTTCGGTGACCAGCGTTGGCACGTTGTTCTCGCCTTCGTGCGTTCTTATTCCATCTCTTCGAGGATGGTGTACAGTAATTCCAGCAGTACATCGCGCACGCTGTCGCGCTCTTTAGCGACACACGGCAACAACTTCACTTCCGGCTCGATCCGTAGCGCGATACGCATGTCGTCCGGTTGCCATGCGTCCGGATGATCCTGCTTGTTGGCCGCCACCACGTAAGGCGTCGGCGCATAGGCGCGGAATGTCTCAAGGATGCTCTTCGCCTCGCGGAATGTCTCCGGCTTGGCGCTATCCACCATCACGATGAACCCCAGCATCCCCTCCGCCAGAATTTCCCACATGAAATCGAAACGGCGTTGACCGGGCGTACCGAACAGATACAGCACCAAATCATCGTCCACCGTGATCCGACCAAAGTCCATCGCCACCGTCGTTTGTTCTTTTTCCTCACGCTCGGCGACGCTGGAGATTTCGCGGTCGGTGGTCACAACGTCGATCTCGCTAATCGCCCGGATGAACTCCGTCTTGCCAGAACTAAACGGCCCGGTGATCACCATTTTCACAGTTTGCATAATCTGTCCTGCTTCCCGTAATGATGTCGAATAAAACGGAACTTATTTAGATCGACTTGATTCTGTCGATCAATCTCGTAACAACGTCCTTGGACGGCCCCGGCTGGCGCGGTTTGCCCGTCTTGCCACCCTTGCCCGTCTTGCCACCCGTCGGCGCGCCCGGCTTCTCTTCGGTCAATGGCTTCACGATGTCCACCAGACCGGCCTGCTGTAGCCCGTAGACCACCCGCCGAATTTCCAACTCCGACATATTGTTCGCTTTAGCGATCTGCCGGATGGTGTTTTTAGGATTAACGTAGGATACCACACGCCACGCCTCGACGCTCAGGTGAATCCCCTTGAATTTCTCTTTCGGATTCTCCGGGAACTTCAGCGCCATATCCAGATTCGGGATGCTATCGCGCAGTATCTCATCGTTCTCGATGCGCCGCGCACCCTCGACAATCACATTCTCAAGATCAATCGGCACCAGAATCCGCGCCTTGTCCGGTTGGGCGCTCTCATCGAAGCGGAACGGCCCCTCCCGCCAGCTCATCAACTCGTACACCGTATCCAGCGTGTACTGCTGAATGCTGACCACAATATCTTTCTGCGTGACGTAATTCGCGCCGATCAAACGCATCGCCAGCGCCTTATCACTCGCGCCCTTCGCCCGTTCACGGATGATCCGCGCCTGCTGATCGTTCAGCTTACCCGCCTTGCCCAGCACCGCCACCAGATCGCCCTTTTGACCGGCTAGCGTGGCCTGAACCAGCTTGCCGTCCTTAAATACGACGCGGGCGCGTTCCTCACCGGGCGCCATCTTCTCTTTGTCCATCGCGTCTTTTTCACCGGTGGGGACGCCCTCATGAATGAACAGCGTGCCGGTACGCCGCGACAGGTTCATCAAATTAAGCAGTTGTGTTGCTGTAAAATCTCTTAAGTTCCCTTGAAGCGGCATCGAAGCCCCCCGAAATTCTGTCTAAGCTGTGAATCTGACATGATTATAGCGGGGCGGTATAGTCTAGTCAACTGAACCACCGCCATTTGTGCATGGCGGGCGACTCATAGTCGCCACACCCCTCAGAATACCGCAATCTCCGCGCTTTTGACCATTGAGATCGCTATTTATCAAAAGATTCCAACCAAAACTAACCGCGTTCTGTCCCGTCGTCTTCGTCTTCGCGCTCTGTCTCCACCTTCTGCGCCGGATGGCCGCGCTTCAGCCGGAAGTGGTCAAAATCGCGTGCGACGTAGCTATCCGCGAAGTAATGCCGCGCCTCTTTAATGATGTCGCGCTCACGATAACGCCGCGAAACATGGTTCAAGACCAGCGTGCCGACTTCCGCCTCCGCCGCCAACTCCGCCGCCTGCCGCGCCGTGATATGGCCGAAGCGCCGCGCCTCCGCCGCCTCTGAATCCAGAAACGTCGCCTCAATCACCAGCACATCCGCCCCGCGCACCGCCTCCACCAGATTGTCGGTGCGGGCGGTATCGCCAATATACGCCAGCTTGGAACCGGCCACCGCTTCGCCTAGCACCATGTCCGGCGTGATATGCCGCCCATCCGCCAGCGTGACCGCCTGCCCGCGCACCAGTTTGCCGCGCTCCGGCCCGGCGGGGATGCCCAGCGCTTCCGCCTTCTCCGCCTGAAATGGCCGATGTTGCCGTTCCTCGAACACGAAGCCGAAGCACCCGCCGCCGCGATGTTGCACCGGCACCGCCGTCACGCTGAATTTATCCGTCGTGATGAATCGCTCCGGCTGAAGGTCGATCAGGTGAATCGGGATGGCGACCTGCTCCTTACGGAACACCACGCCGAAGATCAGCGCCTCGATGCGATCTAGCGCCGACTTGCCGCCCCATATCTCGATCTTGTCGATGCCGCCTTCCCAGCGCACGAACGTTGACACCAGCCCCCCCAGCCCCAGCAGATGATCCAGATGGGCATGGGTGATAAATACCTTCGTCAGCCGCTTAAAGCCGATGCCACTCTTGAGAATCTGGCGCTGTGTGCCCTCGCCACAGTCGATCAAAAAGCGATGCTCCCCCGCCAGCACCACATTCGCCGTCAACCCGCGATGCACCGACGGCGCGGCGGCGGATGTGCCTAAAAATAGAATCTCGAACATGACGGTTCATCGCCTTCCTTCGTATGCTGGCTCGTCGTCTGCGGTGTCGTCGTCCGCGCTCGCATCTTCCGCTTCGCTCTCGTCCGGCGCGTCCTCCGGCTCCGGCGCGGTCACGTTGATGCCATCCAGAAATAGCCGCGTCCCCCGTTGTTCGCCATTTGCCAGCACGTTCAGCCGGATGTCGCTACTATCCTGATACCCGCCGATAGAGACGTGATAATCGCCATCCGGCAACGAAGACGGCAACGGCACGGCGGTCACCTGCACCACCACATCACGATCACGCAGGAAGCGCGGGTTAACGTGAATCACGTCCGTGTTGGCTGGCGGGCTAGCGCTCGGATCAGACAGAATATGCGTGAACAGCCGCAAATCCGGCGGCACAGTCCCCTGTATACGCCAGTAGGATGTCACCGTCAGCACGTCGTTCGGCTGGTAGATGCGTTCCGCGTCGGTGATGTAGCCCAACAATGTCAGGTTGCCGCCGAAGCTGATCGGCGTGTGCCAGCGCCCGTCGAACTCGCCGCCGGATTCCGGCGCATAGCTCACCATCTGGCCGGTGGTCAGTTGCCCGCCCTTGTCGGCCAGCGCTTGCTCCACATCCATCACCAGCACCGAACCGGCGGGCAGGGTGTCGTCGTCCACATAATCGCCCATCGCCAGCCATGCGCTGATGTCGTCGTGCATCTGCTCGAAGATGTCGGCGTTCGGGATGATGACCTGTTGTTGTGCGCCGCCCGCCGTCAGCACCAGCGCGTAACGACAATCCGCGTAGCGAATATCTGTCTGCGCGTGTCGATTCAATAGCAGGCTGATGAATTGCGCGTCGGTCAATCGCGTGGCGGTGGGCGATTGATCCGCCCGCCAACCACAAATCACGGTGCGCGTCCCGCCGCTACGGTCAACATACGCCGCCAACTGTCCCAGCCGGTGATGGTGCGCGGTCTGCACCGCCGGATCATCGCGCCATGCGCCCATGTCATACGCCGTCCAGCTCAAGTTGAACGTCAACAGGCCGATTAACCCCAGCGCCAGCGCGTACTGACCACCCCGCGCCGTGTGATGATACAACGCGGAGGCCGCCACCCCGAAGAACAACGCCAGCACCGGCAATATCGGCGCGTAGTTGTTGAAGTTCGGCGCATTGGCTGAAAACAGGAATAGCGGGCTGAGCGTCAACCCGACGATCAACAGCAGGGCGTAGCGCGGCTCATCGCGCTTGTAGATCGCCCAGCCGATGCCGCCCAATATCAGCAGGCCACTGAACGGATCGAATAGCGGACGTCCCGGCAGGTTGCGCGTCGGGTTCTGGTCGCCGACGAACATCAAGCCGCCCAGACTATTCAGCGTATCACGCAACATATAATCGCTGACATGCTCGCTCAAAAAGCGGCGGATGCCGCTCGCCTCGAAGTTGTTCAGCGTCGAAACCACATACGGCACGCTCAACACGACCACGATGAACAACATCAAGCCGATGTAGCTGTTGCGCCGCCGCGAAATCTGCCGCGATACACTGCCCCGCGTCCGCAACATATACGCGATGAATAACAGGCTGAATAGCAAGATCAACAACCCCGCCGGATGCGCGTAAATGCACATCCCCAGCAGGACGCCCAGCCCCGTCGCCGTGCCGGTGGTATTGCCGCGCCGCCAGCGCCGCCGGTAAACCGGCAATATCCCCATCAGCAGGATCAACACCCCCAGCACCAGCGCCGGAAGCATCACCGACGGCGTGATCTGCCGCGACAGCAACACCGGCCACAGGCTGACCGTCAGCAACCCCGCCGCGCTCAACCCGCCCAACTGACCGATCAAGCGCCGTCCGGCGGCATACGTCAGCGCGATAGTGAACAGGCCAACCCACACCGACGCCAGCCGATAACCCAGCGAGCCGGTGCCGACGATGGCGGTGGCGAATGCCTGCCACGCATGATAAAGCCCTTCGCGCCCTTCGATGCGATCTGCGCGGCCTATATCGTAGAATATCTCGATATTACCGGCGCGGGCTGTCTCGATGATGCGAATGTTGGTGATCTCATCGGCGTGCAAGCCATAGGGCAGGGCGGTTAAATCCCATGTCCGCAGAGCCGCCGCGATGAGCAACACCATGACCACGATGAACAAGCTGGCGCGATCTGACAAATCAACCCCTCAAACTTTAACGGATTCCGCTATACCTACAATGATCCCGCCCACGCGCTGAAACCCAGCACCGCCACGCCCAGCAACACATTCACCCACGTCAAGCGCACCTCACGCCGCCGCAGGCGCTCCCATTCCGCCACATCGCCTTTTTGACGTTCCAGCAGAATACTGACGCGCTCCAGCGCCGGAAACACCGCGTATTGCAACACCGCGCCACAGATCACCATGCCGACGATGGCGATATGCTTGACGAAGATCACCACGCTCCATTGATTGCTCAAATCCAGAAAGCCCTCATAGTTCTCGTTGAGCGCCATCTGAAACATGCCGGTGACGATCAGCACGACCAGACTCAGATTGCTATACGGCGTGAAGCGCAGGCGCACCCGCTTGAGGAAACCATACAGCGCGGGGTTGCCCGCCAACGTGCGGCGGGCTTCCGGCCATATCAAGATGGTGGTGATAATCAGCCCGCCAATCCACACCGCCGTCGCCAGCAGATGAAAGAACAGGCTGATCGCTAAAATCGTGCTTTCTGTCATGTCGTGCCCGCCTAGCTATCGGCGCGGGCGTCCATCCATTCACGCACGGCGGCGAACGCCGGACGCTTACTGAATTCCGGGCCGATCAACGAATACGGCACGTTGTCGCTCTCCGTACTCCATCCGGCCTGCGGCGCGTAGTTCAAATTCCAGATAATGGCGATCCACACGAATCCCCATTCTTCCATCAAGTCCAGCGCCTCAATCGTGTAATCGCGCTGATCTTCCAGCGAATTATCCGCCGCGAACCCGAAGTTCGGCGGATACCCGTCCAACTCGTCCACCGAAGCCCAGCCGAATTCCGTCACGCACAGCTTGATGTCCGGGCGTCCGGCCACCGCCACCTTGTTGTAGTAGGTTTCCAGCGTGCTACGGAAGCTCCAGCTATGATGCGGATTGTCGAACGGCCCGCGAAATTGCGCGTCCGGACGCGGCGGGATTTCGTTCCAGCGATAGCGCGGCGGCACGTTGTAGCCGTTGTGGTGCGCCCCCAGACAGTCGATATAATCCAGCACGCCAGCCTCAATCATCTGATCGATATAATCGAAGTCGTTGATCGCCCGCATGACGCCATCCGCCGGATCAACGAAGCCGCCCGTCGGTGACGGTGCGCCACTGATGACGATGATGCCCGGATCGACGTTCTTGATCGCCTGTGCGCTCAACCGCACCAGATTCACGAAGTCCGCCGCCCGCACGCCCTCCGGCGCCATCCATTCGCGGTCAATGTTCGGCTCGTTCCATATCTCCACAGCCTGAATCATGCCCGGATAGCGCTCTAACATCACCTGTAGGAAGTCCGCGAAAAGCTGGTAATCAAGCGGCGGCCCCTCCGCGCTCAGGTCGATGTTCGGGTCGCGTGCCCAGTCCGGCGCGGCCACCACCGACGCCAGCACGTTATAACCGTACTCCTGCGCGATAGGCAACACCAGATCAAGCGTCGTCCAATTATAAACGCCCGGCTCCGGCTCGATCTGATACCACCGCACCTGATGCTTGAACCAGTTCAGCCCCATATCGCCCACGTCGTTCATCCACACCCGCTGAATGCCTTCGCGGTCACCGTCCAGCGCTTCCTGCACCTGCACCCCGACGAGGAATTGATCGCTGGTATCCACCGGCGGCACCGGTGTCGGCGTCGCCGCCTGTTGCGCCGCGAAGTCCGAAAGCGAAATCGTCGCTACCGCCGTCGCCTGAATTTCTTCCGGCTGGCTGGCCGCCTCCGGCGTTGCTTGTGCGCTGACCGGCGCGACGGCTTCCGGTTCTTCCGGTTGTTGTCTTTCGGGGAGCATCACATCGGAGCTAGACGCCGCCAGCACCGGACTGCTCTCGACATCGTATGTCAAGTAGATGGCGAAGAACACCATCAGCCCGATCATGAACGTGAGCGCCGTCCACACGAACGCGAAACCACGAATCTGTTTTTTCACAGTAGATTTTGAAGCCATGAAAGATATTTACTCCTCATTCAAACACAAGATCAGCGCCCGCCAGCGATTGCGCCGCACGCCGGGCAACTTCCATCAGGGCGGATTATAGCATATCCCGCCATCGGGTCATTATCATACCGCGTGAAGTCCACATTCCACACAATTACCATCCGCACGTTGCCCACCTGTGACGCATAGCTGATCGCCCCTGCCAGATACGACGCATGGCGGGCATTGTCCATCCCGCCCGCCCAGCCGAACGCGCCCGGCAACGGGCCGAACCCCTGCGGTGACAGATACCCTAGCTCGGTGATGCAGATAGGCCGCCGCCCGCCGGTGATCGCGTTGTAACGCTCGATCAAGCGCGGCAGATAGCGCGTGTAATAGTTGTCACGCGGGTCGCCACTGGTCGCCGTCGGCGGCATAATGCCCTCGTTGTAGTGCATCCCCAGACAGTCCATGTAATTCAGCGCCCCCGCGTTGACCATCTGTTGCAAGAACACATCATCGTTGACCACATCGCCCGGGAAGGCGTCCTGTGCGCCGGTGGGGGCGGGTGCGCCACTGATGACCATCACGTTCGGATTCGCCGCCTTGATCGCGTTGTATGTCTGCGCCAGCAGTGCGGTGTAATTCGCCCCGCTAATCTGGCCGCTAGGCCACTCACGCCCGATGTTCGGCTCGTTCCATACTTCGATGGCGTCCGGGCCAAGACGGGCGATTCCGGCGGCGAATTCCGCGAACTGCCGCAGATACGCCTCGCCGCCCGCGCTGACATCACGCGGATTGCCCACCAGCCCGATCAACGTCTTGAAGCCGTTACTGCGCCCCGCTTCGATCTGCCGCCGCGCATTATCCAGATTGCCGCCCGGCGAAAAGCGCACCTGCACCTTCATCCATTGCATACCGGCGGAGCGCATCGCGTTGACTGCGCGGGTACTCGCCATGTCGGTGACGTGCCCGCCGTACTCAAACCCGCTCATGTTGATGCTTCCGCCGCCCGGCGCGGGTGGGGCGGGCTGGTTGAACAGCGCTAACGGCGTCGAGCCAATCGGCGCTCCCGCCGGTTCACCTGTCGGCGGTGGCGCGTCTGTCGGGAACACCGGAATCAGCGTCGGCGTTTGTGTCGGGCGCGGTATCGCGGTGGAGCGCGGTAACGGCGTCGGCGTCGCGGTAGGTGGCGCGACGGCTACCGCCACACTTTCACGCTGGCGCACCGTCTCCCCATCGACTACCGCCACATCCACCTGATAACCACCCACCGGCGCGACCAGCGTCACCGTGATTTCGCCGCCGAACCCCGTCTCGAATTCCTGACTCGCGCCCTCCGCGTCGATGATGCGCCAGCGCAAACGCAGATCGCCCACCGCGTCCGCGTCGCCCTCAGCGACCGTGTCGCCCATTTCACCCGCACGGTACGCGCTCAATTCATCGATCAGGCCAGCCGCCAGACGCGGCGCGGTCAGATCATCGAACGCCACGCCGCCCACGCCGAAAGCGTCCAGCACCGCCAGCCGGAAGCGCAGAGCGCCCCGCGTCGTCAACCACACCCGCGCCGTTAAGTCGCCCTGCGCGTTCACATAATCAACGAACGAAGTCCCCGTCGCCGTATCGAAACCGGTCAGCGCGTCCGCGCCATCCAGCCGGATTCGCACCGTCTCGCCCGGCTGGATGTTGGCCGCGCCGCGATTGCCTTCCAGACGCAACGCGCCCAGTTCCGCCAGCGCTTGCTCATCGTCCACGCGCTGGAATGTCCCGCCCACCTCGCGCACCGAACGCGCCGGTAAATTGACGATCAGCTTATGCCGCGCCACCTGACTCACCGCCCACCGCAACGCCGCCACCACGTAACGATCATCGCCGGCCACGAACAGCGCCGGATCATCGCCCACCGCGAATTGCAGATAATCCACCGCCGCGCCGATCTCGCGCCAATCATACGCGCCGGTCTGCCATTCGCCCGCTACATTCTGCGGCGCGGGCACCACCACGCCCAGCCGTCCGCCGCTATCGCGCAGGGCGGCGGCCAATTCTGTGATGAATGCGCTGAACGCCTCGCGTTGCTCGTTCGGTAGTCCGGCGTAGTCGATGAACACGCCGGAATAGCCGCCCGCGTTGGCGAATGTGGTGATGTGGCGGATGTGATCGCGGCGCAATGTCGCGTCATTCAGCAGGCGCGTCACCGTATCGACATCAACCGCCCGTTCGCTCTCGTAATTGCGGATGACCGGCAGGACGCGGTAGCCGCCGCGTGTCTCGAAGCCCGCCGCCAGACTGCCGCCCAGCGTTTGCCCGTCGCCTGCTGGCATCTGCGGACGCGCCCCCACCGGCTTGACGATGGTCGCCACATCGCGCACCGCATCGCTCAACGTCGCGTTGAAGTCCAGACGGGCGACGACTTGCGGCGCGGGTGCCTCCGCACGAAACAGCGCCACGCCATCCGGCAGAGAGGCGACACGGGCGATCACCTGCTGGCGATCCGCGCTCAGGCTGAACGGCAAAAAGCGCCAGCGCCCGCTTTCAGCGTCCCAGCCGTACACGTCCAGCGAGTCGCGGCTTTCCGCCGGTTCGCGTAGATGAAACGACAGCGCCACTTCCGGCGGCGTGTCGCCTTGATAGTCGATTAAGTAGAGTGGGGTTTGCGGCGTCAGGTGGTCGTGCAACCGCGCCCGCGCCCGCGTCAGGCTCGGATCGTTTGTGTCCGTCGCCATGTCGAACACGGACAGCGCCACCGCGAAGCGCCCGTCGAGCGCCTCCGCCTCTGCGCTCAGCGTGAAATCCGGCTCACTGGTCATCGCGCCCAGTCGCTCCACCGTCCGCAGAACCGCGACGGCGTTATTCTGCGCGGTCAATGTGACGAACGTTCGCTCACTGCCGGTCAGCCCGCCGCTTAGCGTCCAAACCGCGCCCGCCACCATCGCGCCGACGCCGATCAACAGCGCCGCCAACCAGAAGCGCACCCGCCGCTTTTTTGTATTGCTCGTGTGTGACATGCAATTGCCCTGATAAACAGCCGGACAGGATGACAACGCCCCCCATTATATCAGCACCGCACACCGTCATGTAGGGGCGCATGAACCAACCGCGCCCCCACGTTTTGCTGAAACTACTCATGGATAAAAGAAAACAAGTTGTCGTGGTTGGCATATGAACATTGAATTTGCACATCCTTTTACCGCGCCGGACTAAAGCCCGGCGCTGAGCTGTCCAAGCCGCCTAAAGGCGACTCTTTTAGGTAGGCGCTTTGAACAGTCCCCTTGAGGGGGCTTGTCTTTTTGTAGCCGGATGGCTT
>REDR01000065.1 GCA_007693385.1 Anaerolineaceae bacterium
GCCGACGACTTCGACCATGAGCGCGTGTTGGAATTGTTTCAAGAACTGGAATTCCGCACATTTGCTGAACGCCTTCTGCAAGCGGAGACGCCCCAGCAAATGCAGATGTTCGGCGACGACGAAGCCGCCTTCAAACCAGCCGATAGCCTGTTCGAGACGGTCATCGTCAATACGCCGGATAAGCTGGCCGAATTGGTCGATGTGCTTTCGGCGGCGGATGAGATCGTCTGGGACGTGGAGACAACCGGCGTCGATCAAATGGCGGCTGATCTGGTCGGCATCGCGCTGGCGGTCAATGACCATAGCGGCTACTATGTGCCCGTCGGCCACAGCAAAGGCGCACAACTGCCACTGGCGCGGGTGATCGACGCGCTACGTCCGGCGCTGACCGCCGCCCACATCCCCAAGTACGCC
This sequence comes from Anaerolineaceae bacterium, assembly GCA_007693385.1. Taxonomy (GTDB): domain Bacteria; phylum Chloroflexota; class Anaerolineae; order Aggregatilineales; family Phototrophicaceae; genus J038. Next base: position 415 of record REDR01000065.1, read on the forward strand.
CACAACGCCGCATTTGATCGGGTGGTCATGGCGCGTTACGGCGTGACGGTGACGCCGATAGCGTTCGACACCATGATCGCCGAGTGGCTGTTGCGCCCGACAAGCAAGTTCCTATCGCTGAAGGCGTTCGCCGCGCAATACTTCAAAATCCACATGACGCCCATCAGTGACCTGATCGGCAAGGGCAAAGATCAAACGTCGATGAGCGATGTCCGCATCGAACTGGCCGCGCCGTATGCTGTCGCTGATGCCGTCGTCACGTTCAAAGCGGTGGCGATGTTGCGCGATGAACTGCACGACGAAGGACTTTTCGACCTGTTTCAGACGCTAGAGATGCCACTGGTGCCGGTCATCGCCGCGATGGAGCAGGCCGGCGTCGCGCTGGAAGTCTCCTATCTGCACCGGATGAGCGAACAACTCGGGGCGCAGATCGACCACATCGACCGCGAGATCAAGTCGCTCAGTGGCGGCTACGGTGATTTCAACGTGCGGAGCGCCAAGCAACTCAACGACGTGCTATTCGGCAAGCTCGGCCTGCCCACCACCCGCCTGAAAAAGACCACGCACGGCTATTCCACCGACGCCAGTTCGCTGGAGATGCTACGCGGCGAGCATCCCATCATCGACGCGATAGTGGAATACCGCGAACTGAGCAAGCTCAAAGGCACTTATGTCGATGCTCTGCCGCAACTGGTCAACCCGCACACCGGACGCATCCACACCAGCTACAACCAGACCGGCACATCCACCGGACGATTGAGCAGTAATAACCCCAACCTGCAAAACATCCCGATACGCACCGCCATCGGGCGCGAAGTGCGCCGCGCTTTCGTCGCCGATGAAGGCCATGTGTTGCTGGCCGTCGATTATAGCCAGATCGAACTGCGCGTGCTGGCACACATCAGCGAAGACGCGACGCTGATCGACGCCTTCGCGCAGGATCAAGACATCCACCGCGCAACGGCGGCGGCGGTCAATCGCATCCCGCTAGAGGCGGTCACTTACGAACAGCGCAGTTTCGCCAAGCGCGTCAACTTCGGCCTGATCTACGGCATGGGCGCTTTCCGGCTGGCACGCGATAGCGAACTCAGCCAGAACGAAGCCCAGCGTTTCATTGACGCATATTTCAAGCGTCTGCCCGGCGTGCGCGACTACATCGAGAACACCCGCAAACAAGCCCGCGAACGCGGCGTCGTGCAGACGCTATTCGGACGCCGCCGTAAATTCCCCGCGCTACTATCCGCGAAAGCCAGCCGTAACATCATCGAATCCGAAGAACGCGCCGCGATCAATATGCCGATTCAAGGCACGGCGGCGGACATCATGAAGCGGGCGATGATCGATATGTCCGCCGCGCTAGAAGCCAGTCAGCTACGGGCGCGGATGATCCTACAGGTGCATGACGAGATCGTGCTGGAAGTGCCGGAGGATGAATTAGCGGCGGCGCGTGAACTGGTCGTCACCACGATGGAGTCCGCGTATCCGCTTAAAGTGCCGCTTAAAGCGAATGTGGAGATTGGCCCGAACTGGCGCGATATGTCCGAAGCCGACTAGCGTCGGATGCCCCGCGACGCCTAGTTACAAGCAAAAAGCCCGCCGTGCCGTGTGGCCGGAGGGCTTCCCGTTTTGCTTGTCGGATGATTGCCGGTGTTTAATTGCTCTGAATCAACTCGGCAACGTACAGGATATTCATGATGCATTCGATATGATACGTCGTGCCTGCCGCCTCGATAAAGGCTTCGACGTGCCATGTATGATTGAGGATGGCGCTCTCCGGACTGGTGAACATCATATCGACGCGCATCGGCTGAATCTGACGCAAGGGCGGCGCAATCGGGAACACGACTTCATAGCGGTAGTGATGGCCGTCCGCCCAGACGGTGCTATCCGGCGGCGCGGTGATGATCTCGTAATGCCCGTCCGCGACTTCGATCAGTTCGGAGATCGTGCCGTCGCTGGCTGGCGGATCGTCGATGATGATATGCACGCCGATGTCGCGGGTGGTGGTGCGCTCGCTGATGCGATTGAAGATGCCTTGATCGCCGGTAGCCGGATCGGTGAACAGCAGGCGCTCCCCTTGATCGAGAAGGTCAATCTGCACGACGGAATCCAGTTCGCCAGCTTCGATCATATCCTGAAACATCTGGCTGACATTCACCACGAATGGCGCGTTGATCGGCGGGTTAGACGAACACATATCACCCAGTTCTTGCAGGGCGATTGTGCGCCATAATCCCTCACAGATGTCGTCCTCGTCGGCCACCCAGACGGAAGTCGTGCCGCGTCGTGGCTTCTGTAGCGCGTTGTGCTGTCGTGCGCCGCTATCGGTGATCGCCTCCGCCACCAGAATATAAGCGGTGCGCTCGGTACGCAGGCAACGCTCATAATCATCGAAGCCGCTAACCAGCGACTCGTCGGTTTCCGGCACGGTGAAGCAATAGATCGGCGGGTATTCGTCACTGCCGGTATAGCCGCGTTCGATCTCCGCGCCGTCACGGTTCAGCACGCGCCATTCCAGCGAGATGTCGTGCGCGTTGGCGACGCTGGCATTAGCGCATACCATCTCCCCGACTTCAGCATAGCGCGGTGCGCGGACGGATACCGCAATCGGCCTGACGTGGACGTTAATCCACTCCGTCAAGCTGTTGCCGCCGAAGGATTCCGGATCAGGGCGCACATAGACCACCGATAGCCCGTCGTCAATCGCTTCGTAGTAGATCGGATCATCGGTCTGGATGGACGGCTCGGCGATTAAGCCCGGCACCAGCCCGAACTCGATGAATTCGCCTTCGTTTTCTTCCACATTCAAGCTGATGTTGCGCCATTCATACGGCCCGGCGCTAACGATGTCACTGTCGCAATCCGCCGCGAACGCGCCACACAATGCGCTGATGAAATCGCCCATCGCCAGCGCGTCGCCCGCGCCGTCCAGATACGGGCTGAGCGTGCCACTGAGTATCTCGCGTGTTTCGCCCGCTACCACCGCGCCCGGGCCTAGCAGTGCGTCAGTGGCGGCGCGTACACTGCTAGCGATAGTCAGCGATACATCCACCATCAGCTTGGTCAGCGTCCATTGCTGGCTACGGACATGCACCCGTACATCACGGACGGCGTGCCGTGTGCCGTCGTCCTCATTCATCGTCGGCATGGTCAACGTGCCATAAACCAGCGTGAACTCCGACGGGAGCAAGTAGCGGTACAAATCGACCACCGCGCTACCCGATATTGACACAATCGAGAAGGCCAGCCCGATCTTTCCGGCACGGCCTAGAAACTGGTTATCGCGTGATACCAGATTCAAGCGTTGCGCCAATGCCCCGCCCGCGCCGGTACTGGCGTTAATCAGCCCTAGCACCTCTAACGGCGCTTCGGTGAAATCGTTGATGCGGCTCATCGTGCCCTGAAGCGTCATATATTCGCTGAGCGTCTCGCCGTCGGGAATATTGACGCGATCAAACACATCCACCGGACGCGGCGTTTGGGCGCTCTGCATCTCGTGTGCCACCATCTGGAACGCGGCGACGCTGGTCGACTCTGGCGTGTTGGCGGTAAGCGGTGGTTGCTGGCGGATGAAAGCGGCGCGAGATTCCATCAGCGCCACGTAGCCATCATGGGCTAAAAACGCTTCGATCACCGCCAGTTCATCCGGTTCGAGCGTCGCTTCTAGCGTATCCAGCGACTCCGGATTGTCACGGTGCGAGATCAAAAACTGCACCTCCGCCACCGGCAACAACCACTCCGGCAGATCGGCATCTGTCGGATCAATCGCGCCGACGCCGAGAAAGTCACCTGTCGCGTCGATCATGTCCTGCGCCGCCGCGATGAAGCGATCTAGCTCGCCGGGCGCGGGCGGGACGGCGAGAATCTCGAAGGGTAGGCTGTGGCATACCGCGCCGTTATACACGATTTCCAGCGTCACCGCGCCGCCCTCAATGCGGAAATCAGGATATAGCGGCGCGATCATCACCGCACCTTCCGCAGTGGCGAAGACCGGCGCGGGTGCGGCCTCTTCATAGTGTTCGCTTCTGGCCTGCACATGGAAATCATCCAGACCAACCGGCAGATTTTCGATCTGAACGACCGCGCCCGGCTGGGCGCTATCCGAGCTGAACGTCAACGCGGTGCAATCCGCCAACTCGACAGTCGGCGGCGGCGCGAAGGCATATAGCAATGTCAGCATGTCGGCCAATGGATAAACCGAGCCGTACAGCGCGAATTGAATCAAGCCGGTGGCGTCGGTGTGTGTCACGTAGTAATAGTCATCGTAATCCGCCTGGACATCGACATAGCGGGCGAAATCGCGCTCGCGGATGGTGTGGCGCGTGACGAATGGCGGGATGTCGGCCGCTTCTGCCAGCGCGAACGCGGCGAAGGTCAGCGCTTCATCGTCGTTGATCGTCACGCCCTCCGCGATGAATGTCTCCATGCCGGCTTCGATGGTCGCGCTCAACGCTTCGCCGTAAGTCATGATGACCTGCGTCCCGTCGTCGCCTAGCGCGATGATCGTCTGCTCACCGGATTCGAGTATCATCCACCCGTCCGGCACATCCATCATGATCGCCCCATCAGATGAGACGAACATGGATTGCCCCCTGACGGACGCGCCAACGCCCATCAGGAAGCAAAGGGTCAACAATACGATTGACCGTTTCATGGTGCGTTATACCATCGACAGGATGAACGCGATGATGTCGCGCTCGGTTGGCGAGCCGGGGATCGGTGTATCGGTGAATCCGACCACCATCACCGCGCCGACCTGTTGCGTATCAAACATATAGAACGTGCCTTCCATGCCGTCAACAGAGCCGGAGAAGGTGTAACCCTCAGCCGCGCCGAAGCGGATCATCGTCAATTCGGCGGTCAGTTCGTCCATGAACTCACCGATGAAGGCTTGCGCCAACGTGCTGATGTCAGCGTCCTGAGATAGCCCTAAATCCTCAAAGATAAAGTTCATCTCGTAGCCGTAAATGGCGAGTACCAGACTGACGCCGGGCGCTTCCGGCGGGCCGAAAGCGTCGATGTCCGGATCATTGCTGATCGCCAGATAGCCGAATTCGGGGTCGTCATCAATCACGAAGTAACCATCCGGCACGCTATAGCTCAATGCGCCGGTTTCGCCGAGTTCCGGCGGCTGGAAGTCCATGCCGGGCAATTGACCGAGTTCACCGGCTTCGCGCTCCTCAACCACAGGCACCGCGCCCGCCGGTTGGATGAGCGGCAAGAACTGCTCGATGACTTCGGCGTTATTCGCGTCCAGACCGGCCATCATCTCCGCCATGGAGCCAATCGCGCCTTCCGCGTTCTCGAACTCCGCGCCCAGATAAGCGCTAACCAGCACCACGCCCGTCGTCTCGAAGTTCAGCGCATAGTAGCGGGTGGTATCGCGGGTTATCATCTCGCTATCTTGCAGACCGCCCATCATGCCGCCAAACATCTGATCCATCATCTGGCCGAATGCTTCCATGCCTTCCATGTCTTCCATGCCTTCCATGCCGCCGAACATCTGGCCGAACGCCTGCATCATGTCGCCCATGTCGCCGTCTTCCATGCCGCCGAACATCTGGCCCATGTCGCCGAACATCTCGCCCATGTCCATGCCTTCCATACCCTCCGGCATCATGCCTTCCATGCCGCCGAACATCGCGCCCATATCGTCAAATATCGCGCCCATGTTCATATCGGGCATGTCGCTGAAGTCGCTTTCATAGACCTCATCGTAGTACGGCACTTCGCGCCCATCCGGTAGAACCAGCACGCCGAATTCCGGCTCTGGCGTCATGCCGAATAGGTTGGCGATAGCGTTCAACACCGCCTCAGTATCGGTATAGTCCACGCCGGTCTGCCCGAACATCGCCAGCAGATCGACCAGATATTGCCCGTAGAAGATGTCTATATCAACCCGCGCAAACATATCTGTCTGGCTTTCCAGCGTGACCGGCACGCCGAATTCCGGGAAGTCAAACGAGAAGCCAAGTTCATCTAATTCCGCTTGCTGGGCTTCGGCGTCGAATACGTCCAGCGTCCAGCCTTCCGGAGCGCTGAACATCAGCACGCCGTCGGTCGTGGTGAAAGTGTCTTCTTGCTCCTGCGCGGAGACAATCAACGCGCCGGATGCGATCAGCAAAGCGAATACACTGAAGAATCGTAATAGGTTCAGTTTCATGTCGGTAATCAACCTTTCCATGCGGTAAAGTAAAAACGATATTGTGTTTTGATGTGGTAGTGTGGTGTATACAACAATAGTCGAGTGGGACTTTGCGCTCACAGATGCGAGCCAGCCCGTGCAACATCCTATCAATTTTTTGCTGGAGTTGTCAAATGCACTCCCGCCCGTCGGGTATATTTCAATATTTTGATTTTGGCGGCGTGGTAAATAGGGCGTAACGTCGGCGCGATGCAATTCGGGCGTGATACAGCGCGCCCCTACAAATAAAACGGGGATTCTGTAGGGGCGTAGCACGCTACGCCCTTTATTGCCCTAAAACAACTACCCAATTTTGTTGACAGCGCCCGCGTTTCGTGCTACATTTTGGGTAATCCGAAACGATTCGGATGCTGGTTTTTTTAGCAAGTTATTGCTTTTCATACGATGCCTATTACGCTAAAAGATATTGCACAAAAAACAGGATACTCGGTCACGACGATCTCGCGGGCGCTGGGCGGATATAGCGATGTCAACGAACAGACACGCCAGCACATCCTCCATACCGCCGAGCAGATGGGCTATCACCCCAATCTGGTGGCGCGAACGCTGAAAAGCCAGCGTGCCCACACCATCGGCATCGTCACCCCGGCTACTGCCGCCAGTGCCGACAGCGACTTCTTCTCGGTACTGTTGCGCGGCGTCGGCTACGTTGCCGCCCGCCATCATTACGACATCCTGCTTAGCGGACAGATGGACGAAGCCGACGAAATGCGCGTCTACCGCCATCTAGTCGGCGGCAAGCGGGTAGATGGCATCGTCGTCGCCCGCACCATCCCCGACGATCCACGCATCGCATACTTGAAAAAATCCGGCCTGCCGTTCGTCGTTTCTGGACGCTCGGACGCCGCGCAGGGTGATGACTTCCCCTACATCGACGCCGACAACCGGCTCGGGCTGGCGATGCTCGTCACCCACTTCATCGACTACGGTCACCAGCATATCGGCCTGATATTGCCACCGGCTAAATATATGTTCACCCATCAGCGCGAAGAAGGCTACCGCGATGCGCTGAGAGAACACGGGCTGAATTATAGCCCGTCATACGTCCGCCATGCGTCGGCAATGGATCAAGCGGGCGGATATGAGGCGGCGGGGGAATTACTGGCCGCCCATCCGAATCTGACCGCCATCATCGGCGGCACCGACCTGATCGCGCTGGGCGTGATGCAGGCACTCAACGAGCGCGGCATCGCGGTTGGCGCGGGCGTGGCCGTCGGCGGGTTTGATGATATTCCCGTCGCGCAATACGCCACGCCACCCTTGACCACCATCCGTCAGCCGGTCTTTGAGATCGGCAAGATGTTGGCCGGGATGCTGATTAAAATCATCAATGACGAGTCACCCGCCGAAACACAACTCTTGATTCAACCGGAGCTTGTGGTTCGTAATTCTAGCGGTGAAAAGCGCAAGTGAAAGGAGCCACTATAGCAAGTTCACATGGTTTTTCGTCCGATTAGTCAACGAATCGTTTACTTAATTAAGTGAGGAATAGAACATGCTACATAAAAAACTCCGCCTTCTTTTGGTACTGGCCTTGATGGTCACCGGCGTGTTTGCGGTGCAAGCACAGGATGACGAAGATGATCCCGATGCGGTCACTTTCCAATCCACACAGTTTAACATCGTAGAAGAGAGCGAAATCGCCCGTGAAATCCTCAGCGCTTTTGAAGGTGCGATCAACTTCGTGACCACCGAAGAAGGCCCGCTGATCGACATCCTGATCGCCGAAGGCCAGAGCGGTAGCGGTAGCACCGATCTCGTCGGCGCTCTGCACGGTACGTTCCCGTCACTGGTACGCAATGACCTGCTCTTCGACCTGACCGAACTCACCGCCGAACTCGATGAGATGTACAACATCGCCGATGCTTTCATCGAACTGGGTCTTATGGGCACCACAGACTATCAATACTATGTGCCGTGGATGCAGGCGACTTACGTCATGGCCGCCAACGTGGAAGCGCTGGAATATCTGCCCGAAGGCGCTGACCTCAACGCGCTGACATGGGACGAATTGGCCGAGTGGGGCGTTAACATGGCCGAAGCCGACGGCGAAAACCGTCTTGGTCTGCCGGTTGCCGGTCTGTTCAACCGCTTCATGCAAGGCTATCTGTTCCCGTCCTTCACCGGCGGTATGGTGACCGAGTTCCGCAGTGAAGCCGCCGTCGAGATGATGGAATTCATGCGCGATGTGCTGTGGCCGGTGGTCAATCAAGAATCCATCAACTACGCTTTCATGAACGAGCCGCTCCTCTCCGGTGAGGTATGGGTGGCGTTCGACCATGTGGCGCGTCTCGGCCCGGCTTTCGCCGCTATGGTTGATGGCGATACCGACAAAGAATTCGTCGCGTTCCCCGCGCCTGCTGGCCCGGCTGGTCGTGGCTTCATGCCGGTTGTCGTCGGTCTGGGTATCCCCTTCACCGCCCCCAATCCTGACGGCGCGGAAGAACTGCTAGCTTACATGCTCAGCCCCGAAGTCCAGCTTCAGGTTCTGTCCGAACTCAACTTCTTCCCGGTCGTGGACGGTGTTGACTTCGACGCCCTGCCCGAGAACGTCGCGCTAATCGCGGCGGCAGTCTCCGCGCAGTCGGCGGCAGAAGATGCGCTTCCGGCGCTGTTGCCGGTTGGTCTGGGTGATCGCGGTGGCGAGATTAACCAGATTTTCAACAATGTGTTCAGCCGCATCGTGCAAGGTGGCGAGGACATTCAAGCCGTGCTGGATAGCGAAGGTGAAAACCTCAGCAATCTGCTGTCCGAAACCGGTGCCGCTTGCTGGCCGCCGGACGCGCCCAGCGAAGGTGCTTGCGAAGTTAACTAATTAGCTTCAATCACGACTGTGGGGCAGGGGGTTCGCGCTCTGCCCCACATCTATTCATGAAAGTTATATGCTATGAGAAATCAAGGGTGGTTGCCGTACTTATTGGTTTTGCCTACTTTGCTTTATCTAGCGATTTTCTTCGCTTATCCGATGGTGAGTGCGCTTCAGTTGGCGGTACAGGCCGACGTTCGCTATTTGAACCTGCGGGCAGAGCCGGATGTCACAGCCGAACGTCTGCCGGGCACCATCGCCATGCAGACCGTTGTCGATATTATTGACCGCGAACGTGGCGAGGAAGAATTGGCGAGTGGCCGCACCAGACCGATCTTCTGGTATCTGGTCGAAGCGCAGACGGTAGACGAAGAGACCGTCACCGGCTGGGTGAACCAGCGTAATATTTTCGTCGAATCGCGCACGGAGTCCGTGACGGGGCGCATCAACGACGGCGAGCCGGTCACCGAATGGACGACGCGCCACATCCGCACAATGGTCAACGACTTCCGCTTCAATAGCGCCCTCCGCAACACCATGCTGATGATCGTGATTATCCTGCCCATCCAGTTTGTGGTGGCGATCATCATGGCGCTTGTCTTACAGGCACAACCGCGTGGTAGCACGATGTTCTTATATATCTTCGCCATCCCGCTCGGCATCTCTGATCTAGCGGCGGGGCTGGTATGGTATTCGCTTTTCACACAGCGAGGTTTTATAAACTCGTTCCTTGTGCAGATGGGCATACTGGATTCGCCATTCATATTCATCGCCTCCGGGCAGTTAGGGTGGATTCTACTCGCCATCGTTCTGGCGGAGGTATGGCGGGCGACTTCTATCGTCATGGTGATTGTCGTCTCCGGCTTGCAGGCCATCCCGCGTGATTATCTGGAGTCCGGTCAGGTGTTCGGCGCGACGCTGTGGCAACGCATCCGCTATATCGTCCTGCCACTCCTGCGCCCCAGCTTGCAGGTCGCGTTGATCTTGCGTACCATCCTCGCGTTTCAGGTGTTCGCGGTGGTCATCGCCATATCCGGCGGCGACGTATTCACCGTGTTAGCCAACGAGACGTTCCGCTGGTATGATCGCGGCGACGGTGGCTATAATAATCCCAACGTGGCGGCGGCTTATGCCGGTCTGATTATGATTATCTCGCTGGCGATTTCGTTCTTCTATCTGCGGGCGATACGTAGTCAAGAGGAGACGACAGGCTGATGTTATTCTTACGTAAATCCTTACCCCCCGATCAACGCTGGGCGCTGTTCCGCAACTGGGTGCGGCGCATGGGCGTTTATGCGCTGGCTATCCTGATCTCGCTGTGGATTCTGTTGCCGATCTGGTTGATTGCGACGATGGCCTTCAGCACGCGCTCCAATGTCCGTAGTTTCCCGAAGCCGTTCTTCCCTGATCCGATCTCGACGGACACGATGCAATTCTTCCTCAATGCGGAAGGCATTCTGTCGTCCACCGGCAACAGCTTGATCGTCGCCTTTGCGACGCTGGCACTCTCGACCATCATCGCAACCCCGGCGGGCTATGCCATCTCGCGCTTTGTGTTTCGCGGGCGGGATGCGGTGCGGCTCGGTATCCTGTCGGTACGCGCCTTCCCGATTGTCATTCTGGCCGTCCCGCTCGCGGTGACGTTCATCAATCTCGGCATCTACGATAGCCTGTGGAGTCTGGCGCTGTTGCATACCGCGCTGGTCTTGCCGACATCGGTACTGGTCATCGCCAGCGTATTCGCCAGCGTGCCCTATGAACTAGAGGAGGCGGCGCAGGTGTTCGGCTGTACGCCGACAATGGCCTTCTTCCGCGTGGTGATGCCGTTGACGTTGCCCGGAATCGCGGCGGCGGGCATCTTCGCCTTCGTGACATCGTGGAATGAAGTCTTCGCGGCGGTGTTGCTGACGCTGACCAACCGCACGCTACCGGCACAGATTCTATTCTCTCTGGACAAAGCCAGCGACCCGTTCAAGTTCGCCGGCGGTTTCTTCATGCTTGTCCCGTCTATCATCTTCATCTTTTTCATTCGCCGCTACTTGTTCAGCATGTGGGGACAGGTCACAAAATAGCACGTATCACATTACAGGGTGAACCTTATGGCAAAAATTACAATCGAGAACGCCGTTAAAAAATTTGGTGACTTTGTTGCGGTGAACGACGTGAGTCTGTCCATCGAAGATCAAGAATTCGTGGTGTTGCTCGGGCCTAGCGGTTGCGGCAAGACGACGCTTCTGCGGGCGGTGGCCGGTCTGGGCTTGCTGGATAGCGGCAATATCATGATCGGTGATCGGGATGTGACCTACCTGCCGCCTAAAGATCGCAGTATCTCGATGGTCTTTCAGAGCTACGCCATCTTCCCGCACATGAAAGTATTCGACAACATCGCTTTCGGCCTGCGGATGCAGAAGGTCAAGAAGAATGTGATCCGCGAGCGCGTGCAGAGAGTCTCGGAGTTGCTCCACATCGAGAGTATGCTGGACCGCTACCCGTCGCAGATGAGCGGCGGCCAGCGTCAGCGCATCGCCGTCGCCCGTGCGCTGGCGATTGAATCGAAAGTCCTGCTGATGGACGAGCCGTTGAGCAACCTTGACGCGCTGTTGCGTCTGGAAATGCGGGCGGAGTTGAAGTCCTTGCTGGCCGGGCTGGAGGCGACCACGATCTACGTCACGCATGACCAGATCGAAGCGCTGAGCATGGGCGACCGCATCGCCGTCATGAAAGATGGCGAAATCCTGCAATACGACCATCCCACCCGCGTTTATGACACGCCGAGTCACCACTTCGTCGGCGGCTTCATCGGCAACCCGCCGATGAACTTCGTCTCCGTGCGTGTGGAACGCCACGAAGGGCGCTATTCAGCCCGCGTGGATGGCTTTAACATCGAAGCTGATGATAATATGTCCGACGCGCTCAGCCGCTATGACGGCAAAGAAGTCCTGCTCGGCATCCGCGCCGAGAACATGGAAGCGTCCAAAACGCCGCTTGACGGCGCGTTAGCCGTCGAAGTCAAGGTGATCGAGCCGCTTGGTTCGCAAAACCTGCTGACCATCAACACATCACAGGACACGCTGAAAGTCTCCACGCATCCTGACTTCTTCGTTGATCCCGGCGAGACGATCTGGCTACGCTTCCCGGCCAACAAAATCCGCTGGATAGACAAAGATACCGGCGCCGCCATCACGCCCGACATCGAAAAACTACGCGCCTGATGTCGCATCTCCGCCGCCGTCCGCTCAAATGCCGGACGGCGGTTCTGTTTTTCTCCGGCGGTCTGCATCATCACCCGCGCTCACCACATAACAAACCACGCGCCGAGAAAACCTAAAACTGCCGCCCGCCGTTTTTGTGGTGTCAATTGCGCGTCATTCTGCGTTACAATATGATACAGTATAGATGCTATACTCGCGTCCGCTTGATGTTGCGGCGTGCGGCGGGTTGGACAGCGACTTAACACCGGAAATGAGAGATGATGAAACACTTCTTAGAACTGAATCACTGGTCATCAAAAGACCTGTGGAATCTTTTGGATATGGCGGTTCACCTCAAGCGCGAATGGTTAGCGGGCGGCAACCAGCCGGTGCTGGCCGGTCAGGTGCTGGGTATGGTCTTTCAGAAGCCATCCCTACGCACCCGCGTTTCGTTTGAAGTCGGCATGACCCATCTCGGCGGATCGGCCTTGATGCTCGGCCCGTCAGAGATCGGGCTGGGCGAACGCGAGAGCATCGGCGACGTGGCGCGGGTGCTATCCGGCTACGTGCAGGGTATCATGGCGCGGGTATTCGACCATCAACACGTACTCGAATTAGCGCAACATGCCAGCGTGCCGGTCATCAACGGGCTGAGCGATGACCGCCACCCGTGCCAGTCGATGGCCGATATGCTGACCGTCTATGAGCATTTCGGCCAATTAGAAGGGTTGAAATTCGCGTTCATCGGTGACGGGAACAACGTCGCGCTATCGTCGTTGATTGCCTGCGCCCAGTTCGGCATGGATTTCGCCATCGCCACGCCGTCCGGCTACGAGATACCCGCCGATAAAATCGAGCCGGTACGCTCCTTACTGGAGTCAAGCGGCATCCGCTACGAGCAATCGACTGACCCGCTGGAAGCGGTGGCCTCAGCCGATGTTGTCTACACCGATACATGGGTGAGCATGGGACAGGAGGCCGAGTCGATTGATCGCCTCAACCAGTTCTCGCAATATCAGGTCAACGCCGACCTGATGAAACAGGCCAAACCGACAGCCGTCGTGTTACACTGTTTACCGGCGCATCGCGGGCAGGAGATCACCGACGAAATAGCGGACGGTGAGCAGTCATTGATCTTCCAGCAGGCCGAAAATCGCCTGCACGCGCAGAAGGCGATCCTCGTTCATCTGATGAGCAGTTGATTTTTTGTTGGTTAACGTTTCGGGAATTTGCACATGGCAGGCAACCGCGAGCATTACGAAGCATATATGAGTGAAGGCCACGATTTCGCGTGGGAACATCAATGGGATTCTGCTGTGCGTAGCTATACCGCCGCCGTGCGAGAGTTCTCCGACGACGGCGAAGCGCATCTGTATCTGGGCTGGGCGCTGTTGAGTACCGGACGGCTGGAAGATTCCCTGCGTGTGTACAAACGCGCCCACCAGCTTCTGCCTGATGATCCCGCACCACTGGAAAAAAGCGCCGATGTGCTGGAACGATTGGGGCGGCTGAAAGAGGCGGCACAGCAATATATCGCCGTCGCCGACATCTACCTCAGCCTGCGCGATCTGGAAAAAGCCATCGGCAACTGGGCACGCGCCACGCAATTAACGCCCGGCCTGCTGATGATTCATGCGCGGCTGGCGCAAGCCTACGAGCGCATCGGTGACCGTCGGCGTGCCCTGCGCGAATACCTGACGCTGGCCTTCAACTTTCAGCGCGGCGGCGATACCGAGAAGGCGATCAAAGCGGTAGAACGCGCCCTGCGGCTTGACCGCCGCAACCCACAGGCGCTGAATACGCTCCGCGCTCTGCGTTCCGGTGGGCCGGTGGCCTTGCCGGACATCGAAGACGAAGTGAGCGAGAACAAGGCCATGCTCGAAGCGGCTGGCGTCTCCGTTGAAGACGAACCGGAAGAAGAGGACACCGAAGGGTTCGGCCCTATCGGGGAGGCGATGCGCGACGCGCTAGCGCTCCTAGCCGATTACATCGCCTCACTCGGGCGGCTGGATGGCGCTGTCGCTAGCGTCATGCAAGGCATGGAGTTACAGCGACAGGGCAACTATGACGGCGCGATTCAGGCTTACAAACGCGGCATATCCGACGTAGACCACAGCGCCCTACGCTTTAATCTGGGCGCGATGCTGTGTCTGCAAGATCAACCCGACGATGCGATTGACTATCTATCGCGCTCCACCGACCTGCAAAAGCTGGCGGCGGGCGCGTTGCATGGTCTGGGCATGGCGAGCATGGCGCTCAATAAGCAACGACAGGCCGCCCGCTATCTCATCCAGAGCTTGCAAGCGGTGGATACCAACCTCGTGATGAACGATCAAGAACGCGCCGAGATGGGCACGCTGTATAATCGTCTGCTGGGGGCGCTGGATGGCACCGGCGACGATATGCTGGCCGCCATCAACGAGCGCTTTGTCGATCTGCTACAGGGCGACGACTGGAAAAGCCGCATCCCGACCACGCGCAAGCACGTCTCCGAAATTCTGGACACGCAGGGCGATCAGGGCGTGCGTGATTTCTTCAGCACCGGCGGCAGTGACAAATTAGCCGCCATCGTCTCGCGCATTGACGATTATATCAACCAGAAGCTATACACGCTGGCGATGGACGAAGCACACGAAGCGATGGTCACAGCGCCGCATTACCTGCCGATTCACGTCCGCATGGCGGAAATCATGATGCACGAAGGCCGCCCGCGTCAGGCGATCAATAAATATGATGTCATCGCCCGTTCATACATGGCACGCGAAGAAATCCCCCGCGCCGCCTCGATCCTGTCCGAAGTGCTGGATATGGCGCCGCTTGATGTTGATGTGCGCCTCAGTTTGATCGAACTGTTAGAGAGCGAAGAACGCCACGACGACGCGCTGACGCAATACGTCGAGCTAGGCCGCACCTATATTCAACTCGGCAACTTCGACGCCGCCCGCGAGACATACCAGCAAGCCGAGCGACTCGCCCGCAGGATCGACGCGCCGCCCGAACGCATGGCGAACATCAAGCACAATCAAGCCGATATGGAGCAGGTACGCATGGACACGCGCCGCGCCGTCCGCATCTATGAGGAAATCGTAGACATCCTGCCCACCGATGAACGCGCCTATCAAATGCTGGTCGAGCTGAACTTCAGTCAGGGCAACAACGTCACCGCCAATCGCTATCTTGACCGCCTGCTGGGGCTATATGCCAAACGCAAGCAGGCCAACAAGATGATTAAGCAACTGGAACAACTGGTCAAAACGTATCCGGCTGATCCCGGCCTGCGCTCGCGTCTGGCCGCCATCTACCAGCAGATGCGCCGCAAAGAAGACGCCATCGCCCAATTCGACGCGCTCGGCGAGATTCAATTGCAGGCCGGCATGAGGCAAGAAGCGCGTAACACCATCAAGCGCATCATCAGCCTGCAACCGACCAACTTAGACGATTACAAGCGGCTTCTAGCGCAGTTAAAATAAGTGTGAGAGTGTGTATGTAGAGCGCAACGCAGAGGGCATCCGGTGGAATTTATCTGGGCAATCGAAAACCTAACATCGTCCGATCTGGTCGATATATTCATCGTCGCTTTGCTGTTCTTCGCGCTGACGTTCCTGTTTCGCGGTACACAGGCGATGGTTCTAGTACGCGGCACGGTGGTCTTGCTCGTCGGGCTGATCGTCATTTCCAGCGTGTTTCAGTTCCGTGCGCTGGGATGGGTACTCGCCAACGCGCTGACCGTGCTGGCCGTCGCCATTCCGGTGATCTTCCAGCCAGAATTGCGGCGCGGGCTGGAACGTCTGGGGCGCGGCAGTATGTTATTCAACATGCAAGCGCCGGATAGCCTGCGGACGCGCATCATCGCGGAGATTTGTCAGGCGGCGGAGCGGCTATCCGAACGGCGGCACGGGGCGCTGATCGTCCTGCAACGCAACAGCCCGCTTGAAGAATACATCCGCACCGGCTCGATGCTCGATAGCGATGTGAACGCGCAAATCTTATTGACGCTGTTCTGGCCGAAGACCGAATTGCACGATGGCGCGGTCATCATCGACAAAAACGGGCGCATCGCTTCCGCCGCGTCCGTGTTACCATTGACCGCTAATCGCAATCTGCCGAGTCGCAAGATGGGCACGCGCCATCGCGCCGCACTCGGCATCAGCGAAGTGAGCGATGCGCTGTGCGTTGTCGTCTCCGAAGAGACCGGCAAAATCGCCATCACCAACGGCGGGCGCATGGTCGCCCGTCTGGACTCTGACCGCCTGCGGACGATCCTCACCGCGTTCTATGGCCCGCGCCGTACCGAGAAGAAATCCCTGCGGGCACGTTTGCAAGAGCGCGTCAGCGATCTGTTCGGCATTACATAGGAACGGCGTGAACAAACGTGACGCAAAGAGCAGATAACAACACCCTCAACCGCCTGATCGTCAGCAATCTGTTATGGTTCTTCGCCGCTTTCGCGCTGGCCTTCTTCGTGTGGGTGCTGGCAAGCACACAGGCCGATCCGGTATCCGAACAACGCTTCCGCACGCGCATTCCGGTCAATGTCGAGCTAGACGACGGCATGACCGTTGTCGAACAGCAGACCAATAGCGTCTGGGTGACGGTTCGCGCTCAAGCATCCGTGCAGGATAACCTCACCGCCGAAGACATCATCGTTAGCGCTGATCTGACCGGCTATGGGCCGGGCACTTATACCATCGAGCTAGAGACGGGACTGGCGCGGCGCGGCCATGCCGACACACAGCCCAAGCAGATCACGCTCACCATCGAGGAGATACGAGTTCAGCAGGTACAGGTCATCGCCGAGATCGCGCCGGATCGCACCTTGCCGCCTAATTTCATCAGCCAGCCGGCATCGTTCAGCGAATCACAGGTGACGGTGCGCGGCGTATCGAGCCGCGTGCAACAGGTTGTCGCCGCCCGCGCTCTGCTTGATCTGCGTGACCAGCGCGACACCCTGCGCGATAATGTCCGCCTTGTGCCGGTTAATGCCGACGGCGACATCGTGCCCGAAGTCGATGTCGAACCGCAATTCGTCGAAGTCACCGTCGAGATTCGCCAGCGTGACGACCTGCGCGAAGTCTCCGTCTCGCCTAGCATCGCCACCGGCACATTGCCGGAAGGCTACACGCTATCCGCCATCAGCTACGAACCGCAGACCGTATTTTTGATCGGTTCGCGTGATGAGCTAAGCGGCGTCAGCACGCCGTTACGCACCACCGAGATCGACCTTAGCGGGCGTAGCCAACCGTTTGAGATCAGCGTGCCCATCGTATTCGCAACCGGCGAAGTCTTCCCGATATTGGGCGATGCGAACGTCACCGTTTTTCTGGAAGTCATGCCGCAGACCGACACGCGCCAGTTCGATAACATCCCGATTGAGTTGGTCGGCCTTGACGATGACCTACAGGCGCAAGCCTCACTAGAAGGAGTCGTCGTGCTGGTCACCGGCCCCGCGCCCCTCGTGCGTGATTTGCAGGCGGAATCTATCCGCGTCATCGTTGACATCGGCGATCTAGGGGCGGGCATATACGATCTGACGCCGCGTGCCATCCTGCCGCAAACGCAGATCGACCCGTCCGGCATCACCGTCAATCCGGCGACGATCACCGTCACCATCACTCCCGCAGAAGGCGATCAGCCATCACCGTAACGGCGGCGGCGCAGTTCACGAAAATAACGCGGGTAGGGGCGTAACGTGCCGCGCCCACCGCGGACGGTTGCCGTGAAGAATACATCTCCCTGCACATCAACGTGAAAATCTGTTAGAATCAAGCAGTCCGAATAATTTCAAGAAAGATCATCATGGCAAGAAAACCGGTAGTCGCCCTTGTCGGGCGGCCTAACGTCGGCAAGAGTACGCTCTTTAACCGACTGGTTGGGGAACGTATGGCTGTCACCGATGACATCCCCGGCACCACCCGTGACCGTCTGCAATCCGAATCCAACTGGAACGGCGTGACGTTCACCGTCATCGACACCGGCGGCATCGAAGTCTATCAGCCTAGAGGCGGGCGCGACGAGTCGCCGTTGGCCGAAGGGAGCGCCGACTTCATTCAAGAGATCAAAACACAGGCGTTACTGGCGATACAGGATGCGGATGTCATTATCATGCTGGTAGACATCCGGCACGGCGTCACGGCGGCGGATCAAGAGATCGCCGAAGTGTTGCGCCGCACCAGTAAGCCCGTCGTCGTCGCCGCTAACAAGGCGGATACGCTGGAAAAAACCGCCGAGAGCATCGAGTTCTACGCGCTGGGCATCGGCGCGGTTGTCGCCATCAGCGCGATACACGGTCTGGGCACCGGCGACCTGCTCGATGAAGTCGTGACCGCCATCCGTGAGACGGCGGGCGAATACGACGAAGACGAAGACGACGACCATCTCAAAATCGCCATCGTCGGGCGGCCAAACGCCGGTAAAAGCACCCTGCTGAATCACATCATCGGTGAGGAGCGCGTCATCGTCAGCCCTATCGCTGGCACCACCCGCGACGCCATCGACACGCGCATCAAATGGCATGGCGAAGATGTGACGCTGATCGACACCGCAGGCATCCGCAGGCGCGGACGCATCGAACCCGGCGTCGAAAAGTTCAGCGTTATCCGCGCCATGAAAGCCATCGAACGCGCCGATGTCGTCTTGCTGGTGTTGGATGGCGAACTCGGCGTCACCGAGCAGGACGAACACATCGCCGGTTATGTGCTGGATGCTTATAAAAGTCTGGTGATCGTCGTCAACAAATGGGATGCCGTCGCTAAAGACGCTTACACCATGACCGAATACGAGAAGAACGTGCGCGAGCGCCTGCAATTTGTCGATTATGCGCCGCTTGTTTTCGTCAGCGCCCTCACCGGCCAGCGAATTCACAGCGTTCTGAAGACGGCGCATCGCGTGTGGGAAAATCGCTTTGTGCGCCTGCCCACTGCGGAGGTTAACCGCATCCTGCGCGAAGCACTCCAGCGTCACCCGCCGCCGGTTAAAGGCACTAAGCGCCTGAAGATATACGTCGGCTCACAGGTATCAACCGCGCCGCCGCTTTTCCTGTTTCATGTCAACGATACCAAGCTAGTGCATTTCACCTATCGCCGCTTTCTGGAAAATCGCTTCCGCGAAGCGCATCCGTTTGAAGGCACGCCCATCCGCATGAGCTTCCGCCCCAGCAAGAACGACCCCCGCCGCAATGACTCCTAACCGGCGGGGCGGTGTCTCTGCGGCATTGTCATCATCGCGGGCTGTGCTATATAATGCGTTAGAATGAACGATAGAAAACCGGAATATGCCCGATTCAACGCCAACGACCACATCTCAGATGATTGCCACGCCGCCGCACACCGCGCCGGATGCTTTGCCGCACCAGCCCGCCGATACGCCCGCGCCACCACGTCCGCCGGTCAATCGCTTCGGCCTGATGCGCGAATTGTTCGATCTGCTGATCTGGATTGGCGTCATCTACGTGCTGGTCAACCTTTCAACGGTGCGCTTCGTCGTGCAAGGCCCCAGCATGGAGCCGACTTTCTATGACGGTCAATACTTGATCGTCAGCCGCATTGATTATCTGATCGGCGATCCCCAGCGCGGCGATGTGATCGTGTTTCACTATCCCAACAACACCAGCGAAGACTACATCAAGCGCGTGATCGGTGTGCCCGGTGATACGGTGGAAATCCGCGATACGCTGGTCTATGTCAACGGTCAGCAACTCGACGAGCCATACATCAACGAACCATGCACCGAACAGCGATGCCGCGATACGCTGGTCACGCTGGCGGCGGATGAATACTACGTCATGGGTGATAATCGCAATCGTAGCCGCGACTCGCGGGCGAGTAACTTCGGCGCGGTCACGCGGGAATATATCGTCGGCAAGGTGTTTGTACGCTACTGGCCGCCCACCGACTGGGGCATTTTAGGGCGCGCCGGTTATCCATCGCAAGAATAGCTTATCCAGAGAGCGTTACATGATGATGAGCGATGAACGGATTCCGCTAAGCCGTCCTAGAATCAATCGCTTCGCCTTCCTGCGCGAAATTATCAGCACGATTGTTTTTTTCTTCGCGGTCTTTACCCTGCTTCAATTGACCATGCCGCGCTCGGTGGTGCATGGCAGTAGCATGATGCCCAACTTCACAGAGGGCGAATATCTGGTTATCAGCCGCGTGCATTACCTGATGGGCGACCCCAAACGCGGCGATGTTGTCGTGTTCAACGTGCCCGGCGCCAATCCAGACGACGCATCGCTGATTAAGCGCGTGGTCGGTCTGCCCGACGAGACGGTGCAGATCATCGACACCATCGTACACATCGACGGTCAACCACTCGACGAACCGTACATCCTCGAACCCTGCACCGCTTTTCGCTGTCCGGATAGCGAAGCGCCCGTCACGCTCGGCGCGAATGAATACTTCTTGCTGGGCGATAATCGCAACGTCAGCGACGATTCGCGGCGCTTCGGTGCGGTGTCCCGCGATCATATCATCGGCGAAGTGCTGTTCCGCTACTGGCCGCTGAATCAGTTTGGGGCCGTTCAACCGCATCGCTTCGGCGATTGACCGGCTGACCTGACAGCGATGAGGTGACGCATGTTGACCTTCTTAGAACTAACCCACATCCTGCTGAATTTGCTGGCGTTATCGGTGGCGGTTGGCTGGGTGTTCGCCTTTGCTCTGCAACCACAACGCGACCTCATCGCCTATTTGTTCATCGGCTTCTGCGCGATGGCGGCGGGCTGGGCGCTAGTCGGGTTGATCGAAGCCGCCCGCGATCCAGGCATCGCGTTATCGGTGGAGACGTTAGTCGGCCTGCGTCTAGGCTTCATGCTGTTGACCGCCTTACTGCTATATTACGTCGTGGTGTTTTATCTGGTGCCCGGCGGACGCATCGCCGGATTGTTGACTACCGTCAGCCCGTTTTTATTCGTGGGCGGCTTGCTCCTCGTCTGGCTGGCCGACCCTTACACGCTGAACGCGGACGGCTCGCTGACGTTGAACCCCGTCGGCTATGCGTGCGTCGCGCTGGCCGTGCTTTATAGCGGTCTGGCGCTGTGGGTGGCACTCAGTTCCGATCATCCGGCGTCGAATCAACTGGTCGGCGCGGCGTTCTTGCTGGTCGTCGCCTACACTGTCTTTCTGCCGGATGCCCTGCGCGAATGGCCGCTAGACCGCGCCTTGCTGGTCGCCGCGATGATCGCCACCGGCTCGACGCTTTTCCGTGCCCGCATCTTCGGGCCATTACAGCACCTCAACGAAGAATTGCAGACCACCAATCGCGGCCTGCAACAGGTCATCAATGATCTAGCCACCGAGAAAAATCGCGCGGAAGACCTCAACCGCGAGTTGAAGCTCGCCAACCAGTACAAGAGCGAATTTCTCGCCAACATCAGCCATGAATTGCGGACGCCGCTTAATTCGATTCTCGGCTATAGCGATCTGTTGCGTAACGGCGTTTACGGCGGGTTGACCGATAAGCAGAATGACCGCGTGCATAAGATTTACGAAAATGGCCGCAGTCTGCTAGATTTAATCAGCGACATCCTCGACCTGAACAAGATCGACGCCGGTAAAATGGAACTGCACGTCCGCACGTTCGACATTAGCGGCGTCATCGCCGAGCTAGAGCCGATCTATCAGGCCGCCACCGCCGACAAAGGGCTGAGCTTCGCGGTACAGGTGGCCGATGAAATGCCGCAATTATACGGCGATAGCGGCAGAATCCAGCAAGCGCTGAACAACCTGCTGGAAAACGCGGTCAAGTTCACGCGAGAAGGCGGCATCACGCTCTCCGCTTCGTACATCACCGTGACTAACGGCATGAGCGCTGACCTACCATTGCCCGCCACCGGCTGGTTGCGCGATGGCCGATGGGCGGTGCTGGCCGTCAAAGATACCGGTATCGGCATCTCGCCGGAACATCAGAGCCGTATCTTCGATGATTTCTCGCAGGCCGACGGCAGTCGTACACGCGAATTCGGCGGTACCGGACTCGGTCTGGCGATTTGTCGCCGCCTCGTGGAAATGCACAGCGGCACGGTCTGGCTGAGTAGTGCCGCCGGACAGGGTAGTACATTTTTTGTCGCATTGCCGGTCAGCGCGAAGGCGCAACAGACCGCAGACAGCTAGCCGATACACACAGAGGTTTTTATGAGCCAGAGACGGATTCTAGTCATTGAAGATAACAGAGATAACATGACACTGATCGTCGATCTTCTGCAATCGATGGGGCATGAAGTCATTCAAGCCCGCGACGGTGTGCAGGGTGTCGCGGGCGCACAGGAAGAAGTCCCCGACTTGATCTTGATGGATTTGTCGTTACCAAAAATGGACGGCTGGACGGCTACCGGCCAGATCAAAGCCGATCCCGCACTCAACCATATTCCCATCATCGCGCTGACCGCCCACGCGATGGCCGGTGATCGTGAGAAAGCGCTGGCCGCCGGTTGTGATGACTACCTGACCAAGCCGATCAACTTCGCTGAATTCACTAAAAAGTTGGCGCGGTATCTGGGGGAATAGATGAAGATTCTCGCGGTGGACGACCACGCGCACAACATCCGGTTGATTGGCGATATTTTGATCGAAGGCGGCTATGAAATATTGCCCGCGTATTCCGGCGCGGAGGCGCTCGACGTGCTGGCGACCCATACCCCCGACTTGATCTTGCTGGACATCAACATGCCCGGCATGTCCGGCTTCGAGTTACTGGCGCAGATCAAGACCGACGAGCATCTGGCCGATATTCCGGTCATCTTCCTCACCGCGCTCGATGACATCGGCTCTCGTCTGGAGGGTTTCGGGTTAGGCGCGGAGGATTATCTGGTCAAGCCATTTAACCCGCTGGAGTTGATCGCCCGCGTGCAAGCACGCTTGCGGATGAAAGTCACCACCGACGATCTACGCGACAAGCAGAAGGTCATCCGCCAGACGTTCGAGCGTTTCGTCGCGCCGTCAGTCGTCGAGCAATTGCTCAAAGCCCCGCACGATGTCAAGCTGGGCGGTCAATTGCAAGAAGTGACCGTCTTTTTTGCCGACATTGAAGGCTTCACCGGCATCTCCGAGCGCACCGACCCGCAGAATCTGCTGTCAATATTGAACCGTTATCATCACTTGATCGTAGACATCGTGCAGGCGCACGGCGGCACAATCGACAAGTTCATGGGCGATGCGGTGATGGCGCTTTTCAACGCGCCGTTGCAACAGGCCGATCACGTTCGCCGTGCGGTGAATGCCGCCTGTGATATTCATGTCGCCTTGCCGGACTTTCACCGTGATCTGCCGCCGCAGTTCCGCTTGCCGGTGAATTTCGGCATCCATACCGGCACGGCGGTGGTGGGGCATGTGGGCACGGTGCAAGCGATGGATTATACGGCGGTGGGCGATACGGTCAATATCGCTTCGCGCTTGCAGGACGCGGCGCACGGCGGACGCATACTGGTCAGCGCGGCGGCATATCAGGCAGTGCGCGATCACGTTAATGTGGCGGCATCCGGCGAACTGAACCTGCGCGGGCGCGGCCAACCGGTGCAAACCTACGCCATCACTTGCGCTTAAAAGTTGAATTTTGGGTTCAAGATGGTGTTGACTTTAGCTAAACAGCCTGATACACTTCGGGGGTAAATAACAGGAAGGCCCCATCGTCTAGCGGTCTAGGACGTCGCCCTTTCAAGGCGAAAACACGGGTTCGAGTCCCGTTGGGGTCAC
>REDR01000024.1 GCA_007693385.1 Anaerolineaceae bacterium
CGACGCCGCGCTGACGCAAATCGCCGAATGGTTTTACGCGACGCAGACCGCCTTCCCATTGACCGCCACCGCGCAGGCGGAATCACGCCAGCAGACCGCCGTCGCGCTCGTGCCGCCCACGCCGGAAGAGATCATCGCGCCGACGCTGGACGCCACGCCCGATTTTGCCACACTCGCGCCCGATGAGGTCATCGAGGGCACGCTCCCGCCCGACGACGACACGCCGGAGGAGCGCATCGGCGACCCGAACCTGCCCGGCTTCGAGCCAACCGGCACGCCGCCACCGACGGCGACGTTCATCTTCCCCACCGTGCCGCCGGTAGCCGTGCCGCCGCCCACCGTGCCCGCCAACTGGCAACAGCAAGTCGAAGTCGCGCAACGGGCGTTTACCAGCCCGGACAGCACGCAATCATTCACCATCGGCGCGATTGTGCCGATAGGACAGGGCGCGATCCGCTTTGCTGGTGGCGACGCTCTGCCGCGCATCTTCGCCCGCAATCCGGCCAACCCCGACCAGTACGTGCAGACCAGCGAGAACGGCGTGTTGACCATCAACACCGGCGCGGGCGATCAAATACCGGCCAAGCCGTTCTCGCCTTTCGTGGCGCAGGTCAGCGCACCGGAACAGAATGACTACTTCGTGACGGCGGTGGCGTGGTCACCGAACGGGCGTTATGTGGCGTTCGTGGTCGATGGCGGGCGCGGCGGTCATCCCGACCCCACCGGCGAAGACGGCGTGCATCTGCTGGATACACAGACCGGCGATTCGCGGGCGCTGGTGCGCGATTGTCCGCGTGAGGGGCATCCGGGCTGTATACTGGGCGGCGGGCGCGATTTTGAAGCGCACAGCGTCGATCTACACTGGTCGCCGGATGGCACGCGCTTGATCGTGCGGCAACACATCCCCGATTCCGGACGCGGCGCGTTACTCATCACCCCGCTTGACCAGTCAAGCGAGCGCCAACCGCCCACCCTGCGCTTTGATTATGGCGCATGGACGAACGACGGCGGGCGCATCGTGGTCAGTGGGCGGAGCGCGGCGCACGGCGTCATCATTGGCACAGTCGCGCCGGATGGTGATGATCTGCGCGTGGTGCTGGATGGCTCATCGCGTGGGCTGTGGTTGCAGGATGCGGTACAGCGTCCGGATGGCTCGTTCGTGGCGCTGGGGCGTCCCGCCGCCGAGAGCGCCGTCCGCATCATTGACGGCAACGGCAACTTCCTGACGCCGCCCATCGGCGACGGTGCGCCGCAGAGCGTCACATGGAACGCGGAGCGCTCCGCCGTGACCGTCATCGTGGACGGGCGCGGCTATGTCGCCTATACCGATGGTCGCGTGGTGGCCGATAGCGCGGGCGGTGACGGCGCGACCATCCCGCCCTTCGCGTTGCCGACACCGCCCGATGACGAGTCCGCGCCGTTGTTGCCGCGTGGCGTGGTGGAGGGGAGCGCCTTCCAGACCGGCCAGCAGGTGCAGATCAACAGCGAGATACTCAACATCCGCAACGCGCCGGGCTTAGAAGCGCCCTTCGCCCGTGAGGTATTGCGGCGCGGCGAATACGCCCGCATTCTGGCCGGGCCGGTGCGCTTCGATGGCTATGATTGGTGGCTGGTCAATACCGGCGACGCCCGTCAGGGGTGGATCGCGGGGGAGATCGGCGGCGTGCCGACATTCAACGCGATACCGTGATACTTTGCGGCGCAAACCGTCCTAGAGATTGCGCGGCGGCGTCGCTATACTGGCATATGATGAATGTGCGCTCATGTTAACGAAAGGCGACACGCTGATCTATGCCTATTTTTGTATTGTTCGTATTCGGCGCGGTGATATTGGGCGCGGGCGCGATGCTGTCCCCGGCATGGCCGACCAGCCAACCGCGCATCGGCCTAGCGGCGACGCTCTCGCTGGCGCTGGTCGTGGGCGGGACGATCTTCTACTCGTCGCTGTTTGGATGGGAAACGCTGGTCATTGATTATCTGATGTTCGCGCTGATGACCGGCATCTTTCTGGGCGGGACGCTGGCCGTCGGTCAATCACGGGCGGAGGCACGCGGCGAAGAACTGCTCGACGCCGATCAGGGCTGGCCGGGTCCGCAAGATTTGAGCGTGCTGGCCTGCATCGCGCTGTTGCTGGCTTTGCCGGTGGTGCTTCTGCCGGTGCCGTTCGGCGAGCAGGCGCAGACATACGGCCTGATGGCGCTGGCGATGCGCGACGGCGAAATGCTGAACATGCTCGCGCCGTTCCTGCCCGATGTCGCTTATCTGCACGCGCCCGGATTCAACGCGCTGACCGCGTATCTCAGCCAGCAATTGAACGCCGGTCTGCACACCGTACAATTCGCGGCGGGCGCGGTGGCGGCGTTGCTCAATGTGTGGCTGGCGTATGACTTCGGCGCGGAGTTGCGTAACAAGCGGTTGGGGCGGGCGATGGCGCTGGTGATGCTGGCGAGTCTCGGCGTGTATGGCTTGCTGATTAACGGTCACTATCCGGCGCTGATGGCGCTGGCCTTCACGCAAGGGTTTTTCATCTACGCGCTACGCTATCTGCGTCACCAATATCCGGCGGATTTGATCGGCGCGGGCTTGCTGATGGGCGCGACGTTCATCAGCGACATCAGCGTTTTCGTCGTGTTGCTGATCGGCTTTGTGCCGTGGCTGGCGACGATGTGGCTGGCGCATGAGCGCGTCAGCGTTCGCGCATGGGGATTGCTGGCGGTGGTCGCGCCGGTGATCGCGCTGGCCGGCGTCGCGCCATGGCTGGCTGACGCGGGCGATCTGTTCCGCGTCGATTTCGAGTCGCCGTTCGTCCGTTCCGTCGATCATCTGTATGTGATGGTGCAGAATAACGGCGTGTGGTTGTGGCCGTTGGCGTTCTTCGGCATCTGGCTGGGCTGGCAACAGCGCGACTTGATCGCCATTTTAGCGGCGGGTTGGCTGTTGATGGTGCTGGATTTCGCGGTGACCGGCGGCGTGGCCGCGATCTTCCCGCCGTTGAACCGCTTTATCGACTTCCACGCGATAGGCTGGCACGGGGTTATCATCCCGCTAATGCTGGTCGGCGGATCGGCGGCGCTGTGGCTGTGGGAGATGCACGTTCAGCCGCGTCTGGGGCGTAGTTTGAACTATCGCCAGATATACGCGCTGAGTGCGGCGGGTATGTTCGCCCTGCTGAGCGTGGCGGCGCTGAATCAGCCGTTGCGCGGTCTGCTGACGCTGGGCGTGCCGCCCGCCCACGCTACCCGCGCCGATGTCTCTGCTCTGCGCTGGATTAGCGAGCAGACTGACCCTGACGCGCTGATCCTCAACCATCCGCAGACCGCCGAAGGCGCATGGACGCCGGTCATCGCGGAGCGTCGTGCGGTGTTCTATCCGCTTATCCCTTTCGCGCTGAATCAGCCGGACGACGACTCCCTGCGGGCGTTCTGGGAGAATCCGGCGGATGAGGCGAACGCGGCGCTGTTGCGCTCCGCAGGGGTGGATTATGTGTTCGTGCCGCAAATCGCGCTGGATTCGGCGGGCGGCGATTTCTGGCGCGATGTCGCCGCCGGACGCGCTGGCCTGCGCTATGATGGCCGCGATGTCGCCCGCGCCGCGTATCTGGAACCGGTCTACGGCGAATCGGTGTATCGTGTCGTCGCGCCGGATGATATGGATTGACGGTGTTTGTATGTAGGGGCGCAATCCATCGCGCCCGCGATTTGCCGTCGCCCGCCGGTATGGGGTAACATTAGGCTAGCGGCCATAGCCCTGTTAGGTGGCCGCCTGACCGTAAAATAGGTGGTTAAATCATGCAAATTGATCTGAGCGAACAGGTAGCAGTGGTGACCGGAAGCGCCCGCCGCGTCGGTAAGGCTATCGCGCTGGAACTGGCCCGCGCTGGCGTGAACCTCATCATTCACTATCACAACACCGACCAGAGTGAGGTGCGCGATACGGTGCAGGAGGCGAAATCGCTGGGCGTGGATGCGTTTGGCGTCCGCGCTGACATCAGCACGTTAGAAGGGGTGCATACCGTCTTTACCGCCGCGATGAATCACTTCGGCACGCTGGATATTCTGGTGAATAGCGCCTCATCATTCACGCGCAATGAGCTATTAGACGTGACGCTGGAAGACTGGGAGCAATCCATCGCGTTGAACATGACCGCGCCGCTACTGTGTACCCAGCAGGCCGCCCGCATGATGCTACGCAACACGCCGAGCGGCGGGAGCATCGTCAATATATTGGACTATGGCGCGATGCGGCCATGGCTCAAGCGCGTCGATCATGGCGTGAGCAAAGCCGGTCTGCTGATGCTGACGCAAGTCAGTGCGCTCAGTCTGGGCAAGCACAACATCCGCGTGAACGGCGTCCTGCCCGGCCCGGTATTGCAGGATTCCGGCTCGTCAGATGAACGGTGGCGCGAGATGGGCGAAGAGCTACCGATCCGGCGCACCGGTCATCCGGACGACGTGGCGCGGGCGGTGGCGTATCTGTGCCGCGAGAGCTTCGTCACCGGTACGGTGCTGGAAGTCAACGGCGGCGAGACGCTATGATGTCTCTTCCTGTTGTGCCGGTTGTGCCTGCTGGAAGCGCTCACGATCACGCGGGCGCAGGCGCATATCGCTGAGTTTTTCGGGATGTAGCGGTTGCACCGGACGGTAATCGTCCCATATCTTCTCGATGTCGTTCAGGATGTCGCCCGTCGGATGATACGGGCCGGTGAATCTGATGGTCTTGTTGCCGTAGTCCATCAACGCGCACAGGATCGGCACGTCGGCTTGATGCGCGATCCAGTAGAAGCCGGTCTTCCAGTGGTCGGTCTTGCGGCGTGTGCCTTCCGGCGCGACGAGCAACAGCATCTCGTCGGCGGTGCGTAGTTGCTCGGCGGATTGCGACACCACGTTATGGCTGGAATCGCGGCGAATGGGCACCGCGCCCGCCCAGCGCAAAAACCAGCCGATCAACGGCCAGCGCAAGAACTCCGCTTTAATCATCCATTTCAGCTCGACACGCGCTATCCAGCTCGTCATGATGACGTTCCAGCCGTCCCAGTTGCTGGTGTGCGGCGCGCCGGTAATCAGCATACGCGGGTTATCGGGGAGCGTGCCCTCCACTTTCCAACCGGCCACCCAGAAGTAGAAAATAGCAAACCACTGTAATAAGCGCCCGCGACGCGGCGGGCGCTGGTTGTTCAATTCGGCGGTTACACGGCGCATAGCGTCTCTCCTTTGGTATGTAGCATGTCATCGTGAATCTTAAAACGACTCAGCGCGGCGAAAGATGCGTTATTGTCGCTATTTCGTGGATTCGGGCGTGGTCAATGTAATGCGCCCCTACATACCAACACCGATAACGGCAAACCGTGGGCGCGACGTGTCCGGTCACACATCACACGATGAAACGCTGGTAATTGTTGCGGTTGGGCAAGCCCCACACGCCCCAGAATTCGCGTGTGCCGGGACGCATGATGGCCGCGCCGCACGTCTCGCTGTAGTAGGGCGCTTCGCTCATCGCGCAGATGCTATATAGGCCGTCACTGCGATCTGCGGTGATCGCCATCAGGCGGGCGGGCGTGATCGGATGATCGCGTAGCAGGATGGTCGCCCGATTCAGCCGCGTGTCGCTGTCGTCTACCAGATCGGGAGTCAGGCCGCGCTCGACTTGCTCGGTACGGACGTTCAGACAGCGGTTGGTGTGGGCGCGGGCGTCCTCCTCGAACGGCTCGACGATGCACACGCTGGGCGTCGCTTCGATGTTGTAGCCGTCGCTGTTCTTGTCCATCAGCACGTAGTTATGGCCGCCCGCCAGCTTCGCCTCCGTGATGCAGGCGAGCGCCGCGTCCAGATTATCTTGCTGTAGCACCTTGCGTACCACGAACGGCCACGTCACGCCGATTTGACCGTCGGCGGTCATCAGGTTGTTGATGCCGATGGCGATCCCGGCTTCGTTCATGCCGATCATGCCGACGCATCCGGTCACGGTCAGCGCCAGAAAGCGCGGCGCGTCGTCTGGCTGGCCGCGCAGAAGCACCACGAACGGGAACGCGGTGGCGTGCATGTCCCACGTCTGCCCCATGAAGCCGTGCCCCTCTTTGCTGACGTTGGCATCGACCATGAAAGTGGTGCAATCGTTGGCGGCGTATTGCGGCGCGGTGCGCGGCGCGTTTTTGTCCATGTTATAGACCACATCGACGAAATCGGTGAAACCGTTGGCGACGATCAACTCCGGCAGGCCGACTCCGGTAGCGTCGGCGAGTCCGGTCAGCTCGTCCATCAAATCGGGGGCATAGGCTTGATGCGCGGGCATACAGTCCGCCGCTAATTCCAGCACGTCATCACGCGACAGGGCGCGGCCTGTCCACGCATCATCCATGCTCAGATGCACGCGCTCTTCGGCTAATTTGCGGATGTCGTCCGCGTAGACCTGCCCGTGTTGATAACCCATCTGGTACGGTTCGCCGGAGATTTCCAGCACGCGAAGCGGTGGCATAAGCGGCCATCTCCTTCTTGACTAAAAGCGCCTATCGCGGCGACTGCCGAAGGTCGCCCGCGCCGACTGTTGCCGAATGGCGCGGGCGAGTATATTAACCGTACACGAAGAATCAGCGCGGCGCAATGGACAGGCCGACGCGCCCACCGCGATCCAGCAGGAGCGTCAGCACGCGCTGATATTGTGATGGGCTTTGTCCGGTGGCTGGCAGTTGCGAGATGCCCAGCGCTTCCGGCTGTGGCTGTTCCGCGTCGATTTCAGCCGCCGATGCTGGCCGGTCACCGGCGGTCATCGCGTCAGCAGAATCCGCGCCGGACGCAGAATCGACGGGTGCGGCGGTCTGCACACGGAAGCTGATCCGCCAATCCGCGCCACCGTTGAGGCGTATTTGCGGATTCTGCGCGGAGACGATGCTGGTCGTGCCGCACACCAGCAGAACATAGTCGCCATCTTCTAGCGGCGGCGCAAATGTCAATGTGCTGGCGTGTTCGTCCGGCGCGTAGACCACAACCGCCGGATGCAGGCGTTCGCCGTCCGTCGCTATGATGTCGGCGCATGTTGGCTCATCGGCGTCGTCGGCGGATAGTAGCATGTAGTTGTTCGGGTTGCTGGCGTTGTCGGGATGGTCGGGGTTTGTTGGATCATCGAACACCGCCATGTTAAAGGCGACGCGCAGATTCTCCACCGCGCCGGTATACAGCGCGGCGATGCCGTCCTCCGCCGAATCGCCATTCTGCACCGCCGGAGTCGGCGTCAGCGATAGGCCGACCAGCATCGGGTCATGATCGGAGGAGCGATACGGCGTCGCGTCGTACAGGCTGACGATCTGTGCGGCGGATTTGAAGGACGTGCGATAGTCCAGTACCGGCGGTTCATCGGCGTTGATGTGCCAGTGTGCCGCGCCGGTGATCTCCCCGGCGATGATGCTATTCGCCAGCACATAATCCAGCGTGCCCCATTCGCCATCAAACGCGAAGCTGTAACCCGACGACGACGACATCAAATTCTGATAGCCGTTATCGGCCAGCAGGCGCAACGGGTCTTCGTTGGCGTAGGCGTTCAGATCGCCCATCAGCAGGACGCGCCCGACGCCCGTCGTGGCGGTTAGCTCGTCCAGCCAATCGACCAGCACACCAGCCGCCAGCACGCGATCCGCATTCCAGCACGCTTGACCGTCGCCGGAGTCGGCGTTGCCCGCGTGATGTGGGTGGCCGTCCGCCGGACAGCCGGATTTCGCTTTGAAGTGATTGACCACCACCATGAAGCGCTCGCCGGTGGCGTTCTCCTCAAAGACCTGCGCCAGTGGCGGGCGGGTGTTGCGCGTGAACGGGTCTTGATCGTCCAGTACCGCGAACGGACCGATCGGCGTCACCGCGTCCGGCTGGTAGATCAGCCCGTTTTTGATCGCATCGCCGCCGATGGTGCCGGTATCGATATAGGCGTATGTGGTCGCGCCGGTGGCATCGTTCAGCGCGGCGACCAATCGCGCCAGCGCCGCGCTCGGGTCGCCGACTCGCGGATTTTCCAGTTCGACCAGCCCGACGACATCGGCATTGATGGCGACCAGCGCCGCGACCAGTTTCTGCTCCTGTCGCGTCAATTCTTCCGGCGTCTGTGCCCCACGACAGCCCAGCGTGCCGGACGCGCCACATACCGCCGCGCCGCCATCCAGCGTGATGAAGTAATTCAGCACGTTGTACGTCGCAACGGTCAACCGTCCGCCGACATCGGGCGGGCTGGTCGGGCGCGGGTTGGACGCGGTGAACGTCCATGCGGGCGCGGAGAGGTGCGGGCGCAGTCGATAGTCGAGAGTGCCCGCCGCGCCGATGCGCCCCGCCGTATAGGTCAGCACGCCGACGACGCCGCGCACCGTGTCGCCCGCCCGCACGGTATCCGCCGCGCTGAGGCCGTGCGGTAGCGGGAAGATGATCGGGTCGGGGTTCTGCGTCAGCGATGCGTCGTCGATGATGAGGCGGTTCAGGTCATTGGCGGCGCGTAATGCGGCGGCGTCTGCGCCCGCCGTCGTGACCTGCGTCGGCTGATACAGGCGATCACCATAAGCCAGCGTTAGCTCGCCGTGCCGCCCCAGTAAGAACGCATCGGTGACGGTCAAATCCTGCGGGAAAGTCACCAGCATTCCGACGTAGCGCTCCAGATAGTCGGCAGAGTCGAACGGCAAGCTGACCGTCACCGCTTCGGGCAGTGCTTGCCCCGACGCGCAAACCGTCACGCGCTCCGGCTCGATCTGGCGCTGGCCGTCCACGACACGCGCCGCGCCCATCAGACGCACGACATCGCCCGCGCTGATCGTCACGGAGTCCGCGCCGGTATAGACGAACACGCCGTCGGAGCGTGTCGGATCGTCGCCGCTGTCCTGCACGTAGAAGCCACCCAGCCCGCCCGCGCCCTGATAATCGCCGATGACCACGCCTTGAATCACGATGTCATCGGCGGGCGGATTCAGCGACTGGATCGCGGTGGCTGAATCATCGCACGCGCCGAACGGGTCGGCTGTGGTGCTGAATGTGATCTGATGATCGTCCCCGCCGTTCAGTTGGCCGTCTGCGTTGCCGATGCGATCAGCGCGGGCGGTCAGCGTGCAGACCGCGCCATGCGGCAGGCTGGCCGATGGCGTCAGCGTGGCGGATTCCAGCGCGGCACCCGTCGGCGCGTCGAGCGTGACCGCCAAACCATCGCAGACCAGCGCGAAGGCGTCCGCCGCAATATCGACGGCGGGTTCAAAATTCAGCGTCAACGCGGCGGTGATGGGCACATCTAGCGCCCCGTCAAGCGGCTGTGTACTGCTGACGGCGGGCGGGTCGGCGGGCTGGATCGCGGTGAATCCGGTTGTGCCGTATATTTCAAAATAGTCGATGCCCAGCGTCGCCGCGTCAGACTGCGCATTGTAGCCATACACGCGGAAAGCCAGCGTCTCGCGGTCATTCATTAACGGCACGTCCGCGAAGTCGAAGTTGTAAACGTTATAACTTCCGCCGGGTGAGGTGTGCTGGGTATCGGGCAGGGCGGTGAAGTTCTCGCCGTCGATGCTGTAATACAGGATGAAATCCATCGCAAGCGATGACCGCAGGTGAACATCAACGGAAATATCGCCGTAGCCCGTCGCGTCTATGCTGAACTCGACATACTGCTCCGCGCCGATGACTTCCTCTTGTGACCAATTCCTATGTTGCCACGCTCGCGTCCATGTACCAGAGGACACAAAGCTCGCGCCCTCTAAATTGTCACCGGCACGGGCTGTGCCCGTGCCGGATGTCGGCTCTGTTGTCTGCGAGAAGAAATGCCAGCTCGTGATGGGTAGATTGGGTGGGCTGGCTTGCGTCTCAGCAGGTGGTGAAAATAATCCTCCGGCGGATGCCAGCAAGACCAGCGCCGCCATGCACGCGATGATAAGCCCCCCGCGTGATCGTGATTGTGTAAACATGACTTCCCTCATATCTAATCAAAACATGCTATTGACTATAATATGAGAATCGGGTGAGCGCCAATCTTAACAGCATAAAAATATAAGCATTGGATTAAAAAATGGTTTGCAGGGGAATCAAAAGTCACTCCCGCGCCGGAAATGGCGGAGAGTGCGTAGGGGTTAACCGGTATGAAATGACCGTCACGCGGGAGGTGCAGAAGTTTTCGCGTTAGTCGGGTACGTTAGCCGGATTCACGTCCGGGAGCGCTTCGTCAATCGCTTCGAGCAATTCGCCCATCGTGAAAGGTTTTATCAGATAGCAGTCAACCATCTCTAACGTCCCTCGCGCACGGCTAATCATATCGCGGCGGGCGGATGTGACGATCACCTTAAAAGCGCTGATCCCGTAGCGATTCTTAGCCGCTTCCAGTACGCCCCATCCATCAATCTCCGGTATGTTGAGATCGAGCAGGATTAAATCCGGCTTATTCTCTTCCAGATAATCGAGCGCGGTGAAGCCATCGGCGGCATGGAACACTTCCAGATCGCGTTTGGCTAGTGCGATCTGAGAGAGCTTGGCTAGTGCGGCGTCATCTTCTATCAACAATGTTTTGTACATGACATACACCGAATACTTTAACGTCGTTAAACCCATTATAGGGTATTTTTGGGTGGATGGCAGAACAATAAAGAAATATTGATGTTTTGGAGGTGTCGTCGGCACGAACACCCCCGAAACCATCGCAGGATTAGGCGCGTTGTGGCTCGTCGTCCACCGTCACGCCGGATTCTTCGGCTTCTGCCGGTTCTTCAGCTTGAGCTTCTGCCGGTTGCTCGACTTCGGCTTCTGCCGGTTCTTCAGCTTGAGCTTCTGCCGGTTGCTCGAGTTCGGCTTCTGCCGGTTCTTCAGCTTGCGCCTCTGCCGGTTCTTCGGCTTGAGCTTCTGCCGATTCTTCAGCTTGAGCTTGCGCTTCGACTTCATCGCTCAAACCGGCGTAGATGTGCGCGGCGCTATCGTCGCCAGCTTCCGCTTGATCGTCGTCACTGTCGCCGCGTGCGCTCTCTTCGCGGCGGTTGTGTAGCCATTGCTCCTGCTCTTCGATGGCGACATCATCAATACTCAGGCCGATGCGCTGGCGCTCCGGCTCGATGCTGATGATGCGTACCAGCACTTCGTCGCCTTCGCGCAACAGGTCGTGCGGGTTGGTGCTACCGAACATCGACATCTTGCTGATGTGTACCAGCCCCTGTAGATTGTTGGGCAACTGCACGAACGCGCCGAAGTCTACCACGTTGGTGACGACGCCTTCGATCAGGTCGCCGACGGTGAAATTCTCCTCGATGTCGCGCCACGGATCGGGCAACAGCGCGACGCGGTTCAGGCTGATGCGGTTCTTGTCGCGGTCAATCTCCTCGATCAACACTTCGACCTCATCGCCAATGGAGACCACCTCACCCGGATGGTTGACGTGCTGGTGATCCAGCTTGGAAATGTGGATCAAGCCATCGACGCCGCCGAGATCGACGAACGCGCCGAATTTCACGATGCTGACGACCTGCCCCTTGATGACCTGACCTTCTTCCAGCGCTTCCATGCGCGTTTGCTCGGCATCGGCACGCGCTTCACGCTCGGAGAGGATGAGGCGGTTGCGGCGGCGGTCAATCTCAATGAATTTGAGCGTCAACTCGCGCCCGATGATGTCCTGCTTGGCCTGCTCCAACTCATAATCAGAGGCGAAGCGCGGCAAGCTGACGACGTGCGACTGCGGTACAAAACCACTCAAGCGGCCATACTGTACCAGCAAGCCGCCGCGATTAGCGTTAACCACTTCCGCGCCAACCAGCCCGCCGGTTTCCATCGCCTGCCGTGCGTTTTCCCAGTCTTCTAATTCCATCGCCTTGTTGATGGAAACGATCAGGTCGCCGTCGGCATTGCTCGGTTGCAGGACATAAGCCATCACCCGCGCCCCTGCTTCTAGCTTCTGGCGCATGGCTTCGGTCAGCATGGACAAATCCTTGCGTGGGACGATCGCATCGCGCTTCAAGCCAACGTCAACCAGCACTTCGTCGCCATTTACCTCAAGGATGACGCCTTCGAGAATCTGGCCGCGATAAGGTTGCTCGAAATCATATTCGTCGAGCAACTGCGCGAAGTCCATCGCGCTACTAGGATTGTTTGAACTCACAAAACTTACCTCAAAAGAACTAAAATCGGACAAAAAAACCGCTAAAACGCAGACACGGACGCGATAGCGGTTGGAATTGAACACATAAGGGATGTGACATTCAATACGCCGTGCGGCGGGCGTCTACTCCTCTGTGATTGGTGTGCTAGCGGTTCGGGTATGATTTCATCATGACGACTATTGTATCATGCGAATTAGGCGCTGTTCAATGATGTATTGCTACCATCAGGCGGGAAGTTAGCGCCCGCCTGCCCACGCCCGCGCCTGTTCCAGCCAGTCGTCATGCTCCGGCGGGATATTCGCCGCGTGCAGAAGCGCCCGCCGCGCGATGACCGCATCGACATCCAGATCACCATGCACGCGCAGATCATGCTCAATCGCCTGTAGCAGATAATCGGCATGGTCAGCATCGCCCAGCAGAGCCAGCAATGCCGACCCCGCGCCGATGCGAATCTCGGCGTTGACCTTCTCGTTCGCCACGTCCAGAAAGTCGGCTGTGGTCTGCCACAGCGCGGTTAAGTCGGTCATCTCGGTGCGGAGCGACGCCGCAAACGTCAAATCCCATTCGCGCAGGCGGGCGACACTACCGCCGACCACATCGACCAGCGCGGCGCGGATGTCGGGGGCGGGCGATGGAAGCGGACGGCGCTCCGCGACGGCTTCCGCGATTTCGCGCATTTGCGCGTCGGTCAGCGCGACTTCGCGCTCGGCCAGCAGGCGCTTGAACTGCCGCAACAAGATCAGCGTCAATTCGCTGATCGTCCAACCGGCGGCATTACCGGCGGGGGTGGGCGGGGGTGTGACCATCGGCAAATCTCCTTTAACAACTCAATTGAGCGCCCTCACTGGCGACCCAGCATTGCAACGCCTGCACAGCGCGTAGATTGCGGTCAAATTCGGGCAGGGTGGCGCTGTTCAACTCGACATCAACGGCGGCGATGTTCAGGCTGTCCACCCAGCTCGGCGCGGTGCCGCTGACCGGATAGGCGACGAACGGCGACCCGAACGGATAGCCCGCCGCCGCGCCGACCACCTGCGCCAGCACTTGCGAGCGACCATCGCCGCCGCAATCACCGGCGAAAACGCCATTGGCCGCGCTGTGATAGAACAGCACCGCCGACGGGCGCACATCGTTAATCAACGCGGCCAGCGCTTGCGATTCCGGCTCGCTGAATGGCAGAGGTCCCGGGTTGACGGTCTGCTGGCCGAAGTAGGCGACAGGCTCCCAGCCGCAATCCCAATTCCGGTTGAGGTCTACGCCGTTACCGTTGTAGCGCCCGAATAGCACGTTGCCGCGTGCGTAGCCGTCCGGGTTGGCGTTGGGGATCATCACCAGCGAGATAGCCGGTGATATTTGCGCGGGATTGGCCTCAAAATGTGCGATCAACTGGTTGACCAGATCAACGGTGTTGGCCTCAAAGCCGCCGTGAATCCCGCCGACCAGCATAATCACCCGCGTGCCGTTACCCACGCGCCGCGCGAATAGCTCCCGCCCTTCGGCGGAGCGCCCATAGTAGAAGGCGGGCGGCAAGGTCAACGGCTGGGCGGCGGGGGCGCTACCGTCATCGGCGGGCGGGATGATGAAGATTTCCGGCTGGTCTTGCGGCGGATCGGGCGCGAATGGCGTCGAAGTGGCGAACGGCGTCACCTGTATCACCGGCGGCGGCGTGGATGTCGGCGGGGTGGTCGGTGTGCGCGTGACCGGCGGGCGCGTCGGAACGTCGGGGTCGGGCGTCGGCGTGTTGGTGATGGTGGGCGACGCGGTGACCGATGGCGTGATCGTCAGCGTCGGCGTGCTGGTCAGCGTCGGTGAAGGCGTGGCGGTGGCCGTCTCCGTCGGTATCTGGAGGCTGATGCGCGTCGGTAAAACGGTGGCCTCCTCAACTTGGCATCCAGCTAAACTTAGCAGTATGATTAGACTATAGAAGATTTTTTTTATCATCAATCCTTGAGGTAAGCCCATGTCACGGCTACTAATCGCCATAATACTGATTATTCCGTTGATTGTAACAGCTTGTCGGGGGGAAGGGGAAGCCGTTGTCGCCTTGCCGACGCGGGTTATCATCCCCACCGAGACCGCCACCGCGACGCGCACGCCAACCGTCACGCCGACTGAAACACAGACAGCGCTCCCGACGCTGACGGCCACGCCAACCCAGACCGTACTGCCGACGGATACCAGCACACCCACCGCGACAGCCACCGCCACCGCGACGATGACGCCTACCGTCACGCTATCGCCCTTCATGACGGCGACGGCCACGCCGATACCGACCATCACGCCGCCACCGACGGCCACCACCCCGCCGACGCTCACACCGCCGCCAATTCAGTCGCCGTTACCGGACGCGCCGCAGATCATCAGCTTTCAATCGAACATCACCAACGCCCAGCCGAATACCGCGCTCCTGCTGACGTGGGAGGCGCTGGGCGACATCGCCCGCGTTGACCGGCTATCGGTTGGCGGCATCGTGCAAGAGACGGTCAGCGTGCCGGTTGTCGGTCAACTGCCGGTGACGCTCCCCAACACCACCGATAGTCAGGTGATCTACCGGCTGACGGTGTTACGCGGCGGCCAGCAGACTTCGCGCTCCGTGCCGGTTACGATCATCTCCGGGCCGATCTGCGCGACGCCGTGGTTCTTCGGCAACGTGCCGGGCATGACTACCTGCCCCAGTGGGGCGGCGTTCGATGCGCCGGGCAAGATTCAGCTATTCCAGAATGGCGCGATGTTCACGGTGAGCATCAGCGGACAGGAACGGCTGTACGGGCTGGTGTACAACACGCGGCGCTATGTGGTGCGTAGCATCACATGGGACGGCACGACGACATACACCACGCCATGCGGCACCGCGCCGGATGGTCTGGTCAATCCGCAGGATGTGTTCAATTGGGCGTATCATCGCACCAACGGACCGCAAGGCCCGTGGTGTGGCGATACCGGCATCGGCTGGGCGACCACCGCCGCCAACATCGCCACATCGTTCCGGATGCAGTTCGATCAGGATTCGCAGACGGTGTATATTGAATTGCCGACAGTCGGCGTGATCCGCCTGCCGTCGCTGACGGCCAGTGGCGATTGGTCGCCGTTGCAATGACCGCGCCATCAAATCAGGTCGGCCACCGTCTCGACCAGTCGCTCGCGCTGGTGATGCAACACGGTGCGCGGGTCGAACAGGACGCGGCCTTCCGCGATGCGGGCGATGATCGGCGGATCGGCGCGGCGCAAACGTGACAGGAAATCGTCGGCGGCGTTGACGCTCAGCGCGATGACCGCCGTCGGCAATGTCGCGCCGGGCAGACTGCCGCCGCCGACGGTTGATTCGCCGTCGATCACCTGCGCTAGATCGCCCCACGCCGCCGCCCACGTTTGCGCGGTGTGCCGGATGTCGTCAAGCGGGCGGGCGATCATCTGCCATACCGGAATCGCGGTCAACGCGGTGCCGCGCCGGTAATGGTCGAGCGTGGCGCTCAGCGCGGCCAGACACAGCTTATCAGCGCGGAAAGCCCGCGCCAGTGGATGCCGTTTCAGCCGCTCAATCGCCGCCTGATTCCCGACGAGGATTCCGGCCTGTGGCCCGCCCAATAGCTTATCGCCACTGAAAGCGACGACATCCGCGCCCGCCCGCACGCTATCCGGCACGGTTGGCTCGGCCAGTAGACCGTACGCGGCGGTATCGTAAAGCGCCCCACTGCCCACATCATCCAGCAAATGCAGGCCGCGTTCGCGTGCCAGCGCCGCCATCTCCGCCAGTGGCGCGGATTCGGTGAAGCCGATTTGCAGGAAATTCGAGGCGTGGACGCGCATGATCGCGGCGGTTTGCTCGTCGATGGCGGCGGCGTAGTCGCTGATGCGCGTGCGGTTGGTCGTGCCGACTTCGACCAGATGCGCCCCGCTTTGCGCCATGATCGCCGGAACGCGAAAGCCGCCGCCGATCTCCACCAGTTGCCCGCGAGAGACGACCACGCCGCGCCCGAAGGCCAGCGCGGAGAGCATCAGCACGGTAGCGGCGGCGTTGTTGTTGACGACCAGCGCCGCCTCCGCGCCGGTCAATTCGCACAGGATGGCCTGCGCGTGCGTCGTCCGACTGCCGCGTTTGCCGTCCGTCAGGTCAAATTCTAGCGTGCTGTAATCGCGGGCGACGGCGTTCATCGCGCTGATGGCGGAGTCGGCTAGCGGGGCGCGGCCTAAGTTGGTATGCACGATGACGCCGGTCGCGTTAATCACGGCGCGGAGCGACGGCGCGAAACGCCTTTCCAGCAAATCGCGGGCGCGGGCGATCAAGTCGGCGGGTGTGCCCGCGTCGGCGTCGCCCGTGCGGATGGCGTGGCGGGCGGCGTCCAGCACATCGCGCAGGCTATCGCGGGTGGCTGTGCGCCCGTACCACGCGCACAGATCGCCGCAGTCAGCCAGCAGGCGATCCACCGACGGCAGAGCGCGGAGCGCGGCACGCACGTTATCGGGCGGTTGGCTGGTCATCGGCCTAGTTGTCCTCACGTTCGCGTGAGCGCAAAAACGCCTCGATGATGATGAACAGCGTCGCCAGAAAGAACGCGCTGGCCGGTGTCAGCACGCGCAAGACCTGCATCCATGCGACGATCACACCGTACAGGCCGATCCATACGCTTTGACGGACGATGATGCCGCCGGGCAGTGGCTCGACGTGCGCCGGAGTCAGCCGCATGTGGATGTAGCGCACGAACGGCAACACCGTGCCAGTGACCGCGATCAATCCGAGAAAGAAGAACAGCCACAACTCCGCACCTAAGCGCGGCGGGCGCGTCGTCATCAGCAGAAATAGGCCACCCCAGCCGACCAAGAACATGATGCCAGCCGACAGCAACACGCCGACATGATCGGGCGGGATTCGTTTGGGTTCGGGGATTGGTTGTTTTGTCATGTCGCCATTATAACGCATGATTGCGGGCGTCATCCATCGGGCGTCATCCATCGGACGTCATCCCGCCCATTTTGAGCGAACCGCCGCGCCGTCGTCAATCCTGCGGTTCGGTGTGGATGGTGATGCGTTTGATGTGCGGGCGGTGCGTGCGGATCAACGTCTCGGCGTCGTCGGCTAGCTGATGCGCCTGCACCACCGTCAACGATGGTTTCAGCGCGGCGTGCAACGTCAGCTTGAGGCCGCCGCACGTCGCCCGATACAGGCGCAGATGGTGCCAGTCCACCGCCGGATAATGCACGGTCAGCAAATCCAGCACCGCACGCTCTTCGATGCGGCGGCGGGCATCATCCAGACGGGCGACGGCCACCGTGCCACCGGCGGAGGGTTCGATGTGGGTGATGACTTCGCTCAAATCCGGCAGGCGCTCGACCAGATCATCCTCCAGCGCGGTGACGGCGGCGTGCGCCTGTTCTAGCGTGTGCGCCGGTGGTACTTCGACATGCAGATCAAGCACCTGTCGCCCGTTGGCGACGTTCAGCGTGACATCGTGCGTCATCAGGCCGTGCGCGTCCGCAGTAGACCGCACCGCCAGCGCGACATCTTCCATCGTCTGCCCGTTGCTTTCATGCGGGATAAAATGCACCTCAACCTCACCGATGCCGGTCAATTGCTCGCGCAGATGAGCGCGGATGCAGTCGGCAATCGTCGCGGTTTGCGCGGCGGTCATCTGCGGCGATACGCGCACGTCAATATCAACGTGGGCGGAATCCGGCAGGCCACGACTGCGGGCGCGGGCGACGGACTGCACCGCCGGTAACGCCTCCACCAGCGCGATCAATTGCTCGGCGGAATACGGCGCGGCATCGACCAGCACGCGGCCAGTCTGCGCGATGATGCCCCACGCCGCCCGCGCGATCAACGCCACCACGACCAGCGCGGCGGCCACGTCCACCCAGCCCCAGCCGGTCAACGCGATAACGCCCATACTGACGATCACCGCCACCGTGACCAGCGCATCAGCGCGGGTGTGTTCGGCGTCGGCCAGCAATAAAGTTGACCGCAGGCGGCGGCCTTCGCGTCGTT
Organism: Anaerolineaceae bacterium; assembly: GCA_007693385.1. Classification (GTDB taxonomy): domain Bacteria; phylum Chloroflexota; class Anaerolineae; order Aggregatilineales; family Phototrophicaceae; genus J038. The sequence goes on from REDR01000024.1 coordinate 18,066, forward strand.
GATACCACGCCACGCCGATGTTGACGGTCAACGTCAGCGTCAGCACGACGAACGTTAGCGGCGTCAGCGACGGGACGGAATCGCCCCCGATGCGGCCTAGCGCCCCCGTGATGACCTCCCACGCCAGCAAGAACAGAAAACCGGCGATCAATAGCGCGGCCAGCAATTCGTAGCGGCGGTGGCCGTAATGATGATCGGCGTCCGGTGGGCGGGCGGCGATGGTGCTGGCGATGATGCCGGTGATATTGGATGCGCCATCGGTCAGCGAATGCAGGCCGTCGGCGGTGATCGCTAACGCGCCCGTCGCCATGCCTAGCGCGATCTTGCCGAAGGCGATGCACAAATTCAGCGCCAGTGTCACGACGAACACGCGGCGCACGTCACGGTATCGGTTATCAGACATGGTGTGTAGCCTATCGCCAGCCGTCGTTGTTATTCACACTGTAAGCGATGGCACGCATGTTCGGCAACAGGCAACACATTTTTTAGGCGGGGTGAAATCACGGCACGGAGGACGACATCCAATAATCCGCGCCGAAGATGTCGCTCATCAGCGCCGGAATCAAGTTCGGGTGTGGCGTGTTGACGCGCTGGCCGTTCCGCGTGAAAGTAGACATGGTGTATTCGCGTGATAGCGTGCCGGTGATGATGTTTTCCGGCGGGATTAACACGGCGGTATAGGCGATCTGCGCGATGTCGGCCAGCGCGATGTCGGTCTGTACGTTATCGCGCAGGGAGCGAAGCAAGTCGGGAGTCGCCCGCAACAGGCGCGGCAGGGCGTTGGTGCGCGTCAATTGCGCGTGGATGGATTCGAGTACCTGCATCTGTCGCGCACCGCGCACATAGTCGTTATCCTGTCGGCGCGTCCGTGCGAAGCGTAGCGCATCGTACCCGCTCAGCACATGATCGCCAGCCGGTAGCACGAACGGATCGTAGCCGTAATTCATATCGGGAAATTCAGGATCGTAAATCGGGTAGCCGGTGCTGATTTCCAGCCCGCCCAGCGCGTCAATCAGCGCGATGAACGCTTCAAAATCGACCAGCACGTAGCGATCAATGGCGATTTGCAGATTATCGGCCAGCGTGCCGACCAGCCAATCCACGCCATAGCCCGGCTGTAATTGTTCGCCGTGTCGCATCAACGTATTGACGCGCACCATCTCCGAAAGCGGATCGGTGGGATTAAGCGGCATGAACAGATCACGCGGGACGTGCATCAGGCTCAATGTGGCCTGTTCGGGGTATAGGCTGGCGATGATGATGACATCGGCTCGCGCCATGCCGCGCGGTGCATCATCGGCGGGGCGGCGGTCAATGCCCAATAGCGCAATCGTCAGACGGCTGGTGCCGTCCCAGTTCAGCGCGGGGGCGTCGTCGATGCCGTCCGGCCATTCCTGCGCGGATGACGCGGGGACGCTCAGCGCGGCCATCATTATCAGCGAGAAGATCGTCAGGGCTATGTATCGCATTGTCGGCCTACCTTTGTTACGCGGATCATACCCTATCAGCATACACCGACGAGCGACGGCTGAACCTGACGCGCAGGCGGCGGTGGGTGGGCGATCAGCTAACGCTGGTGGGAATCATGCGGGCGGCGTGGGCGCACCGGCACCGGTACCGGCGCGGGGCGCTGGTTGTGCTGGCTCTCAGATGGCCGGAGCAGGCGCTCAAGTTCTTGCAACAAACGCCGCCCGCCCTGCGTAATTTCATCCAGAATACTCGGCTTCTTCGGGGTCGTCATAACCATTCAGCCCTCAAACGCTACGCGAGAAAAAAAAGCCCCCTCAACAGCCTACCGTTGAGGGGGTTCGTCGTAGTGTGGACCTAATGAGACTCGAACTCATGACCTCTTCAATGCCATTGAAGCGCTCTCCCAACTGAGCTATAGGCCCGCAAGTGACGTTATTCTAGTCCCTTGACGGTATGTTGTCAACTGTAGCTTACACCAGAATCGCCCGAATACGGAATAAATGAATGAGTCCTTTAAGACGAACCTCATGGGCAACTCATCGCTTATTAGGGCGCGGGCGGCGAGAAGCGCGTGATGCCGGGAATCTCCACCGTGATGACGAACGTGCGCTGACCTTGCGTGTATTGCAGGTCTAGCGGTGATCGCATCCGGTACGCCCACAGCAGATCAACGGCGCGGCCTTCGATCCATGCCGGTTGACCGCTATCGGCGATGGCCGCCAGATTGATTCCGGTTACGGCGGCATCCCAGATGATAGCGGGCGCGTTATAGTTATAATCTTGCTCCTGCACGCGCAACCAGAGCGCCGTCGGGCGGAAAATCTGCGGGCGCGGGCTGAGGTTGCGGCATTGCGTCACGATCTCATTGAAGAACGGGCGATTCCAGCCGCCGTAGATGTCGGTGACGTGGCGCACGTCGTTCACGTCCAGCACCAGCGTCTCGACGACGGGCACATCCTCACCGGCGCGGATGTCGGCTTGCGCGTCGAAGCGGTAAATCTCGCGCAACGTCAAATTGCTGATGAACCCGCGTATGCGCGGCTCGTCCACCGGGCCGACCAGCACACTATCAATCGGGTTCTGCGCGTCTGTCGTCCACACCACACGGCCATCACCATAAATCGTACACGGTGGGATGCCGGTACGGGCGAAAAAGTCGTCTTCGGCGTTGCGGTGGGTGACATCGGCGCGGAACAGGATGTGGTCGGTTGTCTCCGGCCACTGAATCACCATATCCGCCGGATTGAATGCTAGCGGATCAGCCTCCACCGGATTCACCCCGCCATCCCCCGCGCCGCCATCATCGCCGCAGGCTACCAGACCGAAAACGACGGCCAGCCATAAAAACATCAAGCGTTTTATCATGTACAACAAGCTCCTTCGCTGGCGCAATCTTAACGCTAGTATATCAAAGTTCAGTGTGGCCGCATGTGAAAATCGGCCAATCTATGGGTAAGTTCAGACAAAAAAGGTACAATTCGAGCAAAATAAGATTAAATCAATCAGGAGATTTTTATGCGTTTAGGGCTAACCGTCGGATATTCCGGCGCAAAAATAGAATTACCGATGGACATGATTTTAGAGGCGGATCGGCTGGGTTATCATGTGGTGTGGACGGCGGAGGCTTACGGCTCGGATTCGGTGGCGCCGCTCGCGTGGATCGGCGCATTGACTCAGCAGATCAAGCTGGGCACCGCGATCATGCAGATGCCCGCCCGCACCCCCGCGATGACCGCGATGACCGCGATGACGATCGATCAGCTTTCCGGCGGGCGCATGGTGTTAGGGCTGGGGCTGAGTGGTCCGCAGGTGGTGGAGGGCTGGCACGGTGTCGCCTACGGTAAGCCGTTGGGCAAAACCCGCGAGTATGTTTCTATCTTGCGGCAAATCTTCCAGCGCGAAGCGCCCGTCGTCCACGATGGCGCACATTATCAGATTCCGTATGGCGGCGACGACGCCACCGGACTCGGTAAGCCGCTAAAGAGCATCCTGCACGGGCGGGCGGATATGCCGATTTATATCGCGTCTATCGGGCCGAAGAACGTTGAACTGACCGCCGAGATCGCCGACGGCTGGTTACCCATCTTCTACTCGCGCAAGCTATACGAAGAAGCGTTCAAGCCGCATCTGGAGGCCGGATTCCAGAAGGCGGGGCGCACGGCGGAGGGTTTCGACATCGCCGCCAACGTCACCGTCGCGCTAGACGATGATCTGGAAATCGCCTATAACATGGTCAAGCCGATGATCGCGCTGTACGTCGGCGGCATGGGCGCACGCGGCAAGAACTTCTATTTTGATCTGGCGGTACGCGCCGGATTCGAGGAAGCGGCCACCACCATTCAAGACCTGTATCTGGATGGCAAGCGCGGCGAGGCGATGATGGCCGTCCCCGATGAATTGGTCGATGAGGTGGCGCTGTGCGGCCCGGCGGATCGCATCCGTGACCGCATCCAGCTATGGCAAGAAAGCGGCGTCACGACGTTGAATGTGGCGACGACGAGTTTGGAGGCGGTTCGTCTGATGGCGGAGCTGGTTCTGTAGCGGGCGGGCTGGCGGACGGCCTATCGCCCCAATCAACCGGCGGCATGTGATAGTAGCGCTCGCGGATTTCGTTGATGCTCATGACGGCTTGCGCGGCGCGGATTTCATCAAGGCGCAGGCGTTGATCTGTCGGGCGGATGTCGTCGAAGGCCAGCGACAGCCCGCCGCCATAAAACGGGCTGAGTTCCTGCGTCAGCTTGGCGGCGATGCGTGCCAGCTTCGGCCATAGCGTGCGCTCTACAAAAGTGCGCTCCGCGACGATGGCGTTCGCTTCGGTGGCGTTGTCGCTGACCAGACCAACCGGCACGCCGAACACGTTGAGGATTTCCTCACGGTTGGCCTGCCGCCCTTGCAAGAAGTCCATATCGCGGTGGTTCAGGCCGATGTCGTGCCAGTCCACCGCGCCGCCACGCAGAAACGCGGTGCGCCGTTGTACGCCGCCATAGCTCGCCCGCCATTCGCGTTTGATGCGCTCGAAGTCCTCATCGCTGACGAATTCTTTGATGTTGACGATACCGGCGGGCACGCCGTTATTCTGGCCGAAGGTGGCGCGGTTCCATTCGCTCATGGCGCGGTCAGTCTGCACCGCCAGCCGCGCCGCCTGCAACGCGGAAAGCCCGTAATAGTCGTTCGTCGGATGCCAGCGCTTGAAATGCACCACTTCGGCGGGTTGTAGCGGGATGCGCTGGCCGCCTAGCTCGTAGATGTAACCGGCGACATAGCGCGTCTTGTGCGGCACGATGCTGACGCGATCCGGACGTAGCGGCCATATCTCCGACGGCCTGCCGGATTCATCGCCCATCAGATACCAGTAGGCGTTGCCGGTCAATTCCAGCGTGCCGACGGTCTGCTCGAATAACTCGAAGCGGCTCATGTACGGGTTGGGGTTGTCCAGCAGGCGGGTGAGCGGGTGGTCGGGTATGGCGATGTCGTCGCCATCGACGCGGCGATACACCGCTAACGGCACCAGCGCCGCCGCCTCCGCGATCTTGTTCACCGCCACATACACCCACGCGGAACGGGCGTACACGTCACTTTGCGCTGATTGCTCGGCCAGATTCGGCCATGTCGGGGTGTTATGCACCGCGACGGCCTGCACATGCGGCGCGGTGGGGCGTAGTTTTTTACCGAAGAAGCGTTCCCAGATCATCGTTTGCGGTCTCCTGCGGGTTGCAATACACGGTCATCTATGGGCAGGATAGCAAGCGCGGGGCGAACATCGCGGGCGATACGTCCGGCGGGATGTTCAGCGATAATGACGGGGCAAAAATCGCCATCTTTAACCACAGCAGAAAGGACAAGCAAGACCATGCCGACGCTTTTCATCGTGCCGACGCCAATCGGCAATCTGGAGGACATCACCTTGCGGGCGTTGCGCGTGCTGAAAGACTCCGCGCTGATCGCCGCCGAAGACACGCGCACCAGCCGCGTCTTGCTCAACCATTACGACATCAACACGCCGATGACCAGCTACCACGAACACAACAAGCTGGACAAACTGGACGCCATGCTCTCCGCGCTGGCCGGGGGCGACGTGGCGCTGATCTCCGACGCGGGCACGCCGGGCATCAGCGATCCGGGCTATGAGTTGATCCGCGCCGCTATCGACGCCGGTTATCGCGTCGAGCCGTTGCCGGGCGCGAACGCCATCATTCCGGCGCTGGTCGCCTCTGGCCTGCCTGCGGATCGCTTCATGTATGTCGGCTTCATCCCGAAGAAGGCCAAAGCCCGCGCCGCGTTCCTGCATGATCTCGCCGACCAGCGCGGGACGATCATCGCGTATGAAAGCCCGCACCGGCTGGTTGATACGCTGGACGCCATCGCGCAGGTCATGGGGGCGGCGCGGGCGGTGTGCGTGGCGCGGGAGATCAGCAAAGCGTTTGAGGAATTCCGGCGCGGCACATGCGCTGAAGTCCGCGACTATTACGCCGCCAACCCGCCACGCGGCGAAATCACCGTGTTGATCGACGGCGCGACGCCGGACTCCGCGCCATGGTCGCCGGAGCGCGTGCGCGAAGCCCTGCGCCAGCGTCTCGAAGGCGGCGAATCGCGGCGAGACGCGGCGCGAGCTATCGCGGGGCTGGCGGGCTGGTCGAAGCGGGAAGTCTACGCGCTCGACGTGTGAGCGCGTTTGCACTTGACCTGTGATTGGCGTCTAAAAGCGTCCGGTCATCTCGTCCACGTAGCCGGTCAATTCCGCGTAGCCGTA
>REDR01000039.1 GCA_007693385.1 Anaerolineaceae bacterium
GCGGCTTCGGCCTCATCGGGAATCTGGTGGTCGGTCTGGTCGGCGCGGTGATTGGCGGCCTGCTGTTCGATGCGCTGGGTATTGATATTGGCGAAAACATCGCGCTATCGCTCAACGACTTCATTGCCGCTTTTGTCGGTGCGTTGATATTTGTGGGGATTGTCAGCCTGATACGCCGATGAACCACAGCACTGACACCATCGAAGAAATACAGAGCGCTTTGCGCTTTACGCCGGATGACTTACCCCTCAACCGCGATGGCCGCCTGAGCGAATGGCAGATTTACCATTTGCGCGTGCGGCGTCGCCGGTCAATTCTGCTGGGAGTCGGGCTGGTGCTGGCGCTGGCTTTCGTGGCGACGCTTTTCATCTATGCCGGTGGCTTCATCCGCCTGCTGATCGGCGTCGGGATTACGCTGTGTATGGCCTTCCTGCTGGCGAGTTTTGCCGGTCATTGGATGCGCCTGACGGCGGATATTCGCTCCGGACAAGCGCTCAAGCGCGAAGGGCAACTACAGCGCGTCATCTTACCGGTGACGCGCCGTGTGCATAACTACGCGCTACGCATCGACGATCAACAGTTCATGGTATCCAAGTACGTACTGGATTTATTCGAGCATCAGGCGCATTACGCGCTGTACTTCACGCCGCACACCGCCCAGATCATCAGTGCCGAGATGCTAGCAGGGGCGGGTTCTGCGCCGTGCGGTCATAGTCCTGAATAACCGGTATTCTATGTTACAAGGTTCGGTAGAAAAAAGAACCAAAAAATAATTTGCATCCTTTCCGAAAAAATGGCCCTTTTTCAAAAAGGTAACAAAATATCCCTATATAACAATCTACCAGAAAGGCAAGGCATGACGGACGATAAAACCCCCAACAAGCCCAACGCGGCGGGACGCCGCCAGATTCGCGTGGAAGTGCCCTCCACACTGGAACCGACTTACGCCAACGCGGTTATCATCAGCCAGACCAGCAGTGAGATCATCATGGACTTCACACAATTGATGCCGAATGACCCCCGCGCCCGCGTCAAACAGCGCGTGGTCATGACGCCCACCGCCGCCAAGTCATTCATGCAGGCGCTGACCAAGCACATGGAGCGCTTCGAGGAGAAATACGGCGAGATCAAAATGCCGCCGACGCTGGCCGATCAGCTATTCAGTGGCATACGCTCCGACGGCACAGACGGCACAGACGATGAGTGATCGCCCGCCCGCCCGCGATGCGCTGAACGACATCGCCGAAGGCATCCGCGCTGAACTCACCACGATGAACGCCGCCCGCGATGCCGCGATCACGCGCTCCCGCGAATTGATCCGCCATTGTGCGGAATGCATCCGCGCTGTGCATCGCCGCGACTGGACGCAAGCGGACGCTAAATTCGACGAAATCCGGTCAGCGATGGCCGATCTAAAAGCCACCGTCGCCGATTACCCCGAACTGTATCACACCGGCTATACACAGGACGCGCTGAAAGAAGTGGTCGAGGCGTTCGCCACGTCCGCTATCATCCGTCAGCGCGAATTGCCCACGCCGCAATCGCTGGGCGTGGAGGCGTCAACGTACCTGCTAGGGCTGGCGGAGGCGGCGACGGAACTGCGCCGATTCATACTGGACATCATGCGCCGTGACCAGCATCACAGCGCGGAGTCGGAGCGCTTGCTGGCGTGGATGGACGCCATCTATGACCAGCTCATCACGTTTGATTTTCCCGACGCGCTGACGCATGGCCTACGCCGTCAGACCGACATCGTGCGGAGCGTGTTGGAGCGCACACGCGGCGATCTGACCGCTAGCCTACGCCAGCAGAGGCTACAGGACGCCATCGCCCGCTTTGAGGCGCGTGTGGACGACGCGGGCGCGTGAGGCGGCGATGTCAGCAGATATTCCGATCTGGCATTTAGGCGGCGACGGCGCGACGACGCTCAATCTGGCGGTGGCGAACGGCTTCCCACCGGCGACATACGCCCCGCTTGTGGCGCATCTGTCAGCGCGTTTCCGCGTGGTGACGTTGCCGCCGCGCCCGCTATGGCCGACGAATGAACAGCCGCCGCAGGATCGCCGCGACTGGCGACACACCATCGCCCGCGATCTGATCGACGGCATCCGCGCCCACGATCTGCGCGATCTGGTGGCGGTGGGTCATAGCTTCGGCGCGGTGGCGACTATCGTCGCGGTGAACGCCATGCCGGAGCGCTTCAAAGCGGTGATCTTGCTCGACCCGACGATCTTACCGCAGGCGGCGCTATGGTTCATACGTGCTGTACGGTGGACAGGGCGCGATCTCGGCAACCGGCTGGCGCAGGGCGCAGACCGCAGGCGCGATCACTTCGAGGGGCGCGAAGCCGCCTATGAGCGATTGCGGCAGAAGGCGCTGTTTAGAGATTGGCACGAGGACGCCTTTCGCGGTTACATCGATTCGCTTCAGCCCGACCCATCACGCGGCGGCCTGACGCTGGCATGGCCGCGCCGATGGGAGGCGCATTACTTCCGCACCATCTACACCGGCATCTGGCGCGAATTGCCGCGCTTACCCCACGATATCCCGACGATGATGATACGCGGCGGGACTAGCGACACCCTGCTACCGTCCGCCGCCCGTCGCATTCAGCGCATCATGCCGCGCTTGATCTACCACGAAATAGCCGGACACGGCCACTTATTCCCGCAATCCGCGCCCGACGAGACAGCGCGACTCATCCTCGACTGGTCAGCCCTCGCTGAATCCCGATGAATAATGACGGGTTGATTTATTTAGGCAATATGTGCAAAAATATGGCGTGTTTCGTTATATAATTTGTATAATTCGAGATGGCATCGTCGGTTTGATCGTCGCGCCGTCTTTAGAAAATACTTATTGAGGATGAGTCGAAAGGAAGTTGTTCACATGGTCATCGCCACGAAGCCCCGTCGCAAGTTCAGCAAGAGCGTCAACTTGATGGTTGACCGCGCCTTCCAGTATCTTGATCTACCGCCCGGCCTCTCGGAGCAGATCAAAGCGTGCAATAACGTGATTGAAGTGCAATTTCCCGTCCGCATGGACAATGGCGAGTTCCGCACGTTTCGCGGCTGGCGTGCCGTGCATAGTGACCACCGCGTACCCGCAAAAGGCGGCATCCGCTACGCGATCAGCGTCAACTACGATGAGACCGTCGCGCTTGCCACGTTGATGACGTACAAATGCGCGATTGTCAACGTGCCGTTCGGCGGTAGTAAAGGCGGTCTGCGTATTGACCCGCGTGAACACAGCGTTGACGAACTGGAGCGCGTGACGCGACGCTTCGCCCGCGAATTGATCGTGAAGGGGTATGTCTCGCCGGGCGGCAACGTGCCCGCGCCCGACATGGGCACCAGCCCGCGTGAGATGTCGTGGATTAGCGATGTTTATAAATCCATGTACCCGTCGGACATCAACTATTATGCGTGCGTCACCGGCAAGCCAGTCGCTAATGGCGGCATTCAAGGCCGCGTTGAGGCGACAGGGCGCGGCGTGCAATACGTCGTCCGTGAGTTCTTCCGCCATCCCGACGACGTGAGGCAAGCCGGTATGGAAGGCGACATCGAAGGTAAGCGCGTCATCGTGCAGGGCTTCGGCAACGTCGGCTATCATCTGGCGCTGTTCTTGAAAGAAGAGGACGGCGCGAAGATCGTCGCCATCATCGAGCGTGACGGCGCGTTGATCGACGATAACGGGCTGGATCTACGCGACGTGCGCGAATACATCAACGAGCATGGCGGCGTTGAGGGGTATCCGGACGCGACGTTCGTCGCCGATGGCTTGAGCGTGCTAGAACACGAATGCGACATCTTGATTCCGGCGGCGCTGGAAAGTCAGATCACGGTGGATAACGCGCCGTATATTCAGGCGAAAGTCATCTTTGAGGCGGCCAACGGGCCGATCACATACGACGCCGACGAAATCTTGCGGCAACGTGGCGTTTTCGTCGTGCCGGATGCGTTCGTCAATGCCGGTGGCGTGACCGTCTCTTACTTTGAATGGACGAAGAACATCTCACATATTCGCTTCGGGCGGATGTCGCGCCGTCTGGATGAGTGGCGCGGCTTGAAGACGATTGAGGCGATGGAGTACATGACCGGTAAAGAAATGCCGGAGCATATGCGGCGCGGCATCTTGCTGGCTTCGGATGAGTTAACGCTGGTGCGTAGCGGTCTGGATGACACGATGCGGCTGGCTTATCAGGAGATACGCGCCGCCAAAGAAGATGTGCCGGAACTGGACGATTTCCGCACGGCGGCCTTCTACGTGGCGATCAAGAAGATCGCGCAGACCTACCTCGATATGGGCGTGTGGCCGTAAAGTGCTGACGACAAACGCGGGGGGCGTGATAGCGTGCGCCCCCTTTTGTTCTGCGTGTGGTGCGTTATAGAATCTGCGATAGAAACAACTTGGTGCGATCATGTTGCGGATTCTGGAAGAAGTGTTCCGGCGTGCCGACTTCCACGACGCGCCCCTCGTCCATGAAGATCACACGATCCGCCACTTCCCGCGCAAAGCCCATCTCATGCGTCACGACGACCATCGTCATACCGCTACGCGCCAATTCTTTCATCACGTCCAGCACTTCTTTAATCATCTCCGGATCGAGCGCCGATGTCGGCTCGTCGAACAGCATGATTTTCGGTTGCATGGCGAGAGCGCGGGCGATGGCGACGCGCTGTTGCTGGCCGCCGGATAGCTGTCCCGGGTACTTATACGCTTGATCGTGAATGCCGACGCGCTCTAGCAAGTCCAGCGCGATTTGCTCCGATTGCGCCTTCGAGCGCCGCCGCACATAACGCTGAGCTAGCGTCACGTTATCGACTACCGTCAGGTGCGGGAACAGGTTAAATTGCTGGAACACCATGCCGATCTCGCGGCGAATGGCGTTGATGTTCTTCAGGTCGTTACTCAACTCGATATTATCGACGAAAATCTGGCCTTCCTGATGTTCTTCCAGCCGGTTCATGCAACGGATCAGCGTTGATTTGCCGGAACCGGACGGGCCGATGACCACCACCACCTCACGCTCTTTAACGCTGATGTTAATGTCGCGCAGAGCGTGATAGTCGCCGTACCATTTGTTGACGCTGATACACTGGATCACGTCATTGTCGCCGATTTGATGCGGATTGCCGATTTCATCCGGCTCTTGCGCTTGAATCTGACTTTTACTCATGGCGTAAATTCTCCGATTAAAATTCGACTTTATTAGAAGTTACGCAGTTGGCTGTGTTTAAGGGCGCAATGCATTGCGCCCTTACGGTGAAACATAGCGCGAACTGCGTAAGTCCTATCTATATATCATTGCGGCGGATGCTACCCGCGCCGGTGCGCTCCACGCGGCGGCTGATGTCGGCCATCAGATAGGCGAACAAGAAGTAAGCCACGCCAACATACAGATACCCTTCACGGGTGAAGATAGTATAACCGGTTTGCGCGTCGCTCAAAACCTGATTCATCGTGCCGAGCATCTCGAACAGGCCGATGATAAAGACCAGCGACGTATCTTTGAATAGGCTGACCGACTGCCCCATGATGGCCGGGATGACGGCACGTAGCGCCTGCGGCAATTTGATGAAGATGGTCGTCCACAGCCCGTTGAGGCCGAGCGCCTGCGCCGCTTCGATCTGCCCCTTGGGGATGATCTGCAAGCCGCCGCGCACCACCTCCGCCATATATGCGGCGGTGAATAACGTCAGCATGACCATCGTTCGCACGATCAAATCGACATCGCCTAATCCGAACCCGAAGAAGGGTAGGATGAAGCGCCCGAAGAATAGCAGGGTGATGAGCGGCACGCCGCGCACAAACTCGATGAACAGCGTACACGTCAGGCTGACCACCGGCAAATCGCTCTGCCGTCCCAGCGCCAGCAAGACGCCAAGTGGGAACGATAGCACGATGGACACTGCCGACAGCAACAACGTCAGCAACATGCCGCCGTAGTTCTGGCTACTGATGATCGGGAAGCGCGTGTTCGGCTCACCACCGATAGCGGCGAAGCCGGTTAGCATCGTCCAGATGACCGGAATGGAGATCAACCACAGGATGACCAGCCCCCGCGATACATCGCGCTTATCGCCTTTGATGAATTGCAGACCGGCATAGGATAGCGCGATGACGACAAGCGTCCCGAATATCAAGAAACTGATCTGATTCAGCGCGACAGCGCCCGGATTGAAGAATAACGAGAACTGCACACCGAAATAGAGCAAGATCAGGAAGCCGCCGCCGGATGTGACGGTACGTTCCGCCCCGCGAATCGTGTCCGGTGCGCCGAAGCTCAGACTGAGCATCGCCAGCCCGAGCAGGTAGCCAACCCCGCCGACGATCACCATCTGGGTGAATAGGCCGCGTGTCTCTAGCATGGCGGGCGCCATCTGCAAGCTGACGAACTCGCCTAGCGTGCGCCGCCCCTCAAAGCGTAGACTGGTGCGCGTGGTCGTCGTCACGCAGTTGGTGCAGAATTCAGCGATGGCGCTCGCTTCGGGGATTTCGCCGTAGCGCTCGGCGACGTCGGCGCGGCCTTTGGAGGTACTGCGGAATACTTCGATGTTTTCCAGCCTCAGCCACGCGCTACCAACCCCGGGCGCTTCTTCGTCGAATTCGACGTAAGTCGCGTACCAGCCGCTACGCGGCGCTGTCCATTCAAACGTGAATTCGTCGGTTGAGCCGCCGGTGAACTCCGATGTTTCCAGTATGTTTCCATTGCGACCAACGACGACGATCCGGAAATTCAAATCGTATTCGCTGGGGTCAACCGTGCCGAAGGCGACGACATTGGCGCTTCGTTCGTTGAACGTATCAAACGACGTGCCTGCTTGCCGGTTATTGTTTTCGTAGTAGCCCGCCGCCAGATCAGAGACGGCGAAGGCGTTCTCGTCGGTCTGTGGGATGACGGCGAACCCGATGGTCTGGTCAGCATCGGCGGTGAAGTTCATCACGCGCACGAAGCCTTCTTGCACCCAGACGTTGATCGCGGTCTTGGGCACGAAACCGGCCAGAATGGGCACGATGTACATGGCGGCCAGCACGATCAGCACGCTACGCCGCAAGAAGGCGTTCATACTTCCCCATACCGCTACCGAGAATAAACTGAGGAAAATGACGATCAGCACGACCATATCGACGCGCCAGATTTGCTCTCTTGGGAATGACAGGCCGAGCGAGTGCGTCCGCAGGTTCAAGAACGCGACTTCCCACTGTGCTTTGAAGATCACCCAGTCCAGAAAGCTATACAGAAACAGGCCGACCAGCGTCGCGACAGTGACCGTCAGCAGGACATCATAGCGCGTCTTGAACAGGTTTTCGCGTGCCCAGCGAATCGCGCCGGTTTCGGCGATAGGTGGGCGACGCGCTTCTGGCGGCTCGGCTGATGCGACGTACACGTCTCCGTTTGTCGGTTGTAATCCTTTATCCATGATCCACCGTCCTTAGCGTGTCTTCAACTGGGTTGAGCGATTCACGAAATTGGTTAATACCGACAGGATCAAGCTGATGGAGAGGTAAATCACCATCAACGCGACGAAGAATGGCACAGCCTGCCCGCTTTCGTTATTGGCGAGACTGGCGACGCGGTACACGTCAACGTATGTCACGATGATCCCCAAACTGCTGTTCTTGCCCAGATTCACGTACTGGTTACCCAGTGGCGGGATGATGAGGCGTAGCGCCTGCGGCAAGACGATCAACTGCAAGACCTGCGCCCCGCTAAAACCCTGCGAACGCGCCGCTTCGATCTGGCCGTAGGGCACGGACTGGATGCCCGCCCGCACGATCTCGGCGATGAATGCGCCGGTGTATAGCGTCAGGCCGATGAACAGCGCGAAGAATGCGGTTGTCAGGTGCGTACCACCGGCGATCTGACGGCCTTCTAGTACGGGATGGCTGATACTGAATGGCCCGGCGCCGCCTAGCGGCCAGCCGCCACTCAGCACCCAGCCGACCAGAATCGCCACCGCCCACACACCGACGGTATAGCGGAATACGTAGGCCGGTTCACCGGTTTCGTCCTGATGCTTGAGGCGTCTGCGTCTGATGAAAAATGCGATGGCGAACGCGATGACCAGACACAGCAAGAAAATCCATGATTGATCGGTTGTCTGCGGGCTGGCGAGATATAGCCCGCGTGTATTGATGGCGTAAAGCTCGCTACCCTGCGGGATAAATGTAAATGTGTTCGACGAGTAGATTGAGTCCAGTGGGCGCGGTAGCACCTGCGTCAGCAGGCGATAGACGAAAAGTAATTGCACCGCTAGCGGCGTGTTGCGGAATATCTCGACGAATACCTTCGACGTTGTACGGACGACGAAATTCTGTGACAGCAGGCCGATACCGGCCAGCACGCCGAGAATAGTACACGCTATCAGCGAGAACACCACGACGCGCAACGTGTTAGCGACGCCGGTGATGAAGGCGCGGCTCATACTGCCGCCCTGTAAATAACGGTTCAGTTCTTCCGGCATCCGGCTCGGCGGGAGGTACTGCACGAACGCGATCAAAGCGATGAGCAACCCGACCAGCAAGACCGCGTTCACATAATCGGCTTCAACCGTTTTAGGAGGCGTTCCGGGCGGGCGGGCGACGATCTCTTTTTTCTGTGTCGCCAGTTGTTTCTGTCGGCGGCTACTGAGCAAGGTCAGCGTGATTAAAAAGCCCTGACGCAATGTGAGCAGGGCGACTTTTAATCCTTCACGCTTCTGCCACAGGCTGTACAAGATGACGCTGAATAAGAACACATAAACGAATGTGACACCAGCCTGTATGGTTTGTGTATCCTGTAGCCATTCCCACGTCACCGTCATGGACGGTCCTTCGGGCAGGGCGACGGAAAACGGTGCGCGGAAGATGCCGAAGTTTATCGGGATGTTGGAACTGGAGAGGTTGCTAACCAGATTATTGACGATCAGCACGCCAGCGAGTAAAGCGAGGACTGCGAATACGAACTGTGCTAATGCCCGCAAGACGCGAATATCACGGTACCACGGTATTTCGGCGTAGCTTAACGCACTTGCCGCGATACGTTTTTGTTCATTGCCGTCAATGACTGTCATATTGCCCCCTTAACTAACAGGGGCAGGGAATAACCCCGCCCCTTGATGATACGTTAAACGGTCAAGCTAAGTTCGATTTTAACGCCATGCCGGCGGGTACAGCAGACCGCCATCCAGCCACAGCGCGTTCAGCGAACCCTCGCGGGCGATGCCCAGCGGGACGACGTTGCGCTCGTAGATTTCAGCGTAGCTACCAACCGCCGCGATGATGTCCGCCGCGAAGCTGTTGGAGATACCCATGGCTTCGCCGAAGCCTTCTTCGGTCAGGCCGAGGAAGCGCTGAACGTTGACGTCATCGCTGTCCATGAATTCGCCGATGTTCTCGCTGGTGATGCCCAGTTCTTCGGCGGTGAAGGTGGCGAAGACTGACCAGTTCACGATGTCAGCCAGCGCGCTGTTGTTTTCCAGATACATCGGGCCGAGCGGCTCTTTGGAGAGCGTATCGGGCAACACGGCGTAAGCCGCCGGGTTCGCGGATGTAGCGCGGAGCGCGGCCAACTGGCTCTTGTCGGAGGTCAGCACGTCGCAGGCGCCAGCCTCGAAGTCAGCCAGATTTTCCTGCGGGCCCGGGCCGAGAACCAGAACGGGGTCTTCACCGAAGATAGCGCGGTAAGCGTCGGTGATGTTCTTCTCGGTGGTGGTACCACTGGTGGAGCAGAAGGCGGCGCCTTCCATGTCGGCGAGGCTGGTGAAGCCATCTTCGAGGCGTGCCAGCAAGCCCTGGCCGTCATAGAACGTGGTCGGGCCGAAGTCCGAGCCGAGCGTGACGTCACGGGTCAGCGTCCAGGTGGTATTGCGGTGCAGTACGTCCACTTCGCCAGCCTGTAGCGCGGTGAAGCGCACGTCGGCGGTTAGCGGGATGATACGCAGGGTGTCGTCGCTGGCTTCGCCGAAGATGGCAATCGCCAGAGCGCGGCAGAAGTCAACGTCCAGACCAGACCATTGGCCTTCGTCGTCCTGAATGGAGAACCCGGCCAGACCGCCGCTAACGCCACAGTTGACGAAGCCACGATCCAGAATGTCGTCCAGTACGTCGCCGTCCTGAGCGCTCACCACGCTAAAGGACGCCAGAGCGAGGGCAAGAACCATCGCTACGAGAGTGGTAATACGAAATTTACGCATGTTTTTCCTCCTCAAAATGAACAAAATTGTTACATACCCGCGCTTGATATGTCTAAACACGGGCGGGAGTCTTTATAACGCATATCAACCGTATTGCCAAACTTCTCATATAATTTCGTTCAAGTTACACAAAAAGACTTGTGCCCGTATACGCGCACTCATCGCTTGCCCATGCGCCGCTCACTTAGTCATCATCAACGCGGCGCGGCGCCAACGACGAGAAATAATCACGCACCACGCCGCGCAATGCAAGCGGGATGTAAACGCTATCCAGCGCGGTATTGGCGGCGTCGGCATAGCGCCCGAAAACTTGATCGTAGGGCACGACGGATTGACCGAGCGGATTGTCGGTCAGGTCGCCCTCTTGCAACAGTACGCCGGTGTCGTCCGTCTCTAACTCGACCTGCCCGCCGAGCGCGGCGTCGTCCGGCCTATCAGGGGCGAACACCGCCTCAAATTCGCGTTGCCCGCCGATGTCGGGCGTGGTGGCGTCGTCGTCGATTTCGGGCGCGTCACCCGCCTCCGTGCCGTCACTATCCGCGCCCGCGTCGCCCAATTCGGTACCGAAGCCTTCGCCGCTTTGCCCTTGCTGTGTCATGTCGTCGCCGGATTCGCCTTCACCCTCCGCGACGCTTTCGCTATCCACCTGCACGCCGGACTCGTCCATCTGGTCGCCGTCGCCCTCACCGCCTTCGTCGGCGTCGTCACCGTCCGCTGACTCGCCGGTGTCGCCGGATTCGTCCGCTTCGCCGTCGCCCGCTTCCGGTTCACCGTCGGCGTCGCTGGCGTCCGTCGCGTCGTCACGGTTGAGTGCATCGGCGGCGGAGTCCAGCGCATCGGCGCTTTGCTCGGCTTCGTCCTGCTGTTCGGCGATCTGCTCTAGCGCATCACGGGCACGTTCCAGCGCGTCGCGTGCCGCTTCGCGCTCTTCTTCGGATAGCGCGTTTTCCATCGCTTCCGCCGCCTCTTGCATCGCTTCCGCCACTGAAGGGGCGACGTTATCAAGCTGGCGGGCGGTTTGTTCCAGCGCTTCGGCTGTGCGTTCTAACGCTTCTTCGTCCAGCGCGCCCGCGCCTAATTGCTCCGCGATTTCGTCGAGCGCGGCCTGCAAGCCCTCAAACGGCGTCATGTCGTCGTTCGCGTCCAACGCTTCGCTGGCGGCGGTGAGCGCGTCGGCTTGCGCTTCCAGTTGCTCGCGGATGTCGGATGCGCTCTGCCGCAATAAATCCTCCGCTTCGCCCATCAGCGCCAGCGCTTCGTCAAGGCTGATGGCTTCATCTTCCAGCGTGGCAAGCGTCAATTCCAGCGTCTCCAGCAATTCGCGGCGTGATTCGTCGTCGAGCGCCGGATCGGTGGCGATGGTTTCGATGGCGCTCTCCACATCTTCGATGCTCTCGGTGATGAATGCGGCGGATTGCGGATCGCCGGACGGCCCGGCGCTGAGTGGGTTGGGGATGATGACCAGCGCCGCCAGCACGATCACCAGCGCCGCCACCAGCGCCCATTCATCGCGGCGCGGCGTCACGCGGAGATAGTCCGCCGCATTGACGCGGCGGGCGTGTTCGTGCGCGTCGGCGATCTGCCGTTCGCGGAGGTCACGGCCAGCCGGTATGCGTCCTTCCAATAGTTCCAGCGCGGTAGATAGTCGCTCCTTGAGTCCGAAGCGCAGGTCGAAATATCGCGCCGCGCTGACCAGTGGCCGCCGTCGCAGATACACCCACAGCCACAGCGCCAGCAAACCGACCAGCACGCCGCCCGCGCTGATGAACAATATCTGCGCGTTGTCGAAAAGCGGCCAGATGCGCGACGCGATACCCAGCAGGACTCCCAACGCCAGACCCGGCCATAAGGCGCGGGCGATCCCGCCGATGGTCTGCTGGGCGCGGCGGTGGCGCTCCCATGATCGGATGTAATCGCTGATTTCGGTCTGGATGTGTTCGTATGTGGTCATGCGTTTTCGCTCAATTTTGCGGGCGGCCATCGTTTCCATTATACAATATGGAATTGCCCGTCCGCATGACCGCCTTTGTGCTAAAATAGCCGTCAGATTAGAGGCAGATAGCCGAAAGCGAAACGGACTGATGGCGAAGACGCGCACGCATTATGTATGCAATAATTGCGGCAAGGAGACGCCGCGCTTCATGGGTAAATGCCCGAACTGCGGCGAATTCAACACGATGGAGCAGGTCACGGTGCAAGCGCCGACGAAGGCCAGCGCCAAGCAGAACCGCCAACCGGCGGGAGTCGTCCGCGCCAGCGCCCAACGCCTGAGCGAAGTCAGCACCGAAGCGCAGGATCGTTACCGCGTGCCGGTGGAAGAATTCAACCGCGTGATGGGTGGCGGCATCGTGCCCGGTAGCATCACGCTGATCGGCGGCGAGCCGGGCATCGGCAAAAGTACGCTGATGGCACAGATCGCGGCGGTGATGGCGAACGATGTCGGCGCGGTGCTGTACGTTAGCGGCGAAGAGTCTGCGCGTCAGATCAAGATGCGGGCGGATCGGCTGGGCTTGCAAGCGCCGGATTTGTTCCTGTTGACCGAGACTAATCTCGGCAATATCTTCGAGCAGGTCAATCAGGTTGACCCGCATATCCTCATCATCGACTCGATACAGACCGTGTACACCGATCAGCTCGATTCATCACCGGGACTCGTCTCTCAGGTAAGAGAATGTGCTAGCAGATTGCAAACGCTGGCGAAATCTACCGGCATCACGGTATTTTTGATCGGCCATGTGACCAAAGAGGGCACGATTGCCGGGCCGCGTGTGCTGGAACATATCGTCGATACTGTGCTGTATCTGGAAGGCGATCCGTTTCAGGCGTTCCGCTTGTTGCGTAGCGTGAAGAATCGCTTCGGCGCGACCAGCGAAGTCGGCGTGTTCGAGATGCAGGGGGCGGGCATGGTGGAAGTGCCGAATCCGTCGGAGGCGTTTCTGGCGGAACGGGTGGTCAATTCGTCCGGCTCGGCCATCGCGGTGACGATGGAGGGCACGCGCCCGCTACTGGTCGAAGTGCAGGCGCTAACCAGCCCGACCAACTTCGGCAATCCGCGCCGCACGCCCAACGGCGTAGACATGAACCGGCTGTTGCTCATCAGCGCGGTGATGAGTAAGCGCGTCGGCCTGCGTTTGCATGAGCAGGACATCTTCATCAACATTATCGGCGGGCTGAAAGTGGGCGAACCGGCGTCTGATCTAGCGATGGCGGTGGCGCTGGCTTCCAGTTATTTTGATCGCGTCGTGCCGGCGGATGTGGCCGTCGTGGGGGAAGTCGGCTTAAGCGGCGAGATACGCGCCGTCAGTCAGCTAGCGGCGCGGCTCAACGAAGCGGCGAAGATCGGTTTCAAGCGGGCGATTGTGCCACGTATGCGCCGCAAGCAGGACGGCCTACCGCCGGAGATGCAGATCATCACGGTACGCAACATCCGCGAAGCGCTGGACGCCATATTGCCCGCCTGAAATCGCCATCAGCGCAACCAATCGCAGGATGTTTGCGTATAGGATTCTAGTCTTGCACTATGATTTTTGGGGGATTTAATCGATGTCGCATGTGGATCAGCAAATTATCGGCGGTTATCGGGTAGAACAACAGGTCGGCTCGGGCGGGATGGCAACCGTCTATAAAGCGCATCAGCCCAAGCTCAACCGTCCGGTGGCGCTTAAAGTGATGCACAAGATGTTTTCCGATGACGACGGTTTCATCAGCCGCTTCGAGCGCGAAGCGCAAATCGTGGCCGCGCTGGATCATCCCAACATCGTCCCCATCTATGATTATGCGGTACACGATAACCAGCCGTTTCTGGTGATGAAATACGTGGACGGGCAGACGCTCAAAGATATGATGCGGGCGGAAGTGCTGACGCTGGATGCCATCCGCGCTATGATGGGTGCGGTGTGCGATGCGCTGACATACGCGCATCAGCAGGGCGTACTGCACCGCGATATGAAGCCGTCTAATATCCTGATCGGCGCGAATGGTGTGCCGTACCTGACCGACTTCGGGCTGGCGCGGATTATCCAGCACGGCGAGTCGACTCTCAGCGTCGATGCGATGCTGGGCACGCCGCATTATATCAGCCCGGAACAGGCACAGGGCGCGGCGATTGATGCGCGGACGGACGTTTACGCAACCGGCATCATCCTATATGAACTGGTTTGCGGGCGCTTGCCGTTCACCGGCGATACCACGTATGCCATCATCCACAAGCAGATTCACGCCGCGCCGCCGTTACCCTCCAAGCTGAACCCCGACATCCCGCCCGCGCTGGAGCGCGTCCTGCTCAAGGCGCTGGAGAAAGACGCCGATGACCGCTACGACACCGCCAACCAGCTATTCAGCGCGTTTGAGGCGGCGTTGCAAGCGTCGAGCGTGACCGCGCTGGACGCCACGCGGGTGGAACGCGCTCATAAATTGGGCGATTTGATCTCGCATCACACGCCGGGCGGCGGGCATTATTCCACCGCGCAGGGTTCGTCGCGCCCGTTCGCCTTCTATAATGCCGACGGGATGAAGTCGGTCATCGTGCCGGTTCTGCCGGAAGATACGCCGCCCGCCAAGCACAGCCTGAACGAATGGCTGGAAATCTTCATCGGGCGCATCCGCGAGATGGTGGACGATTTTCGTCAACAATTGCATGATCGCAGTCTGCGCGAGCGCATGAATACCGCGTGGCAAGAGATCGAAGGCGATGTGAAGCAAGTGACCGCCGTTGCACAGGATCAACTGGGCGATGGCGAAGCGCGGGCAGAATACGCACGGAAGGGCAAAAAAGCGAAGAAGCAGGATAAAAAGCGCAAGATCGCCGCGCCTGTCGCCAGTGCCGACCTGCCCGGCATCCGTGCGGAGAATATGCGCGACTGGGGGCTGGACGAAGATAGCATCCGCAAACGCGCCAATGCCCGCAAAGGTGAGCGCACCGGCTTATTGATCCACGCGCTGATTTTCATCGCGGTGATCGGGTTGCTATTCGCCACACAGGGGCGCAATGAGCAATTCTTTCTGGATACCATCGCCACCAATCAAACACAGTTCGCCATTGATGCCGGGTTTGAGGCGGCGGTAGCGCCGCAATTCGGCGCGGCCTTGCGGCAATTCGCCAGCATTCCTATCTGGCTGGTTGTCGGCTTGATGTGGGGCGGGGGGCTGATCGCCCATATCTTACAGGTTGTCGATAAAACCGCCGACTTCCGCTTGCGGCAACGGCGCGAACGTACCGAGCGCGATATGCAGTTGGTCTATGGCGCTGGCTGGCGCGATATTGCCACGCCCAAAAACTATAACCGCATTCGCAAAAGTAACGATAGACGTGCTAAGCGGCGGTTAGACCTCTTGACACATATCAGTAATACATTTATGATGATGCTAGCGGCAACGGTGGCATTACCGCCCATCGAACAAGGTGTCAAACAGATTCACGCATTGAACACCGCCTCACCGTTTCCTGTCGATAACTGGGCACTCATCGCTTACGCATTGCTGTTGATCCCATTGGTACTACATGGTCTGGTCTACGCTATTGGTGGCCTGTTTGGTATCGACAACCGCGAATTGAGCATCCAAGCCGAAGTCGTGCGCCAGCAACGCGAATCCGCCGCCTACAAGCGTAAAAACGACGAATTCTTCCACCCCGACGACACCGAATCCGATGATTTGTTGCCGCAAGTCAGACTGACTGCGGACGGCGAATTTACCGATAGCTTTTTACAGAAAGTTAACAGAAAAAGCGATTCTAGTTGAAATTGGCACTATAAATTGTAATTAAAATTTTTTACAATAGGGTCAGACAACACACTAAGTTAGCTTTTATGTATAACTTGAAGCTATTTGTAAAATATGTGTAAACATCGCACTTTGTTTAATTCAAGTTTGTTCCGCTAGGTAATTTTGCCTATTTGTGGTTTGTGCGATAAAGTTTACGCTATGTTAAATAAATAATGTCAAGAAACAAACTATAATTTATTTGTGCAATTATGCTATTGAAGAATGGTGTTATACATTATGGAAACAAGTCTCGTGTCCCAGATTTCAGCCAATGTGGAATCAGAAGCATGGCTGGAAGAAAACTCGCAGGATTTATACGATATTCTGCGGGACTATGTTAAAGACGAACAGCGGCTCGATGAAGTCATTGAGTCGATGCTTTTTTTGATTCCCAACCTTGTACAGCGCGATGATTTGCGGCGCTGGGGGCGGTTATTAGAACAGGTGTACGAAAGAACAGAATATGCGCTATACAATGGATTAGATGGTGAGCATTTCAAAGATCAACGCCTGCAAATGGTAGTGATAACTAAACGTCCGAAGGTGCCGCAACTACCTACTAAAACAACTCGTCGAAAAAGGTTATTAGTACATCCAACACAATTGTTTGAGATGTTTCTAATTCTATTTATGGCAAAGTTGTATCCACAAGCGCATCGAATTGATAATGATTTAATCATATCTATATTGCGATTTGCTAGAACTGTAAATGATACACATTGTCTTAATAAAGCGCATCAAGCAGTAGCCTATGTTTATAACAATCAACATAAACATGAACTTGCTTTGCATCATGCTCATATCGCTTATGCCTATTACTCACGAGAAAATGACAATCTGGAAGCGGGATTATCTTCGTATTTGTTAGGTGTTGCCTATCAATATTCTGGTGAGTTAGATAATGCTGAAGGTTGGTTTGCCCGTAGCGCCGATCACTTTTCGATGACTAATTTCAGGCGGCAGTATGGTCTGGTTAGCATGGCGACATTGGGCTTGAAGATTGCGCGTGAAGAATGGGAAGCGGCTTTGCAATGGGCGGATGTGGCGCTGAGAGAACATCAAAGTGTTACCGATGCTGAATTGAAAGTTGCAACCACATTACATAGTAAAGCTATCGCGCTAGCACAACTCGGAGATTATGAAGCCGCTTTTGAAACGATAGCACAGGCGAGATCGATTTATAAAGATTTCGATGATCTATCCAATCTGATAAAAGCTGACTACGTTACAACATTTACTTACGCGAAGAAAGGTGATTTGAAACAGGCGCGTAAGCTACTCCGTACACTCCGTCAACGGGTCGATAAACATCCTAGCAGTGGCTTCCGCGATAAGATGCACAATACATTCGACCAGTTGACACAAGATATGAAATCCGGTGGGCGTTTTAACCCGTGATCGTTGATTGATCTGGTGGTGAAAAGCCCGCCCGTGTCCCCAAACCCAGACGAGCTTTTTCCCACCATTTCCAACTGCGATCAGGCTATCCTCGCCCTATTTTTGGATCGGCGGCAGAGGTGAATCGGGGTTCATGTCACGCATCGTTCTTATCCCTTCGATACAGCGTTTACGATGTCTCCATCGTTTCAAAATGCTGGACTTTCTCGGGATTATTCGGACAACAAACGGACAGAATCCGGCCACCTTTTCCGTTAATTTAATTTGCATTATTTACGATAGTGAGGAGAATCTGAAATGAATGCTAAGTTGCTACTAAGCGTGCCGGATCGGGTGTCTGAGCCGGGATGGTTACGAGAAAACATACAGGAGTTGTACGACACCTGCCGCGGGTATCTGCGACAGGGTGAGAATCTGAATGATGTCGTGATGGCGGTGTTATATATCGTGCCGACGACGCTGGATTCTGAAGAAGTGAAGCGCTGGGGTAAACTGCTGGAGCAGGTCTATTTGCGCACGCCATATGCTATGTATAATGGCTTAGATGCTATTAATACACTGGATGTCTCGGATATTTATGTGTTCCAGAAGCGTCCAAAAATTCCACAACTCCCCACAAAGACTAAAAGAAATAAAAGAGTGATAGTTCATCCGACGCAGATGCTAGAGATGTATCTGATTATGATGTTGGGCTATGTCTCGCCAGAGGAAATCAAATCACAGCAGATAGCTGATATGCTTTATTTTGCTAGGATGGTTGGTGATAGTTATTTGAGTAATAAAACGCATACAACCGTCGGCTATCTCTACCTGCGGCGCGGTAATCCTGAATTGGCTTTGAGCCACGCGGAAATCACCACGCGCTACTGGAAAACGCGCCGTCTGATGCTGGAAGATGGCTTGAATGCTTATGTCATCGGCGAAGCGTACCGGCAGATGGACGACCTGAATAACGCCTCATTCTGGCTGAATCAGGCCGCCGATTATCTGTCGCGTACCACGTATAAGAACGTGCATTTCACCGTCGAGCTAATCGCCGCCGCCCTGCGTTTGCAGATTGCCCGCGAAGGCGTCGAGCTGGACTCCGCACAGGAGGAGATCGACATGACGCTGACGTTCTTCAGCAGAGCCGGTAACCAGTCACAGGCGCGGCGAGCCTTGCAACATATCCAGCCGATAATCGACGCCGGTAATGGTCGTCTGGGCACTTTTGCGGATCGACTGCGCGATATAGCCGAGCAGTCTTAGCGCATTTGATTTTGAGTTATGCAAACAGTTTCAAGTGACGTTTGATGCGTTGGCGATAACTATGATGTTCGATTTCAAGATAATGGCGCGTTGAGTCCACGTACTGGAAACCGCCACCCAAATCTGGTCGCTCCTGTGATTTAATATGCCGGAACGACTGTGCGGCGGGAGCGTTTGTCCGGCACGCCCGGATGAAACGCGCCATCAAATCGGACTGCATGGATGCAATCCAGAACTGCCCCGAATCCGGCTGAATCAGGCCGATGCAAAACAGATTATCATAGCGACGATGAAAAGTATTGATATACAAATCCGGGCGCTTGCCATCCCAGCCTAGATGCGCTTTGTCGATGAATGGGAAAGTGATGTTGAAGCCGGTGGCGTAGATGATGACATCGACTTCGGCGCTGGTGCCGTCCTCAAAGCGGACGCCATCGCTGTATAGCTCGGTGATGTCCGGCTTGGACGTGATTTTGCCGTGCCCCATGTAATAGGTAATCTGCTGATTGATGATCGGATGTGTCGAGAGCAATTTGTGGTCGGGACGGCGCAGGCCGTACTGCCGCAAATCACCGACCAGCACGCGCAAAATCAGCCCGTTGATCGCCCGCCGCATCCAGATCGGCAAGCCCAGACGCAACGGCACTTCGTTGATCGTATCCGCCGGTTTGCCAAAGGCGTACTTCGGCACGTACCAGTAACCGCGCCGCGTGCTGTGGTAGGTCTTGGCGGCGTTCTGTGCCGCCTCCACCGCAATATCACAGCCGGAATTACCCGCGCCGACGATCAACACGCGCTTATCGCGCAGGACATCGGGCGTCTTGTATTCGGCGGAATGCAGGATGATGCCGTCGAATTTGCCGTTATATTGCGGGAACTTCGGGTCCCAGTTGTGGCCGTTACAGATGACCACACCGCCGTAACGGTATGTTTGCCCATCGCTCAACCGGATGTCCCACAGCCCGCCCTCTGTGCGCTCCACCGCTTCGACGGCGGTATTGAAGCGGATATGCTGGTACAGGTCGAAGTGCCGTGCATACGCCCGCAGATATTCGCATACTTGCGTATGGCTGGGATAGTCGGGATACGACTCCGGCATAGGGTACTCTGGATATTCGGTCATGGTCTTGGACGAGATCATGTGTGTGGATTGATAAACACTGCTGTTCGGTATGCCGTAGTACCAGTTCCCGCCGATGTCGTCTTCGCGTTCGATGATCTCGTAGGCGATGCCGTTCTGCTGTAGCGCTCGCCCCGCCGCGATCCCGGATGAACCCGCGCCGATCACGCAATACACATCTTGCCGATCAATCAATGACATAATTTTTACACTCCGCTTAAAAATATGCTCTGGACTCATTGTATAATTGGATGCTAATGATGCTATGCCGCCTTCGCGGACTGCAACCATCATCATAATTGTAAACGTGTGTTGAGGCTAATGGCAAATGACGATACGATCCCCCGCTTTCTTGCGTATTAACTCCATTCGTTTTCGTCTGCTGATCTCTTATTTGCTGTTGCTAGTGCTGACGCTAGCCACCATCGTCGCCGCTATCGCGGTGACCACCGGGGCGCGTAGTGCGCCGTCACAACCGACATGGCGCGAATTAACGTTACTGGTACGCGGATTAAACCGCGAAAATCTCATCAACGAATTCATCCTCTCCGCGCCTGATGTGCAAGAAGCAACAGTCGCCCAATTGATCGACACTTACGCGGCGGATACCGGCGTGCGCATCATCCGCTTTGAAATCGGGCGCGACGGCGTGCCGTATGTCGTCCATGATAGCGACGGCATCTTCGAGCTAGGCCGTCATTTGCCATCGCATTATTTTGACCTGCGGCAAGGCGCCCCGAGCGATCAAATTCACCTGACTTTGCCGCCGACGTTGCAACAGGTACATGGCGCGTTCGTTGAAGATGAAACGGAATGGCTGTTCAGTGGCGTCGTCAAACAGCCCCCGCCCGCGCTCGACGGGCCACAGGATGACATCGAGATGGTCGGCATCCTCACCGCCACGCCGCGCCCGTCGCAATCTTTACGGGGGGTGCTGAATGGCTTCGGGCTGGATTCATTCATGCCGCTATTGCAGGCGGGCGGCATCGGGTTATTGGTGGCGGCGGCGCTGGCCTATCTCAGCAGTCAGTACATCGCCCGCCCGTTGCAGTCGCTCAGCGAAGCGGCGCAAGCCATCGCGGGCGGCGACCTGACGCATCGTGTGCCGGTCATCGGCCCGCAGGAGACACAAACGCTAGCCGAAGCGTTCAACGATATGAGCGATGAAGTCCGCAAGACGCAACAGGCGCAAAGCGACTTCCTGACCAATGTCTCGCACGACCTCAAGACGCCGCTCACCTCCATACAGGGCTATTCGCAAAGCATTATCGACGGGGTGAAGCCGCCGCACGAAGCCGCCGCCGTCATTCACTCGGAATCGCTCCGCCTATCGCGTATGGTCGAACGGTTGATTGATCTGGTGCGGATGCAGGCCGGCGAGTTTCAACTGAACCTGACAACGCTCAATCTATCCAAAATTGCGGAGGCGGTGGGCGAACGCTTGCGCGTGGTGGCGGCTGAGAAAGACATCGCGCTGACGATAGTCGCGCCGCCGGTGCCATCGGTGCGCGGTGATGGGGATCGACTGGTGCAGGTGCTGGATAATCTGATCGGCAACGCGATCAAATACATCGACGAGGGCGGTGAAATCTACGTTGAAACCCGTGAGATGCCCGACGGCGTGCAATTGATCGTCACCGACAACGGGGAGGGCATCTCTAGCGAAGATATGGAACGCATCTTTGAGCGCTTCTACCGCATAGACCCCGCCCGACAATCTAAGCATGGCGTCGGGCTGGGCTTGTCCATCACGCGGGAGATTGTCCACTTGCACGGCGGCACAATCGACGTGCAAAGCGTGGAAGGGCGGCGCGGCACACGTTTCATCGTCTGGCTACCGTTCAATCAGCAAGATTAACGCGCTACGCATTACGCCAATAATCCGAATGCACCCACGCATTTTGCGACGAGTCGCTTTTCTGCGACGTAAGATGTATTATGAATGACAGTGTGCGATGACATGGATACCTGAGAGCGACGACATGAGCAAAGAACAACAAATTCGCCAGCGAGCAGTCGGGGCGGTTTTGCAGAAAGCGATCTTTAGCTGGCAGATGGCGGTGACGGTCATCTTCACGTTATTGCTGTTCGCGCTGGGGCCGCAACCGTTTGAGATGTGGCAAGATTGGTTCTGGCTGGTGGGCGGTGGACTGGCGGCGGGCGCTTTCATCACGGCGACATTGACCGATGATGAAGCGGTGCAGGATGCTGTCGCCCGTCAATTCGAGCGCCAGTTCGATTTATCGCGCATCAAAGACAGTACATCACGGGCGCATCTGCGCGATGCGATGGAATATCGCCGTAATATGATGGCGCTGGCGACACGGGCGAAAGGTGTTTTGCGCTCTAGCCTGTTGCGTACGGTGGATGATGTCAACGAGTGGATCGGCCAGATGTACGACTTAGCGGAGCATATCGACTCGTTCGATGATAGCGGGCTGGTCGGGCGTGATATGCGTACCGTCCCGCAACGGCTGGAACGGGCACGGCTACGCATGGAGCGTGAAGAAGCGCCGAAAATCCGCCGCGATCTTGAGCGTCAGGTGCATCAGTTGGAACAGCAACTCGCCAATCTGGAGGCGGCGGCCAACAGCACGCGCCGCGCGAAAATCCAGCTAGAGACGACGCTGACCGCGCTCGCCACCATCTACGCGCAGATGGCGCGGCTGGGCACACGTGAAGTCGATAGCGGGCGGGCGCAACGCCTACGCCTTGAAATTCAAGACGAGATTTCCGGCCTGCAAGATACCATCGAAGCGATGGACGAAGTGCAATCACAGGTCGTCTTTCTCGGCCAGCGCTAGACGGCGCAAGGGGCGTAGCACGCTACGCCCCTACAATCCTCTGTTATGTTTGCGCCTGTGTAAGGCGTAGCACGCTACGGCGTAGCACGCTACATCCCTGCTGTTTTATTCGTCGTCGTGGTCATCGTCATGGTCGTGGTCGTCGTCATGGTCGTGGTCGTCGTCATGATCGTGATCGGCGACGGCACGCGCCCACGCCGCGCTGAACGTCAGATCACCGGCGACGAACTCGAACGCCTCATCAGCCGTGCCCATCTCGGCGACGGGTACATTCAGCGTCACTTCCGCACCATCAGCGAACGTCAACGTCATGGCGACAGTCTCGCCCGCGTGCAGATCGCCGGTCAGGTCAATCAGCATCAGGTGCAGGCCGCCCGGCAGAAGGCTGACCGATTCGCCCGCCGGAATGACGATTTCCATTACCTGATTCATACGGGCGATGTCGTCATCGCCGACGGTTGTCTCGTGCAGTTCCACCACTTCGGCGGCGGGACTGCTAGCGGCCACTAACACCGCGTCCGCGTCGCCGTTGTTGGTGATGGTCACGTAGGCCGCGCTCATGTTACCACTGTGCGCGTGGTCGTCGTGGTCGTCATGGTCGTGGTCGTCATGCGCGTGGTCGTCGTGGTCGTGGTCGTCATGGTCATGGTCGTGCGCTTCAACGGTGATGGTCAGCACGCCGGGATCGTCCACCATCTCGCCGCCCAGCGCGTTGACGATGGTCGTCACGTTATGCATGATGAGATCGGTATAGGTCTGTGCTTCTTCGCCCATATCGCCCAGCGAGTCAGTGTAGAGGACGACGACTTCCGCGCCGCTTTCCTCCGCGATGCGCTGGATTAACTCGGGGTTGGTGGTGTTCTCCGCGAAGACCACGCCGACGCCGGTATCGCGCACCAGATTAATCAGGTTGACCAGATCAGCCGCGCTCGGCTCGATGACCGTCGCGCCGCCCGGGAACACTTCTTCCACGATGCGGAATTCAAGCGGGTTGGTGATGTAGCCGAACGTCTGGTGATTGGTGATGAGGATGCGGTTCTCGTGCGGGATGGTGTCCAGACTGGCGAGTGCAACCCGCGCCAGTGGCGCTAGCTCGTCGGCATAGTCGGCTGTGTTGGCGGCGTATGTCTCCGCGTTGGCCGGGTCTAGCTGGCTGAGCGTATCGCGCACCATGTACGCCCACAGAATAGCGTTGTGCGGGTCCATCCACACATGCGGATCGCAGTCGCCGTGATCGTGGTCGTGGTCGTGGTCGTGCCCATGGTCATCATGGCTGTGGTCGTGGCTGTGGTCGTCAAAGCCGCAATCCTGCGCGTACAGCGGCCCCATCGCCGCGCTGAAGTAGGGCGGGATGCTGTAATTGGCGTCTAACTCAGCCCAATGCGCTTCACATAGTTCGGCGATGCCGTCCATGTGGTGATGGTGGTAGTGGTCGTCGTGGTCATGGTCGTGTCCATGGTCGTCATGCGCGTGGTCGTCGTGGTCGTCCGGCACATCGTAGTGATGGTAA
>REDR01000073.1 GCA_007693385.1 Anaerolineaceae bacterium
TACCGCACAGGTCATGTACGCAACGTGCGGCCTGCCGAAACGAGCGGGGCATCGGTTGACGTATCAAGATTGGATTGAGACCGCTCATGTCTAAAGTTGGTGCATATGGGGGTGAGGGCTTGATTCGCCAACAACATCATCAACGGTAGTCACGAACGGGGTTCTGAGTAAGGAGTTGGTTCGCCAACAATAGCCGTGCCTGCTTCGGGCATAATGTCATTGGTTGGAAGCCGGTCTTCTAACTCAACGAAATCCGGCAGGATTGTCTCTGCGTGGCGGATGGCCGGTACCGCATATCCGATCAAGCCGATGAATGTGGCTATCAGGCCGAGCGTGACGAACAGAAGGGCGATACCAGAACCGGGCGTTGTTCCTAGTAGGTTTCCTAACACAGGAGCCAATGATCCGTCGGGTTGCATTGCTGGCTCCAATACATTATCGGCTAAAAATCCGGCGGTTAGCATGGCGATGGGTAGTGTGCCCTGTGCGATGAAGCGGCGCACAGCGAAGACCTTCCCCTGCAAATCCGGCTCGACTTTCACCTGCCAGATGGCCTGATTGGAGGCGTTCATTACCGGCACAAAGAGCATGAACAGAAACGCGCCGACTGCCCAGACTAGCACATTCGCGCCTAACCCGATCACCGTTAATCCGAGTAAACCGGATAGCGACATCCCGATGAAGATACCGTGAACGCGCTCTCGTGGGCCGCCCCACGCGGTCATAATTAGTCCGCCAACGACACCGCCGACTCCCATCGCCGCCTGAACCGTACTCAATGCGATTTCATTATTTCCAGTAGAAGCTAACACCATCGGCGCGATCATGACCAGTGCCGCCCCCGCCGATAAATTGATAGCGAAGAACATCATCTGTAAACCGAGTAAGCTAGGCCGCTTCAGGATATATGCGAAGCCGTACCATGTTTCCCTGACCAGATTGCTACGGGCGTCCAGTCCGGCCTGTGATGATCGTAATGCGGGGAACGCGACGAACGCGATAGCGACCACCGCGAAGGAAAACGTCACAATGTCGATCATCATTACCGTCCACAAGTCGAACATCACCAGTATCAAGCCGGCCAGAATCGGCGCGATGATCGTAGAAACGGACTCTGCTAGTGACATCAAACCATGTGCGCGGGCATAATGCGCTTTGGATAGCATCAGCGTTGTTGTGGCGGAGAATGCAGGGAATTGAAACGACTCGAACAAGCCAGTGATTGCACCCGCCACATACAAATGCCATATCTCGATTTGTCCGGTGCTGAACAGGGTGAACAGCGCCACCGTGACCAGCCCCGCGCCTAGATTGCTCATTATCAACACCGTCTTGCGATGCCAACGATCAACCAGCGCCCCCGCTAGCGGCCCGAAGATCACCAACGGGCCGAAGCTAAACGCGCCAACCAGCGCCAACACTTGCGCCGATCCGGTCTGCTCGAAAGCCCAGATAGTGACGGCAAAGCGTGTCATGCCCGTTCCGATGAGTGAAACGAACTGTCCCAACCACAGGATGAGAAATCCACGAAAACCGGAACGATCGAATGTCGTCATGCCACTTCTACCTCATGTTGTGCTATATTATCACGGTAAAGAGACTCCAAAATAATATGAATGAATCCTCCACAGAAAATAGCACGAAGTAAAATCCGGTAAGAATAAGGTGCCAACCAACGCCAGCAACGCGGCATCGTACCAGCCCCTATAATGAAACTCGCTATGCGCTGACAGTATAACAAAGGCCGTTAACTTTTGGTACGCAGATAGCGTGGAGTCACCATGTTGGCGGCTATTTCGATGATCTAAGCCGGTCGTCGTCTCGCCCGTCCGGTTGATCGCTATGGGTGATAACCGTCATGCAAAACTACGGAACTTTAACATTATGACGCGCATGGCTTAACCTTTACACTGGAGTCAGGGGGAGTGTAACTGACTCCCGAAGCGTAAAAATCCTTGAAAATATATTTTGGAGATCGAATCTATCATGAGCAGAGGGACTGTTTTAATCGACCAAGACCGGTGTAAAGGGTGTGACCTCTGCGTGGCCTTCTGTCCTCAGCAGTGTCTCGCGCTGGCTGATGACCGGCTGAATGCTAGAGGATACCATCCGGCGGGACTCATCAATGATGATTGTACCGGATGCGGCGTGTGCGCGGTTGTCTGCCCGGACGCCTGCATAACCGTCATGCGTGAACCGCGTTTGAAACGGGGGGAACGCTGAAATGACCAAGCAACTACTCAAGGGCAATGTCGCCATTGCGGAAGCCGCCGTTCGTGCCGGTCTGGAAGCCTACTTCGGTTATCCGATCACGCCGCAGACCGAATTGCTAGAGCATCTCTCGGCGCGGATGCCGGAACTCGGGCGGGTATTTTTGCAGGCGGAAAGCGAAGTCGCGGCGATCAATATGCTGTATGGGGCGCTATCTACCGGCGCACGGGCGATGACTTCTTCATCTAGCCCGGGCTTCAGCCTGATGCAGGAAGGGCTATCGTACATCGCGGCTTCGGATATCCCGGGCGTGGTGGTCGATGTGATGCGCGGCGGGCCGGGACTGGGTAATATCTTGCCTTCGCAGGGTGACTATTTTCAGGTGACGCGCTCCGCCGGACACGGCGATTATCGGCCTATTGTGCTGGCTCCGGCTTCCGTGCAGGAGGCGATAGACTTCACTGTGCTGGCGTTTGATCTGGCGGAGCAATACCGTCATCTGGTCATCATCGCGCTGGATGGCCTGATCGGGCAGATGATGGAACCGGCGGAATTGCCGCCGATGCGCGACATCAACACGCACCGCCCCGACTGGGCGCTGACTGGCGCGGAAGGTCGTCCTAAGCGGATGATCTCCTCATTGTATCTGCAAGCGGAAGCGCAGGAAGCGGTTAACCGGCGCACACAAGCCCGCCTCAAGATCATCAGCGAGAACGAAACGCGCTGGATAGAATACATGACCGATGATGCTGATTATCTGCTGGTGGGGTATGGCTCGGCGGGACGCATCGCGTACAGCGCGGTGCAGAGTGCGCGACGCGATGGCTTGAAAGTCGGCCTGTTGCGGCCGCAGACGTTGTGGCCGTTCCCGTCGGAGCGCCTGCACGAATTGGCCGGACAGGTGCGCGGTTGTCTGGTGGTGGAGATGAACGCCGGACAGATGCTCGATGATGTGCGTCTGGCGGTTAATGGTCGGGTGGCGGTTGATTTCTTCGGGCGGATGGGCGGCATTGTGCCGATGCCTGATGAGATACTTGGCGCTATCCAGCAGATGCAACATGAGAGGATATGAGCGATGACAGCCGATATTAAATGTGACGATATGACCATCACTTATCAGCGTCCGGACGCCTTCACCGATGCCCACACGCACTATTGCCCGGGCTGTACACATGGCGTCGCGCATCGTCTGCTGGCGGAAGCGCTGGACGAATTGAACCTGCGCGAAAAGACGATACTAGTCGCGCCGGTGGGATGCGCGGTATTCATCGCTGATTACTTCGAGCTAGACGGCTGTATCGCGGCGCATGGTCGTGCGCCAGCGATGGCGACGGGCATCAAGCGTGTTCAACCGGATAAAGTGGTCGTGACGTATCAGGGCGACGGCGATCTGGCGTCCATCGGTGCGGCGGAGGTGATGCACGCGGCGGTACGCGGCGAGAACATCACGATTGTATTCATCAATAACGCGATCTACGGGATGACCGGCGGCCAGATGGCGCCGACCAGCATCATCGGGCAGAAAACGACATCCTCCCCGCAAGGGCGCTCTGTGGTGCAGTCCGGCCACCCGATCCAGATGAGTGAACTGCTGGCGGGGCTGGCGGGTAGCGCGTATGTCGTGCGGCGGTCACTGCATGATGCCGCCAACATCCGCAAGGCGAAGAAAGCGATTTTGACCGCGCTCAAAGTACAGCAGGCCGGGCTGGGGTTCAGTCTGGTGGAGTTGTTGTCTACCTGTCCGACGAACTGGGGGCTATCACCCATGGATTCGTTGGCGTGGGTTAAGACACACATGCTACCGATATATCCAGTCGGTGATTTCAAAGTGGCCGATGGTGTAAAAGAGGTGATGCGTGATGGCGTCCGATCAAATTCATAAAGCGATTGTGTTCGCCGGATTCGGCGGGCAGGGGATCATGTTTATCGGTCAATTACTGGCGTATGCGGCGATGGATCATGGTTATCATGTGACGTGGATACCCTCCTACGGCCCGGAGATGCGCGGCGGGACGGCGAATTGCTTTGTCGTGGTCAGCAGTGATCCTATCGGCGCACCGGTTGCCGCTTATCCGGATGTGGCGCTGATCTTTAATCGCCCGTCCTTCGACAAGTTCGAGCCACTGGTGCGTGATGGTGGCTTGCTGGTGGTCAACAGCTCGCTGGTCGAGCAACAGACCGCACGTGAGGCGCTGGACGTGGTGCGCGTACCGGCGACCAAGATCGCGTCTGCGGTTGGCTCCGAGAGGCTGACGAATGCTGTCTTGCTGGGCGCGATGCTGACCGTCGAGCCGATTTTGCCCATCACCGCGATTAACGCCGCGTTGCAGGCGCACATGCCCGCGCACCGGCGCGACGCACTCGCCGCCAATATCGACGCGCTAGAACGTGGTAGCCAGCACGTCCGCAAGCAGAACCCGGAACTGCTGAACTCATTGTCGATCTAACGCCTATATCGGAGCGATCCACATTATAATGAGATGAGCGGCGGACGCGGGTTAACGTGTTCGCTGGATAAAAATATTTTTATAAACTATTAAATAAGGAGGCGGAATTCTATGCGAATTTCTACTGCGTCTCCCCCCAATGATGATAAGCGCTGGCGTATCGTGAATGCGACGATGCGGCGTCATGGCTATCAAGCACACGCTCTGATCGAAACGTTGCACACGATCCAAGAGACGTTCGGCTATCTGGACGAGTCCGCTATGCGTTATGCGGCGGCTAGTCTGCATCTACCCCTCAGTCGCGTGTACGGCGTGGCGACATTCTACAACCATTTCATGCTCAAACCGAAAGGCGTGCATAGCTGTGTGGTGTGCGTCGGTACTGCCTGCTACATCAAGAACAGCAACCACATCGTCAAGCAGGTGGAACGCGCCCTGGACGTGGTGACCGGCGAGACGACGGCGGACGGCAAGATTTCGCTTTCGGTGGCGCATTGCGTCGGCATGTGCTGGTTAGCGCCGGTGCTGTTGCTAGACGACGAAGCGGCCACTGACCTGACGCCGGAAAATACGGTGGATAAAGTGGAGGAG
Organism: Anaerolineaceae bacterium; assembly: GCA_007693385.1. Taxonomy (GTDB): domain Bacteria; phylum Chloroflexota; class Anaerolineae; order Aggregatilineales; family Phototrophicaceae; genus J038. The sequence continues at coordinate 5,250 of REDR01000073.1, forward strand.
TGGGTGGCGTATGTCAACGAGACGACCTGAACACAGACTGCCCGAAGACGAACTTGAATTGGTCAGCCAGCAAGAACAGGAAGCCAAGCAACAGTACCGGCATCATGTTTATGTGTGCGTGGGCGCGGCGTGTTTGTCCGCCGGTAGCGCCGACGTACAGGCGCGGCTAGAGGCGGAAGTCGCCGGACGCTCAATCGCGGGCGGCTGTGCGGTGCATGGCGGCGGATGTCGCGGGCTGTGCGTGGCCGGGCCGACGGTCACTATCGAGCCGGACAATGTGCTATACGGCCAGATCAAGCCGGACGATGTGGCCGACATACTGGACAATCTCGGCGGCCAGCCGGTTGAGCGCCTGCACCGTCCGACGGACAAGCCGTTTTTCATGCGGCAACAGCGCATCGTGTTGGAACTGGCCGGCAAGGTTAACTCCGAGCGCATTGAGGATTATCTGGCGAATGGCGGCTATACATCGCTGATTAAGGCATTGCACGAGATGACGCCCGCACAGGTCATCAACGAAATATCGCGCAGTGGCTTGCGCGGACGCGGCGGCGCGGGCTTTCCCACCGGCCTCAAGTGGCGCACCGTCGCCAAAGCCGAAGGCGATGTGAAGTATGTCGTCTGCAATGGTGATGAGGGCGACCCGGGCGCTTTTATGGATCGTAGCGTGATGGACGATTACCCCTTCCGCCTGCTGGAAGGAATCACCATCGCCGCGTATGCGGTGGGCGCACAGCAAGGCTTCATCTATATCCGCGCTGAATATCCGCTTTCGGTCAAGCGGGTGCAGAACGCGATCCGTCAGGCGCGTAAGATGAATTTGATCGGCGATCAGGTGGTGGGTACATCATTCAACTTTGACCTTAAGGTGCGCGTCGGGGCGGGTGCTTTCGTGTGTGGCGAAGAGACCGCTTTGCTGGCGTCCATTGAGGGGCAACGCGGTCAGCCGCGCCCGCGCCCGCCGTATCCGGCGACTTCCGGCCTGTGGGGGCATCCCACACTGATTAACAATGTGGAGACATTCGCCAACGTTCCGGCCATCATCCGCAACGGTGCGGCGTGGTTCGCCGGGATCGGCACGGAGCAGAGCAAGGGCACGAAGGTCTTCGCGCTGACCGGCAAGATCGCGCATAGCGGCCTGATCGAAGTGCCGATGGGCATTACCCTGCGCGAGATCATCTACGACATCGGCGGCGGCATCCCGAACGGCAAGCGCTTCAAAGCGGCGCAAACCGGCGGGCCTTCCGGCGGTTGTATCCCTGAATCGCATCTGGATATTTCGGTCGATTATGAGGCGCTGGCCGAAATCGGCTCGATCATGGGTTCGGGCGGCATGATTATTATGGACGAAGATACCTGCATGGTCGATGTTGCCAAGTATTTCATGAAGTTCTGCATGGAAGAATCGTGCGGGAAGTGTATCCCGTGTCGGGTGGGTACGGCGCAAATCTATCATCTGCTGGAGAAGATCACACAGGGCGCGGCGACGATGGCCGATCTTGAACTGCTAGAGGAACTGTGCGACGTGGTGAAGCATACCAGCCTGTGCGGACTGGGGCAGGCCGCGCCGAATCCGGTGGTTAGCACGTTGCGCTTCTTCCGCGATGAGTACATCGCCCACATCGTAGACGGCCACTGCCCGACGGGTATCTGCCCTCTGCAGACGCCGCAAAACGCTATCGAAGAATCATGAGGAGGTGCTGTTATGTCAGGTGTGGTCACGTTAAAGATCAACGGACAAGACATCGGCGCACACGACGAAGAATCGATTTTGCAGGCGGCGCTGGATAACGGCATCGAGATTCCCACGCTTTGCGATCTGCCCGGCCTATCGCGCATCGGCGCGTGTCGGCTGTGTCTGGTGGAAATTGCCGGAAATTCAAACCTCGTGCCTGCCTGCATCACGCCGGTGCAGGAGGACATGGTGGTGACGACGGATTCCGAACGCTTGCAAGCGTACCGCCGCACCATCGTTGAACTGCTGTTCGCGGAGGGCAATCACGTTTGTTCGGTGTGCGTCTCTAATGGCGCGTGTGAATTACAAGATTTGGCGGAAACGCTCGGCATTGACCACCTGCGCCTGCCGGGTTTGCATCCGGCGCGGGAGGTCGATGCGTCACATGAGCGCTTCATACTGGATCACAATCGCTGTGTGTTGTGTACGCGCTGTGTGCGCGTGTGCGATGAAGTGGAGGGCGCTCATACATGGGATGTGACCGCACGCGGCATCGAATCGCAGATCATCGCTGATCTGAACGTCGCGTGGGGTGATTCCGAGAGTTGCACCGGCTGTAATAAGTGCGTGCAGGTCTGCCCGACGGGGGCGCTGGTCGATAAGGGGCGCTCTGTCGGGGAGATGCGCCGCCGCCGCGAGTTTCTACCCTACCTGACCATGATGCGGAAGGAGAACGGAAAATGACGCGAGCGAAGTTAGCCACCGTCTGGCTTGATGGTTGTTCCGGTTGTCATATGTCGTTTCTGGACATAGACGAGCGCCTGCTGGCGCTGGCGGAGAGCATCGAGCTAGTTTACAGCCCGCTAGTCGATAACAAGGTGTTTCCAGACGATGTAGACGTTACGCTGGTCGAAGGTTCGGTCAGCAATCAGGATGATCTGGACAAGATACGCCACATCCGCCAGCGCACGCGCTTATTGGTTTCGCTGGGTGATTGCGCGGTGATGGGTAACGTGCCGGCTCTGCGAAACACCATCGGCGGCGATGCGGTACTGCGCCGCGTTTATCTGGCGCCTGACCTGACCAATCCGGCCATCCCGACGGCGGGCGTGCCGTCCTTGTTGCCGGAAGTGTTGCCGGTGCATCGCGTGGTGAAAGTCGATGTTTTCATCCCGGGTTGTCCACCGTCGGCGGAGGTCATCTTCTATGCAGTGGGAGAACTGCTAGCCGGACGCCAGCCGGATTTGACCGATAAGACGCGCTTCGGCGCTTGACGTGGCCTGAAGTGACTTGAAGTGAAAGGAAGAGCCGATGACCAGACAAATCAGTATTGATCCGGTGACGCGCATTGAAGGACACGCGAAGATCACCATTCAATTGGATGATAGCGGCGCGGTGAGCGATGCCCATTTCCATGTGACGCAGGTGCGCGGCTTCGAGAAATTCGTAGAGGGGCGGCCATTTCACGAGATGCCGTCGCTGATGGGGCGGATATGTGGCATTTGTCCGGTCAGCCACTTGATCGCATCCGCGAAGGCGTGCGATGCTCTGCTGGCGGTGACGATACCGCCACCGGCGGCTGATCTGCGCCGCGTGTTGAATCTGGCACAGATCGCGCAATCACACGCGCTGAGTTTTTTCTACCTGTCATCGCCGGACTTACTGCTCGGCATGGATGCCGACCCGTCACAGCGCAATATCTTCGGCGTGTTGCAGGCAGACCCGCAGTTAGCCCGCGATGGGGTGCGCTTGCGGCAGATCGGCCAGCAGATCATCGAGATATTGGCCGATAAGCGGATTCATCCGGGCTGGGTGGTGCCCGGCGGCGTCAGTCAGCCGCTAAACGCTGAAAAGCGCGACGCGATCATGGCGATGTTGCCGGAAGGCTTGACCATCGCCCGCCGCACGGTGGATTGGTTCCGCGATGTGCTGAAGAAGTATGAAGAAGAGATCGCCACATTTGCCAATTTCCCGACGTTGTTCATGGGTTTAACGACGCCGGAGGGCACATTGGAGATGTACGACGGCGGGATTCGCATCGTGTCGGCGGATGGCGAGCGCGTCGCTGACGGTCTGCGCGGCGACGACTACGCGACGTTTATCAATGAAGCCGTCGAACCGCACAGCTATCTTAAATCACCTTATTATGCGCCTTATGGCTATCCCGACGGCATCTATCGCGTCGGCCCGTTGGCGCGTTTGAATATTGTGGATAGGCCGGGCACGCCGCTAGCCGATGCGGAGTTCGCCGCGTTTCGCTGGCAAGATCGCAATAGCTCATTTCACTATCACTACGCCCGCTTGATCGAAGTGATGTATTGCTTCGAGAAGATGGCGCAACTGCTGGAAAACGACACCATCATGGATGAGCATGTCCGCGCCCGTGCGATGCCCAATAGTCGCGTCGGAATCGGGGTGAGCGAAGCGCCACGCGGCACGCTGATGCACCATTACGAAATAGACGCTGACGGCCTCATCACCCGCGCTAATCTCATCATCGCCACCGGACACAACAACCTCGCCATGAATCGCGGTGTGTTACAGGTGGCACAGCATTTCATCAAAGGTGAGGTGATACCGGAGGGTATGCTCAACCGTGTGGAGGCGGTCATTCGCACATTTGACCCCTGCTTGAGTTGTTCGACGCACGCCGTCGGCAAGATGCCGCTACAGTTGCAATTGCTGACGCCTACGGGCGAAATCTTAGACGAATTGAGGCGATAAGGCATGAAGAAACAACTGGTTATAGGTTATGGAAATCCTCTGCGCCGCGATGATGGTGTGGCGCATCATATCATCGAGCGGTTGCGCGAACAGACGCCATCTGATGCGCTGGAACTGCTCATCTGTCATCAACTGACGCCGGAATTAGTCGAGCGCCTGCACGATGTCGGGCGCGTCATATTGATCGATGCGCGGGAAGGGCGGCACGCTGGCGAAATTCTAGTCGAGCAAGTTTTCCCGACGGAGGTATTCGGCGCGTTCACGCATAACGTCACGCCGTCGTCTTTGCTGGGGGCGGCGCTGGAATGGTACGACGTGCGGCCACAATGCTATATCGTGTCGATCACCGGCGCGGATTTTTCGATAGGTGAAGGCTTATCAGAGGCGGTAGCGGTAGCTGTGCCGTTGGCGGTTTCAGTCGTTGGTCGCCTGTGTGGACAAACAGAAGGAGCGATGTCTCATGACGCATGAATTCAGCATTGTCGAGTCCTTGATGGTTGATCTGGTCGGGCAGTTGCAGTCCGCAGAGGTCGAGCAGGTGACCGAGATTCACTTCCGGCGCGGGAGCGCGTTCTCGGAGGATGCGCTCCGGCAGGCGTTCGACGTATTCTCACGTGATACGCCGCTACAGGGCGCGGAACTGGTCATCGAGACGGTGAATTTAGATCATCAGTGTGTGTGCGGACGCGAGCAAGTTATCACCAGCGATGATCTGATCGGCCATATGTTCGTGTGTCCGGCGTGCGGCATGATGCGCGAAGTCGATGAGGCGCACGATTTAGAATTGCTGGAAGTGATCGCGGTTTAGACGGGCATCAATCAAACGATGAGGCGGAATGTGATGGTTGACTGTGTGCGGATCGTGGTGGAAGGGACGGTTCAGGGTGTCGGTTTTCGCCCGTTTGTCTACCGGCTGGCGCACGATCTGGCGGTGCGTGGTTGGGTGAACAACAGCCCGCAAGGGGTGACGATTGAAGCGGAAGCTGTCCGCGATACACTGGATGCGTTCATCGCCGCTATCCGTGCTGATGCCCCGCCTCATGCTAGCGTCCAGCGCGTGACTGTATCGCCCGCGCCCGCCGCCGGATATACCGGCTTTGAAATCCGCGCTAGCGACGAATCCGGCCAGCGACGGACGCTGGTTCTGCCTGATCTGGCGACCTGTCCGGATTGTCTGGCGGAGCTATTCGACCCGTCAGACCGCCGCTATCGCTATCCGTTCATCAACTGTACGCACTGCGGCCCGCGCTACAGCATCATGCAGGCGTTACCGTATGATCGCCCGCATACCACCATGCGCCATTTTCTGATGTGTGATGCCTGTCGCAGTGAATACGAAAATCCGCTAGATCGCCGTTTTCATGCACAACCTATCGCCTGTCCGGAATGCGGGCCGCATGTGATGCTGGGTGATGCAGGGCAGGGGATCATCGCTGAAGATGATGAGGCGCTACGCGGGGCGGTGGACGCCATCCGGCGCGGCCAGATCGTCGCGTTGAAAGGGTTGGGCGGCTTTCAGTTGTTGGTCGATGCCACCCAGCACGGGGCGGTGATGCGCTTGCGACGGCGTAAACATCGGCCTGATAAACCGTTCGCGCTGATGTACCCTGATTTGCAAACCGTCCGCGCTGATTGTGATGTGTGCCCCGAATCGGCGCGTTTGTTGGCCTCTCCTGCCGCGCCGATTGTGCTGGTGCGTCGCCGCTATACCGCCAGTCTCAGCGCGGCCATCGCGCCGGATAACCCGTATCTGGGCGTGATGTTGCCTTATACGCCGCTTCATCACCTGTTGATGCACGATCTAGGCCGTCCGATTGTGGCGACAAGCGGCAATCGTTCCGACGAGCCGATTTGCATTGATGCGGAGAGCGCCTTGCAAGAATTAGGCGACATCGCTGATGTTTTTCTGTTGCATAACCGGCCTATCGCCCGTCAGGTAGATGATTCGGTGGTGCGGGTTGTCAGTGATAAGCCGCTATTGTTGCGGCGGGCGCGTGGATATGCGCCGCTCACCATCCCGCTACACGGTGATGATGATTCACGCTTGGCGTTCGGGGCGCATCAGAAAAGCACGGTGGCGGCCTACGATGGAGCGCAGGCGATATTGAGCCAGCACATCGGCGATCTGCAAACGGTGGGGACGATGAGCGCGTTTCATCGGACGCTGGATGATCTGCAACGGCTGTATGATCTGTCGCCGCCGGTTCGGGTGATATGCGATATGCACCCCGATTACTACTCATCACACGCCGCAGAGGGTAGCGGACTGCCATTGACGCGAGTACAGCATCACGCGGCGCATCTGTTCGCGTGCATGGCAGAGCATGATTTAGCCGCGCCGGTTCTGGGCGTGATATGGGATGGCACCGGCTACGGTACAGATGGCACGGTATGGGGCGGTGAATTCCTGCATCTGGCCGATGACACGGTTCAGCGCGTGGCGCATTTCCAGCCGTTTTATCTGCCGGGCGGCGAGCGTGCCGTCAGCCAGCCGTGCCGCGCCGCGTTTGGCCTGTTGTATGCGCTGTACGATGGCGATATATCGCCCGATCACGCCTTCGTCCGTGCGTTGGGCGAGGATGTCGTGCCGATCTTGTCACGCGCTATCGAGCGTGGGATCAACGCGCCGCTTACGTCGAGCGTCGGGCGGCTTTACGATGCGGTAGCCTCCTTGCTGGATATGCGACATGATACCTCATTCGAGGGGCAGGCGGCCATGATGTTGGAGTTCGCCGCGATGCGGGCGGGTAGCTGTGGCGGTGATGTGCCGCCGTATCCGTTCGCATATCCGGCGGACGCGACGCAAATCGGACTCAAGCCGCTAATCTCGGCATTGTTGGCTGATCTGGCCGGTGGTTTGCCGCGTGATGTGATCGCGCTCCGCTTTCATCGCACGCTGACCACTATCGCGGTAGATGTGGCGCGGCGGGTGGGCGCGGTGGATGTGGCGCTGAGTGGCGGCTGTTTCCAGAATAGCGTCTTACTGAATTGCACGATTAACCATCTGCGCGAGGCGGGCTTCCGGCCACACTGGAACCATGCCGTCCCGCCGAACGATGGCGGCATCGCGCTGGGGCAATTACTGGCTGAATTGAGAGGGTATCGACTATGTGTTTAGCCGTTCCGGGAAAACTGCTGACGATCACCGAAACCGACGACCCGCTAGGGCGCTCCGGACGGGTGAGCTTTGGCGGCATCGTCAAGACGGTGAGTCTGGCTTATGTGCCGGAAGCGCAAATCGGCCAGTATGTGGTAGTGCATGTCGGCTTCGCTTTGCAGGTGATCGACGAGGACGAAGCCCAGCGCGTATTCGAGTATTTGCGTGAAATGGACGAACTGGACGAACTCGAATCGTGAAGGCTGGCGGAGAGGTACGGGAGCATAAATCGTGAAATATATCGACGAATATCGGGACGCGGCGCAGGCCAGACGACTCGCGGCGGCTATCGCTGACGTGACCACCCGCCAATGGACGCTGATGGAGGTCTGCGGCGGGCAGACACACGCTATCGTCAAATTCGGCATTGATGCGCTGTTGCCGCCACAGATCAACCTATTGCACGGGCCGGGCTGTCCGGTGTGTGTGACGCCGGTATCGCTGATTGATAAGGCGGTGGCGCTGGCCGGTCATCCGGATGTGATCCTCACGTCTTTCGGCGATATGATGCGCGTGCCGGGCACAACCGGCGATTTGTTCAGCGCGAAAGCGGCGGGCGGCGATGTACGCATGGTGTATTCGCCATTGGATGCGGTGCAGATCGCCGCCGACAATCCGCATAAGCAAATTGTATTCTTCGCGGTAGGCTTCGAGACAACCGCGCCGGCCAACGCGATGGCGGTCTATCAGGCGGCACAGCGCGGCCTGCATAACTTTAGTTTGCTGGTGTCTCATGTGCTGGTGCCGCCCGCTATCGAGACGATCTTATCTTCGCCGGATAATCGCGTGCAGGGTTTTTTGGCCGCCGGTCATGTGTGCGCGGTGGTTGGTTATGAGGAATATGAACCGCTCGCGGCGCGGTATCGTGTGCCGTTCGTCGTCACCGGCTTCGAGCCGCTAGACATCCTGCACGGCGTCTATATGTGCGTCAAGCAACTGGAAGAGGGGCGGGCGGAAGTCGAAAACCAGTATGCGCGATGCGTGCGACGGGAAGGCAACATGCCGGCGCGGCGGCTGGTCGATGATGTGTTCACGGTTGTCTCGCGGCAGTGGCGCGGCATCGGTCATATTGCCGGTAGCGGGCTGGCTTTGCGTCCGGCTTATGCTGATTTCGACGCGGAGCGGCGCTTCGGTCTGGCGGCGGAGACCGTCGAGCAGGTCGGCGCGTGCATCAGTGGTTTGATCTTGCAGGGAATCCGCAAGCCCGCGCAATGTCCGGCCTTTGGCCGCGAATGCACGCCGGAGCGTCCGCTAGGCGCGACGATGGTCTCTTCTGAGGGCGCTTGCGCCGCTTATTATCGTTATCGTCGTCTGGAAACGCAGGAGGAATCATGACCACCGACTTCACGCTGACCTGTCCGATTCCGTTGAGCGATTACCCCAATGTGACGCTGGCGCATGGCGGCGGCGGGCGCTTGATGCACAACTTGATTGATAAGCTGTTCGCCGCCACATTTGCCCGTCAAGCTGTCGGCGCTCAACATGATGGCGCGGTTTTCACGGCGTCTGCTGGTCGCATGGCTTTCACGACGGATTCTTACGTGGTGCAACCGATTTTCTTTCCGGGTGGCGACATCGGCACATTGGCGGTTAATGGCACGGTCAATGATCTGGCGATGTGCGGGGCGCGTCCGCTTTATTTGAGCGTCGGCTTGATTCTGGAAGAAGGCTTGCCGATGCAGTCATTATGGCGCATCGCGCAATCCATCGCTTCTGCGGCGGATGCGGCGGGCGTGCAGGTTATCACCGGCGATACGAAAGTGGTCGATAAGGGCAAAGGGGACGGCATTTTCATCAATACGGCGGGCGTCGGCGTGCTGACTCATGACCTTAACATCAGTCCGCTTGCGGTGCGTCCGGACGACGCGGTGATCCTCAGTGGCGACATCGGGCGGCACGGCATCGCAATCATGGCGGCACGTGAAGGGCTATCTTTTGAGAGTACCATTGAGAGCGACTGCGCCCCGTTAGCTGATTCGGTGCTGGCGTTGCTGGACGCCGGAATAGATGTTCATTGCCTGCGCGATCTGACACGCGGCGGTCTGGCGAGTGCGCTAGTCGAGATCGCGTCTGCGGGTGGGGTGCAGGTCGCTGTTGACGAAGCGATTATTCCGGTTAACGAGGATGTGCGCGGCGCGTGCGAAATTCTGGGACTTGATCCGCTATATGTGGCAAATGAAGGCCGTTATGTCGCTTTCGTGCCGCCACATCAGGCGCAAGCCGCCTGCGCCATCATGGGCGATTCGGCCTGCATCATCGGCCATGTGCAATCCGGGGCGGGGCGCGTCGTCATGCGAAGCGTTATCGGTGCGGATCGACTGATTGATATGCTGAGTGGTGAGCAACTGCCGCGCATCTGCTGACCATCCGCAAAAATGAGTAGAATGGAAGAAACTGCCCCGTTCTGCTCACTGTTTTCTCCCCTCTGCGATTGTGTCCGAAACTTCTTGAGAAGCGTTATTTCATTGATTGTGTCATATAGACTTCTGTCAGGCGCTTGATACCGGCTTACTCCCGAGACACTATTTTTTGCCTGCAATCAGCCTTCGAGATATAATATGAACTCCATTAAGATTGGGGGATATTATCATGCAGATATTGGATGTCGTCCTGTCCATTTTTGTTGGTGGCGTTGTTCTGTTCCTATGGACAGGTCTAGCGCAGAACATATTCACGTGGGGCGTGCGAAGTGTGCAACAGCATGACGGCGACGATACTATCGGCGGGGCATTAGCTGAAGTGTCCGAAGACGGTATGCTGTACGTCAAAGATCGCGTGGCGGCTTTTATCGCAATTAAGCCGACATCTTATTATTCGACGAAGCGTTATTTCATCATTGAGTTCATCACACAATTGGCCGTCGGATGTGTAATCACCGCTATCCTTCTGCTAACTGACGGCTTGGCCGATGGTCAACGTGTGCTAATCATCGGGCTAGTGGGGTTGGCTGGTGTCGCTAGCATCGACCTGCAATATTGGAATTGGTGGGGTTTTTCGTCGCGTTATACGTTGGGCGTGGCGGTCAATAGACTGGTCGGTTATCTGTTGGCTACGGTGATTTTAATCAATTGGATATTGTAATTTCCCTTCGTGCATCAGGCGAAGGGTTCGATTTCTCCCCGCCCGGCACGCAGTCGGATGATGTGATGGTGGGTGCTGGTCGTGGGGTTCGAAAAGTCTTAAACTTCGTTTAATATGAGTATTGTATTAATATATGACTAATTTGTTGATATTTTTTTGCCATTTATGCTATGATTATACTATTGTATTTTTATTATGTTAAGTCAATTTAACTAATCTATTCAGGAGAAAGTACTATGCGTTTTACAAGCTACCTATTCTCAATGTTCTTTTCGTTTCCGTTTGCCACTCCAACTATAGAAAAGAAGCCCGGTCGCACGACGTATTAGTAATATTGTGATCGAGTGATAGCTTAAAAAGCGACATCAGCACAGGATAAAAAGCGCCGCTCTTTTGAGCGGCGCTTTTTATCCTGCAATAGATTTCGCGTATCTGCTTACAGCGCCACGATCAATCAGTTCAGCAGATGGCGGGCGATCAGACCAGCATCTCATCACCGTGATGCCATGTATGGCCGGTGTCGTTATGTGGCGGTGCGCCTCTGCGTCCGGTCTGGTCTGGCTCTAACGGCGCATCGGGGAACTGGCCTTCGCCCTGTGCCCCATGACATATCGCGCAATATTGCCGGTAAATTTGTTGTCCTTGTGCCAGTTGCTCGCGGTTGAACGTCTGATCAAGCACGGTGATTTGTGGCTGGCTGTTACAGGCGGCCACAACGAACATCAGGAGCAGGATTGTCAATAGCTTCATAACCTCACCCTCAGTTTTGCATCGCGCTGAGCCGCAACACGCCACACACGACAGAGACGACCACATCCGCGCAAGCGTTCGTGTCGGTCTGCTTAATCCGGCACCACGAAGCGATTGACCAGATATACGCCCCCGATGAAGGTCAGCACGCCGACACCGAGCGAGATCAACACCAATAGCCACAGGTTATCCGTGTCGGATTCTGGTTCCATAGTCAGGCGGCGCAACTCGAAACGCACAATCTCGCCCGCGTTCAAGTCCAGCACCGCGCTATAACGCGATGTTGGCCGTTCGGCCTCTTCGATCACCGGCATTAGCTGGTCGCTTTGTACGTGCATCGTCGCCGGATGCAATACCAGCCGCACCTCGCCCTGCAAATCGTATTCTAGCGGTTGCGCCACCAGCGCGGAATCGACGGCGGGCACGAAAAACATAGTCTGGATGGTGTGCATCTCGCCGGGCAAAACCGGAATCGTATCCACCACCATGAACGGCGATTCGCTGAAGATGTAACGGTTATCGCTCTCCGGTGTCTGCACCCAGAAGCTATCGCGGGGGAGTGGTACGCGCACCGATGTGAACACGTTCTCGTCAACCTGTTCATTTGTAGAGTAGGCGCGGTCACTGTCGTTGCGGAATGTCATCGCCTGCAATATCTGCGCCCCACCTTCTACCGGCGTCACCTGATACAGCATGTCGATGATCGTCAGGTGACTGCTATCGTCGGTCAGATCGTAGATCGTCAGGGGTACGTCGATCATCTCGCCGCCAGCCGCACGGGTGAAATCACTGAAGAACAGGCGCTCTTCATGGGTGACGCCGACGGCGTAGGTATAACCCGCGCCGGTGGGGATGTCGTCGAAAAGCACTTGCCCGTCGGCGTCGGTGGTCGCTTCGTGCTGGGTGACTTCAAAGCGACTGTTGACCGCGAATAGCGTGACCGGCGTATCGACCACCGGCACATCATCCCGCGAGCCATTGACCACGATGCCGCGTATCACTTCCGGCGTACTGGCGGCAACTTCGACGCCTGCCGCGCCTTGCATCCGCATATAGGCCACTATCGCCCATCGCTCATCATCGCTGAGCGGGGTATCCAGCAAATCGCCCAGCAGATCGAACAGGTCGGCGTCGGATTGCTGTAACGCCGCTTCCGGCGCGATCATCGGGCACGCTTCGCAGTGTGTCGCCCACAGCGTTTCGCCCAATGTGATGTCGGCGGGATCATAGCGCAAGCCGAAGATGTAGCCGGTCACGTCCCAGCGTTCGCGCGGGGTGAGCGCATTGGCCCACGGTGGCATCAGATTTTCGATGCGCCCCTCCGTGATGATGTCGAACCACGCTTGCGGGGTGATGTCGTGCAGGACGTCGGCGGAGGTGAAAGACACCATCTGCGGCACGCTTCCAGCGATCACCAATTCACCATCGCCCGCGCCGCCGACGCCGTGACAACTCGCACACTGTAATTCAAATGTCGCTTGACCGGCAGAGGGATTCGGCACGATGGCGGCTTCAATGACTGGCGTTGGCGTGCGTGGTGGCGGCAATGTGGAGACAATGCGCGGCTCGCCGCCCAACCCGCCGCAGGCGGTCAGTGTGATGACGGCGAATAGCGCGAGTAATGATAGTTTTTCGGTGAGCGCCGCCGGAAACTTGATGCTCCGGCGGCTGATAGTAGCGGAGATGTTGCTTAGCTCAATAAAGCGAGATGGCACGTTCAGTTATGCTCCGTCTGCTGAGGCGCTGTCGGCGCTATCGGCGGAATCGCTGACCGGATCGCCGGATGCTTGAATCTCGTTGAGTACCTGCACGGCGGATAATTGCGCTTGTCGTGCGTAGTCGATGCCGTTGGCTAGCACCCGCGCCGCTTCTTGCGGGCTGTGGAAGCCGGTACTATTCTCCGATGAGATGAAATCCCAGCGCAAGCTGGCGGCACGATGGAAAGCGCGGGCTTCTTCTAGCTGTTCGTCGGTTGCGCCGGCGTCGATGGCGGCTACAATGGCGTCGATGGCGTCAATGATGGCGTCCTCCGTGTCGCGTAGTAGACCGGCGGTTGCGTGCTGAATCGTCAGAATACGGTCTTCAAGCTCGGACTCGGGGATATTGTGGCACGTCTGGCAGGCATGGTTCAGGTTATGTAGCGGGCTACGAAGCCAGTGGTCGGAAATCTTCATGCCACCTTCGCGGATGTAGGGCATGTGGCAATCGGCGCAGGAAACGCCGGAACGCGCATGAATACCCGTCGATGACAACTCGAACTCCGGATGCTGAATTTTAATCATCGGAGCGCCAGTCTCGGCATGTGTCCAGTCCGTGAAGCCGTACATATCAAAGTGCGCTTCGATGTCGTCCACCGTCAGGCCCTGGCTCCACGGGAACGTCAGGATTTGATCTTCGCCCAAAAAGTAATATTCGACATGACACTGGGCGCAAACATAACTACGCATTTCCTGTCGTGTCGCCTGCTCTACATCAATGCCCATCATCGCCAACCCTTCAATGAGCGCCGGACGGGTGATGCGTAGCGCCATCGTTTGCGGATCGTGGCAATCGGCGCAGGAAGTACCGAAGTGCAATTGATCGGCTATTTCCAGATATGGCGTGCGGTTGAACTCCGCCCATCCCATCTCGTTGATGAGAAGCGGCGCTTCGGCGGCGTGACAATTCACACAGGCGGCGGGCTGATTGACGACCTGCACGCGCTCGGTATTGCGCTGGTCGATCTGCGCGTAATAGTGGCCGCGTTCTTCGTTGTGGTCGATGGCGAAGGCATAACCCGCCCATAGGCGCACCATCGCCGGATAAGCCTCTAGCTTGTCGTAAGGTTCTGAGCCGCCGTAAGGTGTGCGCATCCCGTCGATTTGTGTCATCATGAAGCGGTCATAGTGTACCGGAAAATTAATGCCCCACACGGCGGGATCAATCTCGTCGTCGGCAATTTCTATCAGGCGCAACGGGTACTGGTCGGCTTCCCGTTGACGGTCACTGATATTCATGAGCAGTGCGGTCACACCGACTGTTAAAACGATGGCAACCACCAACACCGCGCCGTATAAAGCGATTATTTTTTTATCCATCATAAAAATCTCCCTCATTAAAAATCTAGTTGCGCGTGTCATGACCTACGCCGCTATGACACGCGACGCAAGACATCGTTTCCTCAAAATGACTAATCATCTGGTGAACAGCTGTTTCATGGCAACTGACACAGCTATTTTGCACGACGCGGGCATTGAAATCATTGATGCGGATGGGTTCGTGGAAACCGCCAAGCGTGAAGGCGACGCTGTGATTCCAGCCGTTCAGCCCCTTCACAAACCACTTCTCGACAAAGCCGTTCGGCGTGTGGCAATCGTTGCATGTCGCAACCCGCGCATGGCTCGAATGCGTCCACGCCTCGAACTGATCGCGCATGACATGGCAATTCACGCACGTTAGCGGATTGTCGGAGAAGTATGACGTGCCTTTTCCGTAGTTGAATGTGAAAAGTCCCAGCCCGATGGCAACACCAAATAGAGCGACGATGACGAGGCCGGGCGCGTGTCCTTTGAGCGCTAAGCCCTTGAGTAATTTCGTCAATTTAATCCCCCTTTTATCGTGCATTCATGCTACACCAAAACAGTATCCAAAGCAACATTTGGGGGTGTCTCAGGTCGTCGGCTGTGTTGCCGTGTCCGGCATAGATGGCTGACGAATGCGCTGAATTGCTTTGTCGTTCGCTTGATAATAGATATAATAAAGGCTATGGGTTTCACCACCACTGACACCGCCTTTCCTGAACCCGAAATTTTGCTATAGATTAGGAGATGCGTATGTCCAGACGTGTTGTGTTTGCCATTTTGTCGTGCCTGTTCCTGTTCTCGCTTCCCATCGGCTCTCTGCTGGCGCAGGACGATCAACCGGATGATCCTTTACCCGAACCTACGCAAAATTACGCCTTTATCTTCGACGCTTCCGGCTCGATGCGTGCCGGATTAGCCGGACGCACCCGCTTAGCTGTCGCGCAGGATGTGATGGTCCAGCTTAGCGCGGAACTTGCCCCCAACGTCAACGCCAGCCTATGGGTATACGGTCATCGGCTACCGCAGGACGATGTAGCCGCTTCCTGCCGCGATATTGAGGAGGTCATCCCGCTTAGTCCGGTGGATGTCGCGGAATTTGAGCGCGTCGTCCGCAACATTCAGGCCATCGGCTACACGCCGATTACGGATTCGCTGGCACAGGCGGCGGCATCCTTGCCGATTGATGGTGATAACACCATCATCCTGATCTCCGATGGTGAGGAGACATGCGCGGGTGATCCGTGCGCGATGGCACGAGAACTGGCCGCACGTGATGCGAACCTGCTGGTGAACACCATCGGCTTCGTCGTCAATGAATTCACGCGCCAGCAGTTAGAGTGCATCGCGGAAGTGACCGGCGGCGTTTATCTGGATGCGCCCGGCCCTGATGAACTAACGGACGCTCTGCGTGAAGTGACACAGCCGCCCGGCATCGTCCGCATTGTCGATCAAGATGGCGCGTTCCTGCCGGACGTGCCGTTTTCGGTAGACCATACCGCAGGGGGGAGAGTCGGCAACTTTAGCGGTAGCGCCACGTTACCGGCTGGTGATTATGTCGTTAATGTGATGACCGATCCGGCGATGACGCAGACCGTCACCGTTACCCCCAACGAGACGGTATCCGTTCCCGTGCAGGTCGTTCAGTTAGGGGTGATTGCGCTGGTGAACGCGGACGGCGAACGCATCAACGATCAGGCATACAACGTCACCAGCGCGACGGGCGAGTTCTTCGGCCAGCGCACCGGAGCGTTTACGTTACCGGCGGGCGATTATGACGTTGAAGTGCGAGTGCGGGTCGGCATCGAGCGCACAGACCGCGCCCTGATGGAGCGCGTCACCGTCCGGCCTGACGAAGTGACCGAAGTGCTGGTCGATTTTCCATCCGGCATGATTCGCATTGTCGATGACGCCGGCGAGCCGATCACCGGTTTTGTGACGAGCATCATCCGACAGGATACCGGCGAATTTTTGTATTCCAATCGTAATGCGGAATTTGTCGTCTTGCCCGGCGAGTATGACGTGATCATATATGACGTATTCACACCGCTTAACGTTAGCCTGACAGTGGAAGCGGACGGCGTTTCGGATATTGTCATTGAGACGCGGCGCGGCGACATCGTGCCGCTAGACGAAGACGGCCAACCGACGGAGGCGACCTTCCAGATCAGCGACGCTGAAACCGGCGCTCTCCTGCACTTTGACCGCCGCGATGTGTTCGCGGTGCCGCCCGGTACATACAACATCAGCATTCGAGAGTTCGGCGGCTACGACACGCAGGTTACTGTAGAGGCGGGCGGACGGGTGACTGTGCCTGTCGTCATGGAAGGCGGTATCATTCAGCCAGTGGACGGCGACGACAACCCGATAGCGGCCACGCTTGAGATTATCGACACAACGACGGAAACCGTGTTGCACTACACCCTCAGCGATGAATTCGCGGTGCCGCCCGGCACATATACCGTCACCATCCGCACACAGGGCTTCATCGCCAGTAGCACAACGGAAGTCACTATCGCCAGTGGCGAAACGGTGCAAATACCGATTCTGGAAGGCTTCATCGTGCCGGTAGATGCCGACGGCAACCCGATAGAGGCGACATTGCAAATAACGGATTTGTCCGCCGGTCAGGATGTACACTTTGAGCGTGCCGCCGAGTTCGCCGTGCCGCCGGGGACGTATGATGTCACGCCATACGACGGCGAGCGCTACACGGTGCAGATCGAGATCGCGGCGGATGAAATCGTGGAGATTGAGATTCGTTAGAAGATCACACACAGGGCTGATGATTGAACCGCCACAATAGCAGGCTTTGTCTATCAGCCCTCTGCATGAATGTTGATGCGTTGGCAATATGACGGGCGGGGCGTAGCACGCTACGCCGCTACAGATTTGCGTTTATAGATTGTAGGGGTGCAATGGATTGCGCCCGATTTATCGCGCCCACGCTGAATTGCGCCCACGCTGGATTGCGCTATTTGCCATGTCGCCAGCATGAAATATGCGCGCTACTCCCTGCTAGCCGCTTCGCAGTGATACCCCGAAATTTTACGCAAAATTGTTGCACCCATTCTGGTATATGGCATTATAAAAACGATCAGGTTACAATCCGCCCCATCTCAATTTACTTTTTTGAACAAAACACCATTTTGAAAGAGAGTTCAACTTATGAGACGTTTTTTTGTGGCGATAATTACAGTTTGCTTTTTACTGGTCAACACGGTGAGCGCACAGGTCGGACCGAATCCGCCCCATGATGGCGAATTCGATGTGGTCGGCCTGAACGATACCGTCGAGATTCTGCGCGATGAATGGGGCGTGCCCCATATCTACGCCTCTAATGTGTACGATCTGTTTTTTGCACAGGGCTATACACAGGCGATGGATCGCTGGTGGCAGATGGAATTCGCGCGGGCGACATCCGGCGGGCGGATTCAGGAGCTAACAGGGTATAATCCGGCTCTGATGGGCACGGATGCGTACCTGCGGACGCTAGGCTTACATTACGTTGCTGAGCAAGAGTATAACGAAGTTTATAGTGACGAGATGCGTTTCATCCTCGACGCATTCACTGATGGCGTGAACGCTTATATCTTCGGCGTGGATGAGCTGAACGATCTCGCTTATGAATATCGGGTACTGGGTATCACCGGCGTGCAGGTTGAGCTAGCGCCGTGGACGCCCGTCGATACATTGGCGTGGGGCAAGATCATGGCGCTTCAGTTGGGCGGCAATCAAGGTTTCGAGCAGTTATTTTCCCGACTGGTCGCCGACTTAGACCCGGAACTACTCGAAGATTACTATGTGCAATGGCCGTTCGGTGAGAAACCGACGATCCTTTTCCCCGAAGATTTACCGATTACCGGGCAGACGCTATCCACCGCACAGCTAGAGATCGGCTCTGCGGGCATCGCCGGAATAGAAACTGCGTGGATCGGCGGCTTTGAGATCGCGCAGTTAGACGATTTTCTATTCGGACACGGCGTTGGCATCGGCAGTAATAACTGGGTGGCGCATGGCGCCATCACCGAAACC
This sequence comes from Anaerolineaceae bacterium, assembly GCA_007693385.1. Lineage (GTDB taxonomy): Bacteria > Chloroflexota > Anaerolineae > Aggregatilineales > Phototrophicaceae > J038. The sequence goes on from REDR01000073.1 coordinate 23,731, forward strand.
GGCGCTCCGTTGATGGCGAATGATATGCACCTGAGTCTGGATATGCCGTCTATCTGGTACGAGATCGGCTTGCATTGCCAGCCAGTTAGTGATGAATGTCCTTATCAAATGGCTGGCTTTACGTTTCCGGCGTCACCGCTCGTCGTCGCCGGTCACAATGATAACATCTCGTGGGCGTTGACCAATGTCGGCCCGGATACGCAAGACCTGTATCAGATCGTGGTGAACCCTGAAGATGATTTGCAGTACGAATGGGATGGCGAATGGCGCGATATGACCGTTCGTGATGAAACATTATCTTTCGGCGATGGTACAGACCCGATAGATTTTCAGGTTCGCCATACACATCTGGGGCCGATCATCAACGATGATCTGGATGGCTTCAACAACGATAATCCGCTAGCTTTGCGCTGGACGGCGCATGAACCCGGCGAGCTTTTCGCAACATTTGAAGGGTTGGCACGCGCCGAAAACTGGGACGACTTCCGCGATGCGCTACGCTTTTTCGATAGCCCATCACAGAATATGATCTACGCTGACACACAGGGCAATATCGGCTATCAAACGCCCGGAAAAATCCCGATCCGTGCGCCGGAACACACCGGCCTGTTGCCGGTGCCCGGCAATACCAGCGCGTTTGAATGGCTGGGCTATATCCCGTTTGATAACTTGCCGCGCATCTATAACCCCGCACGCGGCTTCATCGCCACAGCGAATCAAGCGCTGGTGCCGCTAGAATACTATGACCAGCTAGCGGATGAACTGGGCGACGAATTCGGCGTAGATGCGAACTATGTCATCAGCCACAATTGGGCTTATGGCTATCGCGGTGATCGCATCGTGAATTTGTTGGAGGAGATGCAACCGCACAGCGCCGCGACTTTCGCACAGATGCACGCGGACAATTACGACGGTTCCGCCGCCGAGATTCTGCCGTTCTTCGCGGAGCTAGAAATTGACGATTCCGCGCTAGCAGAAATCCGCGATTGGTTGCTGGATTGGGATTATCACTACGATATTGACAGCCCGCACGCCGCGCTCTACGCGCATTTATGGGTGCGCCTTGTGGACAACATCTATAATGACGAGTTGGGCGCGATTGGCCTCAGCGCAAGCGGCACCGGTCAAGTATATCTAGCGACGTATCGCCTGATGCAAGAACCGACAAACGCATGGTGGAACAACATCAACACGGCAGAGACGGAAACCCGCGACGACATCCTGTTGCTCTCGCTGGCCGAAGCGTATGAGCAGGTCGCCGAAATGTTGGGCGATGATCCCGATGAATGGCAGTGGGGCGATTTGCATACAATCACGTTTGTCAGCAATCCGCTAGGCTTAAGCGGCGTATCGCCCATCGAGAATCAGGTTAATCGCGGTGCTTTCACCATGTCGGGCACGAATACCGCCATCAATGCGACGAGTTGGTCGCCGGGCTCTGCTGATTTCACGGTGCGGGCTGGCCCGTCCCAGCGTGCGATCTACGACCTGAGCGACTGGGATAACAGCCTGACTATGCACACCACCGGCCAGAGCGGAAATCCGGCCAGCATTCACTATGATGACATGATCGACTCGTGGCGCTTCGTGGAATATCGCCCGATGCCGTGGACGCGGGAAGCGGTGGAGCAGGCGACTGTTAACACGCTGATCCTGAATCCGGCTGATTAATCGAGTCCCTATAGCGATAGATGCGGCGGCTTTCACAGCGCCGCATCTATCGATTCAGCAGATGCCATAGCCGCCGAAGAAATGGCGACAACAGCAAGCCGTGTTAATCTTCCCAGTCCCACGACGGGAACGGATCGCCGTAAGTTGCCCATGCCGACACACCGGCGGCCATTTCGTCGTCGGTCAGCAGGCAGGCGTCCAGTCTGGGGCGCAACGCCGCCTCATCCAGATCGACGCCGATGAAAACCAATTCTTGCCGCCGGTCACCGTGTTCGCCCTGCATCATCGCTGTGATGCTCTCGCGCATGTCGTCAGGGATTTCATCGTGTTCGGCATCCGCCCACCATGTCCCCGCCGGTTCAATGCCGATGATCTGCCCGGCTTGCGACCACATCCCGGCCATATCGTAGCGCGTCGCCAGCCAGCAGATGCCCTTGGAGCGCACCACGCCGGTCAGCAGATTGGCTTCGGTGATGGCGCGGTAGAGCCGTGCCGGATGAAATGGGCGGCGCTGACGGTAGGCGAAACTGCCGATGCCGTATTCTTCCGTTTCCGGCGTGTGGATTTCACCGGATAGCCACTCGTCGAAGCTGGCCGCCGCGTCGAAATCAAAGCGTCCGGTATTCAGCACTTCGGTCATCGGAACGCGCCCGAATTGCGTCGGGATCAGTTTGGCGCGGGGGTTCATGCGCCGCAGTAGCGCGGTGATTCTTGCTATCTGCGCCTCATCAACCAGATCGACCTTGTTCAGCAAGATCACGTCGGCGAATTCGATCTGATCGACCATCAGATCAACGATGGTGCGCTCGTCGTCATGATATGTCGCCATGTCGCGGTCAAGCAAGGTATCGAGCGTGTCCAGTTCGCGCAGGACATTCTTGGCGTCGATCACCGTCACCATCGTGTCCAACTGCGCCACATCGCCCAGACTGCTCCCGTCTTCCAGCGCGAAGGTGAACGTCTCGGCCACCGGCAACGGCTCGGAAATGCCGGTTGATTCGATCAGCAGATAATCGAAGCGTCCTTCACGCGCCAGCCGCGTCACTTCTTGTAGGAGGTCATCGCGCAATGTACAGCAGATACAGCCGTTGGTCATCTCGACCAGCGTTTCATCGGTTCGGCTGAGTTGTGCGCCGCCGTCGCGCACCAGTGAGGCGTCGATGTTGATTTCGCTCATGTCGTTGACGATGACGGCGACGCGCATCCCCTCGCGGTTATGCAGGATGTGGTTCAGCAGGGTGGTCTTGCCCGCGCCCAGAAAGCCGGATAGTACCGTGACGGGTAATCTTTGCATGTTGGTTGGTTTCCTCTCGTATTGAACAGACCATGCTATTTTAACTGATACGGCGTATCATCTAAAGCGTCAAGTGTCGGGGGTGTTCACACACGCGCACGTTAATTCTTGTTTTGTCGGGCGATCATCAGACGTTAAAGTTACCTTGCTACGCTTGATTGGACTCATTGCAAAATTAAACCGACAGGATAAGGATTAACTGCTTATGACTAAAATGCGTTTTGTGTTCATGATGTTGTTGAGCTTCGCGCTGGTGTTGGCTTTGCCATTGGCCGCGCAGGACGATGACGAAGGCGCGATGTCTGCGCTGGTTAACGTTGGCGAGAGCGAAGACTTCGATGCGTTTCTGGTTGGCCCGGATGGGATGACGCTGTATATGTTCGTGCCGGATGACGCTAACTGCGTCGATCAATGTCTGGCGAATTGGCCGCCGTTGACCGTCGAGAGCGCCGACGATCTGACGCTGGCTGATGGCATCCCGGGCACGCTGGGCATCTATGAGCGTGAAGACATGCTACAGGTCACTTACAACGATATGCCGCTTTACTACTTCGTCGCGGATGAAGAACCCGGCGACATGATGGGTGAGGGCATCAATAACGTGTGGTACGTGGTCGAGCCGGTCATGATCTACGCCGCGCACGGTCATGAAGATTTCGGTAGTTTCCTTGTCGGGCCGGAAGGCATGACGCTGTATCTGTTCGTGCCGGACGATGCTAACTGCGTCGATCAATGTCTGGTCAATTGGCCGCCGTTGACCGTCGAGAGCGCCGACGACATCACCATTAGCCAGCGCCTATCCGGTGAAACCGGCGTGTTCGAGCGCGAAGACGGCACGCTTCAGGTCACGTATGACGACATCCCGCTTTATTACTTCATCAACGATATGATGATCGGCGATGTGAACGGGCAGGGCGTTAATGACGTATGGTACATCATCAACACGATTGGCACGCGAGTCACTGAAGAGGCTGGTGAATATCTGGTCGGTCCGAATGGCTTTGCGCTGTATCTGTTCGTGCCGGATGATGCGAACTGTGTCGATCAATGTCTGGTCAACTGGCCGCCGCTGATGGTGCCGGTTGAGGGCGCGATCACGCTGTCCGCCGGACTCACCGGCGAAATCGGCTTCTTTGACCGTGACGGCGATCTGCAGGTGACTTACGAAGGTCTGCCGCTTTACTACTTCATCAATGACGCAAGTCCGGCGGAGATCAACGGGCAGGGCGTTAACGATGTGTGGTTCCTGATTACGCCGGACGGCGAAGCGGTTGAACTTGAAGGCGAAGCGGCGGAATAAGCCGGATCGCACCAACAGATAAGACAGAGACGGAGCGCACCACATCGGGCGCTCCGTTTTGATTCGCCGCCTCATCATTAACCGCGCCATGTGGACGCCATCCGCAACCTGTGGCAAACTTAAACGATCATGGCGGCGGGATTCTGGCTTGAAAGGGGCGGCGAGCATGTGGGATTTGTTCTTTGTGGCGCTGGGGGCAGGCGCTATCGCTTTTGTGTTTTTTCTGGCCGATTTCGAGAATCGTGTGATTAAGCGGTTGGAACGTTTGCGCCCGCGTAACGCGGAAGTCGCCCACGTCGCGCAGATACGCATCTCGCATCCCGCCCAACCGACGCGGCGCTGGTCGCGGGCTATCCTGTATGTCAGCAATAAACATATCGTCATTCATCGGCGCACCGGCACGGAAACGCCGATCTTTTATTGTCTCGGCCACGAGATAGAAGGATTCTGGCGTCCACGCATTTACCAGCCCGGCATCAACAGCATCGAGATTCACGCTAATGTCGCCGGACAATGGACGATCTTAAAAGTACGGCTGACGCGCTCGCGTATGATGGCGCTGGTGCGGGCGCTGAAGTATTTCGTCAATGACGACATCGAGCGCTCTTATCGCCAGCGCCGCCCGTACATCTACCGCCCACCCGCGCCCGCCCGCCTTGCCACACAGGACATATACGGCATGTGGCATTACGAACGCGCATTCAACGTCTACTTGAACCCGGCCAGTCTGGTCTTTCTGGGGGAGGGCGACGCGGTGGAGCGTGTTATCAACTTGCGTCATCTGCAAAATATCCGCATTTTGCGGAGCGACGAATCCAACGTCGAGCGCGGGCTGGTGTGCTTCCGCGTGACGCCGCCGGACGATGACTCGCTTGCTGAGGATGTGGCGATTTCCGTTGATGATTATTCAGCGTGGGCGGAATCTATCGCGCTGGCCGCCCGCCGCACGCTGGAAGAACCGATCACGCGCAAGCGCAAAGGCAAGAAAGCGTCCGCGCCGGAAGCCGATGATCGACTATCCGACGAGGACTTTGACGCGCCCGAAGATGCCTTCGATATGGCGCTGTGGGAATCTCAGGCGTATGTGCTGGGCGACGACGGCGAATTACGCCCGCGCTAGTTCTGACGCTGTATCGCCTCAAAAGACGATCCATGCGAAATCATACGGCGCGAGTGCTACCGTCGCGCCGGTTGGCTCGTCGCGGAGGATGTCCCGCCCGCCGGACGTGATCGCGCTGATGTCGGCGGTTTGCGTCTCGCCACTGACGTTGAACAGCGCCAGCAATTGCTGGTCGGGCGCGGTGCGTAAGATCGCCAGTAGCGCGTCGTTGCCGGTGTCGATAGCCTTCTGCGCCGCGTTCGGATGGAACGCGCTCAGGCTCCGGCGCTCCGCCAGCAGATCGACATAGCGCCGGAAGACTTGCGCCCGGAAGCTATCGCCATCATTCAGCGCCGCGTCAATGCTAGCCAGTTCTAGCTTGGCGCGGTTGATGGTGCGGTTGTGGCCGCTCGCTTCCATGCCTTCGATGTCGTTGTGTGAACCGAGCAGGCTATGCACGTATACCGCCGGTACACCGGCCAACGACATCGCAATCGCCTGTGATGTGATGAAGCGCTGAACCTGCAATGCCTCTGGTTCGGCGGGATCGGTCACGGCGTCCACGTAGGTACAGTTCAACTCATACGGGCTTTGACTGCCGTCTGGATTGCGCTTGTAGGAGACGCGCCCGCCGCGTGCTTCGACATGGGCGACCATCGCGCTTAATTCGTCCGCGCTGAGGATGCCCTCCACCGGACGCACGCCGATTCCATCATGCGACGCGGTGAAGTTGAAGAACGTGGTGCGGGCTGATGGCGTCTCTAGCTGGTTGATCCACTCGCGCAATTTGCCGGTGTTGCCGGTCAGCATGGTGTGGAACAGGAGCGGCGGCAGGGTGAAGTTATACACCATCTGCGCTTCGTCGGTGCCATCGCCGAAGTACGATATATTCTCCGCGTGCGGGACATTCGTCTCGGTGATGAGGATGACTTGCGGCGCGATGGCGTTCAGCACCGCCCGCATCAGGCGCACGGCGGCGTGTGTTTGTGGCCGGTGGATGCTGTTGGTGCCCGGCTCTTTCCACAAGAAGCAGATCGCATCCAGCCGCACCACGTCCGCGCCTTTCGTCGCGTAGAACAGCAGAATGTCGATGAGGCGTAGCAATGTAGATGGCTCGCTGATGTCAAAATCGACCTGATCGGGGCTGAATGTCGTCCAGACGTGGAGCGTCTCGCCATCAGGCCGCGTGAATGGCGTCAGCAAGGGTAGGGCGCGGGGGCGGGTGACTTCGCTCAAGTCCATGTCGGGCGATGCGGTGTAGAATAATTTCGCATAGTCGGGTTCTCCAGCTAGAAAGCGCCGGAACCAATCGCTCTGCGCCGACATATGATTGAACACGCCGTCGAACATCAGCGCGAACGACTGCGCGATGCGCTCGATGTCGTCCCAATCGCCCAGCGCCGGATTCACCGCGTAGAAATCTTTGACCGAGAAGCCATCGTCCGACGAATACGGATAAAACGGCAAGATGTGGATGGTGGAGACGACGCCCGCCAATCGCTCCACCGCGAAGCGATTCAGCGTTTCTAACGGCTTCTCGTCTGCCGCGTAGAACGTATCGCCGTATGTGATTAAGACCACATCGCGCTGTGAAAACGGCTCGTCAACCGATTCCGCGTCGATGCGCTCGCGGTAGTCCGCGATCAGCGCTTGCAAGCGCGTCAGCGTCTCGTCGGCCACCTGCGGCGGATAAATCTGTTTCAGATAGTCGTATATTTTATTTGCCATACATGCGCTCCATCACCTTTTGCATCGTTTGACGTAAGACATCGAATGAAAAATGTTTCAAGCCGACTTGATAGTTATGCTCGGCCATCTCGTCGCGCAGGTTGGCATCGTCGATGATAGCGCGGACTTGATCCAGCACATCGGCGGTGATGTCGTGCGTGAACTCGACGGCGCGGACGCCAGCCGGCTTGATGTCGGATAGATAGGGCGGGTAAGTGTGGACGAATAGCGGCTTGCGGAAGTACAGCGTCTCGATCAACGCATTGCCGAAGCCTTCGTACACGCTGGGGTAGGTGACGAAATGCGCGTGCGGGTAGATGTCCCACAGCGTAAAGATGCGTTTACCGTCTTTTTCGCCGCGCAACGCGCCCACGCGATCCCCGATGAACATATAGCGGATGCCGCTACGCTCGGCCTCTTCGCGCAACCATTCACCATAGCCGCCCGGCTCGTCGCCGTCATAGCCGGTGACGACCAGCACCAGACGATCATCATTCAGGCGGCGCACCAGTTCAAACGCCTTTTCGATGGCCTTGCGGCGGATGATGCGCGTTGGTTGTAGCACGATCAGGTCATCGTCGCTGAGTCCCATCTCGCGGCGGAAGCTCAGCGCGTAGTCATCCGGCGGTGGCGGCGGGTTGGCGAAGTCGAACACGTTGGGCAGATATGTTGATTCGATGCCCCTGAACTGGTACAGACGCCGCTTCATCGGCGTGTTGATGGTTAGGTGATGGATCGGCGCGAGGTTGGGCGGGAACGCCTGCCGCAAGATGTCCTCAATGCCGTTGTTGATGAACCGTTCGCGCTCCCAGTAGAAGTCGTGATGATGGCATAGCGTCTTGATGCGCGTGCGCCGCACCAGATCGGCGATGGCGATCCCTAGCGGAATATTCATTGGGATGGTGCTGGCGTTCTGCGGGATCAGCATGTCGATGCCGAATTCTTCGACGAACGCTTCTAGCTCTACGCGGATGGTATCGGCCAGCGTGTAGATGCGGCGGAACGTTTTGGGGTGTGGCGTCGGGTTGCGGAATACTTCGTCATGTATCTGGCGGGCGACGGGATCATAGAAGTGCATGGACGGCACCTGCCAGCCCGCTCTGCCGTCGTCGTCTAGCTGACCGGCGATGTAGAAACATTCGTGCCCGGCTTCTTCGAGTACCTGTACGATCTTTGCGGCTTCCAGACTGACGCCATCGACGCCAGCCAGCCGTGTTGCGACGAAACCGATTTTCATGGGTGGGATTCTCCTTTGTTGTGTATTGACTGGGCGGCGGGCAAAGTCACGTTCGGCGTAAATCCACGCCAGCATCGCGTTCGGCCACGCGAACCAGTTGCGCGAGACGACGCGCCGCGAATCTTGCGCGTATGCTTCGGATAATGCGCCGTCCCATTGCGCGGTCTGGGCGATGCGCTTATGGATGGTTTTTTCCGCCGATTTATCGCCGCGTGTGCGGGCGATGATGAGTTCCTGCGTATCACCTAACGGCCACGGGGCACGGGTGTGTACCGATCCGAGCTGACCGCCGTAATGCCCGCCGACATTGCCCTTCGAGAAAGCGAACGCGATGGTCTGCCGCCATACCGGATCATGCGTCGTCGTGAAGCCCCAATGCGGCATCATCACCAACGGCACATCGTTAGCATCGTGATAAAAATGATACTGGCTCTCGCCGTCGGTGGCGTAAGCGTAGATCATGTGGCCGTCGTGTTGCGCGATGAAATGCCGCTGGATGCTGGCTTTCAACATGTCGATAGCCGGATCAAGCGCCGCGTCATCGACCGCACGCCGCCACTGCTTCAGCGCCTGCCACAGCAAGACATGGCTGGAAAAGTGATATTTCAACGCGATGGGGTCATCGGCGGGCGTCTCGTCAGTGGGCAACAGCCAGCTATCGCCCGTCCGGTACGCGAGCAGGGCGGCCAGCGCTTTGTCGGCGGTGCCGCGCAGACGCGCCAACGTCGCTTGATCGCCGGTGTGCAGGACATAATCGGCCAATTCCAGAATCGGGAATATCTGTTGATCGAGTTGAAAGGCGGCGTCTTTGATCGCGCCATTCGCCATATAGGAGCGCCCCCACGCGCCGGATTCGGTGCGCCGCGCCCGCTCGAATAACCAGATCAGATGCGCCCGCACCACGCGCTCGCCGGTCACCGGCAGGCCGTCCAGCAATGCCCGCGCCACATAATACGAGTCGCGGTTCCACGATAGCGGCAACAGCATGTGATCGGTGATGATGCACGTCGCTTCGTCGTCGATGGGCAGGGCGCACAGCAGACCATACGCCCAACCGCGCCGGATGGGGCGCTCGATAGCGCGGGGCACCGGCGAGCTATAGCGCCAGATGTCGCGCCAATAGTCCAGCGTGCCGATCAGTAGGGCGGCGGCATCGGCAGAGCGCAGAGTTACGTAATCGCTCGCCGCCTGTGCGCCTTCACCGTGCAGGGCGAATGGCAACACCAGCACGGCGTCCGCGTCGAACTGCGGCGTCCCGTCCAACCACACACTGCCATCGCCATCACCGGCGCGACCATCCATCGCCGGAATGACGGCCATTGCGCCCAGCGCATCGTTATAGATCGCCGTCGCGGGGTGGTCGGCGTCCGGCGCGTCAATGCGGCGGTGCGCGGTGTCCGTCGCGGGCATCGGCACCGGGCCGCCTTCGGTCAGTTGCGTATAGGCGGCGCGTTGTAACCATAGCTGACCTTCGATGCGGCCTAAATCACCGCTTTCCGCGAACGCCCATATCTGTATCGCGCCGTGCGGGGCGTCACGCGGGACGAACGTCACCGCCTCCGCGACGATGCCATTCGCCAGAGTCAGCCGCATATACGGGATGGCGTCCTCCACCAGCCACGCCGCCCGATGCACAATCGGACTGTCGAAGCGCAGGCCGAAGCCGTCTAGCTCGGTCAGCCCGCGCCGATAGCGGCGCACCGCGTCGGCGCTGTAGCGCTGGTGTTCAGCGAAGGGTGGGGCGCTGGTCAGTGTGATGTAGCCGGTGCGTTCGTCGTATGTGTTCACGGCGATGATGCGCCCGTCCTGATTGATACTGCCATTGACGCGCCCCATGCCGAAATCAAGCGGCTTATAACCGTTGGTCGGGTTCAGGGGGCGCAGACGATACCGCTTGAGCATAGCACGCATAGCGGGTAGCATTTTATCGCTCCTTGTGCGGATGATGGGCTGAAAATAAGGGGGGATAGCGGGTGATTCTGCCGTAAAGTACAAATAGCCGTCGGGCTTTTGGGCGACCAGTTGGGCGTTCGCCGTTGCCAGAATCGGCGTTCTCAGGCTCTGGGGGTGGGTTGGGTTTGTGTGTTGTGTCCATCGCTTTTAATACGCGATAGTATAGCCCAAAACGTTTCGGAGGTCAAAGGCGAAGTCTTGCAACTAAGCGGCGAGCTATTTCTGAAATGATATTATTCAAAAGCTGTAATTGACAGTCTGTTAAGTTAATTTTATAATTAACCGTGTTTTTTGGAGGAGCTTTATTTATTAACAGGATATATAGGGGGAGATATGACAATGCACAACGATGATATGCGTAAAGCTATAGCACAGAACAAAAGCTATGTATCTTCAGCAGTAATTACTTTTGTTGCTTATATTTTTTTCTGGTTACCGGGTTTGATCTTCAATATCATGTATTTACAGGACGCTCAAAAGAATGCCGAGATAGCTGGTGAATCGCTACCTGGTACAGGTTGTCTTTGGATATTGTTGATTGCAAATGTGGTTCCAGCTTTGCTTTTCTGCAGTCTCGTAACAGGAGTAAGTATACTAGGCTAGACAATTGGGAACTGTAAATTAGAATGATCAATTTGCACGTCACCACGTTACATCCCTCTGCTGATTATCAGCAGAGGGATGTAACGTGATCGATGGTCGTGTCTTACCTATTCAGAACCGGCGGCGATGAAGCGCAAACCGAGCGCGGTGCGCGGTGGGAATCCCGGCCAGTACGTCTCTTCGTCAACCGAGCCATCATTGGAGCGCTCAACCGGCATATCCAGATAGGCGGCGTATTCCGTCATGCCTTTGAGGTGCAAGCCCAGAAAAGCAGTGACGAAATGCTGGTTGATGTTGTTGATGCGGCGCTCGTTCCATGCTGGTTCGGAATAGCGCTCGAACTGCGCGAATTCGGTGGCCTCGGCGGGCGGCGGATTCGGCGCGACATTGTGCAGGGCGTTCTCGTAGATCAGCAGGTAGCGCTCGGAGTTGATCGACCAGTCGAACAGCGTTTCCACGCCGACGAACAGCGATACATCGTCTTCATCGCCAACCGCCCACAGCGTCGGCACGGTGATGTCGGCCAGCGCCTCTTCATCCCACAGCGAGGCATTGGCTAGGCCGATGCCGCCCAGATTGCCACCCCACGGCGCGAACAGCACGGCGGCCTTGATGCGATCATCCTGACTGGCGATGTAATCTTCGTTTCCGGCGACCAGTACATCGATATTCGCGCCCGGCCCGAAGTTGGCCGCTAGCCCGTTGTAGCCCGCGCCGATGGCGTTCAATGCGCCATAGCCACCCATCGAATAGCCGATGATGGCGGTGTTATCGGCATCGACCAGCCCGCTTAAAAAGCCATCGTCCGCCGCGCTGAGCCGCGCCATCTCATCCAGCACGAACCATTGATCCAGCGTGCGGTTGAGTAGGGTACTGCCGAAAGCGGCGGTATCGGTGAACGTGGAATCGGTGTGCGCGATGGCGACGACGACATAGCCCTTCGACGCCAGATTCTCGTTCAGGTACGTCATCATGTATGCCGAACCGGGGAAGCCGTGCGACACGATCACCAGCGGATACGGCGCGTCGGTGTTATTCGGCGCGGCGTCACGTGCGGCGCGTCCGGCGAAGGAGAACGGGATATTGGGCGCTTCGGCCACGTCCGCCCGACCTAGAAAGTCATTGTATTCGGTCATTTCGATTTCGCCGTCGGCTAGATCAGCCGGATACCACACTTCGACCATCAACGGACGGTCATATAGCGGCGAAGGATCGTCACTGGTGGCGCTCAGTATATCGACGCGCCCTTCGTCGATCAATTCCAGCGCCTGCACACCAACTTGATAATCGCCGCGTGCGGCCAGTTCCGGCGCGTTGGGTAGCGGATCACCGAACACGAAATCGTCCCCCGCATTCTCGGCGCTGACCACTGGCACGATCAGCAGAGTGAGTAACATCAGTAATAACCAGCTTTTTTTCATCATGGTTTTTTCCTCAATTAGCGGTTTTAAGTAAAAAATAAAGCCGATGCGCGATAATTTGTGCCGCACATCGTTACTTCAATTATCCGCATCCAGACGTGATAAGCAAGTACCGCGTGCAGATTTCAGCTTATTGGTCATGCTACAGGCGGACGTGGCACGTTACGCGCCTGACGATTTGTCGATCCGCGTTGCGATTGAGCGCAGAACGTCAGGTATAAGCGAAAACTTATATCTAACATAAAGGAAGCGGCATTTCAAAATCACCCCATCTTGTAATATAGTGCTTGTGTCGGCCAGCAACAGCGCTGACCGACACAGCAAAGTAAACGTGAATTTGACTTTTGCGGCGGGAAATCCCGCATAAATCATCAGTTATCAAACGGGAGAAGAAACGGTGTTAGTGAAATATTTCTACGACGAACGACTGGCTCAGGCTTCATATATGGTCGGATGCGCGGCGACTGGCGAGGCGCTAGTCGTGGACGCCGGACGCGACATCACCCCTTATCTGCAAATGGCGGAAAAAGAGGGCTTGCAGATCACACACGTCACCGAGACACACATCCACGCTGATTACGTCAGCGGCAGTCGTGAACTGGCGGCGGCCACCGGCGCTAATCTGTACGTCAGCGACATGGGGACGGCTGATTGGAAGTACGCTTTCGTTAATGAACCGAAGGTCATTGCGGTGCGCGATGGCGATTCGTTCATGGTTGGCAACATCCGCATTGAGGTTCTGCATACGCCCGGCCACACACCGGAGCATATCTGCTTCGTCGTCACCGACACCGCCGCCGCCGATAAGCCCATCGGCGTATTCACCGGCGACTTCGTTTTCGTCGGCGACGTAGGCCGCCCCGACTTGCTCGAAGAAGCGGCGGGTATCGCGGATACCAAAGAGCCGGGTGCGCGTGATATGTTCAAGAGTCTGGAGCGCTTCAAGGCGATGCCCGACTATCTGCAAATCTGGCCGGGACACGGCGCGGGGAGCGCGTGCGGCAAGGCGCTAGGCGCGATCCCGTCCACCACGCTCGGTTATGAGAAGTTGTTCAACCCGGCGTTCCAATATACGGATGAAGATGCGTTCGTTGAGTGGTTGCTGGACGGCCAGCCGGAAGCGCCGTTCTACTTCGCGCAGATGAAGAAGGTGAACAAACTCGGCCCGGCGCTCATCCGCAATCTTCTGCCGCCGCAACGTCTGGATCATGGCGCGTTGACGCGGGCGCTGGATGAAGGCGCGGTTGTGTTTGATCTCCGCGCTAAAGAAGACTACGCCGCCGCCCACATCGCGGGCACCATCAACATCCCGGCCACCAGTCAGGGCTATGTGAACTATATCGGCTGGTTCGTGGACTTCAACCGCCCGACATACGTCATCGTGCCGGAAAATGCCGACGTGCAAACGGTGTATACTGTTCTGCGCTCCATCGGTGCGGATGATATTCGCGGCTACTTCGTGGCCGAAGAGGTGATCGTCGGCGATACGCGGACGCTGAAGCAGATCGACGCGCACAAACTCGTCGAGCGCCTCGCCACTAATGACCTGATGATCGTCGATGTGCGCGGCAGGGGCGAATTCGCGGAGCGTCACATGGCGGGCGCGGTCAATATCCCGCTAGGCTATCTGCCGCGCTCCGCGTCGGAGCATCTGCCGAAAGATCGCACGCTGGTCACCAATTGCGCTAGCGGTTACCGTTCGGCGATTGCGGCTAGCGTCCTGCGCTCGCTGGGCTATACCGATGTCGTCAACCTGATTGACGGCGCGGAAGCGTGGGCGGCAGTCGTTCCTGTAGAGTAGATTAAAAACGGCGGGGCGACGGTAAGATCATGTTCGCCCCGTCCGTCCATACCCGTGTAAAATCCCTGTGATGTTCCGGCCATCGCCCGATGACCGGACGCGAAAACACCAACCATCTAATGTTATGTGCGTCAACGAAAGGATACAGTCAGATGCAAAATGTGAACGTTGAATCCCTCAAAGGTCTGCTCAGTGATGGCGTCGGTGCCGATACGCTGGTGATCGATGTCCGCACCCCCGCCGAATACAAGCGCGAACAAATCGTCGGCGTGATGAATATTCCGTTAGACGACATCGAAAATTATGTCGATACGCTCCGCAACTACAAGCGCGTTTATGTACACTGTGCCAGCGGCAACCGTAGCGGGCAAGCCTGCGCCAAGTTGACCGCGCTGGGACTGGATAACATCGTCAACGTTCAGGGCGGCATCTCCGCATGGAAAGACGCCGGTTTCAACGTACAGGTGAACAAGAGCGCCCCGTTGCCCATCATGCAACAGGTGCAGATTGTCGCCGGTTCGCTGGTCGTTCTAGGCGTTATCCTGTCCTTGCTGATTAATCCGGTATTCATCGCGCTTTCGGCTTTTGTCGGCGCTGGTCTGGTATTCGCCGGTGTCAGTGGCGTCTGCACGATGGGCTTGATATTGGCGCGTATGCCCTGGAATCGCGTTTAACCGACGGCTCGTTTTGTCCCCCCTCAACGAGACGATATTCCCTATTTGATGAAAAGAGCGCAGTTTATGCGCTCTTTTCATTTGTGCTTCATTTGCCTCTCCGCTAGTTTGAGAACATCATGAGACGCCTAGCGCAAATCTATCTACGCCTGTAACATGGAATTATGGATATGACGCGAAGCCTAGCGCGGCGCGTCGTGATGCTTCTCAGAAAAGTTGCTATACCATAAAGAAATAAACGCAAAGCAGAGGGAATGCGATGGACACGCAGGATCAAGTATCGGATTCAACGTCAGTTGAGTCCACAGGGGAAAATCAATGGCACGCCGCCACTGCTGATGATGCGCTGGCGACGCTAGAGGCAGACGCTAAAGCCGGTCTGACTTCTAGCGTGGCGGCGGATCGTCTGGAAAAATACGGTCCAAACGAACTACCCACCCGTGAACCACCGACGATCTTAGCAGTCGTCTGGCATCAGTTCACCAGCCCGTTGATCTATATTCTGGTGGGTGCGGGTGCGGTGGCGCTGTTGCTCGGTGATTTCCGCGATGCTGGCTTCATCTTCATCGTGGTATTGCTCAATGCGTTCATCGGCACGGTGCAGGAATGGCGGGCGGAGCAAAGCGCACAGGGATTGCAAAATCTGATTAAATCAACATCTACCGTGCGGCGCGATGGTGAACGCCAGCAGATTAATAATGACCAGATCGTGCCCGGCGATGTGGTGATGATCGAATCCGGTGATCGCGTGGCGGCGGATTTGCGATTGGTGCGCGTGCGTAGCTTGCGCGTTGATGAATCTTTCCTCACCGGCGAATCCGTCGCGGTGGATAAGACAACCGATACGGTTGAAGACTCTGCGCCGGTCAGTGAACGGCCGAATATGGTGTACGCTGGCTCGACGGTGATCGCCGGACGCGGCGTTGGCGTCGCGGTGCAGACCGGCACACGGACGGAGGTCGGCAAGATCGCGCAGTACATCACCGAAGAGGAGGGCGGCAAACCGCCGCTAGTCATCCGCACGGAGAAATTCGCGCAACAGATCGCTATTATCGTAGTCGCCTTCGCTTCGCTGATGGGGGCAATCCTGCTATTGCAGGGGGCGGATTTCTCCGAAGTATTCTTCATCGCGGTGGCGATGGCGGTTTCCGCTATCCCCGAAGGCTTGCCGGTGGCGTTAACCGTCGTGCTATCCATTGCGACAACGCGCATGGCACGGCGTAACGTGATCGTGCGCCGTTTGAATGGCGTGGAAAGTCTGGGCAGTTGTACGCTGATCGCCAGCGACAAGACCGGCACGCTGACCGTCAACCAGCAGACGGCGCGGCGCGTGCTGTTGCCTGATGGTCGTCGGGTGGAAATCTCCGGCGAGGGGTATTCCGACGAGGGCGACGTGCGGACGCCGGACGGCGACGCGCTCCCCGATGATCTGCAAGCGGAGCTAGAGCGCATCACCCGCGCCGGTGCGCTGTGCAACGAAGCCACATTGAGCTATGACGGCGAAAAATGGCGGCATCAGGGCGACGCGATGGACGTGGCATTGCTGGCGATGGCGCACAAGGTCGGGCTTGATCCCGACGAACTGGAAGCCGAGCATGAAGTCGTGGCCGAAATCCCGTTCGAGTCCGAACAGCGTTACGCCGCCAAAGCGTACCGCAAGGGCGACCAGATCGAGGTCGCGGTGAAGGGCGCGACGGAAGCCATCATCGAATTCACCGAGAAGATGATTCATGACGGCGAAATCCGCCCGCTAGACGCCGATCACATCCAGCAACAGGCGGAGAAGATGGCCGAAGGCGGCTATCGTGTACTGGCGATTGCGACGGGCAAAATGGACAGCGCCCCCGAGGACTTGACGCCGGATAACCTGCCGCGCCTGACGTTGCTCGGTCTGGTCGGCTTCATTGATCCGCTACGGCCAGAGGCGAAAGAATCCGTCGCGCAGGCGCGTAACGCCGGTGTGAAGGTGGTCATGATTACCGGCGATCATCCGGCGACGGCGTTCTCGATTGCCTCCGATCTGGACATCGCACAGGAGCGCGAACAGGTGATGACCGGTCAGGCGATGTCCGAATTGCGCGAGTCTGATCCGGACGCTTATCAGCGCAAAGTGCAGGAGACAACGGTATTTGCGCGGGTGTCGCCGGAGCAAAAGCTCCACATCGTCGATGCGCTGATCGAATCCGGCGAATATGTGGCTGTGACCGGTGACGGCGTGAACGATGCGCCCGCCCTGCGTAAAGCCAATATCGGCGTGGCGATGGGTTCGGGGACGGATGTCGCCAAAGACACCGCGACGATGATCGTCACCGATGACGATTTCGCCTCTATTGTGGCTGGCATCGAAGAAGGCCGCTATGCTTACGCCAACATCCGCAAAGTGACCTTACTGCTGATCTCCACCGGTGCGGCGGAGTTGCTGTTGATTACGTTGGCGATTCTCGCACAGTTCCCGTTGCCGTTGTTGGCCGTGCAGATTTTGTGGCTGAATCTGGTCACAAATGGCATCCAAGACATCGCGCTGGCCTTTGAAGCCGGTGAGAAGCGCGTGATGCAAGACCCCCCGCGCAGGCCGGACGAAGGTCTGTTCAACCAGAGCATGATCCGGCAAATGCTGGTGGCCGGTGTGACGATGGGGCTGGTCTGTTTCGGTTTCTGGATATATATGATGAATGCCGGTTTCGAGGAGGCCGAAGCACGCAATATCTTGCTGGCTCTGCTGGTGTTGATGCAGTTCTGGCACGTCCTCAACTGCCGTTCGGAAACGCGCTCCGCGTTCCGCGTGCCGTTGCGAAATAACCGCGTGCTGATCGTCGGGATGTTCGTCGCGTTCGGCTTGCATGTGCTGGCTACCGAATTGCCGCTACTGCAAGATACGCTCGATCTACAGCCTATCGCGTGGCAGAATTGGCTATTCTTAGCGTTGGTCGCTAGCGTCGTGCTGTTGGTGATGGAGATTCAGAAGCGCGTCGTCGCCATGCGTGAGGAGAAGCAGAAAGCCGCTTAACCCCTCAGCTCGGCTCGAATCAAAAATCCCCCGCACGCCAGACGTGCGGGGGATTTTTATTGTGTGATGTGTGCCGCCCTAGCGGATCGCCCTAGCGGATGTCGTGCAAGCTGGAATAACTGCTCAGCGCACGGGCGTACTGGGCGCGTTCGTAGGCGCTCGGGTCTTCGGCGTTGATCTGGCTCATGCTCCCGCGCATCTGCTCGATGGAGACGTACTCGTTAACCGTCATCCAGTCGATGAGATCGGCCTGCATCGTCCGCAGATGGTCGATGCCGTGCTTGAGCAAAGCCGACGCCATCATGGTGACGCTAGCGCCGACCATCATCATCTTGATGACATCTTCGGCCTGATGAATGCCACTGGTCGCCGCGAAATCGACATCAACCCGCCCGTATAGCATCGCAATCCAGCGAAGCGGCAGGCGTAAATCTTGCGGTGTGCTGAGTAGCACGTTCGGCTTGACCTGTAGCGTCTCCAGATCAATATCCGGCTGATAGAAGCGATTGAACATCACCAGACCATCCGCGCCCGCATCAACCAACTGCTTGGCGACGTTGGCGTAGTTGCTGAAGTACGGACTGAGCTTGACGGCAACCGGAATGTTGACTGCCTGCTTGACCGCCGTCAGGATGTGGCGGTAGGTGTTTTCCACGCCGGTGCCGGTCATGTCTACATCGGACGGAATGTAGTAGATGTTCAGTTCGATGGCGTCCGCGCCTGCTGACTGCATGTTCTGGGCGAATTGCGTCCACCCGCCGATGCTCGTCCCGTTCAGGCTGGCGATGATCGGTATATCGACGCTGGCTTTCGCCTTGCGGATCAGTTCCAGATAGCTCTCCGGCCCGGCGTGATACGTCTCTGGCTCCGGGAAGTACGTCAGCGCCTCCGCGAAGCTATCCGTGCCGTATTCCATGAAGTGCATCGTCGCTTCGCGCTCCTGCTTGATCTGCTCCTCGAATAGCGAGTACAGCACGATGGCGCTCGCGCCCGCGTCCTCTAGCCTGCGAATACCGCGGAGGTTCTCCGAAAGCGGGCTGGCGGATGCGACTAACGGCGACTTGAGCTTTAGCCCTAAGTAAGTAGTTGTCAGATCGGGCATGGTCTAGTTGTCTCCTTCTGTGGTTGCGTATGGGCGCGATGCTAGATATTCGTAGAGTGCCCAGCGCGTGTGAATGTCTTCTTGTGCCTGCCGGAATAACTCCCGCGAGACTTCCGGCTTGCTCAATTCCAGCATACGGAAGCGGTTCTCCATGCGGAAGAATTCCTTGACCGGTAGCTTGGGCGGGCGGCTATCCAGTTGTAGCGGATTTTGTCCGGCTTCGGCGCGTAGCGGATTGTAGCGGTACAGTAGCCATTGTCCGCTCTTGACCGCCGCTTGCTGGTTACGCATGGCCGTGCCCATGTTGATGCCGTGCGCGATACAGTGGCTATAAGCGATAATCAACGACGGGCCGGGATACGCTTCTGCTTCGATGAAAGCGCGGAGCGTCTGCTCGTCGCGTGCGCCCATCGCCACCTGTGCGACATAGGCGCTACCGTAGCTCATCGCCATCAAGCCTAAATCTTTCTTGGCGGCGGGCTTGCCACCGGCGGCGAACTTGGCGACGGCGGCGCGTGGTGTGGATTTGCTCATCTGGCCGCCGGTGTTGGAGTAAACTTCGGTATCCATCACCAGTATATTGATGTTGCGGTCACTGGCTAATACATGATCCAGCCCGCTAAAGCCGATGTCATACGCCCAACCATCGCCGCCGAACACCCACACGTTTTTCTTGACCAGCATATCGGCTATGCTCAATAGGCGGCGCACCTGTGCCCCGTGCCCGTTGGCGCTACTGAGGAAAGCCTGTAGCCGTTCCTTGACCAACTCCACGCGCTCGCGTTGCTCGTAGATTCCGGCTTCGTCGCTCTGGTCGGCGTTCAGCACATCATCGGCCAGATCAGCGCCGACGACATCGCGCATCGACATCAGTAACTCGGCGGCGACCTGCGCCTGTGCGTCCAGCGAGACGCGCATCCCCATGCCGAACTCGGCGTTGTCTTCAAACAGCGAATTAGACCATGCCGGGCCGCGATTATCGGCGTTGGTGCTGTACGGTGTGGTCGGCAAGTTGCCGCCATAAATCGAAGAACAGCCCGTCGCGTTGGCGATCACCGAGCGATCCCCGTATAGCTGAGTCACCAGCTTGATATACGGCGTCTCACCGCATCCGGCACACGCGCCACTGAATTCAAATAGCGGTTGCTGTACCTGTTGCTGGCGGATGCTGGTCGTCTTGATCTGACGGCGGTCAAGCTCTGGTATCTCTAAGAAGAAGTCCCAGTTCTCGCGCTCTTGATCGCGGATGGGCGGTTGCGGCGTCATGTTGATGGCGCGGCGGTTGACGGCGGATTTATTCTTGGCGGGGCACACGTCCACGCACAGCGCACAGCCGGTACAATCTTCCGGCGCGACCTGAATCGTGTACATCATGTCCGACCATTCGCGGTCACGCGCCGCCGTCGCTTTGAACGTCTCCGGCGCGGATTCTAACACAGCGCCGTCATACGCTTTGATGCGGATGACCGCGTGCGGGCACACCATCGCGCATTTACCGCACTGAATACACACGTCGGGGTCCCATTCCGGTATCTCCAGCGCCAGATTGCGCTTTTCATATTGCGTCGTGCCGGAGGGGTACGTGCCGTCTACTGGTAGCGAACTGACCGGAATGAAATCACCACGACGGGCGATCATCTCGCCCAGCACATCGCGCACGAATGCCGGTGCGTTCGCCGTCACCGGCGGGAGCATTTCCGCTACGCTGGTCACGGTCTGCGGGATGCTGACCTCGTGCAGATGCGCCAGTGTGCGCTCGACAGCTTCGATGTTCTTATCGACGACTTCTTGCCCTTTGTTGCCGTAAGTCTTGCGGATGGCGTCTTTGATCGCGTCGATGGCTTCATCACGCGGCATCACGCCGGAAATCGCAAAGAAGCAGACCTGCATCACGGTATTGATGCGCCGTCCCATTCCGGCTTCATGCGCGACGCGATAGGCGTCGATCACATAGAAGCGCAAGCCCTTCTCGATGATGTGTTCCTGCGCTTTGCGCGGTAGCGTATCCCACACTCTTTCGGGGTCGTGCGGGCTGTTGTATAAGAATGTGCCGCCGCGCACCGCCGCCTCTAACACGTCGATCTGTTGCATGAAGATCGGCTGATGACAGGCGATGAAGTTGGCTTTATCGATCAAATAATTGGCGCGGATGGCGTCCTTGCCGAAGCGCAGGTGCGAGACGGTCATCGAGCCGGATTTCTTCGAGTCGTAGACGAAATAACCTTGCGCGTAGTTCTCGGTATTCTCGCCGATGATCTTGATCGCGTTTTTGTTCGCGCCGACCGTGCCATCACTGCCCAGCCCGTAGAACACCGCCCGAACCGTTGTCTCTGGCTCGATGGAGAAGGCCGCGTCGAAGTCAATGCTGGTGTGGCTCACGTCGTCGAAGATGCCGACAGTGAAGTGATTCTTCGGCTGTGCGGCGCTCATGTTGTCGAACACGCCCTTAATCATGGCGGGGGTGAATTCTTTGCTGGATAGGCCGTAGCGCCCGCCGATGATGGTCGGCATCTTCCCCGCCCGTGTTTCGTTCAGCGCGGTGATGGCGTCTTGATAAAGCGGCTCGCCCACGCTTCCCGGCTCTTTCGTGCGGTCTAGCACTGCCAGCGTCTTGACCGTCTCCGGTAACGCATCCGCGAATAGTTCCGGCACGAACGGGCGATACAGCCGCACCTTCAGCAGGCCGACTTTTTCGCCGTTAGCGTTCAGGTAATCGACGGTTTCGTGTGCCGCCTCGCATCCCGAACCCATCAACACGATGACGCGCTCGGCATCCGCCGCGCCGTGATACTCATACAGATGGTACTGTCTGCCGGTTAATGCGGCGAATTCGTCCATCGTGTCCTGTATGATCCGCGGACAGGCATCATAGAACGGGTTGACCGTCTCCCGCGCCTGAAAATATACGTCGGGGTTCTGCGCCGTGCCACGAATGAACGGGCGATCCGGCGATAGGCCGCGTTCGCGGTGCGCCTGCACCAGATCATCGTCGATCATCGCCCGCACCACATCCGCCGGGATCATCTGCACTTTGGTGATCTCGTGTGATGTGCGGAAGCCGTCGAAGAAGTGCAAGAACGGGATGCGACTCTTAAGCGTGGCTGAATGGCTAATCAGCGCGAAGTCGTGCGCTTCCTGCACCGATGCCGAGCCGAGCATCGCCCAGCCGGTCATCCGCGCCGCCATGATGTCGCTGTGGTCGCCGAAGATCGAAAGCCCCTGTGCGGCCAGCGAACGCGCCGCGATGTGGAATACCGCCGGTGTTAGCTCGCCGGCGATCTTGTACATATTGGGCAACATCAGCAACAAACCCTGTGAAGCGGTGAATGTCGTGGCTAGTGCGCCGGTCTGTAATGCGCCGTGTATTGCGCCCGCCGCGCCGCCTTCGCTCTGCATTTCGACCACATGCGGCACTGTGCCCCATAGGTTCTGCTTGTCTTTTGACGACCATTCATCCGCCCATTCGCCCATCGGCGAAGCGGGTGTAATCGGATAAATTGCGATGACATCGCTCAACTGATAGGCAATGTTGGCGACAGCCTCGTTGCCGTCAATCGTCTTATATTCTCTGCTTTGCATGGTCACTTATCCATCTCACCTGCGAATACCAGAGCGCCGGTACAAAGTCAGCGCATGATACTATGGTAAGTTTTCCGGCGAGAATTTATCAGTGATGGATGTCATGACCTGTGCTGGACACATGCCACCAGCATGATCTCAGTTGCAGACCAACCGCCCCCCGTCATCGACATTGACCGGAATCGGGTCGCTGATAATGCCGTGAAACGTCCCGTCGCTGTCGGTTTCGTGGAAGCCCATCAGATACCAGCCGCCATCCGCCCCCTGTATCAGCTTGCCGGAATAAAGCGGCGCGTCGTGGTCGGTCTGTAGAGCGCCGCCCTCATAGCGGAACGGCCCCAGCGCGGAATCGCCGACTAGATAGTGGATGTTCGCCCGTGTCGATGTGCGGGCTTTGCGGGCTTCGCTGTAATACAGGCGCGGACAACTGAACAGCAGGTAGTAGCGCCCGCCGATCTGCTCGATTTGCGGCACTTCCAGATAGCCGAAGTCGTCGCATTCCGCCAGAGGCGGCAGGACTTCCCACCGTTTGAGGTCGGCGGAACGCGCATGACCGATCACCCCCCGCGCATCCGGCACGCCGTCCTTACTGCGGGCGGTCATCAACGCATGGAACAGGCCATCATCAGCGCGGAACACCCACGGATCGCGCCATGCTTGATCGTGCCATGCGTCCAGATCGAGCAGTTCATACCAGCGCGGGTCAGCTTCGATCAATGGATTCTCCGCGACTTTGTGCCACGTGATGAGGTCGGTGGATGTCGCCGCGCCCACGCGCTGAACCAGCGCATCCTCCGACCGTTTGCCGCCGGTATAAAACATATACCACAGGCCATCATGCCGGATGACGCTCCCCGTCCATGTGGTGTAACTGTCGAAGGCTTCCGCCTCCGTCGCGGGGCGGATGGCATCCGGCAAAATCGTCCAGTTGGTGAGGTCGGTAGACTTCGCATGGCCGATAGAAACGTGCCAGTGGCGTTGATCCGGGTCTTGCAGGGCGCGGTCAGCCTGTAGATAGAAGATGTGGAACGTCTCGCCGTCCCGTGCGAACCAGAAATCCCAAACCCATTTATCGGTTAATGCCAGTGCCATGCGATGCGCTCCTCTTTGTTGTTTGCTTAACCTTTAACGCCGCTACTGCTTACGCTCTGGACGAACCACTTCTGGAACAGCAAGAACGTGATGAGTACCGGTATCGTCACCATCGCGGCGTAAGCCATGATGCTACCCCAGCGGATGGGCGCTTGCGTCTGGAAGAAGTCCATGCCGACCATCAAAGGCCGGTAGGTGTCTTCACGGGTGACCATCAGCGGCCACAGATAGAATGACCAGAACTGCAAGAACTTCAGGATTGCCACCGTTGCGAACACCGGACGAGAGATCGGCACGATGATCTGCCAGTAGATGCGGAAGTTATCCGCGCCATCGACATAAGCGGCTTCGTCGAAGTCCTTCGGGATGTTGATAAAAAATTGGTAGAACAAGAATATCGAGAACGGCTCTGCGATGAAAGGTAGAATTTGCACATGATAACTGTTCAACCATGTGCCGCCTTTTTCAATCTGGCCGATCATGAAATAGATCAGCACCGTCAACGGCAATGTCAGCAAGATGGTCAAGACCACCTGTAACGCGAAATGCACCGGCAAGGGTAGAGTGCGGCTCAGGTTCTCCGTCATGGATGCTACCGCGTTCCAGATCACATTCCAGCCCATCAGCGTGATGACGATGAGGATGAATAGCACCACCAGATTGACGAACGGCCCCATGTTGTTGACCATCATCATCAACGGCACGGCGATAGCCTCTAGCGGGATGATGATGAGCGACACGACCAGACTCAAGATAACGGCGCGTCCAACCCAGCGCATCCGCGCCAGCACATAAGCCGCCATGCTGTTGACGAATAGGCCGACGATCACCGTGACCAGCGTCAGGAATAGCGAGTTGAACATATATTGATCGAAACTGACACGTGAGAATACATCGTTGACGTTATCCAGCGTGAATGTCTCGAAGTTGGGCAACAGCGCCGCGAAACTCGATAAATCGGCGATCACCCGATCGTTCGGCTTAAAAGCGGCGACCACCATGAAGATGATCGGAAATAGGAACAGGAAACCGATGAACGACATCAGCGCATAGGTGAAGATGCGTCTGCTGATTTCGCGCATACGGGCGACGAAGGCGCGGCGGCGGGCTTCCTGTGCTTGTTGTTGTGAGGTGAGCGTATCGGCAGTCATCATGTTTAATCCAATGCGCTTTCAGATTTGACGAACACACGTTGAACCAGCGAGATCATCAGCACGATGACGACGAATACCACCGAAATCGCGGAAGCATAGCCGATTTCGCTCTCACGCCAGCCGCGCCGGATGGCATACCACACCATCGTAGCGGTGGACGATGCCGGGCCGCCGTCGGGCGTCATCACGTTGATCTGGTCGAATAGCCGGAAGGCTAAAATCGTCGTCGTCAGTACCACGAAAATTGTCGTGTTGCGGAGCATAGGCAATGTCACATAGCGGAACTTGTGAACAACGCCCGCGCCGTCGATGCTGGCCGCTTCATATAAATCTTCGGGAATGTCCTGCAATCCGGCCAGAAAAATCACCATCTGGAAGCCGACACCCTGCCAGATAGACATAATCATGATGGCCGGTAACGCGGAGGCCGGATGCTGTAGCCAGTCGAACGGGCCGATGCTCAGCACGCCTAACATCTGGTTGATGAGGCCGAAGCGCGGGTTATATAAGAATGCCCACACCACCGCCACAATCACCATCGCGGTGACCACCGGACTGAAGTAGATCGTGCGGAATACGTTCATGCCCGGCAACTTCTGGTTAATCAATATCGCCAGCATCAACGCCAGCGCTGTTTGTACCGGCACGACGAAAGCGGCGAAGGCTAAATTATTGCGTAATGATCGCCAGAAAAGCGGATCGCGGGCGAATATCGCGTATTCGTTGCTCCCGATGCTGAACACGCTCATCACTTCGTAGCCGCGCCAGTTTTCCAGCCCCTCCCAGATTTCATCAAGATCATCAATGCCGCGTGTGCGCCAGCGAAAATCCGCTTTACCTTGATTATCCAGATACCAGCCGACGCCCGGACGCGAGTCGGGGAATACTTCCGGTTTGGGCGGTAATCCGCCGATACCAACGCCCAGAATGCGCTCGTAGTTGCGTGTGCCAATGTCGCTGGCTTGTGCGCCGTCAAAACGCTGGTTGGTTGTGCTGAGGTCGATGCCCAGTATGAACGGCCAGATCATGAAAATAGCCAATAACAGGAAGGCCGGGCCACCCATCACCAGAACCGCCAGCAGGTCACGGCCTTTGCGTCCGGTCAGGTTATTTTGAAAAAATAATCGCATGATATATTCCCCCGTTTTCAGCGGGATGCACAGGGGCGGACACGTCGCCCGCCCCTGTGATGTTAAAGGTTAAATTGTCGTGTTTAGCCAGCCAGACTCTCAATCGCGGAGTCGATGGCGTCCACAGCCGCATCAAGCGAGCGCTGGACATCTTCGCCACGCGCAATCGCGTTGACCACATCTTCCATCACGGTGGAGATCGTCGGGTAGACTGCGGTCTGGGCACGCGGCACCGCCACGCCTTCCGTCAGTTGCAGGAAGTAGATATGCAGGTCGCCGCCTTCTTGGTAGCGCTCATCGGCCTCTAGCGCGGAGATGCGGGACGGCACGGCACCGTTGGCGTTCGCCATTGATGCGGTATTGTCCGCGTCCATCAGGTACTCGATGAACGTCCACGCGCCATCGGGATTCGCGCAGGTGCTGGTGATGCCCCAGTTCCACGAACCCATGCCGGTCACTGCGCCGTTACCGAAGTCCGGTGCCGGAATCAGTACCAGATCATCGCCGAGCGCGTCTTTGTAGTCGTTGTACATCCAGTGGCCGACCCAGCTTAACGGCACGCGACCTTCCATGAAGTCAGCGTCAGGATCAACCGGCGTCGCGGTGGCATAGCCATTAGCGAACAGGCTCTGGAACCACTCGCCCCACGCGACGGCTTCCTCGCCATTCAGCACGCCTTCGGCAGTCTCGAACGTCTCGCGGTCAATGGTGTCGCCGCCGAAGCTACGAATCATCGGGCCGAAACCGTAGGAGTACCACTCGCCGTCATAGGTGAACTTGAAGTCGATCACGTAGCCATCATCGGGGACGATAGCGGCTAGCGCTTCCATCGCTTCGTTGAATTCGTCCAGTGTCCACACATCGTCCAGACCTTCGGGGATGCGGACGCCAGCTTCTTCTAGCATCGCGGCATTCGCCCAGATGGACAGGCCGCTATCGAACTGACCCAGACTGTAGATCGAGTCGCCGACGGTGCCCTGACCAATGATGGACGGCAGTACATCATCCAGCAGTTCGTCGGTCACGTAGTCATCTAGCGGGATGAGGTCGCCGGAGAACACGTAGCTGTAGATGAACGGGCCGTCGAAGTCCAGCACACACGGCAGGTCACCGGCCAGCGCCGCCGCCCGCACCTGATCGTTGTAGCTACCTTCCGGCACTTCTAGCGGCATAATCACGTATTCGTCCTGCATTTCGTTGAATGCGGTGATCTGGCGATCCAGTTCGTCGCGCTCGCTACCCTGTCCGGAATGGAACCACAGGCTGACTTCCTCCGGCCCCTGTGCGGCGGCGGGGAGCGCCATCAAAACGGCTAGCAAACCCATTAAAATCATTGATGTTAAACGCTTCATTTCAAAAATTCCTCTCTACTTAAAGCGATACAAAATAGCTTGTGTTGTGCCTTGCGTTCGCGTGCTTGTCTTTCCAATAACGCCTCCTTGAACGTTGTTCGTTATTATCATGACATTGTGAAAAACGCGCTCCTCACCCGATGTCACGGGTGGTCTGGCGCGGGATCACCACAGGTTGCGGCAATGTCAAATTGACATCGCTGGTCGTGCGCTTCAGCGTGTGTAGCAGGTATGCCGCGCCCCGCCGTCCACTGAGTTCGAGATGCTGGCGCACGGTGGTCAGGCCGGTATGCTTGCTGATTTCCAGATCGTCGTAGCCCATCACCGATACATCGGCGGGAACGTCTAGACCGCACTGGCGCAATGCCGCCATACAGCCTAGCGCCTGCGTGTCGCTCATGGCGAAGATCGCCGTCGGGCGATGGGGCAGGGCGATCAGTTCCAGCGTCGATTGGTGCGCGGCGTCGTAGCCGTGTTCGCCCAGCTTGACGAAATCTTCATTATGGGCGAAGCCGTTCGTCTCTAGCGCGGTGCGATAGCCGTTATAGCGCTCGTGGCTGGTGGTAAAGCCGAAGCGCTCATCCACGAAAAAGTCGCCGATATAGGCGATGTGTCTGTGGCCGTTGTCGATCAGATATTGCGTTGCCAATCGTGCGCCTTCGTGGTTGTCCGCGCCGATATTGGGCGATAGTGACGCGGTGCTGTTGTTTACGCCGATATAGGGAATATTGGCCTGTCGCAGGGCTTTTTGCTCCTCCGCGCTCAGGTCAATGTCGATAATCATCAGACCTTCCACCGCCGCATCGCGGATGATCGCCTTCAGTTGTTCGGCGGCGTTATCGCGTGAGCTGGCGTTGTAGAGGATGAGTTCGTATTTTTCATCTTGCTCGCTGAGGAAAGCCTGCACGCCGCGCAAGCGCTCGGCAAATGAATAGTAGCTGTTGAATGACTGCGTGATGACGCCGAGATTGTGGATGCGCGTCTGCCGCGACAGTTTGCGGGCGGCGCTACTCGGCTTAAAGCCCAGCTTGCGGATGGCCTGCTGAACGCGCAGGCGGCTACGTTCGCTAACGTTGGTGCTATTATTCAGTACGCGGGATACCGTGCCGATGCCGACACCGGCTTCTTCCGCAACATCGTAAATAGTGGGCTTCGCAGACATAATCGCATTTTAGTCCATAAAAAAACAATTTTTGGAAGCGCTTCCACGCCACATAATAAGCATAGCAGAAATTTTAAGACTTGTCAAAAAATCGACGCGAGCGCGGTGACGAAGAAAATGTCGGTGCGGGTGAAGTGCTTGATCTCATGTTTATTTTGCGGCCTTTTGTCCTATAATGTCGGGTACTCATCTATCAAACGTAATGAATTTTCTTTCAATCGCTCATAACCTCCAGGGAAGATTGATGATGTCATCAAAAAATGAACCGCAAGCAGTAACCGAAGCCGATATACCGCACTGGCCGCGCATCATGCTCATACGCCCGCGCACCGTGTTGATCGCTGTGGCGGTTCTGTTGGTGCTGTCATGGGCGTTATTTCTGGTGATTGATATATTCAAGTGGATTGAACTGGGCACGGATATTCCGGCGTGGGGCTTTCTGTTCAACGTCGGCCCGGTTGAATGGTCACAATGGTACATGCAGACGTTCGCTATCGTGCTGTGCTGTTTTAACTATGTTTTTCTGATACGCGCTAATCGACGTATGGCCGCCCGCTTCTTCCTGATCTTCGGGGCTGGACTATGTTTCATGTTGATCGAAGATACCGGCGACATCCGGCATGTATTGAGCGCCACATTCCGCGATCAATTCGGGGATGAGGTGTTCGGCTTGCATTATCGTTTTGTGGCTGATTTTCCGTACTTTGCTTTACTTGCCAGTTTGCCCGCCTACGCCTTTCTGTTTTATGCCCGTCATGTGTGGTTGTCGTTCAGGTCTCGCCTGCACATATTCGCCGGTGTCTCCCTGTATGCGCTGGCCGCCATCAGTAGCGCTTTACGCCACTTTCGTGACTTTTATACTCGTCTAGGGGAGTGGATCGACGCCAATATATTGGGTTTTCGCTTTCCGATACCGGATGGACTTGGTCAAGAATGGGGCTATTTTTATCTAGTTGATGGCCCGCTTGAAGAGACAATCGAAGTGCTGGCACTAACGTTAATCATAACGGCAATTCTCGCGTTCACTGCGAACTTTCGGGCGGGGCGTCTGCCCGCATCCGGGGAGGAGACGGCGAACTGATGTCTACAACGGAGGATAATATGTCATCACAAACACAAAGGGCGGATAGCGTCCAGCAAATGAACGAAGCACATTGGCCGCGCATCATGCGTGTGGCCGCGCATCATGTCCTGTATGCCGTTAGCGGCTTGTTGGTGCTGGCGTGGATTCTCTT
The DNA here is from genome assembly GCA_007693385.1 of Anaerolineaceae bacterium. GTDB lineage: Bacteria > Chloroflexota > Anaerolineae > Aggregatilineales > Phototrophicaceae > J038. The sequence continues at coordinate 53,325 of REDR01000073.1, forward strand.
CTTCGTCATTTACATTTTCGGCTGGCTCAACTATCCCGACGGTCAGGACACCGGATTGTTTGATCGTGATCTATTTGAGTGGTCACAGTGGGCTTTGATGGCATTCACCGTTTTCTGGAGTGGCTTCATCAGCGCGTCGTTATTCGCTGAAGGCCGACCATTGACCGCCCGTTTTTTCTTGATGATGGCCTTCGCGTTTGGCTTCTTCTTGATTGATATAACCGGCAATATCGGTCTAGCAGTTAATCTCAGGGTGCGTGTTATATTCGATGATGGCGTGGCGGGCGTCCTTTCGCCGATTGTACTCATCACCTACTTCACATTATTGGCGAGCCTGCCCATCTTCGCGCTGACATTCTACGGCAAATACGTCCGGCAATCATCTAGCGCCCGCCGTTATCTGGCTATCGGCGTACCGCTATACGTGGTAGGCGTGATCGCTGGTTTCATCCAGCTATTTTTGCAAGTCTACTTCGATTCTCTGGACTGGGCGAATACCAGCTTACTGGCGGGCGGCTTTCCGGTGTGGTTCCGTGAGAACGTAGACACCTATCGCCTATGGTTGATCGATTCGCCTGCACAAGACACCATCGAATTTTTCGGGTTGGCGCTGATCGTGGCGGCAATTCTCGCGTTCGCGGCGGACTTCCGGGCGGGGCGTCTGCCCGCGTCGGAGACTGAGCCGCAATCAGAAGCGGCGGCATAGCCGACTGTGCCTGATATGACTTTTGACTTCATCGACGGCGTGCCGCCCATCGCTGAACGGCGCATCCGCATAGAAGTGCGTCCCGCCGCCGAACGCGCCCTGCGTGCCGGTCATCCGTGGCTATTCGCGGAGGCCATCACAGGGCAGAACCGCGACGGTGCGCCCGGCGATCTAGCGGTGATCGTAGATCGCAAAAAGCGCTTTCTGGCGGTTGGCCTGTACGATCCGGCGTCGCCGATCCGCGTGAAGGTGCTGGCGGCCAACGATCCCGCGCCGATCAATGACGCATGGTTCGCTGACAGGATAGCGGCGGCACTGGCGCGGCGTTCCGCGCTGAATACGCCGACGACGGACGGCTACCGGCTGATACACGGCGAAAACGACGGTCTGCCCGCGCTGGTGCTGGATCGCTACGCGGGCACGCTGGTCTTGAAGCTGTACAGCGCCGCGTGGCTTCCGCATCTGCGCAACGTATTGCCGATTTTGATAGCGCAACATCCGGCGGATTCGCTGGTGTTGCGGATGAGCCGTGCCATGCAACGCGAAGCGACTCACGGCCTGCACGACGGCGCGTTACTACACGGCGCATTGCGCGATGATGAGGTGCGCTTCCATGAGAACGGCCTGACGTTGGGCGCGGATGTGGTGCGCGGCCATAAAACCGGCTTCTTCTTCGACCAGCGCGAGAACCGCGCCCGCGTCGGTGCGATGAGCGACGGGGCTGATGTGCTGGACGTGTTCGCGTATAGCGGCGGCTTTTCGTTGTACGCGGCGGCGGGCGGGGCGCGTTCGGTATTGAGCGTCGATGTTAGCCAGCCTGCACTGGACGCGGCGCAGGAACATTTCGCGCTCAATCGCGGACAGGCCGCCGTTAACGCCTGCCAGCATGAGGGGATCGCCGGTGACGCCTTCGCCACGATGGAGGCATTGCGGCATGACGGGCGGCGTTTTGATCTGGTGATCGTCGATCCGCCGTCGTTCGCCAAGCGCTCTGCGGAAATCGGGCGGGCGCTGAACGCCTATGAGCGTCTGGCGCGTCTGGCCGCGCCGCTAGTGCGGGCGGATGGCGTGCTGGTGATGGCTTCCTGTTCTAGCCGCGTTCATGCTGATGCGTTCTTCAAGGCGGTGCGCGGCGGGGTGGGGCGGCCATGCGTCGAGATGGCGCGGACGTTCCACGCGCTCGATCATCCTATCGGCTTCGCGGAGGGCGCGTATCTCAAATGTTTGTACCTGCATCTGCCCTGATCCCCCCGTTTTCACCCCGCAATGTGATAAAAAGCGCCGCTTTTAGTCACAAACTTCACTAAAGCAAGTCTCCCTCAGCGTTTAGTATAGAGGTGGAATCGTAATGTTGAGGAGATAATCTCTTGACCGAGACAATAACCCATGATGTGATTATTGTTGGCGCTGGCTTAGCCGGTAGCTGGGCGGCAATGGTCGCCAGCCGTGAAGGTGTGACCAATATCGGCGTTCTGTCGAAAGTCTATCCGCTTCGTTCCCACAGTGGCGCGGCGCAGGGTGGCATCGCAGGCGCATTAAACAACATTCGCTCGGTAGATGGCAAGCTAGAATCGGTGCCGGTGGGCGAAAGCGGCGATGACAGTATCGAATCGCACATGTTCGACACCATCAAAGGCTCGGACTGGTTGGGCGATCAAGACTCGATTGAGGTCATGGTCAACGACGCGCCGGGCATCATCTACGAATACGAGCGCATGGGCTGTGTGTTCAGCCGTCTGGAAGATGGCCGCATCGCGCAACGGCGCTTCGGCGGGCACAGTTCCCCCCGCGCCAATTACGCGGCGGACTGGACAGGCCACGTCTTGCTCCACACTATCCACGAACAAGCCTTGCGGCATGGCGTCCGCTTTTATAGCGAATGGCAGATGATGGAACTCATCATCGAAGACGGCGTGTGTCGTGGCGTGGTGGCGATGGACATTCTGACCGGCGAACTGCACGTGATGCGGGCGAAAGCGGTGATGTTCGCTACCGGCGGTTACGGGCGCGTGTACCAGATTACATCGAACGCGACGGCCAATACCGGCGACGGCGTAGCGATTGCTTATAACGCCGGTGTGCCCCTGCTCGATATGGAATTCGTGCAATTCCACCCGACCGGCATTTACAAACACGGCATCCTGATGAGCGAAGCCTGTCGCGGTGAGGGCGGCTATCTGCTCAACGCTAACGGCGAGCGCTTTATGGAAAATTACGCGCCGGATAAGATGGAACTCGCCCCGCGTGACCTCGTGAGCCGTTCCGAGCAAACCGAGATCAACGAAGGGCGCGGCATCGGCGACGATAAGCAGGGGATTTATCTTGACTTGCGTCATCTGGGAGCAGAGCGCATTATGGAGCGTCTGCCGCAGGTGCGCGAGATCGCCATGAGCTTCTTGGGCGTAGACATCATCGACGAGCCAGCCCCCATCCAGCCGACCGCGCATTACAGCATGGGCGGCATCCCCACCGACGTGAACGGGCAGGTCGTCATCGACGCCGACAACACGCCGTTACACGGCTTCTTCGCGGCGGGCGAATGTGCCGCCGTCAGCGTGCATGGCGCGAATCGTCTGGGCACCAATAGCCTGCTAGAGGCTTCCGTATTCGGGCGGCGTGCCGGTTATGCCATCGCGGAATTCATCAAAGGCGGCGCGAAGTTGCACCCGTATAGCGGCGATGGCGTCAGCCGTCAGCGCGAACGCCTCGATAACTTCATGTCTAAATCGCGGCAGAACGGCAACGGACGCGGCCAGCCGGAACAGGTTGCCGCAATCGCCGCCGAGCTAAAGCAGAACATGACCGATAATTGCGGCATCTATCGCACCGAAGAGAAATTGCTGATCGCCCGCGAGAAAGTGCGCGAACTGCGCGAGCGCTTCAAGCGCGTGGTCGTCATGGACTCCAGCCAGCGTTTCAATACCGAGTTGCTGACCGCCGTTGAGACCGAGCATCTGCTGACATTCAGCGAAGTCATCATCGAAGGCGCACTCAACCGTACCGAGAGTCGCGGGGCGCATTTCCGCACCGACTATCCCAAGCGTAATGATGAGCAATGGATGAAGCACACGCTGGCGCAAAATACGCCGGAAGGCGTAGCGCTTTCCTACAAGCCGGTGCATATCTTCTGGGATCGCTACCCACCGCAAGAACGTAAATACTAGAGAGGGCTGGATATTTATCATGACGAACAGAACAGTCACCGTCAGCATTAAACGGTATAACCCCGAGACGGACAAGAAACCGTACTGGCAGGATTTTCAGGTCGAGTTGACCGCCGAGACCACACTGCTCAGCGCGTTAGAAGACATCAAATCGGATCAAGACGGCAGTCTGACATTCCGGCGCTCGTGCCGCCATGCGATCTGCGGTAGCTGTGCGATGATGGTCAATCGCGCCAATATGCTGGTGTGCGACCTGCCGCTAGAAAAAGTCCTCGACAAGAATGATCGTGTCACGGTGGAGCCTCTGCCATATCAGCCAGTTATCCGCGACCTTGTGGCCGATCAATCCTCGTTCTGGAAGCAATACGAGCGCGTGAAGCCGTGGCTGGTGCCGCCGGAAGGCGAACATCAAAGAGAGTTCCGCATGACGCCGGAAGAAGTCAAGGCGCTGGAACATGCCGAGATGTGCATCATGTGTGGCGCGTGCTATTCATCCTGCCCGATCATCGCCGGCAACAAAGAATACATCGGCCCGCACGCCCTGCTCAAAGCGTTCATGCGCGTGCTAGACCCCCGCGACACCATACCGGAGGAACGGCTGGACATCGTGTGTAACACCGAAGGCGCGTATCGTTGCCATAAGGTGCTGAACTGCACGCAGGCTTGCCCGAAGGGACTCGATCCGGCGAAGGCCATCGCGGTTTTAGCCAATCTCGGCTTCCGTACCGGCAAGATTTCGCAGGAACGCATGGAGCGCCTGCGCAGTTTGATACCGGCGGATGAAATTCCGGTCAAGGCGGCGGGCGACTGATCGCACTATATCTGAGACGTATATAATCAACATATCGCGGGCGCACACCATTGCGCCCGCGTTTTTTGACGCGATACGCCGCCGTGTTATAATGCGCCGACGACAAATTGCTATATTCCCCGTGAGGTTAAAACCATGGATTCTGCACCGGATTATGCCCGCCAGAAAGCGGCGGATTTCATCGCGCAACTCAACGAACTGCTGACCATCCCCAGCATCAGTACGCTAGCCGAACATGCGCCCGATGTCGAACGCGCCGCGCGTTGGCTGGTGGACGACATGCGCCGCATCGGTCTACGGGCGGAGATTCACCGCGCCGACGGCTATCTACCGCTTGTATATGGTGAATGGTTGGGCGCGGGCGCGGACGCGCCGACGGTTCTCGTCTACGGTCATTACGACGTGCAACCCGCCGACATCGCCGACGGCTGGGGTACGCCGCCATTCCAGCCCACACAGCGCGACGGCCGCATTTATGCGCGGGGTGCGCTGGATAGCAAGGGGCACGTCATCGCGCACCTGAAAGCGGTGGAGTCCTTGCTGGCGACGGGCGACGCGCTGTGTAATATCAAACTGCTGTTTGAAGGCGAAGAGGAATCCGGCTCGGCGCATATTTACCAGTTCGTGCGCGACAACCGTCAGCGCCTACAGGCCGATGTCATCGTGGTATCCGATGGCAGTATGCCCGATGAAAAACAGCCGGTTCTGGTGTATGGTCTGCGCGGCATCATCCAGTTCGAGATGACCGTGACCGGCCCGGCGCGTGACCTGCATAGCGGGCACTATGGCGGCAATGTGCATAACCCGCTACAGGCGCTGACCGAGATCATGGCGGCGCTACACGATGAGAGAGGGCGCGTCACTGTGCCCGGCTTCTACGACGCGGTGCGTCCGATCACCGCGCAGGAGCGCGACGTGTTGGACGGGATGCGCGAATGGTCGGAGCGCGAATGGCACGCCGTCACCGGAGCGCCCGCCACATGGGGCGAACCGGATTACGCCCTGCACGAACGTTCCGGCGCACGCCCCACGCTGGAAATCAACGGGATGGCGGGCGGCTTCTTCGAGAAAGGCTTCAAGACGGTCATCCCGCATAAAGCATGGGCGAAGTTCAGTTGTCGCCTTGTGCCCGACCAGCAACCGGCGACCATCGCGGGACAGGTCATCGACTACATCCACGCGCTGACGCCGCCCACCGTGCGCGTCGAAGTGACCAGCGATTGGCGCGACGCCGCGCCCGGCGTGGTGCTGGACTACGAATCGCCCTCCATGCAAGCCTGCATCCGCGCCTATGAGCAAGGGTGGGGCGTCCGCCCGATCCTCACCCGTGAGGGCGGCAGTGTGCCGGTTGTCGCCGTGTTCGCCGAAGTGCTGGACGGCGACGTGGTGCTGATGCCGTTCGGCTATAAAGGCGGCGGAGCGCACAGCACCAACGAATATATCGTGATTGAGATGTTCCATAAAGGTATACAGACCGCGCTCGCCTTCTACGACCAATTCGCCGCTTTGCACTCCGGCGCGGATTAGTCCGGCGTGATCGCCGCGAATGCGCCTTGCGCGACCAGCGCCTGCATAGCCTCCATGTAGCGATGTAGCGCTGTGTCGCGCTCGATGAACGGCACATGCCCGCGGATCAGATCATAGGCGGAGGCGGTGCCCGCCCCCATTTTCGCGTCGGGCAGGACATCGCGCCGGAAGTCGATCCCCTGCGCCGCCGCCATCAACTCCAACGCGAGGATGCGCTCTACATTGTCATTGATGCGCCGCCCCTTCAGCGCCGCCGTGACGCCCATGCTCACATGATCTTCGACATTGGCCGATGTCGGGATGGTGTCCACGCTGGCCGGATGCGACAGGATTTTGCTCTCCGTCGCCAGCGCCGCCGCCGTATACTGCACGATCATGAAGCCGCTATTCAGCCCGCCCTCACGGGTGAGGAAGGCGGGGAGCGTGCCGGTATTGCTGGCTTCATCAACCAGACGCATGATGCGCCGTTCGCTGATGTTGCCCAATTCACTGACCGCCAGCCCCAGATAGTCCATCGCAATGGCGAGCGGTTCGCCGTGAAAGTTGCCGCCGGAGATGACTTCGATTTCGCCGCTTCCCTCATCGACGAAGATCAACGGATTATCTGTGACCGCGTTCAGTTCAATCTCGAACACCCATCGCGCATAGGCGATAGCATCACGCACCGCGCCGTGAACCTGCGGGATACAGCGCAGGGTGTAGGCGTCCTGTACGTTGTGCGAATCGTCGCCGCGTGTGAACGTGCTACCGGCCAGCAAGTGGCGCAGATTGGCCGCGCATTCGATCTGGCGCGGGAACGGGCGCAACCGGTGCAGGCGCTCGTCGAAGGCGCGTTGTGTGCCGTGTAGCGCCTCTAGGCTCATACATCCGGCGATGTCGGCTGTGCGGCTGATGCGCTCGGCGCGGTCTGTTTCCAGCACGCCCAACGCACACATCACGCTGGTGCCATTGGTCAGCGCCAAGCCCTCTTTAGCCGCCAATTGGATGACTGGCAAGCCCGCCCGCCGCATCGCCTCTGCGCCGTCCAGTTTCTCGCCTCCCCAGAGCGCTTCCCCCGCGCCGATCATCGGGAGCGCCATGTGTGCCAGTGGCGCGAGGTCGCCGCTTGCGCCCAAAGAGCCTTTTTGCGGGATGATCGGATGCACACCGCGATTCAACATATCGAGGATCAGGCGCACCGTGCCCAGTCGGATGCCAGAATAGCCGCGTGCCAGCGTGTTCGCACGGATCAACATGATAGCGCGGGTGGTGGGGATGTCGAACGGATCGCCGACGCCTACCGCATGGCTGACCAGAATATTGTGTTGCAATTGCTCGACTTGCTCCGGCGGGATGACGCGATCCTTAAACGCGCCGAAGCCGGTGGTGATGCCATACGCGATTACGCCGTCGTTTAGTAGTTGCTGTACCGCCTCCGCCGAGCGCTCGATGCGGGCTTCGGCCTTAGCACTCAACGTCAAGCGCGGCTGATCGGGCTGACCATACGCCACGCGCAGTACGTCTTCCATTGTCAGGCTTTCGCCGTCTAAGATGATGTTGTCGGCCACGCGCTCACCCCTTTGATGATGACTTGCTTCACGATTGAATCGCCGAATTCGTAGATCATAGCGCGGTAATCATCAGCGTCTAGAATCACGATGTCGGCCTGCTTGCCCGCCTCCAACGAGCCGACGCGATCCGCCATGCCTAGCGCCACAGCCGCGTTGATCGTGCAGGCGTTGAGCGCTTCCGCCGGTAGCAGGCGCTGATAACGGCAGGCCAGCGCCATCACCATCGGCTGGCTGAGTGTCGGCGCGGAGCCCGGGTTGTAGTCGGTGGATAGCGCCATGATTCCGCCGGAATCGATCAAAAAGCGGGCGTCGCCGTAGTGATCGTTCCCCAGATTGAAATTCACGGCGGGCAACATCACGCCGACCGTTTCCGACTTCGCCAGAAACGCCAGTTCATCCTGTGGCGTCACGTCCAGATGATCGACGGAGAGCGCCCCTAGCTCAACCGCCATCGCCGCGCCGCCCAGATTGACGAATTCATCGACGTGCGCTTTAATCGGCATCCGCCATTTATCCCGCGCCGCCCGCAAGAGATGGCGCGATGTCGCCGCGTCAAACACGCCTTCTTCGCAGAATACATCCGCCGCCAGCCGCACCCCACGCGCCGCTAACGCGGTTTGCCGGTAAGCCTCATGGATGGCGGGGAGCATGTCGTCCATTATGTGCGCGGCGTAGGCCTTCATGTCCGGTTGTTCCGGCGGGATGGCGTGCGCTCCCATGAACGTCGGCACGATGTTGAGCGGCAGGCGCTCGGCTATTTCGGCGATGACGTTCAGCATCTTGACCTCTGATGCGGTGTCCAACCCGTAGCCGGTCTTGATCTCGACTGTCGTCGTGCCACAGGCCAGCATCCGCAGGAGGCGGCGCGTCGCGCTTCCGGTCAGCGCGTCCGGCGTGGCGGCGCGTGTCGCCCGCATCGTGCTGAGGATGCCGCCGCCCGCCGCTAGGATTTCCATGTACGTCGCGCCCGCGATGCGTCGCTCGAATTCGTCCAACCGGCTACCGGCAAATACCGCGTGCGTGTGCGGATCAACAAGGCCGGGCACTACCGCGCACCCGTTCGCGTCGATGATTTGATCCGCCTGATACGCGGCGCGGATGTCGTCCGTTGTGCCGACGGCGATGATCTGCCCGCCCGTGATGGCAACCGCGCCGCCGTCGATGATACCGGCTTCGCGCATATCCGCGCCGCGCTTCGGCTGGCCGCCGCCCGCGCAGGTGACCAGTTGCGCCGCATTGATGATGAGTGTATCGGCTGTTTGCATGATCTACCGCCCGTCGTCCATCGGAATCTGAATGCCATGTTCGCGGGCGAAGCGCCGCGCTTCGTCATAACCGGCGTCGGCATGGCGCACCACGCCCATCCCCGGATCGCACGTCAGCACGCGCTCCAGACGGGCGGCGGCCTCCGGCGTGCCATCGGCGACGATGACCTGTCCGGCGTGCTGGCTGTAACCGATGCCGACCCCGCCGCCGTGATGGATGCTGACCCATGTCGCGCCGCCCACCGCGTTAATCATCGCGTTGAGCAATGCCCAGTCGGAGATGGCGTCGCTCCCGTCTTTCATCGCTTCCGTCTCGCGGTTGGGGCTGGCGACCGAGCCGCTATCCAGATGATCGCGCCCGATGACGATGGGGGCGCTCACTTCACCATTGGCGACCATCTCGTTAAAGCGCAGGCCAGCCCGCGCCCGCTCGCCGTAACCTAGCCAGCAAATCCGCGCCGGTAGGCCTTGAAAGTCGATCTGCTCCCGCGCCATCTCTAGCCAGCGCTGGAGGTGTGTATCTTCCGGGAACATCTGCATGATAGCGCGGTCTGTGGCGTAGATGTCTTCTGGATCGCCGGAGAGCGCCACCCACCGGAACGGCCCTTTGCCTTCGCAGAATAGCGGGCGGACATACGCCGGTACGAATCCGGGGTAGCTGAACGCTTCGCGCACGCCATAATCAAACGCCCTTTGCCGCAGATTATTGCCGTAGTCGAACACCACCGCGCCCTGCGCCTGCCAGTCGAGCATAGCCTGTACATGCTGTGCCATGGATTGCATCGCCCGTTCTTCGTAGGCTTGCGGATCGCTGACGCGCAATGCCGCCGCCTCTTCTAGCGATAATCCGGCGGGGATGTAGCCGTACATCACATCATGGGCGCTGGTCTGGTCGGTGACGACATCCGGCAGGACGCCACGCACGATCATCTCCGGCAGGATTTCGCTGGCATTGCCGATCAAGCCGACAGACTTCGGCGCACCGGCTGACAGCGCCTCTTCCACCCACGTCATCGCCTCTTCTAAATTGTCGGTGATGGCGTCGATCTGCCGCAAGTTCAGCCGTCTCTCCGCCCGCCAGCGATCCACCTCAACGAACAGGCCGACACCGCCGTTCATCGTGACCGCCAACGGTTGAGCGCCGCCCATCTCGCCTAATCCGGCGGTGACGACGAATTTCCCCTTCAGACTTTCCCAGCCGTGTTGACGCGCCAACGCGCCAAACGTCTCGTATGTGCCCTGTAGAATCCCCTGCGTGCCGATATAAATCCAGCTTCCGGCGGTCATCTGCCCGTACATGATGAGGCCGTCGCGCTCCCATTTGTCGAAATTCGCCTGCGTCGCCCACGCGGGCACGATATTGCTATTGGCGATCAAGACGCGGGGCGCGTCGGCGTGCGTGCGGAAGACCGCTACCGGCTTGCCGGACTGCACCAATAGCGTCTCGTCCGGCTCCAAGCGGCGTAAACTATCCAGTATCGCGTCGAACGCTTCCCAGTTCCGCGCCGCTTTGCCGCGCCCGCCATACACGATCAGGTTATCGGGATCGAACGCGACATCCGGATCGAGATTATTCTGTATCATGCGGTAGGCGGCTTCGATCAGCCAATTCTTGCAGTTGAGTTGTGTGCCGGTGGGCGCTTTGATAACCCGTTTTGGCGTGGTCATGGTCAAAAAATCCTCCTCTAAAAAATGTTTTCTTGTAGATTCTCTCGTCACCTTTTTTGAAAAAGGGTCTCTGCTTCGGAAATGTATCGCCAAAAAAGCCTTTTAATAACGCGCTTAGCGTTCGGCCAGAAAATGCCAGATAGCGGCAGAGGCCAGTCGGCTAGTGCGGCCATCGACATCATAATGCGGATTCACTTCGGTGATCTCGAATAGCCGCGTGCGTTCCTCCGCGCCTGCGATGGTGGCGACGGTGCATAATGCCTCACCGCTCAAGCCGGTGGGATTCACCGCGCTGACGCCCGGCGCATCGCTGGCGCGTACCACGTCCATATCCACGCCCCAGAACACCGCGTTCGCGTCGCTTTCTGCCAGCAGACGACGGAGCAGGGCGGGCAATGCCTCGCCGCGCACCGCCGCCAACGGGAAGGTTTGCACGCCTTTTTCGCGCAGATAATCGTGATAGGCGGGCGGGTTGGCGAACGGCTGATAGCCGATCTCGAAGAAACCATCGGCGCGGATGAAGCCACCCTCTAGCAATTGACGGTACGGCGTGCCGCTATTGCGCGGCGTGTCGGCGCGGACATCGAAATGCGCGTCAATGTTGAAGGCTAACGGCTGGGAGTCTGTCGCCTGCGCTAACGCGGCGCAATCCGGATAGCTGGTGTCGTTGCCGCCGCCCAGCACGATCAACGTCTTGCCGTCGGCGATGATCTGCGCGACGATGGCCTGATGGCGCTCGTGGATCGCTTCCAGCGTCAGCCCGTCGCTGATGCGCGTGTCGCCAGCATCAAATAGCGTGATGTCGGTGCGGGCGACGGTGCGATAAAAATATTCACGGATGGCGGACGGCGCGTGACGCGCCCCGACGCGCCCGCGATTACGGCGCACGCCTTCATCCTGTGGCAGTCCGAGCAACACGACATCAGCGCGGCTGTAGTCCGCCGCATCGGTGCGGACGGCTTCGCCCCAGCGTATATCATAGCCGTCATCGCGGCGATACAGTAAATCAGGTGATGGTCGTTGCGTCCAGTCGAATAGGTCAAAGTGCGGCATCAAATCCCCCTCGCGTGTGGATGCGCTATTGCCCCCCATGTTAAACGACATTGGCGCTTTGTCCAAGCGAAGACATCAACGGCCAATGATCTCGAACATTGATATTTGCGGATAGGTTCATGATTCAGTACAATCTGCTCGAAATGGTATTTTAGGGAGTGTTTAACATGAAAAAATTCAGACTCATTTTATCCGTTCTTTTCATTTTGCCGTTGATCTTCGTGAGTGTCGTTAGCGCTGATGAGCATGACGAAGACGCCGACACCCCGCCCATCGGTTTCTGGGAGGAATGCGAAACCCCGCAGAACCTACCCGACGAACTGACCATCGGCGCGATCTTCGGCCTATCCGAAGCGGTTGCGGTGTACGGCATCGCGCAACGTCAGGCGGTTGAGCTAGCCGTCGCGGAAGTCAACGCATGGGGCTATCTCGGTGAGGGCGTGACGCTTCGCGTACAGTTTGAAGACTCGGCGGGCAACGCACAACAGGCCATCGCCGCGATGGAGAAGCTGGTCGTTGAAGATGGCGTGCTAGCTGTACTCGGTCCGACGCTCTCCACTGAGGCGTTCGCCGCCGACCCCATCGCGCAGGAAAACGGCACGGTGGTGATGGGCGTCAGCAATACCGCCATCGGCATCACCGACATGGGCGATTTCGTGTTCCGCAATAGCTTGCCGGAAGAAGCGGTCATCCCGGGCACGGTGGAGCAGGCGATTGATGCGCTCGGTCTGGAGCGCGTCGGCGTGATGTATGGTGACGATGACGACTTCACCATTAGCGGCTTCGACGTGTTCGTTGACGCGCTCGACGACAACGAAATCGAAATCCTCAGTGTTGAGACGTTTGCGCGTGGTGACCGCGACTTCAGTTCACAGTTGACCAGCTTGATCGCCCGTAACCCCGATGCGCTGGTCGTGTCGGCGCTGGCGGCGGAAGCGGTGCAGATCATCATTCAAGCGCGTGAATTCGGCTATGACGGGCCGATTATCGGCGGCAACGGCTTCAATTCGCCCGCCGTCCTCGATCAATCCGGCGAAGATGCGGAAGGCGTGATCGTCGGCGCGGCGTGGAACATCGGTGACCCCGACCCTGAGCCGAGCAGTGAAGCGTTCCAGCAGGCTTTCGTTGAAGAATACGGCGTCGCGCCTGACCAGTTCGCCGCGCAAGCCTACACCGGCGCATGGCTTTTCGCCACCGCCATTCGTTGCGCCGACTCCGATGACCGCGCCGACATCCGCGACGCGCTGGCCGCTATCGAAGACTTCCCCAGCCCGCTCGGTCTGTACAGCTTCGATGAAAACCGCGATCCGGTGCATGACCCTATCGCGCAGATCGTGTTTGAAGGTGCGTTCCTGCCGCTTGCCTCCGTCATCGAAGGCGCGGCGGAATCCGACGAATAAAACTTTTTAGTTCGACTTAAAAGCCGGTGGTCGGCCTCCCGTTCGCGGGGATGCCCCCACCGGCCTTTAACGCGGTATGATCGTAGCCCGCTTATGGATGGCATACTCTTACAGCAGATCGTCAATGTAATCTCTTTAGGCTCTATCTATGCGCTTTTCGCGCTCGGTTATTCGCTGGTTTTCAGCGTGCTGGGCGTGCTGAATCTGGCGCATAGCGCGTTATTCATGTGGGGGGCGTTCATCGGTTTGCTGGTGACTGACCGCCTCGAAATGCCGCTATGGGTCGGGCTGATCGCCGCGATGATCGTCACCGGCCTATTGAGCGTGTTGCTCGAACTGATCGCCTTTCGCCCGTTGCGGAAGCGCGGCGCGGCGCGTATCGCCCAGCTTATCAGCAGTATTGGCGCGGCGATCCTGCTGGTCAACATCGCGCAATTATTATTCATTCGTGTTTATAACCGCGTTGAAGCCGCTTATCCGCGCGGGCTGGTGCCGCGCCAGCCGATCATCATTGAGGAGCTTGGCCTACGCATCACGCCCGCCCGCTTGATCGTGGTCATCGCCGCGCTGGTGGTGATGATCTTGTTGCAGTATCTCGTCACGCGGACATCGCTCGGCCAGCAGATGCGGGCGGTGGCCTTCAACCAGCGCACCGCCAGCCTGCTAGGGATCAATGTCAACTATATTTTCCTGATGACCTTCTTTCTGGCGGGGGCGCTCGGCGGTCTGGCGGGGGTGCTGTACGCGCTGATTACCAACGTGGTCGATCCGTTTATCGGCCAGAATATCGCGCTGATCGGCCTGACCGCGATTGTGCTGGGCGGCATGGGGAGCATCAACGGCGCGGTGCTGGGCGGCTTCATCGTCGCCGGTATCCAGATCATCAGCATTGATACCGTCGGCAGTAGTTACCGCGATGCGCTGGTGTTCCTGTTGCTGTTCGCCATTTTGCTCATCAGGCCGCAGGGTATCTTAGGCCAGCCAGAATCGACACGCGCCTGAGGGGGATCAATGGATTTTCTGATCGAAGCTATTCTCAGCGTCGTGCGTCCCATCGGCATCACCGAGCCGGTGTTACAATTCATGCTGGTCAACGCCATTCTCGGCATCAGCATGTATCTACTGCTACGCACCGGCATGTTTTCGCTGGCAAATGCCGGATTCATGGCGATTGGCGCTTATGTCAGCGTGCTATTGACCAAAGAATTAGACTTCGCGCTGGGGGCGGCGCTGGTGGTGGCGGTGATCGTCTGCGCGTTGATCGCCTTGCCTATCGGCCTGCCGGTGTTGCGATTGCGCGACATCTATCTGGCTATCGCTACGATCGGCTTCGGTGAGGTCGTCCGCATCTTCTTCTTGAACGTGGATAACATGATCTTGAGCTATCTCAACACGTTTCAAGATGCCGGTTTGCGCCGTTATGAACTGGTTGGCGGGGGGCGCGGCGTGCGAAACGTCGAACGCCTGACGGAGACGTGGCATTTAATCGTGTTTTTGATCGTGATTATCTTCCTGTTGACGCGCCTGCAACGCTCACGCTTTGGGCGGGCGATGGTGGCGGTGCGGCAGGACGAGCGCGTGGCGGCCAACATGGGCATTAACGTGGTTTACGTCAAGAACATGGTCTTTGTGCTGTCGGCGATGCTGGCGGGGGCGGCGGGCGTCTTTAACGGCCACCTGACGCGCATCGTCACGCCGGAGATGTTCGGCTTTGATCGTGCGGTGGACATCCTAGCCTATGCGGTGCTGGGCGGCACGTCCGTGTGGGCGGGGCCGATTGTCGGCGGCTTCGTATTGACCGCCTTGCCGGAGGTATTGCGCCGCTTCAACGAATATCGCGGCGTGTTCAATGGTCTGGTGCTGTTGCTGGTCATCGTGTATCTGCCCGGCGGCCTGATTAACCCGCAAGGTTGGCGCAAGCTGTGGGCATCAGCGCGACGGCGATTAACCGGCCAGCCAGCCCAACCAGAAGCGGGGGGCGGTTAATATGCTGGTACTAGAGAACGTCAGCCGTCACTTCGGCGGCTTGCAGGCGCTGTCCGGCGTTAATTTGCGCGTCGAGCCTCAGCGCGTCGTTGGCCTGATCGGGCCGAATGGCGCGGGCAAGACCACGCTCATCAACAACATTAGCGGGCTGGATCATCCATCGAGTGGGCATATCTTATTCGACGGCCAGCCGATACATCGCCGCGCCCCGCATCGCATCGCCCGCGCCGGGGTCGCCCGCACCTATCAGAACATCCGGCTATTCGGTGAAGCTACCACGTTTGAGAACGTGCTCATCGGCCAGCACGGGCAAGGCCGCGCCTCTATGCTGGAGGCTATCGCGTTCTGGCCGTCTTTCCGCCGTGAGGAGCGCACACTGCGCGAACGGGCGCGGGAATTGCTGGCACAGTTCGACCTGATGGACGTGGCCGACGTGCCCGCCGCTAACCTGCCTTATGGCGCTCAGCGCCGTCTGGAGATGGCGCGGGCGCTGGCGACTAATCCGCGTCTGGTATTGCTGGATGAACCGACGGCGGGCATGAACCCGTCCGAGACGCGAGCGCTCGGCGAGCAAATCCTGCGCTTGCCGCAGATGGGACTGGCTGTGCTGGTCATCGAGCATGATATGTCGCTGATTCATCAGGTGTGCGATGAGGTCTACGTGTTGAATTTCGGGCAGATCATCGCGCACGGCACACCGGCTGAAGTGCGCGATGATCCGGTTGTGATCGAAGCGTATCTGGGTAAAGAGTAGTCGTATGGTCTTATTACAGGTTGATGATCTAAACGCCAGCTACGGCGCGATCAAAGCGTTGCGCGGCCTATCGTTCAGCATGGATGAGGGGCAGGTGGTCACGTTGATTGGCGCGAATGGCGCGGGCAAAAGTACCACGCTCAACACGCTAAGCGGCCTGCATCGTGCCGCAGGGGGGCGTGTGTTCTTCGGTGGCAAAGACATCACCAACCGCGCCCCGCATCGCATCGTGGCTGATGGGCTGGTGCAGGTGCCCGAAGGCCGACAGGTGATCGCCAATATGTCGGTTTACGAAAACCTCACCATCGGCGCGAACGTGCGCGGCGAAAAGCAGGTGAGCGTGCTACTCGACGACATCTTCGCCCGCTTCCCGCGCTTGCTGGAACGCCGCGAACAGAAGGCCGGTCTGCTCAGTGGCGGCGAACAGCAAATGTTGGCCGTCGGGCGGGCACTGATGATGCGTCCGCGCCTACTGATGCTGGATGAGCCGAGCATGGGACTCGCGCCGCTTCTGGTCAATTTGATATTCGACATCATCGCCGAGATCAAATCGCAGGGCATCCCGATTCTGTTGGTCGAACAGAACGCCCGTAAAGCACTGGAAATCGCCGATTATGCTTATGTGTTGGAGCGCGGCAGTATCACCCGTGAGGGCAACGCCGCCGAACTCAGCCGGGATGAGCAGGTCATCTCCGCGTATCTTGGCTAGCG